>NZ_MAYV01000017.1:0-293624 GCF_001685035.1 Bacillus sp. FJAT-27986 | reverse complement strand
CGGTTTTTGGGATTGAGGTTGAGTTATCAGCATGATTAGTAGGCTGGAAAGAAGACATAAGTTGAAAAAATGGGACAAAGATGAGTAAAATCTGAGGGAAAGCCAAGCTTTTTAAAATTGTTATATCTACCCATGACAATTCATATTAAGCACATTTCAGCTCAGATTCTGACATCACTTATATACGTCTTACCGTACATACTTTGATGTGTTTTTGCTGGAGAATAGGTGTGAGACGGCACAGTGTTAAACTGAAATTCCTATCCATAAAGAAGAAAACTTTTGCCAGTCCACGCTTACACCAGTCACATAAAATTCTGTAACAAAACTTCCGAAAAGAGTACTAAATGGGATACACTACTAGTAGAGTAAGTAACAGAAAGGACGAGGGTCGATTGGCTAAGCCAAAGAAACAAAAGTTTGAATTGCAGGAGAATGAAAGCATTGATGAATGCTTGGAGCGTATGAAAAAGGAAGGATACTTTCCCGTAAGACGTATGGAGAAACCAATTTTTAAGGAAGTGAAGAATGGCGATCAGATAGAATATATTCCGGTTGCACGCCAGATTATTTTTGAAGGCAAATCAATTGATTGAAAACCGAACGATATTGCATTAAATAACAGAAGTGTTCGGTTTTTAGTTGACATACAATTAGCCCTATTGGTAAGATAGGTACGAACAATAAGCATTAAAATAAATAATTCTCTCATATAATAGCGGGGATATGGCCTGCAAGTTTCTACCCAAAGACCGAATAAATTTTTGGACTATGAGAGAAAGCGGACCTCACCTTATATGTGAGGGCATAGTACTTGTCCTAAGTGCTCGGTTTGGCATAGCATATAAGCTGTGTGGACTGCTTTCTCTTTTTTGAAAGTGTGTTCATGCAGCTTTTTTATTTGGAGGCGAAAATGATGAATGACCTTAAGGTTGGAGTAATCATGGGAAGCATATCAGACTGGGAAACGATGAAGCATGTATGTACTATTCTGGATGATTTTAAGGTGGCTTATGAGAAAAAAGTAATTTCAGCTCATAGAACGCCTGATTTAATGTTTGAATATGCCCAAAGCGCGCGAAGTCGTGGAATAAAAGTGATTATAGCCGGTGCAGGCGGAGCAGCCCATTTACCTGGGATGGTAGCAGCCAAAACTACTTTGCCTGTAATTGGTGTGCCTGTGCAATCCCACGCTCTAAACGGTTTGGATTCTTTGCTGTCTATTGTTCAAATGCCGGGTGGTGTTCCTGTAGCAACGATGGCGATTGGCAAAGCCGGTGCAAAAAATGCAGGTCTTTTAGCAGTACAGATATTAGGGACCTTCGAGCAAGAATTGGCTGAAGAACTTGAACAATATAGATTAAAAATTCAAAGACAATCAATTGAAAGTTGTGATGAACTTGAGTAAGCAGGCACCAGTTATTTTACCTGGCCAGACGATTGGGATAATAGGTGGCGGTCAGTTGGGGCGAATGCTGGCATTGGCAGCCAGAAATTTAGGTTTTAAGATAGCTGTGCTTGATCCAACGCCCAACAGTCCTTGCGGCCAAATTGCGGATATGGAAATCACGGCCCCATTTAATGATGTAGAGGCTCTGCAGCGCTTGGCAAAGATAAGTGATGTACTCACATTTGAATTTGAAAATATTGATGCTGATGCGTTAGATCAACTAACGGGTAATCCATATATTCCGCAGGGTACGGATATATTAAGAATTACGCAGGATCGGGTTCTTGAAAAACAGGCGATTGAGAAATCAGGTGTCAAAGTTGTCCCGTTCGAGGTCATTGCAAGTTTTGAGGATCTTCGTCAAGCTATTTCTAAACTTGGCTATCCTTCTGTCTTGAAAACAGCGCGAGGTGGTTATGATGGAAAAGGACAGCTTGTTATACGGGATAAAGGAGATTTAGCCAAAGGCTCTGAATTGCTGAGCCATGGAGTTTGTGTTTTGGAGAGTTTTATACCGTTTCAAAAGGAAATTTCAGTGATAGTAACTCGAAAATTGGATGGTTCCATACGGGTGTTTCCTGTTGCAGAGAATATTCACGTCAATAATATTTTGCATCAATCGATTGTCCCGGCGAGAATCAATGAAAACACCCAAATCCATGCAATCGGATCGGCTGTACAATTGGCAGAATCATTACAGGTGGTTGGTACATTAGCCGTTGAAATGTTCCTGCTCGACCAGGATGATATTTTGGTGAATGAATTAGCGCCGAGACCTCATAATTCCGGACATTTTTCGATTGAGGCTTGTGAAACCTCTCAATTTGAGCAACATATAAGAGCGGTGTGTAATTGGCCGCTTGGTCATACTGAATTACATTCCAGTGCGGTAATGGTCAATGTTTTGGGTCAGCATTTAGAACCGGTTATAAAGGCTTTAGGGAATGAGCCTGATTGGAAAGTACATATTTATGGGAAGCGTGAAGCGAAGAAAGATAGAAAAATGGGGCATATTACAGTCTTAGGAGAGCATCCGATGGAAATATTAGAGATGCTTAATCAATCAAATATATGGACTGAACAAACAGGAGACAAAAAAGAAAAGGTGGATATGAAATAATGATTGAACGTTATACAAGACCGGAAATGGGAAAGATTTGGACAGAGGAGAATCGTTTTCAAGCATGGCTCGAAGTAGAAATTTTGGCTTGTGAAGCCTGGGCAGAGCTTGGTGCAATCCCTAAAGAGGATGTAAAAGTAATGAGAGAGCGTGCTTCCTTTGATGTGAATCGTATCAAAGAAATTGAAGAAGAAACCAGACATGATGTGGTTGCCTTTACGCGTGCCGTTTCAGAATCGCTGGGAGAAGAACGGAAATGGGTTCATTATGGTCTGACTTCTACAGATGTAGTCGATACGGCTTTATCTTATTTGCTCAAGCAGGCCAATGATATTTTAATCGCTGATGTGGAGCGGTTTATTACAATTTTGGCAGAAAAAGCGAAGGAGCATAAATATACGGTTATGATGGGACGTACTCATGGCGTCCATGCTGAACCAACGACATTTGGTTTGAAAATGGCATTATGGTATGAAGAAATGAAGCGGAATCTAAAAAGACTAAAAGAAGCTGCAGATACAGTAGAGTATGGTAAAATCTCCGGTGCTGTTGGAACATATGCGAACATTGATCCATTTGTAGAAAAGTTTGTGTGTGAAAATCTTGGGATCAAACCTTCTCCAATCTCTACCCAAACCCTACAGCGCGACCGACATGCACAATACATGTCTACATTAGCATTGATTGCGACTTCTATTGAAAAATTTGCAACTGAAATTCGTGGTTTGCAAAAGAGTGAGACACGTGAAGTAGAGGAATTTTTTGCGAAGGGGCAGAAGGGTTCTTCCGCTATGCCGCATAAACGCAATCCAATCGGTTCGGAGAATATGACTGGGTTGGCCCGTGTGATTCGCGGCCACATGATGACGGCCTATGAAAATGTTTCACTTTGGCATGAACGGGACATTTCACATTCTTCTGCTGAAAGAATTATCCTCCCGGATGCGACCATTTTATTGAACTATATGTTAAACCGCTTCGGTAATATCGTGAAAAACTTAACGGTGTTCCCTGATAATATGAAGCGTAATATGGACCGCACTTATGGTCTGATTTATTCACAGCGTGTATTGCTTGCTTTAATTGATAAAGGATTGTCTCGTGAAAAAGCGTATGATACCGTTCAGCCTAAGGCGATGGAGGCATGGGAAACACAGATTCAATTCCGTGAATTGCTAGAAGCGGATGAAACAATTACGGCCTACCTGTCTACTGAAGAATTGGATGATTGCTTCGATTACCATTATCATTTGAAAAATGTAGATTTCATTTTTGAACGTATGGGGCTGTAATTTTAACGAGGGGCACTACTTAATAAAGGTTGAGGGGTGCCCCTTTTACATTAATTCCATCCGTGTTTGGCTTATCAGGATTATTACCATATAGGAGGATATCCAATTGGCGAAGAATGAACTTCTTTACGAAGGCAAGGCAAAGCAAATTTATGCAACTGATAATCCGGAAATCGTCCTAATCCGATACAAGGACTCAGCAACTGCATTTAATGGGGAAAAGAAAGCAATGATTGAGGGGAAGGGACATCTGAATAACCAAATCACGAGCCTGCTATTCGAATGGCTTCACCTTAAGGGTATTGAATCGCATTTTATTAAAAAAATATCAGAAACAGAACAGCTCGTTAAACGAGTCACCATTATTCCTTTAGAAGTAGTAGTACGCAATGTTGCTGCCGGCAGTTTTTCTAAAAGATTGGGTGTAGAGGAAGGAACACCTCTTAAAAGGCCGATTGTGGAATTTTATTATAAAGACGATAAGCTTGGTGATCCGCTATTAACAGAAGATCATATTAACGTCCTGGACCTTGCTACAGCTGGAGAAGTCAAAATATTAAAAAAACAGTCTATGCAAATCAATGAAATGTTGCGAAGCTTATTTGCTTCTATGGACATCAGATTAATAGATTTTAAGCTTGAGTTTGGCAAAGATGAGAAGGACCATGTCCTGCTTGCGGATGAAATTTCACCGGATACTTGCCGTCTTTGGGATTCGCATACAAATGAAAAGTTGGATAAGGATATATTCCGCCGGAATCTCGGCAGTTTAACAGATGCCTATAAAAAAATTCTTGCTAAGCTGGAGGACGTTCAACATGTATAAAGTAAAGGTTTATGTCACTCTTCGTGAAAGTGTATTGGATCCGCAGGGAACTGCTGTACAAAAGTCATTGAATGCCATGAATTTCCCGGAGGTTCGGGATGTGCGAATTGGCAAGTATATGGAGTTGGAACTCTCTGAATCTACTGCTGATGTTGATGAGGCGGTCCGCAATATGTGCGAAAAATTGTTAGTCAATACGGTCATTGAAGATTATCGATACAGCATAGAGGAGGTAATCGGACAGTGAAATTCGCCGTAATCGTCTTTCCGGGATCCAATTGTGATATTGATATGTATCATGCCGTTCGTGATGAGGTTGGAGAAGATGCGGAATATGTTTGGCATACGGAAACGAGTCTCGAAGGCTTTGATGCTATCCTGCTGCCTGGAGGGTTTTCGTATGGTGACTATTTACGGTGCGGTGCAATTGCCCAATTTTCACCCATTATGGAGGCTGTGAAAAGAGCGGCATTGGATGGTATTCCGATCCTCGGTGTGTGTAATGGATTCCAGGTATTACTGGAGGCGGGATTGCTGCCGGGAGCTATGCGGCGTAATGCTGATTTGAAGTTTATTTGCAGACCGCAAAAGTTGAATGTTGTGAACAACGAAACTCCTTTTACGAGCTCCTATACCAAAAATGAACAAATCACTATCCCGATTGCTCATGGCGAGGGAAATTACTATTGTGATGAGGAGACGCTGGAACAGTTAAAGACACAAAATCGAATTCTGTTTACGTATGATAGAAATCCAAATGGCAGTCATCAGGATATCGCGGGAATTATGAATAAGCAAGGCAATGTTCTTGGGATGATGCCCCATCCGGAAAGGGCTGTTTCCTCCTTACTTGGCAGTGCCGATGGAATCAAGTTATTCAAATCGATTGTTCAATACTGGAGGGAAACAAATGTCGTTAATGCTTGAGCCAAGTCCAACCATGATTAAAGAAGAACGAATTTATGCCACAATGGGATTGACGGATGATGAGTTTGCCAAGATAGAAAAAATTCTTGGGCACTTGCCAAACTATACAGAAACTGGTTTGTTTTCAGTTATGTGGTCTGAGCATTGCAGCTATAAAAACTCAAAGCCTGTATTAAGGAAGTTCCCAACAACAGGTAAACGTGTACTGCAAGGGCCCGGAGAAGGTGCGGGTATTGTGGATATTGGTGACGGGCAAGCGGTTGTTTTTAAAATTGAAAGCCATAACCATCCCTCCGCAATCGAACCATATCAAGGTGCAGCCACAGGCGTGGGTGGAATCATCCGCGATGTCTTTTCCATGGGGGCTAGACCGATTGCCATGCTGAACTCCTTGCGTTTTGGAGAATTAACAACTCCACGGATGAAGTATTTGTTTGAGGAAATTGTAGCTGGGATTGCCGGATATGGAAACTGTATCGGAATACCAACTGTTGGTGGTGAGATTCAGTTTGATCCTTCCTATGAGGGGAATCCTCTTGTAAATGCGATGTGTGTCGGCTTAATCAATCATGAGGATATTAAGAAGGGTCAGGCGCATGGAGTTGGAAATACAGTTATGTATGTCGGGGCAAAAACAGGTCGTGATGGCATTCATGGAGCAACCTTCGCCTCGGAGGAATTAACAGATGATTCTGATTCCAAACGGCCAGCCGTACAAGTAGGGGACCCATTCATGGAAAAGCTTTTACTTGAAGCATGCCTGGAGCTTGTAAAATCGGATGCACTTGTAGGAATACAGGATATGGGCGCAGCTGGATTAATCAGTTCCTCTGCAGAAATGGCCTCCAAAGCGGGATCCGGAATTGAAATGAATTTAGATAGGATTCCTCAGCGAGAAACAGGAATGACACCTTATGAAATGATGTTATCTGAATCACAGGAGAGAATGCTGATTGTAACCAAAAAAGGACGGGAGCAAGAAATCGAAGAGCTGTTTGGAAAGTATGGCCTTGAAGCGGTCGATGTGGGCACTGTAACGGAAGATAAAATGATTCGCTTAACATATAGAGGCGAAGTGGTGGCAAATGTACCAGCAGATGCACTAGCTGAGGAGGCGCCAGTTTACTATAAACCGTCCAAAGAGCCTAATTATTTTCAAGAGTTTCAAGCGATGGAAGATGAAGTACCACCTGTCATCAACAACTATACAGAAACTCTGCTATCGTTATTGGCACAACCGACTATAGCGAGTAAGGAATGGGTTTATGACCAGTATGATTATATGGTACGCACGAATACGGTTGTAGGGCCAGGTTCTGATGCAGCCGTCGTTCGTATTCGCGGCACGGAAAAAGCGTTGGCGATGACAACAGACTGCAATTCCCGCTATCTCTATTTAGACCCGGAAACAGGCGGTCAAATTGCGGTGGCTGAAGCAGCACGTAATATTATTTGTTCAGGCGGTGAACCGTTGGCGATTACAGACTGTTTGAACTTCGGGAATCCGGAGAAGCCTGAAATTTTCTGGCAGCTCGAAAAAGCGGCAGATGGATTAAGTGGAGCATGTCGTGTACTAGGGACACCGGTGATTGGTGGGAATGTTTCCTTGTATAACGAAACAAATGGAGAAGCGATCTACCCGACACCGGTCGTTGGCATGGTTGGACTTGTTCATAATCTCAAGCATATCACCACTCAATCCTTCAAAGAAAAGGGAGATTTAATCTACTTAATAGGAGAAACATATGCTGAATTCGGCGGTAGTGAGCTGCAAAAATTCATGAATGATGGACGGATTTTTGGTAAAGCGCCCCATCTGAATCTTCAGGTTGAAAAAGACCGGCAGGAAAAGCTGTTGAAAGCGATTCAGGCAGGTGTAATAAAGTCAGCTCATGACCTGGCAGAAGGAGGATTATCCATAGCACTTGCAGAAGGATTGTTTGGCGCAGAAAACCTTGGTTTTGAAGTGAATTTAGAGGGGGATTTGGCCACCCGGTTGTTTGCAGAATCACAATCCCGTTTCCTTGTGACTGTATCGCCTGAACAAGTCGGACCTTTCAAAGAAATTATTCCGGAAGCGGTTCAAATAGGTATTGTAACAGATACAGAAAAATACGTTATTCATGCCGGCCAGGAAGAGACAGTTATTGATATTGAAGCAAAACAACTACTGATAGCCTGGAAGGGAGCCATACCATGCTTGCTGAAATCCGTGGACTAAATGAAGAATGTGGATTGTTTGGAATCTGGGGACATACTGAAGCATCTCAACTAACCTATTATGGTTTACACAGTCTGCAGCATCGTGGACAGGAAGGAGCGGGAATGGTCGTTACAGATGGCCAAGTATTGAAATCGCATAAAGCAGAAGGACTTGTGAATGAAGTTTTCAATCAAAAGATCATTGAGGATATGAAGGGACGGAGCGCAATCGGCCATGTTCGCTATGCGACAGCAGGAGGAGGCGGAGTGGCAAATGTTCAGCCATTTTTGTTTAATTCTCAGACTGTCGGTAGTTTTGCTCTCGCTCATAATGGAAATTTGGTAAACGCAACCCAATTAAAAAATCAGCTTGAAATAGATGGGAGCATTTTTCATACAACCTCGGATACAGAGGTCCTGGCCCACTTAATTAGGCGCTCTGGTTCAGCTTGTTTTAAGAAGCGAATAAAGCAGGCTTTATCGTTCGTCCAAGGGGCCTATGCATTTCTGGTCATGACAGAAACAGAAATGATGATTGCTGTGGACCCACATGGATTGCGTCCTGTCTCCATCGGACGAATCGGTGAAGGATATGTAGCTGCATCTGAGACATGTGCCTTCGATTTAATAGGTGCTGATTATATTCGGGATGTTCGGCCCGGAGAGCTGGTGACGATTAATGATGACGGCATCCAATCAGAGTATTTTGCTGAATCACAGGGCAGAGCCATGTGCAGTATGGAGTATATTTATTTTTCAAGACCCGATAGCAATATAGATAGTATTAACGTTCATACGGCCAGGAAGAACCTGGGGAAACAACTGGCTATTGAAGCGCAAATTGAAGCGGATGTTGTCACAGGTGTACCGGATTCAAGTATATCGGCAGCTATCGGTTATGCCGAAGTAAGCGGGATTCCATATGAGATGGGGTTAATTAAAAATCGATATGTGGGACGGACCTTTATACAGCCATCCCAATCTCTACGTGAGCAAGGGGTGAAAATGAAGCTGGCCCCAGTGCGCGGTGTGGTCGAGGGCAAAAGGGTCATCATGGTGGATGATTCGATTGTAAGGGGAACGACCAGCAGGAGGATTGTGACGATGCTTAAAGAAGCCGGCGCAAAAGAGGTACATGTGTGCATTAGCTCTCCTCCAATCAAAAATCCCTGTTTTTATGGAATTGATACATCGTCCAAAGAAGAGCTGATTGCCGGGTTTAACTCGGTTGAGGAAATCAGGGAGATGATCGGAGCAGATTCTCTGACCTTTTTAAGTGTGGAGGGGACGGTTGAGGCAATTGGCAGGCCTTTTGGTGGCGAGTATCGAGGTCAATGCATGGCATGCTTTACGGGGAACTATCCAACTGAAATTTATGCCACCGATGATCAGGCATATGAAAAAATAAAGTAACGGCAATAGATTATTGACAGGAAGTATGAAAGGATGGTCACTTTGGCGAACGCATATAAACGTGCAGGAGTGGATATTGAAGCAGGCTATGAATCCGTCTCACGTATGAAAAAGCATGTAAGCCGTACACAAAGACCAGAGGTACTCGGTGCTTTGGGCGGGTTCGGAGGTATGTTTGATTTGTCGGCATTGTCCCTTAAGGAGCCTGTACTCGTTTCGGGAACAGATGGAGTCGGGACTAAATTGTTGCTCGCTATGATGATGGATAAGCACGATACAATTGGTGTTGACTGCGTTGCCATGTGTGTAAATGATATTATTGCCCAAGGTGCAGAACCATTATATTTTCTTGACTATATTGCTTGCGGAAAAGCAGAACCGATAAAAATTGAGGCAATCGTAAAAGGAATAGCGGATGGATGTGAGCAGGCAGGCTGTGCCTTAATTGGCGGTGAAACGGCTGAAATGCCTGGAATGTATTCTGTAGATGAATATGATCTGGCTGGTTTTACGGTTGGTGCGGCAGAAAAAAGGAAGCTGATTGATGGAAGCCTTGTACGAGATGGCGATGTATTAATTGGGCTGCCTTCAAGTGGGATTCATAGCAATGGGTTTTCGCTAGTGAGAAAGGTATTACTTGATGAATCGTCAATGAAATTGGATCAATTTATCAAAGAGTTGGATTGTATGCTTGGAGAAGAATTACTGCGTCCAACTAAGATTTATGTAAAACCCATCCTTGAAGTTTTGAAGTCCGGCTCAGTTCATGGAATCGCCCACATTACCGGAGGAGGATTTATCGAAAATATACCGCGCATGTTTCCGGATGGATTTGGGGCGGAAATTAAAAAAGGAACATGGGAAATTAATCCGATTTTCAACCTTATAAAGGATAAAGGATCACTTGAAGAGGATGACATGTATTCGATTTTTAATATGGGGATTGGCATGGTTCTAGCTGTACAGGCTGAAAAAGCGAGTGAGCTAATTGGTACCCTGAATCAATTGGGGGAAGACGCAAAAAGAATCGGTCGGGTGATTCAAAAAGAAGGCGTGCATTTCCGTTGATTTACAAAAAGGCAAAGACAATTTAGTAGCTTATTAAGTTGAAATCATATAAGACTAAGGGAGAAGCTATGAAAAAAATTGCTATATTTGCATCAGGTAATGGCAGTAACTTTCAAGCGATAGCAGAAGCGGTGGAAAAAGGAAAATTGTATGCCTCGATAGAATTGCTGATTTGTGATCATCCAGGTGCTTACTGTATAGATAGGGCGGAAAAGTTAAATATTCCGGTATTATCCTTTTCTCCAAAGGATTTTCCTTTGAAAGAGGATTATGAACAGCAAATTTTACAGGAGTTGCAGGCGAAAGAAGTCGAGATGATTATTTTGGCAGGCTATATGCGATTAATTGGCTCAGTGCTGTTAAGGGCCTATCCTAATCACATTATTAATATTCATCCTTCTTTATTGCCAGCCTTTCCAGGAAAAAATGCCGTTTTGCAGGCGATAGAAGCAGGCGTCGAAGTGACGGGGGTTACGGTTCATTATGTAGATGAAGGCATGGATACGGGACCGATTATTGCACAGAGAGCCGTCTCGATACATAAAGGGGAGAGCGTGGAGGAGATCCACAGGAAAATTCAGCAGGTAGAGCATAACCTATATCCACGCATTATAGAGCAGTTAAGCAACGAACAGGAGGAGAAAGTATGAAAAAGCGGGCATTGATCAGTGTATCAAACAAAGAGGGGATTGTAGAATTCGCCAAAGGAGTTACGGAGCTGGGCTTTGAGATTATTTCCACAGGTGGAACCAAAAAAACATTGTCGGATCATGGTATTCCAGTTATCAGCGTCAGTGACGTGACAGGTTTTCCGGAAATAATGGATGGGCGCGTAAAAACTTTACATCCCTATATTCATGGGGGTCTCCTTGGAAAACAAAACGATGAATCCCATATGGCTCAGCTTGAAGAACAAGGGATTGCTCCTATTCAGCTAGTTTGTGTGAACCTTTATCCATTCCAAGAAACGATTGCTAAACCAGGCGTGACAGTTGAAGAGGCAATCGAGAATATTGATATTGGCGGTCCTGCAATGCTGAGGGCCTCTGCTAAAAACCATGAGTCTGTAGCAGTTGTGGTGGATCCTGCTGACTATGGAAAAGTACTTAATGGTTTCCGTAATGGAGAACTTTCCTTATTGGATAGAAGAAAGCTGGCGGCAAAGGTTTTTCGCCATACAGCGGCTTATGATGCCCTGATTGCTGAATACATGACAAATTTGGCAGAAGAGGATCAGCCTGAAAACTATACTGTTACATACACGTTAAAGCAACCACTTCGCTACGGTGAAAACCCTCATCAAAAAGCTGCGTTTTATGCAAAACCACTTGGCTCTACTTTTTCAATTGCAGCAGCCAGGCAGCTGCATGGTAAGGAATTATCCTATAACAATATCAATGATGCAGATGCTGCCCTGCAAATCGTGAAGGAATTTGAACAGCCGGCTGCTGTTGCTGTGAAGCATATGAATCCTTGCGGCGCAGGAACTGGAGACACTATTTATGAAGCATTCCAAAAGGCATATGAAGCGGATCCTACATCTATCTTTGGCGGTATTGTTGCGTTAAATCGGGAAGTAGATGCTGAAACGGCGAAACTGCTTCATGAAATTTTCTTGGAAATTGTGATTGCCCCATCATTTACTGACGAGGCATTAGAGGTCTTAACATCTAAGAAAAATATTCGCTTACTTACTATTCAATTTGAGGGAAGAGAGAAAAGGGAGAAAAAACTATCTTCCATTACAGGCGGTTTACTTGTCCAAGAGTCAGATGAGGCAACTATACAGGATGCAGAGCTTCAGGTTGTTACAAAAAGAGAACCTACTGAAGCTGAATGGAAAGCTCTTCAATTTGGATGGAAACTCGTAAAGCATGTTAAATCAAATGCAATCATCGTAACAGATGAGCAAATGACACTGGGAGTAGGTGCTGGTCAAATGAATCGTATCGGCGCTGCGAAGATTGCCTTAGAACAGGCTGGTGAAAAAGCGAGAGGCGCCATTATCGCATCAGATGCATTCTTTCCAATGGATGACACAGTGGAAGCCGCGGCCAGAGCCGGGATTACCGCTATCATTCAGCCAGGCGGATCAAAGCGAGATGAGGACTCTATAAAAAAAGCAGATGAGTATGGTATTGCGATGGTTACTACCGGAGTACGGCATTTCAAACATTAAGAGGGAGAGACACGAGATGATGAAAGTACTTGTTATAGGGCGTGGAGGTCGCGAACATGCATTGGCCAGAAAATTTGCTGAGAGCAAGCGCGTTACAAAAGTATTTGTAGCACCAGGCAATCCCGGAATGGCAGATGTTGCTGAGATTGTGGATATCCAGGAGATAGATCATACCAGATTAGTTGATTTTGCGAAAGAAAATGAAATAGAACTAACATTTATAGGTCCGGAAACTCCTTTAGTGAACGGAATTGTAGATGAATTTCTGGACCATGACCTAATCGTATTCGGACCCACCAAAGCTGCCGCCATAATAGAAGGAAGTAAGTCTTTTACGAAGGATTTGCTGAAAAAATATGATATTCCTACAGCAGAATATGAAACATTTACGGATTATGAAAAGGCAGTCCAATATGTAAAGAAAAAGGGTGCACCAATTGTTATTAAGGTGGATGGTCTTGCAGCAGGCAAGGGTGTAGTCGTCGCAATGACGGAAGGGGATGCGCTCAGTGCCTTGAAAGAAATGCTGCTCAATCAAAGGTTTGGAGAGTCTTCTAAAAAAGTTGTGATTGAGGAATTTTTGATTGGGGAGGAGTTCTCCTTTATGGCTTTTGTAAATGGAGAAAAGGTCTATCCGATGGAAATTGCTCAGGATCATAAACGTGCTTTTGATGGTGATAAAGGTCCGAACACAGGTGGAATGGGAGCTTACTCTCCTGTTCCGCACATCAGTCAAGACATGGTTAGCCAGGCGTTAGCGAAAATTCTGATACCGACAGCAAAGGCAATGGTGAAAGAGGGTAAATCATTCACCGGGGTCCTTTATGCCGGATTAATCGCTACTGCTGAGGGTCCAAAGGTGATTGAGTTTAATGCCCGATTTGGTGACCCGGAAACACAGGTCATCCTACCAAGGTTAAAGTCAGATTTTATGGATGTGGTTGAAAACGTTCTGAATTCTGTCGATATGGATTTGGAATGGTCTGAAGAAAGCGCCCTTGGAGTCGTCATGGCAGCTAATGGCTACCCAGGTGAGTATGAAAATGGCAGTATTATAAAAGGCTTAAAGTATGTTGATATCGATACACATATTTATCACGCAGGGACAAATAAAAATGAACTGGGTGAGTTTTTGACAAATGGAGGAAGAGTCCTCTTACTAACTGCACTCGGTAAAACACTGGAGATTGCCCAGAAAAAGGCTTATCGGGAGCTAGAGGGAATTCAATGTAATGGTCTCTATTATCGCCATGATATTGGAGAGCGTGCTATTGAAAAATATAACGGTTAGAGGCTGTTTATTAGCTAGTTAGTAATGCAAGGAACATTAAATTGGCTACTGGTCGACCTGAAGAGGTCGGCCTTTTTCATATGCCAAAAAGGTATGCAGAGGAGCATGGTTAACATTGGCAAAAAGTGATCCAATCACTTTATGTTTAGTAATAAGATAAATTTTAAATCGCTTCAAACAAACTTCAACAAATCAGAAGGGAATTCGCGTAAAATCTATTAATATCGCTCAATCACAGTATAATTCGCTCTATTCTCTGAAATTCGCTCATAAATCCTCTAAAATCGCTCAATAATCTTTGTTTTCGCTCATTTATTTTTAAAATCGCTCAATAGTTTAACAATTTCGCTCATATACCTTTAAAAAACAATAATATTCTTAAATATTAGACTAGAAAAATCATTAATTGATTTTCTGCGACAAAAATCACTAAAAAGATATCATCTTTTAAATAGAAATGATGTTTTCTGAAGAAATATAGGATAGTTCCTATCCACATGTTTTTTCTTCCTGCATCTTGAGAGCGATAAAATAAATAATGCGGCTTTACAGGTTTAGTTTAAAGGGGCAAGGGAAGAGTCTATTTGGGGGTTGTCCAATCTTTTTCCTTTATTAAAGGGAACTTTTTAATGTGATTATACGTAAAAGTCATATATCCAAAAATACTTATAGTTATTTAATAATGCTGAAATGTAAAGAATTACAAATTAATTTCATTCTTTAATGCTCTAAATAATAAAAATATGTTAGTATATTGAAAAGGCTTACATTTTAATTTTAAAAATGGAAGGGCGATGCTTCCGTTTTTTTAAATATAAGAAATGATGTTTTGCGAAGGGGGTATTTTTATGCTTGGACAACGATATAGATGGAAAAATAAACAACTGCGCGAGCATGTTCATGTGATAGATGGTAAAGTAGCGCCAACTCTTGTTTTAACGAATGCCGTGTATTTGAATCAGGTGTTTAAAAAGTGGATGAAGGCGAATATATGGATCTATGAAGATCGAATTGTATATGTCGGGGATAACATGCCTGTTATACAGGACGGGTATGAGATTGTAGACTGTACGGATCAATACCTGGTACCAGGTTATATTGAACCGCATGCCCATCCATATCAATTATATAATCCGGCTACTCTTGGCATGCATGCTGCTCAATATGGAACAACCACCTTAATCAATGATAACATGCTTTTGTTTACTCTTTTGGACAATAGACAAGCGTTTGCACTGCTGAAGGAATTACGTCATCTTCCAATCAGCATGTATTGGTGGGCCAGATTGGATTCTCAAACTGAGCTGAGAAATGAAGAGATGGTATTCTCGCATTCTAATGTAAAGAGCTGGCTTGAGCACGATGGAGTCCTGCAGGCTGGAGAGCTAACAGGATGGCCGCGTCTTCTTGATGGAGATGACATGATGCTTCACTGGATACAGGAAGCAAAAAGAATGAGAAAGAAAATTGAAGGACATTTCCCGGGCGCTTCTGAAAAAACATTATCTAAATTAATGCTGCTTGGTGCGGATTGTGATCATGAGGCTATGACAGGAGAAGAAGTCATTCGCAGACTGATGCAGGGATATGATGTGTCCTTGAGGCATTCATCCATTCGTCCGGATTTACCCCGTATTTTGGATGATTTAAAAGAATACGAATTGAACTCCTATGATCGATTATTTTTTAATACAGATGGTTCAACACCTGGATTTTATAAAGATGGATTTACGGATCAATTAATCTCGATAGCAATTGAAAAAGGTGTGCCTATTATTGATGCGTATAATATGGCTTCCTTAAATATAGCCCGCTATTATAATATCGATTATTTACACGGAAATATTGCGACAGGACGAGTAGCCAATATTAACTTCCTGTCTGCCAAGGATCAGCCTACTCCTCACTCTGTTTTATCAAAAGGGCAGTGGGTGAAAAGGGATGGAAGACAGGTTGAAACGAATCGAACATCGATCGCCTGGAAAGACTTTGGCCTTAGCCCTCTGGAGCTTGATTGGGAGCTTACAGATTACGACTTCCAATACTCAATGCCATTTGGCATCAATATGGAAAATAGCGTCATCACTAAGCCATATTCGATTCATATTGATATTTCAAGAGAAGTTTTGGATGAAGACCATGATGAGAGCTTTTTTACGTACCTAACAAGAGATGGTAAATTCAGAATCAATACGATATTAAAGGGGTTTGCCAACCGTTTGTATGGATTTGCTTCATCCTTTTCTAACTCTGGGGATATATTGTTGATTGGAAAAAGTAAGAAAGATATGAGACTGGCTTTTAACCGAATGAAAGAAATCGGTGGGGGAATTGTGATTGCAGAGAAAGGTGAAATATTGTTCGAAATGCCTCTGGAGCTGCAAGGAATGATGTCTAATCAAGAACTCCCGATTTTAATAGAAGAAGAAACTAGATTGCGAGAAATATTGACTGAAAAGGGATACCCATTCGAGGATCCGATTTATTCTTTACTGTTCTTTTCCTCTACTCATTTACCTTATATAAGGGTAACACAGGCAGGATTATATGACGTTATGAATAAATCTGTACTCTTTCCGACTATAATGCGTTAAAATAATAAAGAATAGAGAAAAATAAAAGGTAGATCATGGTGGGTTAATTTCACTTTAAGGGGTGTAGGGCATGTTGAGGAAAGCTGGGTTCATGGTGGCTTTAGTTTTTGTCCTTCTGGCAGGGTGTTCAGGGAATAAGGAAGAAACCATTATTGATAAACCTCAAACTGATAAAGAAGAGGTAGCTGCTAAGCCGGTGAATACGTATCCGTTAACGGGTGTGGGAACGGACGAAGAGGTCAACCACAGGGCTGTATCGGTTATGGTCAATAATCATCCCAAAGCAAGACCACAGTCTGGCCTATCTAAAGCAGATGTCGTATATGAGGTTTTAGCTGAAAGTAATATAACTAGGTTTTTGGCTATCTACCAAAGCGAATTTCCCGAAAACATTGGGCCAATTAGAAGTGCGAGAGATTATTATATAGAGCTTGCCAAAGGATATGAAAGCCTGTATATTTTTCATGGCTGGAGTCCTGATGCGAAAAAGCTGATTCAATCTGATTATATAGACCACTTGAACGGACTTAACCATGACGGGACACTCTTCAAACGATCTTCTGATCGAAAAGCGCCGCATAATTCCTATATCACCTATGAAAATATCTTAGAGGGTGCACAAAAAGAAGGTTATTCAATGGAAGAGAATACCCCGCCGTATAGCTTTTTTTCCGACGATGAAACAGGATTAATTTCCGGTGAGGACTATAAAGTTGCTGCTCTATCTTATGGATCTCTAGATTATGATGTGACCTATAAGTATGATTCGGCGAGTGAAAAGTATACACGCCATACAGCGGGAGTACGCACGGAAGATCAAGATACGAAAGATCCCGTTCTACTGGATAATATCCTTATTGTGGAAGCTATTCATAAGGTGATTGATGATAAAGGCCGCAGGAGTATTGATTTAACTGCGGGCGGAGATGCATACTTACTGCAAAAAGGTAAACGCCTGGAGATTCAATGGGTAAGTAAAGATGGTCGAATTGTACCTGTATCCGGTGAAACGGAAGTAAAATTGGTGCAGGGAAAAACATGGATTAATATTATTCCGGATCAACCGGGCTTAAATAATAGTGTCAAACTCTCAAATGATTAGGAGGAACCTGGATATATGCAAATTAACAAACTAAAAGGGAAAGAGTTGGATCAATTATTCAACGCGATATTATCCTTGAAAGATCTCGATGAATGTTATCGTTTCTTTGATGATTTATGTACGGTGAATGAAATACAATCTCTTGCCCAACGCCTCGAGGTTGCCCGAATGCTTGAAGAAGGTAAAACGTATCATATGATTGAAACTGAAACCGGAGCAAGCACTGCAACTATTTCAAGGGTTAAACGTTGTTTGAATTATGGGAATGATGCGTACTCAATGGCACTGGGAAGATTAAAAGAAGATAATGCCTGAAATAAATAAAAGCAAGCAGACCGCGTGGAATATGCACATCGGTTGCTTGCTTTTTTATATGTACTCAGGCTGGGAACGTATCATCTAATTGACAATTAAGTAGGCGCGCACCAGAGTAGAACACATATTTATAACCAGTTAGATAACAGTTGTGCATATGAATTTTCTAACTCTTTGGGAACTCTAAAAGGAATGCTATAATGGTTAAATGGAAATTAGAATGGGGGCTGTTTTGCATGTACGATTTTCGCGAGTGGAAACATGTGTTTAAACTCGATCCTAATAAGGAAATTTCAGATGAAGCACTCGAAAAGGTTTGTGAATCGGGTACGGATGCTATTATTGTCGGAGGAACAGATGGTGTTACACTAGAAAATGTTCTGGACTTAATGGCCCGCGTTAGGCGTTATACATTGCCTTGTGTGCTTGAAGTATCAAATATAGAATCCATAACCCCGGGATTTGATTTGTATTTTATACCATCTGTTTTAAATAGCAGGAATCCGGATTGGATTCTTGGTTTGCATAAAGAAGCAATTAAAGAATTTGGCCACATGATTAATTGGGACGAAATGCATGTGGAAGGATATTGCATCATGAATGCTGATTGTAAGGCAGCAGATTTAACGGATGCCAATACCGATTTGACGGAAGAAGATGCGGCAGCCTATGCTCTTGTGGCAGAAAAAGTATTAAATTTGCCTATTTTTTATTTGGAATACAGCGGAAAGTATGGGGATCCAGCACTTGTCAAGACCGTTAAAAATACATTGATGAATACAACGCTATTCTACGGCGGAGGGATTACAAGCATCGAAAAAGCTGAGGAAATGTCCAGCTTGTCAGATGTAATTGTAGTCGGAAACCTCGTCTATGAGGATTTAAAAACGGCTCTCTTGACAGTAGATTCTGCCAAAAAGAATAAATAAAATTGTCGTTAAAGCCATTGGATGAAGTATAATAAGAACAAATGTTCGTTAGGGTGGTGTCATAATGCAATTCTTAACAGATCGACTGTTAACGGGATTAAATAATAAACAAAAAGAGGCTGTACAAGCTACGGATGGACCTTTGCTAATTATGGCCGGAGCGGGCAGTGGGAAGACAAAGGTACTTACCCACCGCATTGCCTTTCTAATTGTAGAAAAAGAAGTAGCACCGTGGAATATTCTTGCCATTACGTTTACCAATAAGGCAGCAAGAGAAATGAAGGAAAGAATTCAGGGAATCCTAGGCGGCGCTGCAGAGGATATTTGGATTTCTACTTTCCACTCAATGTGCGTGCGAATCCTGCGCCGTGATATTGACCGAATTGGTATGAATCGCAATTTCTCAATTCTTGACCCAGGTGATCAGCAAACGGTTATTAAGCAAATAATGAAAGAGAAGAATATTGATACGAAGAAATTCGATCCTAAGACGATTCTTGGGTCCATTTCCTCTGCCAAAAATGAATTGATCAACTATGAGGAATTTGCGAACAGTGCAGGCAATTACTATGAGCAAACAGTAGCTGATCTTTATACAGAGTATCAGAAGCGACTCCGTAAAAATCAGGCATTGGACTTTGATGATTTGATTATGAAGACATTTGAACTTTTTGATAAGGTTCCGGAAGTACTGGAATTCTATCAAAGAAAGTTTCAATATATTCACGTGGATGAGTATCAGGATACGAACCGTGCACAATATATGCTTGTAAAGAAATTGGCACAGCGTTTTAAAAACCTATGTGTAGTTGGTGATTCCGATCAGTCCATCTATCGCTGGCGTGGTGCTGATATTGCCAACATTCTCTCCTTTGAAAAGGATTATCCTGATGCCAATGTTATTTTGCTTGAGCAGAATTATCGCTCCTCAAAACGGATTTTAGCGGCTGCCAATGGAGTAATTAACAACAACCTGAATCGTAAGGAAAAGAATTTGTGGACAGAAAACCTGGAAGGGAATAAGTTGGCATATTACCGTGCGGACAGTGAACAAGGTGAAGCGCAGTTCGTTGCTGGAAAGATTAAAGAGCTGACAGAACAGCAAGGGAAGAAGCTATCTGATATTGCCATTTTGTACCGTACGAATGCTCAGTCAAGGGTAATGGAGGAAGTTCTGCTTAAATCCAATATTCCATATACGATTGTTGGCGGTATTAAGTTCTATGATCGTAAAGAGATTAAAGATATTCTTGCTTATCTGCGACTCATTGCCAATCCGGACGATGATATTAGCTTGCGCAGGGTCATCAATGTTCCAAAGCGTGGAGTTGGAGCAAGCTCAGTTGATAAAATTGCTAATTATGCTGCCGATCATGATATTTCTATGTATCAGGCTATGATGGAGCTTGAATTTATTGGACTTAGCGGTAAAGCTTATAATGGGGCTGCTGAATTCAGGGACCTAATTAAAAACTATACGCAAATGCAGGAATTCCTGTCTGTTACAGAATTAATAGAAGAAGTCATTGAAAAATCAGGGTATCGAAAGTCGTTGGAAATTGAGAAGACGATTGAAGCAGAAACACGCCTAGAGAATATTGATGAGTTCTTATCTGTTACGAAAAACTTTGAAAAGGGCAGTGATGATAAGAGCCTGGTTGCCTTCTTAACAGACCTTGCTCTTGTTGCGGACATTGACCGTATGGATGAGGATGAAGCCGTGACAGATGGCGTTGTATTAATGACACTTCACTCGGCAAAAGGGCTGGAATTCCCTGCTGTATTCCTTATTGGACTTGAAGAAGGTGTCTTCCCGCATAGCCGTGCCTTAATGGAAGAAGCGGAAATGGAAGAAGAACGACGGCTTGCTTATGTTGGGATCACACGGGCTGAACGTGAATTATTTATTACGAATGCACAGATGCGTACATTATATGGACGTACTAATCTGAACCCTGTATCTCGCTTTATTAAAGAAATTCCACAGGATTTAATTGAACTGTTAAATCCGCCTGAAGAGCAAAGGCAGTCAAGACCTTCCTTTATGCATTCAGGTTCAGGTACAAGAACTAGAACGGGTATAAATGGTGCCGGTCTTAACAATTCAGGAATCAATGGTGCAGCAAGACCTAAAACTGTCGGAAGATCGATGATGAATGAGTCCGGCGGAGAAAAACTCGACTGGCAGGTTGGCGATAAAGCGGCCCATGGTAAATGGGGCGTAGGTACAGTTGTCAGCGTAAAAGGAAGCGGAGACGGTCTGGAGCTGGATATTGCATTCCCATCTATGGGTATCAAACGACTCCTTGCCAAATTTGCACCAATCACAAAACAATAGTCCGCAAGAGAAACATTGAGTAGAGAGGGCTGGAAATATGGATATAAAAGAAGCGCAAAAACGAGTGGCTGAGCTTCAATCACTATTAAACCAATATGGATATGAATACTATGTTCTCGACCAGCCATCAGTTCCTGATTCTGTATATGATCAGACGTATAAAGAGTTGGTGGAATTGGAGAGTCAATATCCGGAGCTGCAAACCCCAGATTCACCTACTCAAAGAGTTGGTGGACAAGTGCTTGATACGTTTGCAAAAGTAGAACATATTACACCGATGCTAAGTCTTGGTAACGCCTTTAACGAAAGTGATTTGCGCGATTTTGACCGCCGAGTAAATTCAGGGCTTGGTACAGACCGATATTCTTATATATGTGAATTGAAAATAGATGGACTGGCAGTTTCCCTGCGTTATGAAGAAGGGCTATTTGTTAAAGGGGCTACAAGAGGAAATGGAACAATTGGTGAGGATATTACTGCTAATCTTAAAACCATTCGTTCCATCCCACTCCGATTGAATGAACCAGTTACATTTGAGGTACGCGGTGAGGCATATATGCCAAAGAAATCGTTTGTTTCCTTAAATGCAAAGAAGGAAGAAAATGGGGAAGAGCCATTTGCCAATCCACGAAATGCAGCAGCAGGATCCTTGCGTCAGCTTGATCCACGCATAGCTGCTTCGCGGAATTTGGATATTTTCCTTTATGGGATTGGTGAAACAGGAGAAACAGGTGTTGAATCCCATGGTGAAGGACTTGACTTTCTTCAAAAATTAGGATTGAAAACCAATCCGCATCGCAGAAGATGTGCTACGATTGAAGATGTATTAGAGTATATTGAGGAATGGTCAGCCAAAAGGCCTGAGCTTGATTATGATATTGATGGAATCGTCATCAAAGTCGATTCACTTTCTCAACAAGAGGAATTAGGATATACTGCAAAAAGTCCAAGATGGGCGATTGCATATAAATTCCCTGCAGAGGAAGTCATCACTATTCTTCGCGATATTGAATTGACTGTCGGTCGTACAGGCGTTATTACGCCAACCGCCTTATTGGACCCGGTAAGAGTAGCAGGTACAACAGTTAAACGGGCTTCCCTTCATAATGAGGACCTAATCCGTGAAAAAGATATTCGGCTTGGAGACCATGTTGTCGTCAAAAAAGCCGGTGATATTATTCCGGAGGTTGTCAATGTTCTGTTTGATAAGCGGACAGGGGAAGAAAAGGAATTCCATATGCCAACGCATTGCCCTGACTGCGATAGTGAGCTTGTTCGTTTGGAAGGAGAGGTAGCTTTGCGCTGCATCAATCCAAAGTGTCCAGCTCAGATTAAAGAGGGGATGATTCACTTTGTTTCACGAAATGCCATGAATATTGATGGTCTGGGTGAAAAAGTCATCATTCAATTATTCGATGAATCGTTAATTAAGGATGTAGCGGATATTTATAAATTGACATATGACCAGCTGATTAATTTGGAGCGTATGGGGGATAAATCAGCGAACAATCTTTTGAACGCTATTGAAGCATCTAAGAGCAACTCATTGGAGCGCCTTTTATTTGGACTGGGAATCCGCCATGTTGGTGCTAAGGCTGCAAGAATCCTCGCGGAAGAATTTGAAGACATGGATCGTCTAATGTCGGCAAATGTAGCTGAATTGACAGCTATTAATGAAATTGGGGACAAAATGGCTGATGCGGTTGTGACTTATTTTAATCAGGAAGAATGCCAGCAATTGATCGATGAATTAAAAAATGCTGGGGTTAATATGCTCTATAAAGGTAAAAAGAAAAATATCGCTGAAGCTACAGATAGTTATTTTTCTGGAAAAACCATTGTACTTACAGGAAAGATGGAAAAGTACGGACGAACTGAAGCAAAAGAGTTGATTGAAGCTTTAGGTGGAACTGTAACGGGTAGCGTAAGTAAAAAGACAGATTTAGTAATAGCCGGAGAAGATGCCGGATCAAAATTAAAAAAAGCCCAGGATTTAGGAATTGAAATATGGGATGAAAGCAATTTACTGGAAGAACTGGGCAAGCAGGGATAGAGGTGTAGGGATGAAGCGTTTGATAGCAATAACCATGGTACTGGCACTTATGCTTGTAGGCTGCGCACCACAATTTGATAAGGATGAGGTAGTAGAGGATAATACCGAGAAAGATTCCAAGAAAGAGTCTTCCATTATTCCCGAATATCAAATCTCCGACAATTATTATCAAACGATGCTGCCTTATCAGATAAGCAGTTCCAGAGGTCTTGTGGTTTCAAACATTAATACGCGACTTGATTTGGAAGAGTTTGAAACAGGGCTGATGAGATTGTCTCATGACCCATTCTCAACGGAGGAATATATTTTTAGAGAAGGTCAGTTATTGGACACGAAAACGATTAAAAGCTGGCTGAATCGTAAATATACAAAAGGGCAGTTGAAAGAGAACAAACTGACTGCTGAGGACAACGTCGGCTTAAACCCTTTAGATGATGGGAAGGGTGATATTGAGGAAAGATATGAGAAAAATCCAGAATATCTTGCCCATATTTTAGAGCATGATTATCTGATCAAAACAGATGATAATAAAGTTGAGTTGGGCGGCATTTCGATAGGGCTTGCCTTGAATTCAGTATTTTATTATCAAAAGGAAAAGTATGGGGAAACGTACGAAATAAAAATTGAAGAAGATAAACTGCTTGAAGAAGGTCAAAAAATTGCAGCTGAAGTTGTGAAACGAATTAGAACAATGGAAGGCGGAGAAACCGTTCCGATTATGGTTGCTTTATTTGAACAAGGAAGCAAGGATGCGGTTGTGCCTGGGAATTTTATTTCTTATACAAAAGTAGGAGAGAAAAGTAATAAGATTTCCAAATGGACAAACGTACAAGAAGAGTATTATTTGTTCCCATCCAATAAAGCAACAAAGGATTTCCGTGATGATGCAACGACCTTTGCTAATTTTAAGCAGGATGTTGAAGAATACTTCCCTAATTTTAATGGAGTAATTGGAAAAGCCTTTTATGTGAATAAAGAATTGCAAAAGCTGACCATCTCCATAGATATGCAGTTTTACGGAAAAACAGAGGTTATTGGATTTACACAATATGTGGCTGGATTGGTGAAATCGAGTTTCCCTGAATATTTATCGGTGGAGACAAAAATTGCATCTTCCAATGGACAGGAATCACTCATTGTGAAAAAGGCAAATTCCAAAGAACCAGATGTGTATATATATAATGAATAAACAGAGCTACCCATTGTGGTAGCTTTTTTTGTGGATATAGATATGTAGTTAGTTTCTTGTGAAGATTTTGAATATAAACTATATTAGATGACTTACAAGCTTCCAATAGAGTAGAATAAAAAGGGGTTACTACAGAAATATAGGGAGGGAATCAAATGGTACAAGCATATAAGCACGAACCACTTACTGATTTTTCTGTAAGCGAAAACAAAAAAGCGTTTGAGGATGCTTTGGGATTAGTAGATAGCTATCTTGGCAAGGACTATGATTTGATTATCGGTGGAGAAAGAGTATCTACAGATGATAAAATTGTTTCCATTAGCCCATCAGATAAAAAAGTAGTAGTAGGCCGCGTTTCCAAGGCAAATAAAGATTTAGCAGAAAAGGCAATGCAGGAGGCACTAAAAGCTTACAAGACTTGGAGTAAAACGAAACCTGAAGTGCGTGCAGATGTTTTATTTAAAGCAGCTGCCATTATTCGCCGCAGAAAGCATGAATTTTCTGCCATTATGGTAAGAGAAGCGGGAAAACCATGGGTTGAAGCGGATGCGGATACAGCTGAAGCAATTGATTTCCTTGAGTACTATGCTAGACAAATGTTGAAATTAAAGAATGGGCAGCCGGTACAAAGCCGTCCTAATGAATATAATAGATATGACTACATACCACTGGGAGTGGGAATTATTATTTCCCCATGGAACTTCCCATTTGCGATTATGGCCGGTACATGCGTAGCAGCTGTTGTTACGGGTAATACAGTATTGCTAAAACCAGCTTCCACAACACCGGTCGTGGCTGCTAAGTTCGTAGAGGTTATGGAAGAGGCCGGTCTTCCTGCAGGCGTTATTAACTTTGTACCTGGAAATGGAAGTGAAGTGGGAGACTATCTTGTTGATCATCCGCAAACTCGTTTTGTCAGCTTCACAGGTTCCCGTGAAGTTGGAACCAGGATTTACGAGAGAGCTTCTAAGGTACAGGAAGGCCAAATTTGGCTGAAGCGTGTTATCGCTGAAATGGGCGGTAAAGATACAATTGTCGTAGATTCAGATGCTGATCTTGAATTGGCTGCCAAGTCAATCGTTGCGTCAGCGTTTGGATTTGCCGGACAAAAATGCTCTGCTTGTTCAAGAGCTGTTATTGTAGAAGATGTGTATGATAGAGTACTGGACAGAGCGATTGAATTGACAAAAGAATTGACTGTAGGAGATCCGACCGATTCTGCTACATTTATGGGACCAGTCGTGGATGCTTCTGCATTCAAGAAAATAACCGAGTACATTGAGATTGGCAAAAATGAGGGTCGCCTCATGACAGGCGGAGAATCGGATGATTCCAAAGGATTCTTTGTTCAACCGACCATTATAGCCGATTTGGCACCTGATGCTCGAATTATGAAAGAAGAAATCTTCGGTCCTGTTGTAGCATTCAGCAAAGCCCGTAACTTTGATGAAGCAATTGAAATAGCTAATAATACAGATTACGGATTGACAGGCGCTGTAATTACTAGAAATCGTGCACACCAAGAAAAAGCCCGTGAAGATTTCCATGTTGGAAACCTATACTTTAATAGAGGCTGTACAGGTGCGATAGTCGGCTACCAACCATTTGGCGGCTTCAATATGTCCGGTACAGATTCAAAAGCAGGCGGTCCTGACTACTTAACATTGCATATGCAAGCTAAAACTACATCTGAAACCTATTAATATATATGGCTATATTAAAGCTCCTCTCCGATTGTTTTCGGTGGGGAGCTTTTTTATTAACAGGGGGAATAAGAGTCTATTAACATAAAAAATTTGATTGAGGGGGAAATCAAATTTTTTAAGCAAACTATCAAAAATAATAAGCTTTTGAGTTTCTTGGGTAAGAAAACTAAGACTTTTAATGGAGAAATGAGCGAAAGAGCACTTTATTGGGCGGATTTTGGTAGGAATTGAGCGGAAACAGAAATTTATGAGCGAATAGGTTTTTATTGAGCGGAAATAGATCCTAATGAGTGATAATCATAGTTTTTTAGCGATTGTTACTTTGATTGAGCGAGATTATCAATCAGTCGTCTTGTGTTCAAGATAAAGTTAAGAATATCAAAATGGTTATTGTCTATGAAATTCATACTATACCTGTAATCTCTAAATATTACATTTCTCCTTAGTTTGTGAGATGTTTTACCCTATTTTATAAAATATGCAAAATTTTACTGCAAAATAGTTTGCAAAAACCACAAACTGTTATATAATACAAAATATAATAATTTTTCTGTTTTATAACAAAACATACAGGTAAAGGAAGTGAATGTCTTACATGGCAGTACAAACGAATGGAATCAATATTCTTGGAAAAATGGAGAATGGTTTTGATGAGATATTGACTCCGGAAGCTCTTGAATTCATTGAGAATCTGGAAAGGCACTTTGGATCAAGGCGAAAGGAATTGCTTGAGCAGCGTACCAAGCGCCAAGAAGAAATTGATAATGGTAAACTTCCAGACTTTTTGCCGGAGACAAAAAGTGTTCGTGAAGGTGATTGGACAATTGCACCTTTACCACAGGACCTGCAGGATAGAAGAGTTGAAATTACAGGACCTGTAGATCGGAAAATGGTGATTAATGCTTTAAATTCAGGCGCTAAATGCTTTATGGCTGATTTTGAAGACGCCAACTCCCCAACATGGAAAAACAATATTGAAGGCCATATTAATCTCCGCGATGCTGTAAACCGTACAATTACTTTTGAAAATCCAAACGGTAAAAAATATAAATTAAATGAAGAAACTGCTGTTCCCATCATTCGACCAAGAGGTTTTCATTTGGAAGAAAAAAATGTCACGTTGGAAGGACAGCCGATCTCCGGTGGACTTTTTGACTTTGGACTTTACTTCTTCCATAATGCAAAGACCTTACTCGAAAATGGAAGCGGTCCCTACTTTTACTTGCCTAAAATAGAGAGTCATCTGGAAGCACGCTTATGGAATGACGTCTTCGTTTATGCACAAAATCACCTAGGTATTCCACAAGGTTCCATTAAAGCAACTGTCCTCATTGAAACCATCCTTGCAGCATTTGAAATGGATGAAATTCTGTATGAATTGAAGGATCATTCAGCCGGTTTAAACTGTGGAAGATGGGATTATATTTTCAGCTATCTGAAGAAATTCAGAAACCATGATTCTATCATTCTACCGGATCGATCTGTTGTCACAATGGCTGTGCCATTCATGTCTGCCTATTCCCAGTTGGCCATTAAAACCTGCCATAAACGGAATGCACCAGCTATTGGCGGCATGGCTGCACAAATCCCGGTTAAAAATGATGAAAAAGCAAATGAAGAGGCCTTTGCCAAGGTAAAGGCTGATAAGGAACGCGAAGCGAAAAATGGCCATGATGGAACATGGGTCGCCCATCCTGCTCTTGTACCAGTGGCAAAGGAAGTATTTGACCACTATATGCCGAAGCCGAATCAAATCGATAAAAAGCGTGACGATGTTCAGGTTACAGCAACTGATCTCCTCGAGGTGCCAGAGGGCTCCATCACAGAGCAAGGTGTTCGGACTAATATTAATGTTGGAATTCAATATATAGAATCCTGGCTTAATGGAAGAGGTGCAGCACCGATTAATAATCTGATGGAGGATGCAGCTACTGCTGAAATCTCCCGAGCTCAAGTGTGGCAATGGTTACGTCATCCTAAAGGTGTATTGGATGATGGACGCAAGATTGATATGGAGATGTACAAAACATTAAAAGAAGAAGAGCTGCAAAAGATTAAACAGGATCTTGGTGAAGAACGTTTTGAGAATGGGCGTTTCACCGAAGCAGCAGAGCTTTTTGATAAATTGATTATCAGTGATGAGTATTATGACTTCTTGACTTTACCTGCCTACGAAATTCTATAAAACAAATCATTAGGTTTCATATAAAAGGAGGAAGTACAAAAGATGAGAGAAGAACTGATTAAACAAATAGAGGCTGAGTGGAAAGATGAAAGATGGGAAGGAATTGAACGTTCTTATACAGCAGAAGATGTATTAAAACTGCGTGGTTCCATGCAAATTGAACACACTTTAGCAAGAAGAGGTTCCGAAAAGCTTTGGAATTACCTTAAAACAGAGGATTATATTAATGCGCTAGGTGCATTAACAGGTAATCAGGCTGTCCAACAGGTAAAAGCAGGATTAAAAGCGATTTACTTAAGCGGATGGCAAGTTGCTGCAGATGCGAACCTTTCCGGAAATATGTATCCTGACCAATCTTTATACCCAGCCAATAGCGTACCGGCTGTCGTAAAACGTATAAACCAGGCGCTTCAACGTGCGGATCAAATCCACTACTCAGAAGGTAAAGAAGATATCGATTGGTTCCAACCGATTGTTGCTGATGCTGAAGCAGGCTTTGGCGGTCAGTTGAATTGTTTTGAACTGATGAAAGGCATGATTGAAGCAGGTGCAGCAGGTGTTCACTTTGAAGATCAGCTATCTTCTGAAAAGAAATGCGGCCATTTGGGCGGTAAAGTACTTCTTCCAACGCAAACAGCAGTGAAAAACCTAATTGCAGCTCGTCTTGCTGCAGACGTAATGGGTGTCCCAACTATTCTGATTGCCCGCACGGATGCGGATGCAGCTGACTTAATCACAAGTGATATTGATCCTACTGATAAGGAATTTATCACAGGTGAAAGAACTCCTGAAGGATTCTATCGTACGAAGGCAGGCATTGATCAAGCAATTGCACGGGGACTTTCTTATGCACCATACGCAGATTTAATCTGGTGTGAAACATCTGAGCCTAATCTTGAGGATGCGAAGAAATTTGCCGATGCCATCCATGAAAAATATCCAAATAAAATATTAGCCTATAACTGTTCACCATCCTTCAACTGGAAGAAAAAATTGGATGATGATACCATTGCAAACTTCCAAAAGGAAATCGCGAAAATGGGCTACAAATTCCAATTCGTTACACTTGCCGGATTCCATGCCCTGAATCATAGCATGTTTGAATTAGCAAGAGGATACAAAGAGCGCGGAATGGCTGCCTATTCTGAGCTGCAACAGAATGAATTTGCAAGCGAACAATACGGCTACACAGCAACAAGACACCAACGTGAAGTAGGAACTGGCTATTTTGATGAAGTAGCACAGGTTATTACTGGAGGAACTTCTTCTACAACGGCCCTAAAAGGTTCTACGGAAGAAGAGCAATTCCAAGAAGCCTAATATACAAAAGGAATCTGAAACTTATTCAGATTCCTTTTTTTATATTTGGAAAATGAATCTCCAAACTATTTGAATAACCGAAGTATTTTCGAGCTATTCTGCTGACAAAAAACAGGTCATAGGTGGAAAAAGGTTGAGTTATCTATCGGGTCTTTGAAAGAAATGTATAAGTGACTGGTCAAAGAAGGAAGATTGATTTATAAAAAGGTGTAGTATGTCGTATTTTATCAACAATTGAGATTAATGGATTTTTCAAATCACGACAAACTTTTCCCGGGCAATAATTCGGTGATCAGGGGAATAATTCCATCTTTCTTTATTTAATTGTCTATAAGCTAGTTTCTGTGGTTAATTCCGATTGCTTTAACGCGCGAAAGTTTGGTATTATCATAATAATTGTATTTGGAGCACGTAGCAAAATGGAGGTGTATGAAATGACTCGCATTTCAAAAGAAGAAGTAAATCATGTTGCTAATTTGTCAAGATTAGCTATTACAGAAGAAGAAACTGAAAGGTTACAAAAACAGTTGGATTCAATTATTACGTTTGCTGAACAATTGAATGAGTTAGATACTGAAAATATCGAACCTACTACACATGTTTTACATATGAAGAATGTCTTGAGAGAAGACAAGGCATCTAAAGGATTGCCTAGGGAAGAAGTACTGAAAAATGCTCCTGACCATCAAGATGGACAAATACGTGTACCGGGAATAATGGAGTAGTCAGGGAGGGAAAATCATGTCTTTATTTGATCGTAAAATAGCGGACTTGCATGAGTCGCTTCGTAAAAAGGAATTATCAGTAACAGATCTAGTTTCAGAATCCTTTTCTAAAATAAAAAAAGTTGAAGACAATGTAAATGCATTTCTAACATTAAATGAGGAAAATGCATACAAAGAAGCTGAAAAACTGGATGAACAGCTAGTTTCCGGAGAAATCGGCGGTCCTTTATTTGGAATGCCAATTGGAATTAAAGATAATATTGTAACTAAGAATCTTCGCACGACCTGTGCCAGCAAAATATTGGACAATTTTAACCCGATTTATGATGCAACAGTTGTGGAAAAGTTAAAACAAGAGCAAACCATCACAATTGGTAAGTTGAACATGGATGAATTCGCGATGGGTTCTTCCACAGAAAATTCAGGTTACAAAAAAACAGCTAATCCATGGGATTTAGAACGTGTGCCTGGAGGTTCTTCAGGTGGATCAGCGGCTGCGGTTGCGGCTGGTGAAGTCCCATTTAGCCTGGGGTCAGATACAGGCGGTTCTATCCGTCAACCGGCTTCCTTCTGTGGGGTTGTAGGGATGAAGCCGACATACGGACGTGTATCCCGTTATGGTTTAGTAGCATTTGCTTCTTCATTGGACCAAATTGGGCCGATTACACGTAATGTAGAGGATAATGCTTATTTATTAAATGCCATAGCCGGACTGGATCCAATGGACGGAACTTCAGCGCATATTGAGGTGCCAGATTTTACAAGGGCATTAACTGGTGATGTAAAGGGGCTTAGGATTGCTGTTCCGAAAGAATATCTTGGCGAAGGCGTGACTGAGGAAGTACGTCAGTCAGTCCTCGATTCATTGGCAGTTCTGGAGAAATTGGGAGCAACATATGAAGAGGTATCTCTGCCGCATTCTAAATATGCTCTATCAACGTATTATTTATTGTCTTCTTCTGAAGCATCTGCAAACCTTTCTCGTTTTGACGGTGTTCGTTATGGACATAGAACGGAAAACCCACAGAACTTGCTTGAAATGTATAAACAATCGAGAGCCGAGGGCTTTGGGGATGAAGTAAAAAGACGGATTATGCTTGGTACCTTTGCATTAAGCTCCGGTTACTATGATGCATACTACAAGAAAGCACAAAAAGTACGTACATTAATTAAACGGGATTTTGAAAACGTATTTGATCAGTATGATGTCATTGTAGGACCAACTACACCGACACCTGCATTTAAATTGGGTGAAAACACAAATGATCCGATGACGATGTATATGAATGATATTTTAACTATCCCTGTCAATCTTGCTGGAGTGCCGGGAATTTCCGTTCCTAATGGATTTAGTAAAGGCTTACCGCTTGGTTTACAAATTATTGGGAAGCATTTTGACGAAAGTACGGTTTATAAAGTTGCCCATGCCTATGAACAGGCAACAGATTTTCATAAACAAAAACCGTCTCTACAGGAGGTGGAGTAATTTGAAATACGAAACAGTCATTGGGCTTGAGGTCCATGTTGAATTAAAAACCGAATCAAAAATATTCTCCTCCTCTCCGAACCAATTTGGAGCGGAGCCTAATACGAATACATCCGTTATCGACTTAGGATATCCAGGTGTTTTACCGGTGTTGAATAAAAAAGCAGTTGAATATGCTATGAAAGCAGCAATGGCACTGAACTGTGAAGTGGCGACTGATACAAAATTTGATCGTAAAAACTATTTCTATCCGGATAATCCGAAAGCTTATCAAATTTCACAGTTTGATAAACCGATTGGTGAAAATGGTTGGATTGAAATTGAGGTAAATGGTGAGAAGAAAAAAATCGGAATTACTCGTCTTCATTTAGAAGAAGATGCCGGGAAATTGACACACACTGCTGATGGCTATTCTTTGTGTGATTATAACAGACAGGGAACACCGCTTATCGAGATTGTTTCTGAGCCGGATATTCGTACACCTGAGGAGGCGTATGCTTACCTTGATAAACTAAAAACGATAATTCAATACACAGGTGTGTCTGATTGTAAGATGGAAGAAGGAAGCTTACGCTGTGATGCGAATATTTCCTTACGCCCATATGGTCAGGAAGAGTTTGGTACGAAGACGGAATTGAAGAACTTAAACTCCTTCAACTTTGTTCGTAAAGGACTTGAGTTTGAACAACAAAGACAAGCGGAAGTACTGAATGAAGGCGGAGAAATCCAGCAGGAAACTCGCAGGTTTGATGAAGCGACAGGTGCTACCCTTTTGATGCGTGTTAAAGAGGGCTCTGATGATTATCGTTATTTCCCTGAACCAGATTTAGTTGAATTATATATCGATGATGAATGGAAAAGCCGTGTGCGTGCGGAAATTCCTGAATTGCCGGATGCAAGGATCAAGCGTTATACAGAAGATTTCGGACTGCCGGCATATGATGCGGGTGTGCTAACTGTTACAAGGGAAACAGCCGATTTCTTTGAAGCAACAACGGCTGCCGGTGCTGAACCTAAGCAGGCTTCCAACTGGATTATGGGTGAGCTTTCAGCTTACTTAAAAACGTCTCAAAAAGAACTGCATGACACGTTTCTTACTCCAGAAGGATTAGCTGGCTTAATCAAATTGATTACGGATGGTACAATCTCTTCGAAAATTGCTAAAACTGTATTTAAAGAATTAGTGGAGCATGGTGGAAATCCTGAAACGATTGTAAAGGAAAAAGGCCTTGTACAGATTTCTGATGAGGGAGCCTTACGTACAATCGTCACAGAAATATTGGATAAGAATCCTCAATCCATTGAGGACTTTAAAAATGGTAAGCAAAAAGCGGTTGGATTCCTTGTTGGACAAATGATGAAAGCAACAAAAGGGCAAGCCAATCCGCAAATGGTCAATAAATTGATCATGGAAGAGCTTCAAAAAAGATAAATGGTAACTGACAGCCTCCCTATATGTATGGGAGGCTTTTTAAGTATCACTGGAAAGCCAACAGTCTTTGTCGGCTTTTTTTAGGTTCCTCTCTGTCGGAAAGTTTGATATGGTAGATATATACATATTTTCAGATTAGTCAGTTATTTAGGTGTTAACAACTTTGGTAAGGTGGAGGTTTTTTTGATGAGTAGAAAGAATATACATGATAGAGAAAAGGGGTGAAAGGATTGAAGTATGAAAAGATGACGAAAACAAGTTACCTGATTGGGCTGCTCTTTGGGTTGAGCGCGATCATTTATTTTTTTGCGGCCAACTGGGGAGGAATGGACCGCTATGTGAAAATAGCATTAATCGTAATTTTAATGCTTTTATTTTACGGAGTAAGCTATGGCTTTTCAAAATGGAAGCAGCATCAGCAGGACGTAGGAGCCTGGATATTCTGGGGAGGATCAATCGCATTTGGAGTAGTGGTAGCACTTTTGGGGCAGGTATATAATTCACACGCTGATAGCTATACATTATTTTTAGTGTGGCTGATTCCCTCTGTTCTGTTAGCTGTGTTTACCCAATATCCGATATTTTTTGTTCAATCCTACATACTTTTGAATATAACGGTATACACGTATTTCTTTCCTTTAAATAGCTGGATTGATAGAAGTGATACAGAGCACACATTAATTCTTCTGGGAGTCATTATGTTAAACATTGCTTGTCTGTATGGCTTCTCAAAAAGAGGACCAAGGCTTATTTCTTATTTATCCAGCGCCTGGATTCAGTTATTATCTATTGAACTGACTATCCGGTGGACATCTATCTATTTATTTAATGAGGAGCATGCTTTTTCTTATATCGGGATCTTTGTCTATCTGGCAGTTGCCCTCATTTCGGGCTGGATTTTCTATGACTATATGAATAACAGACAGAATAAAGTAGTTATTGTCATTGTTTCTTTAGGAATTTCAATTAATCTCATAGCGCAGTTTATCATGGTTTCATCATGGATAAATGGATTCTTAGCATATTTTGTTGGGTTACTTATTGCAATCACCCTCATTATTTTGGGCTCTAAATGGCTGGCTAAATTCACTGCTTCCAAAACAAATGATGAAAATAACTTTCTCCCAACACTTATTAAGCTAGTCTTTGTTTTCCTGGCAGTTTTACTTTTATCCTCCTCTTTAATCGGTATGCTTTATTTGATTGGATTAGGTGAGGATATCGCATGGTTAATGGTGAGTATGGTCATTCTCGTTCCAATTGGTAGTCATATTGGCAGGGAGCATTCCATTCTTCGATACACAGTGATGTTGACGGGCTGGCTTATTTCATCTTCGATTCTGTGGTATCACTCAAGCGTTGTTCTAATCATCTATTTACTCCTGATTGGCTATACAACCTGGCGTGAAAGAGAGAGAATCATATACCCATTGGGTTTAGGTGGGACGATTTATGCAGTGGTACTTCTGCTCTATGAATTATTCTCAGGAATATCAGGTGAGTTGGTCGTCATACTACTGATTGCATTAGCCTTTGGACTTTACTTTTGGCTAAAAAATCCATATACAAAAGGATGGAACCTGGTTGCGATTCTGACACTTTGGCTCATTCTTACATTTTTCTCGGAAAACAGTGTGCTTTACTACCTTTACAATTTCAGTTATCTTTTCTTCCTGGTTTATTTTACATACCGTGTTGTACATAAAAGAAATCACTGGTTAGAGTATGCCGCTATTCTTTATCTGATCGGATACCTCGCTTATAAATACTATGATTTATTTTGGACACTGCTCCATAAGTCGATTACCTTTGCGATTGTAGGAGCAATATTCTTCTTTATAGCAATTTATCTGGATAAGAAAACAGAAAGAAACAATAGCACGGGGCGATTCGAATTTGTCCTAAGGAGTGTGCGTAAATGGGTACCAATTGTATTCGTTCAGCTAATCATCCTGATCGTGATTATTTTTCAGAAGGAAACGATCTTACGGAATGGGACAGATATTATCCTAAAAGTAGAGCCGGTTGACCCGCGTTCTATTATACAGGGGGATTATGTTCAATTATCCTATAATATTAGCCAGATAGATTCCGATGAACGTTATGATCGTGTATATGTGCTTGTGGAAAAGAATTCAAAAGGGATTTATCAAATGAAAGGGATATATGATACTATAGAAGAAGCTAAAAAAGAAAGAACAGATGACCATCAAGTGATTGTTACAGGAAAAGCAAATGGAAATACGATTACCTATGGCATTGAGAATTTTTTCATTGAAGAAGGCACGGGGATAGAAGTAGAACAGAATGCTAAATATGCAAATATAAAAGTCGGCAGTAATGGGGATGCCATTTTGATCAGTGTATCATCAAATCTGCCCGAAGATAAGTAAAATTAGCAATTGTTTTATCACGGATGTATAATAGTAGAGGTATTTTTTTTGACAGATATATTAACTCCGAATTTGTAATATAGGATGATGATTGATTATGAAAAAGGCAAGGATAATATACAATCCTACCTCCGGGAAAGAAGCATTTAAAAGACAGTTACCTGAGGTTTTGGAAATTTTAGAGAAGGCTGGATATGAAGCTTCCTGTCATGCAACTACTGGAGCGGGCGACGCGACAAGAGCGGCACAAATTGCTGTGGAAAGGCGCTATGACGTGGTTATTGCAGCGGGTGGAGATGGAACGATATATGAAGTGGTAAATGGATTGGCCGAACAGGAATACCGACCTAAATTGGGAATTATCCCAGTAGGTACCACAAATGATTTTGCTCGCGCTTTACGTATATCAACGAAATCGATACTTGAAGCTGCTGAAACTATTGCAGAAGGGCTTACGATTCCAATTGATATTGGAAAAATGGATAATCGTTATTTCATCAATATAGCAGCTGGTGGCCGCTTAACCGAGCTTTCATATGAAGTGCCAAGCAAGCTGAAAACCAGACTGGGACAGCTGGCCTATTATATGAAAGGGTTGGAAATGTTGCTTCCGTCTCTTAAGGCGACTCCGGTGTCAATAGAATATGACGGTAAACTGTTTGAAGGTGATGCAATGCTTTTCCTTGTTGCTAACACGAACTCAGTTGCTGGTTTTGAACGCTTAGCACCAGATGCTTCCCTCAATGATGGTATGTTTACGCTTTTAATTCTAAAGAAAATTAACCTGCCAGATTTTGTACGGATCGCAGCGTTGGCTTTACGAGGAGAGCATATTCATGATCCGTCTGTGATATATGTGAAGGCGAACCGCATTAAAGTACATTCATCCGAAAAGCTGCAGTTAAATTTAGATGGAGAGTTTGGCGGTTTGGCACCTGCTGAATTTGTTAACCTCTATCGTCATTTGGATGTATTCGTGCCGGAAAGCGTACACGAAAAGCAGAAAATAACAGATCGGCATATACTTGTTTCAGACGATGCCGTATTTGAGAAGCCAGATTTAAACCAACTTCTTTAAGAGGTTGGTTTTTTTATCCCGTTCAAACTAGCATAGACACCTCTATATTAAACGTAAGCAGAAGTTAAATTGGAAGATAAGCGCCAGCAGAACCCGAGTAGTCAATTACTCCTCAATGGGAGATGAATGAAAACCCGTTTGAGCAAAGTTTCACTTTATGGTAAAATCCATGGATTATCTGTCTGTCCTGTTTTATGATACAATCATGAGTACTCAATAAAAAATCGAGGTTAGCAAAGAATGACTGAAAAGAAAAAAGCGCCAATTCAAAAAAATGATTATATAGATGTTGTATTTGAAGATCTGACTCATGAAGGCTCCGGAGTTGCAAAAGTGGAAGGGTATCCTATTTTTGTTCCGTTTGGTTTACCGGGAGAAAAAGCCCGCATTAAAGTGACCAAAATTAATAAAGGCTATGCCTTTGGCCGCTTGATGGAGCTATTGGAAGAAAGTCCTGATCGAGTAGAGCCTCCCTGTCCAATTTATCGTCAGTGCGGAGGCTGCCAGCTTCAGCATTTATCCTATGAAGGCCAGCTGAAAGCAAAGGAAAAAATGGTTCGGGAAATTATGGCGAGAATCGGAAAACTGCCTGATGTACCGGTCCATCCAGTACTTGGTATGGAACAGCCATGGAACTATCGTAATAAAGCCCAAGTACCTGTTGGAGAAATGGAAGGCGGCTTAGTTGCCGGCTTTTATGCTAAACGTTCACATGAAATTATTAATATGGATGAATGTCTGATTCAGGTTTCAGAAAACGACGATACGATCCGCACAGTGAAGAATATTTGCGAAAAGTACCGTGTCCGTGCCTATGATGAACGGAATCATAAAGGATTGCTTCGTCATATTATGGTACGTCATGGACAAGTGACTGGTGAAATTATGGTTGTCCTTGTAACAAGAACACCTGAGCTCCCGCATGCGAGAGAAATCATCAAAGAGATTATTGATGCAGTTCCTGGGGTTAAATCCATTATTCAGAATGTGAATTCCTTGAAGACAAATGTTATTCTTGGGTCGAAAACAACAGTATTATGGGGAGCAGAAGTGATCTATGATTATATCGGTGATGTTAAATTTGCCATCTCTCCGCGTTCCTTCTATCAAGTGAATCCTACTCAGACGAAGGTTCTCTATGATAAGACGCTGGAGTATGCGAATCTATCAGGTAACGAAACGGTTATTGATGCTTATTGCGGAATCGGTACAATTTCCTTATTTTTAGCACAAAAAGCCAAAAAGGTATATGGAGTCGAAATCGTCCCAGAAGCAATCGAAGACGCCAAAAAGAACGCAGAACTAAACGGCATCACCAATGTCGACTTTTCGGTAGGCAGTGCTGAAACCGTCATCCCGGCCTGGTACGAAGAAGGAATCACAGCAGACGTATTAGTTGTCGATCCACCACGTAAAGGCTGTGACGAAAATCTCTTAAACACCATCGCAGAAATGAAGCCGAAAAAAGTCGTCTATGTTTCCTGCAACCCAGCAACATTGGCACGTGACTTAATGTATTTGGAGGAGCATGGATATCAAACGGTGGAAGTGCAGCCTGTGGATATGTTCCCGCAAACGATGCACGTGGAGTGTGTAGCAAAATTAGTATTGAAATAAGGCAGTGCCCCACAGGGCACTGCCTTATTATCCTTATTTTCATTCAGTTTTTTATCCAGATTCTTGTTAATGATTTAAAGATCTTCTAGTTCTTTGTTAACTAAATCTAGCTCTTCTTCCGATTCTTCGAACTTGATATCTCTGATAGGAACTTTGATTGTTTCATTTTCAATTAATTTGTTTATTTCGTCTTTTAAATGACCTTGCACTTTTTCTCTACCTGTTTGAATATTATCTCTAATTGTCTGCTCGATAACTGTGTTAGCTTGTTCATCATATATTTTTGCTTCATCATAGGAAGTCGGAGAGAGTATGGATTGTACCCAGCCTAAATTTTCATCAGATTCAACTAATTCTTTTGCGTAAAATGCAGTTAGTTGAGGCTCTTTAATTGTTAGTATCTTCTCTTTCTCATTGTATTCTACTGTTTTTTCATCAAACTCACCTTTATACCCCCATCTAACTATGGCCTTATATTTCAATTCAACTACCTTTTGCATTCCCATAACCTCGTTATAGAAAAAGTTCCCTTGTTTATCAACAGGTTTAATAGTAGTTGTCACTGGGTTACCTGCTATGTAAGTCTCTTTAACGATATCTTGTATAGCTCCAACCTCTAATTCAGTAATTTTATAGATGTCTTTCCCTAGTGGGGCTATAATCGTTTCTTTTGCTTCAGAGTCTCCGAAAAACACTAAAAATAATCCTACAAGAATTGCTGTAGAAGCTGCTCCAATAATAAATAATTTAACTTTAGGCACGATGTTCTTCCTTTCATAGATGTTTTTAAATTATAGTGAGCGGTGTTATTTTGTTGTGAAATATTTATTCTTAAAGGGAAGAAAATAAATAACAATGAAAAAAAGAAATGAAAGCTAGAATAAAAAAGGAAATATTTCCTATCTACTTAAGTAGTAGATTCAAACTGTAGGGATTTCTATATATTACTTGTAAGGTTCCTGCTAATGGCCATTCTGATTAAATGGATATGTTTGAACAAAAGAAGAGCTAGTAACTTTATTAAAGTGATAGTAGGAAGTATTGAGAACAACAAAAGAAAAAACCTAATCACCTTTACTATATTAGAATAATATAATTTCAAGCTTATGTGAATAAATAGACAAAAATATTTTTATATTTAATATATTTCGTTAATTATATTTAAATTCTTCTGTAACGATTGTTATTGTACCTTTCCTTACTCAACTATAAGTGCAGATCTCTGTAATTTAATTTTTAACTATTAATGTCTGCAGAGAGAAGCTGTTGAACATAAACCCACCAACATCCCATTGTGTTGCCACATACATTCCACACACGTAGAGTGTGTCTCGCAACTTATTTTAAAATAAGGCAGTAAGCCCTCTAAATAGGGGGCACTGCCTTTTTTCGTTTCTTACAAAGGAATTACGAAGTGATACTTAATCCTAATTTCCTCACTAGATTTACAAGTAATTTTTCTACAAAAATTTGTAGTACCTGTGGAGTTAAGTAATAGAATTGCCCTCGTGGTTTTTAAATAAAACCTTATAAATCTTATCTTTTATAAAAAAGTTTCATAAGAAATCATTTAATAAAATTGGAGTATTACTTCCTTTCTATTTGTCTATACTGATAAAAATAGATTAGGAGAGTAATAGGATGATACTATCTGAAGCGTGGGATTTATATAAAGCTGATAAACAGATCCAAGGATATTCATTTCAGACTTTAAAAGCCTATAATGTCCAATTAAACTTGTTAATCCGGAATCTCGGTGATCGATCCCTTGATGAAATAACCACCGATTCATTAAAGCTTTATCTTGGGAATGTTGCTGATCAATTAAAGGCTGCTAGCCTGAGTCATAGGATACGTTTTATAAAGTCGTTGTTTAGATGGGCTCAAGATGTAAATGTCCTGAATGGTAATCCAGCCGCGAAAATTAAGGAACCGAAACTAGATGTCCGCATACCAAAGTTTTTAACTGAAGTAGAAATTGAGCATTTAAGAGAAGCTTGTGATACAACATTAGAAAATGCATTGTTCGAGTTTATGTATTCAACCGGTTGTCGAATTGGGGAAGCCGTTAATTTGAATCGACAATCTATTAATTTTTCTAACCAGTCCGTAATTGTCTTAGGTAAGGGAAATAAAGAAAGAGAAGTTTACTTTAATACTAGGTGTGATATCTGGTTGAAGAGGTACCTGGATGAGAGAACAGATGATCAAGAAGCTTTATTTGTAACCGTACGTGCTCCTCATCGTATGAGCATAGCTCAAATGAGATATATCATAAAACAGATATCGAAAAGATCTGGCATCAATAAAAGTATTCACCCCCATCAGTTGAGACATAGTTATGCCACTACTTTATTGAATAATGGGGCACCTTTAGAAGTCATTCAAAATTTGATGGGACACGAAAAGAGCGAAACGACTAAAATTTACGCTTATTTAAGTGGGGCATTGCGAAGGGAGTTATATAAAAAGTTTTTCTGATACGATCAAGGGCATTGATCCAAGAAGGATTAATGCCTTTTTATGTTGAACCTCTTATAGAGCTAAAGGGCAGGTTAGTTGCATAAGAAATATAATATATAAACCCTTTAAAAAAAGTGAGTAATTACTCACTTTTTTATTGAAAACCAGTTAACTTGGAATTATAATCAACCTAAGTGAGTAAACGCTCACTTTTGAAAGGAGGATTACATAATGAATGAAACTAATACTATTCAAATACAAGCAGTAACGAAAAGTTTCGGCAAAAAAGTGGTATTAAAAGATATCAACTTAGATATTAAACAAGGTAGTATCTATGGTTTTATAGGGCCTTCAGGAGCAGGAAAAACAACCTTGATAAAGTTGATTGTTGGAATGGATTTTCCTGATGAAGGTTACGTCCATTTATTAGGTGAAAAAATGCCTAATTTAAACATCTTGCAAAAAATTGGCTATATGGCACAATCAGATGCCTTATATGAAGCACTTACTGGTAAAGAAAATCTTATGTTTTTCGCATCGCTCTTTAAATTAAACAAAACTGAAAAACAGAAACGGATTGCCTATGCAGCACAATTAGTTAACTTGACCGCAGATCTTAATAAAAGAGTGTCAGCGTACTCAGGTGGTATGAAACGTCGATTATCTCTTGCAATCGCTTTAATTCAGGATCCCCAAGTTTTGATATTAGACGAACCTACTGTGGGAATAGATCCTGAATTAAGATTAAGTATTTGGAATGAGCTGTTAAGATTGAAAAACGAGGAAGGCAAAACGATTATTGTAACGACTCACGTAATGGATGAAGCCGAAAAATGTGATTATATCGCAATGGTTAGAGATGGTTCATTCATAGCATCTGGCACACCTCGCCAATTGAAAGAACAATATAATGTCAATAGTTTAGATGAGGTATTTTTGGATGCTGGGAGGAAAGTACAATGAGAACAGTAGCACTTATTAAGAGGATTTTATTGCAAATACTTAGAGATAAGCGTACATTGGCTCTTCTCTTTGTTGCTCCATTATTAGTATTAACACTAATGAACCTAGTCTTTAATGGAAATACCGTTGATCCTGTTTTAGGAGTTGCTAATGGGAATCAGCAAATCATCGAAAAATTAGAAGACGCAGATATTGTAGTAAAAGAATATAACAAAGTTTCTAATGTTAAGGATATGATACTTGATAAAGATTTAGATGGTTTTTTACAAGTGGAAGGCGATCAAACAACCTTAACTTTACTGAATGATGATCCGACAATAGCAAAAAGCTTAGAAATGAAAGTAAAGCAAATTGATACTCAAGCAAAGCAATTAAAATTGATGGGGACTAACGCAATACAGAGTGAATTGCTCTCACAAGATTCCTTGAACACAAATTATGTTTATGGCAGCAGTGAAACAGAGCTTTTTGATACCTTTAGTCCTATTTTAGTCGGGTTCTTTGTCTTCTTCTTCGTCTTCTTAATCTCTGGCATAGGCTTATTAAACGAAAGAACAACTGGCACGTTGGAACGACTATTAGCAACCCCTATTAAAAGAGGAGAGATTGTCGCAGGATACCTTGTTGGCTATGGTTTACTGGCATTGATACAGACAGTTATAATCGTTTTGTTTGCGATAAATGTATTAGATATGGTTTTAGTTGGTTCCATTTGGACTGTTATGTTAATCAATGTCATCATCGCCCTTGTAGCCTTGTCACTTGGAATATTATTATCTTCTTTCGCAAGTTCCGAGTTTCAGATGATTCAGTTCATACCAATTATTATTGTGCCACAAATATTCTTCTCAGGTATTTTCTCCATTGAGGGAATGGCGGATTGGCTACAAGTATTCGCAAACTTTATGCCGTTGTATTATGCAGCAGATGCATTAAAAGGAGTAATGTACGAGGGCTTAAGTTTATCTGAAATTAGTAGTAATCTATATATTCTATTGGCTTTTGCAGCAGTATTTATCGTTTTAAATTTGTTTGCTTTGAAAAAGTATCGTAAGCTATAATACGGAAGCGATACAGCTTTACGCAAAGATGGTGATTTAAATGGTTAATAATAATCTACTGGATGAAATGGCTAAAATACTTGAAAAATCCAATAAACAAACGGTTAAGCAAAAGAAAATTATTGAGGTTGCTATCACCTCTTTTGCGGAAAAAGGATATTCAAATACATCAACATCTGAAATAGCTAAAAAAGCAGGCGTAGCAGAAGGAACAATTTTCAAACATTATGGAACAAAGGAAAATTTATTGTTATCTATAATGGTTCCTTTTCTAAAAGATTTTTTTCCTACGATGGCAGATGAACTCATTAGGGAATTAATGAATGATAAGCGTTCTTTTGAGGAATTCTTAAGAGTTCTTTTAACAAATCGTAGTGCTTTTCTTGCGGAAAATAGAGAAATATTTCAGGTGTTCATTAAGGAAATATTTTATAAAGAGGAACTTAGAAACGAATTCCTTCCCTTTGTTTTAGAAGTTGGATCCAATCACTTAATAAAAGTGATTGAAGCGTTTAAACAACGGGGCGAAATTAGAGATATACCGAATGAAATAATTTTAAAAATGCTAGGCACTGTAATAGGTGGATTATTTATTTCTAATTTTGCATTGTTAAATAAACATTCGGTTAGCGAAAATGAAATTGAGGAAGCCATATTTTTTATTCTGAATGGTCTTGGACAATCTCCTCAATAGAGGGATTTTTCTTTGAAGATTATGGATAACCTCTCTTTTCATTTAAAGGCAGCTATATTTTAGCTGCCTTTCCTTTTTATACAGAAAAATGATGGAATTATGCCAATTCACATAATAAACATTGTGAATGTTTGTACTTAAACTAACAGGGGCGTTGATCCAAGAAGAAGGATTAATGCCTTTTTGTGTTGAATTTCTTATTGAACAAACGGGGCAGGTTAGTTGAAGATCGATATTAAACTTATGTTCAACAATCGGTCCATATTGTCAAGTAAATATTTACTTGTATAGCATTACATCAGGTAAGACCGTATCGTAAGTAAGTACGGAATTATAAAATATCTACCTGAGATGCTGTTTAGTCAGCATCTCAGGTAGATATTTTAATTAGGATATGTTAAATTTCAACGTTGAAAAATGAGAGAAGATTTTAAGTGGTAATTAGTAGTAGATTTAATTTTCTTATTAAATAATTGTAGATAGCCGTAAAGGAGGCTATCCCTCTTTTTCTTAACATTCAATTTTAACAGAGCTAAAGTCTTAAAAATTTTACGGTTTGTTAGAATGTGGGGTTTATCATTCACATCTATTTTCATTTTACATTTTGCTACGAATAATAACATTAATGTTATACTCCGTTGGTAGATTTACTACTAAAATAGTATTTATAATTACATATGAGAGGATGAAAAGTATGATTAATATGAATTTATGCTCGATGAGAAAACGTCATAATCTAACTCAGGAGCAATTAGCCCAAGAATTAAATGTTTCACGTCAAGTAATTGCAAAATGGGAAAAAGGCGAATCGACACCAGATTTACACCATAGTATGAATATTGCCAATTTCTTCGGAGTAACCTTAGATGCGTTAGTAAACCATAACCCAGAAGAAATGGGTATAGATATTCCACCCAAAGGCCAGCATTTTTTTGGGACAGCAACAGTAGGGGAACGTGGTCAAATTGTAATTCCCAAAAAAGCCCGTGAAATTTTTCAAATTACCCCAGGTGATTCAGTCGTTATTATAGGGGATGAGGATCGTGGGTTGGCGTTAGCACCTGAAAAAATGATTAAACAGTTTTTAAATATGGTGAAAAATCATCAAAAAGAGGAGGAATAAATTAATGAGTGCTGCAATTGAACTTCAAGGTTTATCAAAACGCTTTAAAGAAAAAGTTGCTGTTTCTCCGATGACACTTACGATTAACCAAGGTGAACTATTCGGACTCCTTGGAGTAAATGGTGCTGGTAAAACGACAGTTATCAATATGTTAAGTGGCCTTGCCAAACCGACTTCAGGAGATGCGCTTGTACTTGGGCATTCGCTTAGTAAAGAGTTGCCAAGTATTCGGGGATTACTCGCTGTCTCACCTCAGGAAACGTCCATTGCACCAAATTTATCTGTGCGCGAAAATTTATTATTAATGGCACGCATTCACGGCTTTTCGAAGGATGAGTCCATTGAAAAAACGGAGGCTTTAATTAGCCAGTTTTCACTACAGCCTTACGAACATCAACGTGGTAAAAAATTATCCGGTGGTTGGCAACGAAAGTTAAGTATTGCAATGGCTCTCATTGCAGATCCAAAAATTTTATTTTTAGATGAACCTACATTAGGGTTAGATATTATTAGCCGCCAGGAACTATGGGCAATGATTAATAAACTGAGAGAGACGACTACAATTGTACTTACGACGCACTATTTAGAAGAAGCGGAAGCATTGTGTGATCGCATTTGTATTATGAGGGATGGCGAAATAAAGGCACTAGGTACAGTAGACGAGCTCCTTACAACAGCAAGTAAAGAAAACTTTGAGGATGCATTTGTGCATTTCGTAACAGGAGGCGAATTATAATGAGGGCATTGGCATTTGCTGGACGTTGTACGAAAGAAATTGTACGTGACCCGATTTCATTATTTTTTGGTATAGTCTTTCCAATCATTTTACTTATGATTTTAACTGCGATTAATCGCAATGTTCCAGAAGCACTTTTTAATATTGAACATTTGACACCTGGCATCGCAGTATTTAGCCTTTCTTTCATTGCTTTCTTTGCAGCACAAACGTTAGGAAAAGACCGTTCTACTTCTTATTTAATAAGATTGCTAACTACTCCTATGAAAGCAAGTGATTTTATTATTGGATATACGCTTCCTTTAGGGATATTTGCTGTGCTTCAAAGTATTACTTGTTTTATAACCGCTTACTTTTTAGGTTTGGAGCTATCTTTCAACCATGTATTTGCATTTATTGCCTTACTCATTACATCTACTATTTTCATAGGAATCGGACTGTTATGTGGCTCCTTATTTAACGAAAAGGCAGCAGTAGGCTTATGCGGAGCTTTATTAACTAACTTAACAGCATTTTTATCTGGCGCATGGTTAGATTTATCGTTAGTTGGAGGAGCTTTTGAAAAAGTCGCTTATGCCCTGCCATTCGTCCACGCTGTTGATTTAGTTCGAGCAATTGTGGCAGAAGACTTTAGCGCAATGTTTCCCCATTTATATGTTGTGGTAGTTTATGCAGCTGTCCTTTTTAGTCTTTCGATTTTTATTTTCAAATATAAAATTCAGCAAAATTAATAGTTAATCAAACTTACGTTACTTAAACGTAGGTTTTTTTATTAAAATTAATAGCTCTGTTAAAGTTGATTATTGAAATAGAAAGCGCTAGCCTCCGTTACGTTGCTGAAAATAAAAAAATACTTTCTTAGACAAATTAGAAAATGAGCTTAAAAGCTGATTGTTATTCAATTAAAAGGCGCAATTGTTGAATAAGATTGCTTCTCTTTTCCTTATTGAACTATCGGGGGCGTTTGTTTAAGAGCAAGTATACCGACTTTCTTTCTGAAGGTGCCTGTTTTCATATCTCGAATAAATATTAGACAAAAGCAACAATCCTTACGAAAACAGGTAAAGATGTTGATAAACCCACCAACATCCCTTGTGTTGCCACATACACTCCACACACGTGGAAAGTGTAGCAAAATTAGTATTGAAATAAGGCAGTTGCCCTTTGGCGCTGCTTTTTTCTTTTCCCTGTAATTAGATTTAAGTACTGTACTTTTTCAATATATAGCAGTAGAAAATTTTCTTAATGATTTCAATCGGTAATACTATTTAAAAAAATTTGGTAGTCGTATCCTCATAATTCTTTCGCCTTTCAAGTCCAATACAGACCCATAAAAGCAAGCTATATTTTTCTATGTATTTATATCTACTCTCATTCTTAGCTCCCCTTTGCTGATTTCTATTCGGGAATATTTCCGTTTTCCTTGCTCTAAAGAAAACGTTCCCTTTGGGTTTAAAGCAAACTGCTAATAGACAAGTGAAAAAGGAGGGTATCAAAAAGAGCGAAACCACAGATGTGATTTCGCTTACTCCTTAACTATATCGCTTAATTCCATTGACCCGCTTTTTCTAATTTTTCTTTACCTTTGAACGCAATGATGATTAACAAGACACTTAACAGAATCATCCCTGCAACAGCATATAACACGTATAGATAGCTGCCCGTTGCATCAAATACAAACCCATAAGCAGGGAGCGCCGTAATACCTGCTAATGCTAATCCTAATGCTGCCGTTCCATAAATGGCGCCATATTCTTTCGTGCCGAAGATAGAAGTAGTCAATAACGGTCCTAGCGTTCCAACTGATGAAGAAACAAATCCAAATAATCCGATTGCCACTGAAAATACCATTGGATTGTCTGGTATGAAGATCAATAAGAAAACGGAAATCAATCCGACGAACATGGAGAAAAAGGTGGTTTTCTTTGCACCCATTTTATCGGTCAAGAAACCGAACACCAATGATCCAACTAAAACACCAAACATGAACACACCCATGACATTTCCGGCAAACTGGACATCATACCCAATGCTTTGTGCGTAAGGGGCAATAAATTGAGCAAAACTTGCAACCGCGGTAATTAAGAATAAAAAGAATAATAGAGCATAAAAGGCCAATGACTTTTTCGCCACTGCGGCTGTGACACCTTTGTTTTCTACCGTTTGTGCATCTTGTTTCGAATCGTTAGCTTCTACCTTGTCTAAGCCATAAGGTAATAGACCTTTTTGTAGTGGTGACATACGAATGAACAGTAAAACCACTGGTATTACAATGACAATCGCCGCAATCCCAACAATGATGTAAGAAGTTCTCCAACCTTGTGAGGCAATTAACGTTCCTACATTCGGTTGAATGATCGCCCCAAACATACCGCTCGCTGCCATCATAATACCAAGGGCTAGTCCGTTTCGTTTTTTAAACCATTGGTTTATAAGAACGGGACCTGCCAATTGTGTCACAAGAACACTACCGACAGACAGCGGAATCGCTAATAAATACCAGCCCCATACCGAATTCATCATTCCAAATAACGCAAATGCACCACCTTGTAACAGAATGGATACAATCAAGACCATACGAATATCGTATTTACCCATTATCTTTCCGGCAAACGGCAAGAATACCATCATCGCAATGGAAGAGACACTCAAGTATAGGGTAAGTTGTCCCATACCAACGCCTAAATCTTCTGACACAGGTGTTAAAAATAAACTAGCAGCATTATTTATGCCACCACGTGCAACACCCATCATAATGGCTAACCCAAACAATACCCACCAAGCAAAATGAATTTTTTTCTTTTTCTGTTGCATGTTCTACCCCTCCTGTCCCTGTATAATTTTTTCTTTCCATAACCCTTTGCTTTCGCAAAAAAATATATCAGTATGTTCTATATTTATTTTACCTTATAAAAAAGGAGAGTTACAATTTTGACCTTCCTCTTTTTTATATACTCACATAATACCTTTATCGAAGCTTAGTAGGATTAACACCTGTTTTTAATATAGCTAATGAAAAGTTCAAAGATTTTACTCAGTATATTGTTGAATCGGCTATATCAATAAGATCAATAGAAAGTAAGATTGGCAATTTAAAGGTGAAGCAACATAAGAGACATTTGGGACTTGCAAATAATTTGGCTGTTAGAAGCCAACTTACGCTTTCTATATATTCTTTTAGGTTATTTAAAAACATCACCAACATCCCATGTGTTGTCAATTACACTCCACACACGTGGAAAGTGTAGCGAAGCTTATATTAAAATAAGGAAGTCAGCCCTTTTTTGATCTGACCCAAGAAAGTTAGAAATAAATAGTCATGCTGCTTTGAGGACCTGAGTCCGTTATTCAACCGGGTTTAGGTCTTTTAATTTTGCCTTCATTCGTTTGTGATTGTAATAATGTGCCATCCAAACTTATGAAAAAGTGGCTATAAACTATTCGATTGGTAAATTCGAAACGAAGGGATATGAATGGACATATAAAGCGGAGAGTAACTGTGTTTTAGCAAAAAGGCAAGCCGGTGAAGTGTTTACGATAAGTAAAATTTCACCGGCTTTTTTGCATGCGAAAACGTGAAAAGAAGGGCCTTGCTATATATAATATTTGAAATTGAAGTGAAGAGAGGGGTGAAATGAGATTAACTTTACGATTTGTCAGTAAATTCGAGGGCAATTATTATGAAAATTGCGGTACATGGAATTTATGGCTAACAGGGATCGGAAGCGAACGTTTTATTTATGCCCTCATAGCATTTTCAGCTCTTTTATCTGGTTATCCATTGTGTGGCCTAATGAACATGGTAAAGTCGCTTGAGCCTTGATGCATGCAAGTTCTGGGAATCTAATTGAAAATGCCCAAACAAGTCTGCATAGTTGACTACTTGGGCATTTTTACCTATGGAAAATCATTTGAACGAGAGCAAACGCAAAGAAATCCATTAGGTCCATCTGAAAATTCCACTAAGCCTTTGTATTGAATTTCATATGTTTAATACCAAGGAAATTTTGGAGATTTAAGGCTAAGCCTCCTAGAAGAGTAGCTCGTTCATTAAGTTTGCTGTTTCGAACAATTATACATTTAGAAAAAGTGCTATATAGATTATTTTTTAACATTGTCATCATTTCAGGAATTTCGCGGTAAAGAGAACTATTTAAAACGATAACCTCAGGGTCGTAATGGGCAATCATATTATTTATACCGAAACTTAAATAGCGTGTATTCTCCTTGACGACTTTTTTGGCATCAGTATCCCCATTGTTATAGTATTCTCTTAAAATAATTGCATTGACATAATCCATATCTTTTAATTGTGCAAAATATTCAAAGGAAGCTTTATTTGAGGCATAGGCTTCTAAACACCCGAGATTCCCGCATTTGCACTTCTTACCGCCAGCAGAGATAATTTGGTGGCCAATCTCTCCAGCGAACCCATGCGAACCAGTTTGTATAATTCCGTCTCGGACGATACCGGCACCTATACCTCCATGAATATTAATACTGATTAAACTAGAGGATTCAGATGTAAAAGTATACTCACCTAGCGCTGATAAGTTAGCTTCGTTTTCTAGAAATATAGGGTAATCAATTAGGCTTTCAGTTATTTCACGGAATCGAATCTTATCTAAATTGTAATGTGGAGTAAAAATAATATTTCCATTAAAAACAGGTCCATGAACAGCGATTACTACACCAATAATATCGTAGAGCGATTTAGGCTTTATCTTATCAAAAGAAGAGAATATCTCAGAAAAATAAGATCTGACGGTGTCTTCATTTAAGGTAATTGGTTTCTTCTCAATGTAGGAAATTTCTTCACCATCAAGATAAGTTAATAAGGCGCGAATGTAATTATATCCAACATCAATAGAGATAGAGAGACCGGATTTTCCATTGTATTGTAGCTTGATGGGTTTACGTCCGCCTAAATTACTGCTTTGACCACTGCCTGTTTCAGTGACTAAATTGTCATCCAGTAATTTCTTAACGATGCTAGAGACAGTAGCTTTAGTTAAACCAGTTATGGTAGCCAGTTCAGCTCGTGACACACCTAGATTATTAATAATCGTCTCCAGACAAAGGGATTCATTTTGAGTACGTATAATATAATGAGAGTTTTCCATATCATAAACACCTCCTTTGTTAATTTATTTATTAAACATACTAACTAATATACTAATAGATTTTTCATAAATTTACTAGTCATTTGTTGGAAAAGTAGTAATTTACTAGTCATTTGTTGGAAAAGTAGTAATTTAGTATAAATTTATTATAGTGCGAAAATTGCTTGACTACTAAAATGAAAGCGACTACAATCAAGTTAGTAAAACATATAAACAAACTAACTTGCTTAGTTTGGGAGGAGGATTTCAGATGACTTATTTTCCGAATGTAGGAAAAATCAAGTATGAGGGAAAAAACTCAGATAACCCGTTTGCTTTCCGTTATTACAATCCAGAAGAGGTTGTGGCCGGCAAAACAATGAAAGAACATTTGAGATTTGCGGTCGCATACTGGCATACAATGACACAAGATGGTAGTGATCCATTTGGTTTGCCTACAAATCAACGAACTTGGTTTGGTGAAACAGCAATGGATACAGCTAGAAACCGTGTGGTCGCTTTCTTTGAAATTTTAGAGAAACTAGGCGTTGAATATTTTTGCTTCCATGATGTGGATATTGCGCCGGAAGGTAATTCTTTAGAAGAGTTCTATAGAAATCTAGATGAAATTACTGATTTGATAAAAGAACAAATGGATAGAACTGGAATCAAATTACTGTGGAATACCGCAAATATGTTTAGTCATCCAAGATATGTAAATGGAGCAGCTTCTACTAATAATGCAGATGTATTTGCTTATGCAGCGGCACAAGTCAAAAAAGGGCTTGATATTTCCAAAAAGTTGAACGGCGAAAATTATGTGTTCTGGGGCGGCCGTGAAGGCTATGAAACACTATTGAATACAGACATGGCTCTTGAACAAGATAATATTGCGCGTTTATTCAAGATGGCTGTAGCTTATGGAGAAAAGATTAATCATAAACCACAATTTTTGATTGAACCTAAACCAAAAGAGCCATCTAAACACCAATATGATTTTGATGCTGCTACCGCATTACAGTTTATCCAAAAATATGATCTTACTGGTGAATTTAAGCTGAATCTTGAAGCAAACCATGCTACACTTGCTGGCCACACATTTGAACATGAGATTGAAGTTGCACGCATAAATAATGCCTTAGGATCTCTCGATGCGAACCAAGGTGATGTTCTGCTAGGTTGGGACACAGACGAATTCCCAACAAATGTTTATGATGTTACGATGGCCATGTATGGTGTACTAGAAAATGGAGGAATTGCACCAGGTGGTATTAACTTTGACTCTAAAGTGCGTCGTTCCAGCTTTGAAATGGAAGATTTGTTCTTAGCCCATATTGCCGGTATGGACACATTTGCTAGAGGACTAAAAGCAGCGGCTAAATTAAAAGAAGATCGCTTCTTTGATAGTTTGAAAGAAAAACGCTATGCCTCTTTCTATGAAGGAATTGGAGCTTCCATTGTTAATGGCAAGGAAGACTTAGAAAGCCTGACAGAATACGCATTAAAATTAGATGACATCAAATTGGAATCCAGTCATATTGAATACGTGAAATCTCGCTTAAATGACTATCTATACTAAAAAGGATTTACATCTCCAGTCACAGTGTATAAGCTACTTAATCTTTTAAACCTATTATATAGTATTGATTTAACAGGGTACCGTCTTTATGGAATAGCGTATAAAGAACTTAAGAATGGAGTTTATCATGAAAATTACAAATCCTATTTTAAAAGGCTTTAATGCAGACCCTTCTATTATTCGCGTAGAAGATACCTATTATATTGCGACTTCTACTTTTGAGTGGTTTCCAGGTGTAAGGATTCATGAATCAAAGGATTTGATTCATTGGCAATTAGTTTCGCATCCATTATCAACTACTGAATTGCTGGATATGAAAGGAAATGCGGATTCTGGGGGAATATGGGCGCCGGATCTATCTTACGCTGACGGGAAATTTTGGTTAGTTTATACTGATGTGAAAGTGGTAAACGGTGCGTTTAAGGATTGTACAAACTATCTGACCACCTCAGAAAATATCCATGGCCCTTGGAGTAAACCAATCAAATTAAATGGAGTAGGCTTTGATGCTTCCCTTTTTCATGATGATGACGGGCGGAAATATCTGCTGCAAATGGAATGGGATCATCGAGAATACCATCATCCATTTAATGGTATTAAGTGCACGGAGTATTCTGTGCAGGATGAACGCTTACTTCCAGAAACCGCAAAGATTATATGGAAGGGTACGGATGTAAAACTGGTTGAAGGTCCACATCTGTATAAATTATTCGGAAAGTACTATCTTTTCTGTGCCGAAGGCGGAACAACTTATACACACCAAGAAGTTGTAGCTAGATCTTCTTCGATTTATGGTGAATATGAAAGTCAACCAGATACGTTCCTGACCGCTTTTAATCATCCTGATCATCCTTTGCAAAAATGTGGGCATGGGTCTTTAGTGGATACACCGGATGGAGAATGGTATTTCGCCCATTTAACGGGACGTCCATGGCACCATTCTTACGAATCTAGCCATGATCCTCGTGGCTGGTGTACGTTAGGAAGAGAAACTGCGATTCAAAAAGTTGAATGGTCGAAAGATTTATGGCCAATGATTGTTGGTGGAAAACAAGGATGCGTTGAAGTGGAACCGCCTAAAAATGTGGTGCCAAATAGTTATCCTTCTAACTATTTGGTGATGGATGATTTTGATCAACCAGAGTTAAACATTCACTTTAACACTCTACGTGTACCATTTACAGAACAAATTGGAAAAATCAAAGATGGTCATCTTGTATTGATGGGCTCTGGAAGCTTAACTAATCTGCATGAAAATTCACTTGTGGCTAGAAGATGGCAGGCATTTGAATTTGAAGCAGAAACAAAATTAAGCTATCACCCAACAACTTTTCAACAAATGGCTGGACTGACTAATTACTACAATAGTCAGCATTGGTCCATGGTTCAAGTAACCTGGAACGAGCTTAATGGTCGTGTAATTGAAGTGACTGAGAATAATCGTGGTGTACTCACTAGCTATTTAAAGGAAAGGGCAATTGCCATTCCAGAAGAAGTTCAATATGTTTACTTTAAGACGGTTGTGAAGAAGAGCTATTATACATATGCTTATTCATTTGACGGATTAACGTGGATAGATATTCCTGTCCAATTGGATGCCAAGATCCTATCTGATGATTATGTGAATCAAAGCTATGGCGGTTTCTTTACAGGTGCATTTGTAGGAATGGTGAACGTAGACTATTCTGGTTATGAGCTAGAAGCTAAATTTGATTACTTCAAGTATCAAGAAAAATAAATAAATTGTAGCTCTTAGTTACTTATTTTCTGAGAAAGGAGGATTAAGATACCATGAAAGATGAGATTTTATTTTCAATGACTGGTATTGAAAAAAGTTTTGGCAAGGTTCATGTATTAAAGAATACTCAATTTGAAGTCCGTAAGGGCGAAATTCATGCATTGATGGGTGAAAATGGTGCTGGCAAGTCTACCTTGATGAATATTCTAGCGGGACTATTAGATAAGGATGCTGGTGAAATTACTTTTGAAGGAAAACAGATAAGCAAAATGACACCAGATCTTGCATCCGAATTAGGAATTGCTTTTGTACATCAGGAATTAAACTTAGCAGAGGATTTATCAGTTGCAGAAAATGTCTTCATCGGACGTTTGCCGTATATCAATAAGTTTCTTGGGATAATTGATTTTAAAAAATTATATGAAGATACACAGTACTGGCTGAATATGGTTGGAGCTAAGGTGAAACCTACAGATCTTGTAAGCTCTCTTTCTACGGCAAATAAGCAGTTGATTGAAATTACAAAAGCTTTGAGCTTGAATGCTAAAGTAATTATTTTTGATGAACCAACAACGTCTCTTTCTGATAAAGATGTAGAAGTATTATTTATTATTATCCGTCGCCTAAAAGAGAAAGGCTTTTCGAGTATCTATATCTCTCACCGCATGAGAGAGATCTTTGAATTATGTGAACGGATTACAATCATGCGTGATGGAAATTACATTGCGACGGAGGAAGTAAAGAGTTTATCAGAAGACCAAATTATATCCATGCTTGTTGGTAGGGAAATAAAGGATTTATATCCCAAACAACCTACCGATATTGGACCTGTGCGCTTACATGTGAAAAACTTCACATGTAAGGCCGGGAAAGTAAATGATGTGAGCTTCGAAGCAAAGCGTGGAGAAGTAGTAGGATTTGCGGGGTTGGTTGGTAGTGGTAGAACTGAAACGATGCGATTGCTTTTTGGAGCTGATCGCCTAAAATCCGGAGAAATCACTATTGATAACCGTAAAGTAACCATAAAATCTCCAGTAGATGCAATTAAGAATGGGATTGGATTATTGACGGAGGATAGGAAGCACCAAGGGCTTTTCTTGGGACTATCAATTAAGGACAATATCACAATTACTAGCTTGAAACAATTCCTTCTCAATCAGAAGCAATTAGTCAAAATCACCAATGATTCCGTTGAAGAGGTGAATATAAAAGTTAGTGACATCGATAATCCAGTTTCTAGTTTATCAGGGGGAAATCAACAAAAAGTCGTACTGGCTAAATGGTTAAATGCGGATAATCAAATTTATATTTTCGATGAACCGACAAAAGGAATTGATGTAGGTGCAAAATCAGAAATCTATGCAATTATTAATCAGCTTGCTCTTCGAGGGAAAACCATTTTGATTGTTTCATCGGAAATTCCTGAATTATTGGGTACTTGCGATCGCATTCATGTCTTCCATGAAGGAAAGATAACGGGTGAGTTAATTGTTTCTGATTATAAGAATAGAAAAGATGAAGCACAAGAATTGATTATGAAATATGCAACTGGGAGTCAATGATAAATTTCTTATCCTAGGGAGTCGTTCATCAAATCATACTTACTATGAATGATAGGAGCAAAAACATGGAAAAAGCGGGAAAAAGAATAGACTTAAAATCCCTATTTATGAATTATTCAGTGTATATAGTTTTAATCGTTCTACTGGTATACTTTTCAATCGCAAATAGTGATTTTCTTAGTTCATACAATATTGAGAATTTCTTGCAACAAATACCACCTGTAGGAATCTTAACTGTTGCATATGCCATGATTCTGATTTGTGGTTATGTTGATTTATCGATTGGTTATGTAGCAATGGCCTCTGGTATGGTAGGTTTATATGCTGCTAATAGCGGGCTTCCAGCGCCTGTTGTGATCCTCCTTGCATTGATGACAGGTGCAATATTAGGAACGATGAATGCTTTGTTAATCAAAAAGTTCGACTTACCTTCATTTATTTTGACTTTAGGTTCATGCTATGTAATTAAAGGTATGCTTGGATTTTTCACGAACGAACAATTTATTGGTTCAGAAGCAGAGTGGTTAAGTGGATTGGCCAAAACACCTATTGGTACTGAAACTGTAAAAAGTAACACATTGATATTCATTGTGATAATCGTATTATTTGTCTTTATCATGAAAAAGACACGTCTTGGAAAAAATACATATGCTGTTGGTTCTAATCAGGAGGCAGCACGCCTATCTGGTATCAATACGGACCTTCATATTGTCAAGGTCTTCATTATTGAGGGTATTCTAGCAGCAATTGCCGGTCTATTGATTGTGTCTAATTTAGATGGCGGTGCTTCAAAAGATGCCAATGGTTTGGATTTATTCGCCATGGCAGCTGCGATAATGGGCGGTACATCATTTAGTGGCGGTATTGGTACTATTGGCGGAGCTGTAGCTGGGATCATGACTTTGCAGGTATTCAAAAACGGATTAACTCTTATGGGAGTGAATTCTTTCTTGCAGGATACGGTAACAGGTCTTGTAATCATCCTGGCAATCATCATAGATTACTTCAAACGTAAAGCAAGTCGCTGATCTTGTTTTGAGCAAAAGGGTAACAAATAAGAATTGGAGTTTATTTCTACTCAAATAGATAAGGTAAAGGAGATAGTCTATCATGTTGAAAAAAGGGAAAAAACTAGTTACTGGACTCACTATTGCAACATTGTTATTAGCTGGATGTGGGAAAGAAGAAAACACTGCGAGTGGAGCTGAGGATAAGTCCTTGTATTTTGTTCCTATCGTAGATACGGGTGCCTATTGGAATCCGATGAAAAAAGGAGCAGAGGATGCAGCGAAAGAATACGGTTACACATTAGTAACGAAAACCTCCCCATCCGCTGAGCCAAGTAAGAAAGAAAAACATATTGGATTTATTAAGGAAGCAACAGCAAAAGACGTTGCAGGTATTGCAGTTGCGCCTATTGAAAAGAAAGCATTTGTTTCTCCAATCAAAGCAGCAATGGATAAAGATATCCCTGTAATCACTTTTGATGCAGATTTAGAAAATGAGGCAGATCGTACAGCTTATGTTGGAACAGATAACGTATCTGCCGGTAAAGAATTAGGGGTTCAAGCAGCTACAGAAATGAAGGAAAAAGGGATTACAAGCGGTTCAATTGCAATTGTTTGTGTAGACGTGGCACAGCCGACGATGATTGACCGTGAAAAAGGGATAAAAGAAGGCTTTGAAGAAGTTTATGGAGCTGACGCGAAGAATTTCAAATTCTTAGCTACTATCCAGGATAATGACCAACCATCTGAATCTAAGAAGCAATTAGAAGGTTATATTTCTGCGAATAAAGATTTAGTAACTGTATTCTCACTTGGTTCTGAAGGTCCAGATGTAGGTGTTATGAGTGCAATTCAATCACAAGGAAAAGCTGGAAAAATTCTTCATTATGGATTTGACTATACTGATACTTGGTTAAAAGGTATTGAAGATGGCCGTATTACTGCTATTGTTGATCAGGATGCCTATCAAATTGGTTATCAAGTAATTGAAAACCTAGTAAAAGTAATCGATGGTGAAGAAATTGATTCTACAATTCCAATTGACGTTAAATATGTTAAAGCTGATGATTTGAAAGAATATGGAGAAGGAAAAAGTAAAGTAAAAACTAGCTCTACTGACGATGCAGAATAATAAGCATAGTTCGTCATTTGGAAGATAAATAGAATGAGAGATAAACAGACTGTTTATCTCTCATGTATTAGAATGATCGTTTAGAGGTGAAAAAATGGCATACGTCTTAGGGCTAGATTTAGGTACTAGTGCAATAAAGGGATTATTAGTAAACAAAGATGGAAATCTGGTTGCAGAAGCGACGGCAACATATCCATTGGATACCCCGCAAATAGGATTTAGTGAGCAAAATCCAAAGCATTGGATAGAAGCTGCCAATCATGTAATGCTTGAGCTTTTAGAAAAGGTTCCTGATATGAAAGAGTTGTTAGAGGGAATTAGCTTTTCTGGGCAAATGCACAGTTTGGTATTGTTAGATGAGAAAGATAAGCCACTACGTCCGGCCATTCTATGGAATGATGTTCGTACCACCGAACAATGTAAGGAAATTAAAGAAAAAGCAGGGGAACTGATTCTTTCCCATACTAAAAACATTGCATTAGAAGGGTTTACTTTGCCTAAGATCCTATGGGTTCAAAAGCATGAGCCGGAAATTTGGTCAAAAGTTAAACGCATACAGTTACCTAAAGACTATTTACGTTTCTGGTTAACTAATCAATATCATATGGACTTTTCAGATGCCGCTGGTACCTTGATGTTAAATCAGGATACAAAGGAATGGGATCATGATATTTTAAGCAGATTTGATATTCCAAAGTCAATTTTACCAGATGTCGTACCTTCAACTAAAGTCGTTGGTTTCTTGAAGCCCGAGCTGCAAGAATATTATGGTTTTTCTCGTGACGTCAAGATTATTACGGGTGGAGCAGATAATGCATGTGCTGCAGTTGGAGCTGGTATTTTGCAAGAGGGTATTGGTATGTGCTCTATTGGAACCAGTGGTGTTTTTCTCTCATATGAAGAAGATGCCAAAAAGAATTATCAAGGAAAATTGCATATGTTTCATCATGCTATGGATGATGCAAACTATTCAATGGGTGTCACCTTAGCTGCAGGAAATAGTTTAAACTGGTTTAAACAAAATTTTGCACCAAATCAATCATTTGGGGAACTTTTAGCTGATATTAATTCTGTGGCTATTGGCAGTGATGGGCTTCTTTTTGCTCCATATATTGTTGGTGAAAGAACACCGTATAGTGATAGTCAGATTCGCGGAAGCTTTATTGGAATCGATACACATCATCAATTAAAACATTTTGCAAGAAGTGTATTAGAAGGTATTACTTTCTCTTTGATGGACTCAAAAATAATCATGGAGGAAATTGCAGATAAGAAATTCGATCGTATTGTGTCAGTGGGCGGTGGAGCCAAAAATAATGACTGGTTACAAATGCAGGCGGATATTTTTGATACAGCCGTTGTTAACTTAACGACAGAACAAGGGCCAGGTTTAGGAGCTGTAATGCTGGCAGCAGTTGGCTGTGGCTGGTTCTCTGATTTAAATGATTGTGCAGCGCGTTTTGTTTCTTATAAAGAAGAAATCATACCTAAAGCAGAGAATGTAGAAAAATATAAAGAAGTTTATGCGCGTTATCGCAAAGTATATGAAGGAACAAAAGAGATTTGTCATAGTTACTTTGGCAAATAAGGTCTGAGGTATAACAAGTAAGATGAACTGGTTTAACGTTTGATGGGAATTGGAAGGAGATCTTATAAATGACAAACTTTGATTCGAAAGATTATTTAGCAAAAGTTGACGCGTGGTGGCGTGCTGCTAACTATATTTCAGTAGCACAAATGTATTTAAAAGATAACCCACTGCTTAGAGAATCAATTCAAGAAAAGGATATAAAAACCCACCCAATTGGGCATTGGGGGACAATTTCTGGTCAAAACTTTATTTATGCACATTTAAACCGTGTTATCAATAAATATGATTTAAATATGTTTTACATAGAAGGCCCCGGACATGGCGGTCAAGTGATGGTAGCGAATTCGTATATTGATGGCAGCTACACTGAAATATACCCGGAAATTACACAGGACGAAGCGGGTTTAAAAGAGTTATGTAAAATCTTCTCTTTTCCAGGAGGTATAGCATCACACGCAGCACCTGAAACACCTGGATCTATTCATGAAGGTGGAGAACTTGGATATTCATTAGCACATGCGACAGGTGCCATTTTAGATAATCCGGATGTAATTGCAGCAACTGTTATTGGTGATGGAGAAGCGGAAACAGGCCCGTTAGCAGCAGGCTGGTTTTCAAATGTATTTATTAATCCAGTCAATGATGGAGCTGTCTTGCCAATTCTTTACCTAAATGGCGGGAAAATTTCAAATCCGACTATCTTAGAGCGTAAATCAGATGAAGAGTTAGCGCAATACTTTAAAGGTTTAGGCTGGGATCCTATTTTTGTTTCTGGAACAGACCCGGAAGTAGTCCACCCATTAATGGCTGAGCAATTAGATAAAGCTATTGAGCAGATTAAAGCTATACAAACCGAAGCTCGCCAAGAAAAGGCTGAGGTAGCCCAACTCCCTAACTGGCCAGTTCTCATCGTTCGTACACCAAAGGGATGGACAGGCCCTAAAGAGTGGGATGGAGAACCAATTGAAGGCGGATTTCGTGCCCATCAAGTGCCAATTCCAGTAGACGCTCATCATATGCAGCACATTGATGCGTTGATTGATTGGTTGAAATCCTATCGTCCAGAAGAGTTATTTGATGAAAAAGGTGCAATTGTTGAGGAAATTCGTGAGATTTCACCAAAAGGCGATCGCAGAATGTCTGCTAATCCAATTACAAATGGCGGCATTGATCCAAAACCAATGAAGATTACGGATTGGAAGCAATATGCGATTGATACGACGAAACCTGGAGCAGTAGTCGCACAGGATATGGTGGAATTCGGCAATTTTGCAAGAGATCTAGTTCTGGCAAATCCAGATAATTTCCGGATATTTGGGCCTGATGAATCCAAATCGAATCGCTTAAACAAAGTTTTTGAAGTAACGAATCGTCAATGGTTAGAAGCCAAACATAATGATTATGATGAATGGATCGCTCCGGCTGGTCGTGTAATCGATTCACAGTTGTCTGAACATCAATGTGAAGGTTTCTTGGAAGGGTATGTTTTAACTGGGCGACATGGGTTCTTTGTAAGCTATGAGGCATTTTTGCGTGTAGTAGATTCAATGATTACCCAACATTTTAAATGGTTGCGTAAGGCTAAGGAACAATCATGGCGTAAGAACTATCCATCATTAAACTTGATTGCCACTTCAACTGTTTTCCAACAGGATCATAATGGTTATACACATCAAGATCCAGGATTGTTAACGCATTTAGCGGAAAAGAAACCGGAATTCATTCGAGAATATTTGCCAGCGGACACTAATACAATGATGGCTGTCATGGCAGAGGTTTTGAGTTCAGAAGAACTAATTAATCTGGTTGTTTGCTCAAAGCATCCACGTCCGCAATTCTATTCTGCCGAAGAAGCGGAAATTTTAGTGAAGGACGGCTTAAAAATAATTGACTGGGCATCCACTGAAATTGATGGTGAAGATCCAGATGTTATTATTGCAGCGGCAGGAACAGAGCCTAATTTAGAAGCCTTAGCTGCTGTTACAATACTAAATAAAGCATTCCCTGAACTTAAAATTCGTTTTATCAATATTGTAGATATTTTAAGATTACGCCATCCTGATATTGATCCAAGAGGTCTAACGGATGAAGAATTTGATCAGTATTTCACGAAAGATAAGCCTGTTATATTCTGTTACCATGGTTATGAAGGAATGATTCGTGATATTTTCTTTGATCGTCATAATCATAAACTATATATTCATGGTTATCGTGAAAATGGTGACATTACAACACCATTTGATATGCGTGTTTATTCTGAAATGGATCGTTTCCATGTTGCAAAAGATGCAGCTAATGCAGTATATGGTATGGGAGCAGCAGATTTCGCAAAACAAATGGATGAAACAATCAGCTTCCATCATAGCTACATTCGTGAGCATGGAGTAGATATTCCGGAAGTTATAAATTGGACTTGGGGATTAGAAAAAAAAACAGCTTATTAGAGCTTAATAAATGATTTCATAAAAACTCCCTTAGATTCAGCAACAATCTGAATCTAGGGGAGTTTTTTTGATTCATTGCTGACATTATCCTTTTTGTTCTTGCCAGTTATTCCTTCGTTAAAGCTTACAAATCAAGGATTGTTAGATGTTGATACATTTACGTTTGTGGATGTAAGTGTGTAAATTAAACGAAGAGGCCTCTCGAAAGTCTTCAATCATGCTTGAGAGGTCTGTTTCCACTTGTTTGTAGCTAAATGCGTATGAATCATTCACGTAAATTTGTTCAACAATCCATCGAATGCGGTATCTACATATGTAGTTAAGTTAGTGGGAAATTCTTTAATAATCGGGTCTTCTCCGGTATTGGCAGGATAGTAAGGTGTGCATTAATAGTACAGTCATAGATGCAAGGTTCTGGTAAATAAATTGTCCTGCTACATTGTGTTTAAACGCAATGGTACATCACCATACTGCTAAAGCTCGAATAGCTGGTCTTATCGTATTAAAGACGTGAGGTGACCTCAAAAAGTTAGAGTTATAATGAAGCAACTGGTTGGCTGGTATGAAGACGGTATTCAACCGGAATCATACCAACCAATTCTTGCTTGATGCGTTTTGTATTGTAATAGTTAATGTATTTGTTAATCTTATTCTTTAATTCTTCATAGGTACATAAAGGTTCTCCATAATACATCTCTTGTTTCAGTACGCCAAAAAAGTTTTCCGTCGGTGAATTGTCCAGGCAGTTGCCCATATGGGACATACTTTGGAATACTTGTCCATGAAGGTACTTCTGTACAACTTTGTATTTAAATGATTCGCTGTATTTAGTCAAAATAAAACACCCCTAAAGTTAGTTTTTTTAACTCTAACTTTAGGGGTGGACTTCAATGTGTCTTTCGACTTTACAAGGTTGCCCGGTTTTGCGCCAAATCGCCACAATACTGCCAGTTGTTCAGGGAAAGGAAGATGTATGCCATTGTAGAGAAGTATTTTTGCTAATGAAAATATATTAATGAACTATAGGATAGAACGAATTGAATTGAAATTATTTGATAAAATATTCAGAGAAATATTACTATAATTATATAATATATTAGTATGATTTATACTGTGTTGCTTAATTCATAGGTGCTCCATGCGCCATGCTATTACACCATATGGCATTAGGAGCATATTAATTACTTGGGGCAAATTCAGAACAAGGAGGTGGACATTATGCAGGAGAGATTTCCGGGTATCGTGTGGTTTTGCGATCGCTGCAATGCTTGCCTGAGCGAGCAGCCGGGTTTTGATGACCATCACTATGTTTGGAAATGTACAGAGTGTGGTCATAAGAATAGCATTTCTTCGGATACAATCTATGAATCTAAGGATGATTTCAGAAATTATGACGGTTAAGTACAATTGGCTTGGGATTTCTTGAGTAGACTGCTTTATAAATATAAAGGAGGGTAAGCAATGGCTAATTTAAAATTTCCAAGAAGTGGACGATTTGTTCCATTCGGTGTACTTAATAATGAATCTGATAAATCTAAAGAATTAGGCGAGTATGATGGTATCAATGATATTGAAGATATAGACGATATTGAAGAATTAGATGAGTCATTAAGTGTTTACGAAGCAGCGGAGATATGGGCTTCTCACGGGAAAGATGAAGATTATATGTTTGGTTATACTGAAGAAGAATTGGAAGATGCTCTTTAAAATACAGCACCCTGCTAGCTTTATATAGTTAGCGGGGTGTTAGGCATCTTAGGGGTTTGCATTCCATTCTTGTAGGGGAACTACATATCCTATTTTGAATAAATCGATACATAATAAGCAACCGGCCTATACTAATGATTTTTTATAAATGGCCAAAAAGAAATTGATGGGACTTCATACACATTGGTTCCAGGTCTAATTGATTCACATGTCCACATTGAATCTAGTATCCTCGGTGAAATGCGTGACAAGTCCGGGGAAATTCGGAGGAAAAGGGTTTATGGCCTGGACATACTCGGGCTATGCCTGGCCTATCCCTGATCAAAGGAAGGTCAAATGCTATTCAAGTCCATATGAAGTATGAATCAAACTCCTTCATCCCTATCCATAAAATACAAATCACATTGCCCCCCTCTTATTAGGGATATTTCGTTTTTTTGTCAATCTTATGCATGTATTCTTCTGTAATATTCGTGTTTGTTGTATTATTAGCGAATATTAATCGTTATTTTTTAAAAATCGTACGGATTTTTTATTGACGAACTTACCTCTTGTTGATATGATTGGTTTGTACTGATTAATGTTATTTTAATATAATATAAAGGCTATGACTAAATATTTCTGCTGGGGCATTATGAATAGTGTAAATAGATTTTTTCAGTTGGAATTGGATATGTTCTATAGCCAGAAGAAAAAATTAATAGTAAAGATGATATAGGAGGATAATATCTTGAAGCGAAATGCAAAGAAATTGGTTATGTTAGTATGTATTGCCCTACTGACTTTTGCTATGGCAGCATGCGGGAAAAGTGAAGATAAAGAATCCGGAAGTAATAAAGATGGGTTAAAAATTGCGATTGTAACAAGCCTAACTGGTGTTGACGATGGCAACTTTAACGAAAATAACTACAATGGTATTTTAAAATTCATCGAAAACCATCCAACAGCTACTGTAAAAGCTATTAAAGAAGAAACGGGTGATCCTGCTGCGGGAGTACAAGCCGTTGCTGATATCGTGGCAGATTATGACGTGATTGTAACACCTGGCTTCCAATTTGCTGGAGTTTCCAGTGTTGCTTTAGAAAATCCTGATAAGAAATTTATTTTAATTGATTCTGAGCCTACACCTGTAGGTGACCAAAAAACGTTCGATAATATTTACTCTATGACTTTTGCCGAACAAGAAGGTGGCTTTTTTGCCGGAATGGCAGCAGCACTTGAAACAAAATCAAATAAAGTTGCAGTCGTAAATGGAATTGCTTATCCATCAAATGTAAACTATCAATTTGGTTTTGAATCTGGCGTAGAGTTTGTTAATAAAAAGTATGAAAAAAATGTTGAGGTTGTTGAGTTATCTGGATATGCAGGAACTGATGTCAACGGAGTGGATGTTGGCGGTAACTATGCAGGATCTTTTGGAGATGAAGCAACAGGAAAAGTAATTGGTAATGCATTGATTAAAAAAGGTGTAGACCAAATCTTTGTTGCAGCAGGTGGAACGGGTAACGGTGTGTTCACTGCTGTTAAGGAAGCGAAAGGCGATGTTAAAGTAATTGGTTGTGACGTTGACCAATTTGATGATGGTGTAAATGGTTCTGAGAACATTGTATTAACATCTGCAGCTAAATTTATGGGCATGAACGTTGAAAAGCAATTGAATGCAATTGTTGACGGAAGCTTTAAAAGCGGAAACGTAGTTCTTCATGCAGATTCAAATTCTACTGGATTTATAAAAGAAGAAGGACGTCACCAATTATCAGAGGATACCCTTACGAAAATGAATGAAGCGTACGAGTTAGTGAAAGAAGGCAAAATCGTGCCGGCATCTAACTTTAATGGTTATACGCCAGAAAAATTCCCAGGGTTGTAATATTCATTAGAAAAGCATGATGGAATAATCGTTAGAAGTTTATCCCTTCCTGATTTACTGGATCAGGGGGAGGGTAAACTTCTAATTTTTTCCTTTCCATTTAATGTGATAAAGGAGCAGAAAGATGTCTGATTATATTGTAGAGATGAAACATATAACCAAACGATTTCCTGGAATAGTAGCGAATGATGATGTATCCATTGGCATAAAAAAGGGAGAAATCTTTGCTTTACTTGGAGAAAATGGTGCTGGTAAATCAACGTTGATGAGTATGCTGGGTGGCATGTATGAACCGGATGAAGGCGAAATCTATATCCGGGGTGAGAAAGTGAATATCAGCTCACCTAACCATGCGGCGAAGCTCAATATAGGGATGGTCCATCAGCATTTTAAACTGGTATCAGATTATACGATTACAGAGAATATTATTTTGGGAATCGAGCCAATCAGAAAATTTGCAGGTCTCTTTCCATATGTGGATATTCGAAATGCCAATCGAAAAATTGAAGAGCTATCCAAGAGCTTTGGATTAGAAGTGGATCCTACGAAAAAAATAGCTGATTTAAATGTTTCCATGCAACAGCGTGTGGAAATTTTAAAGGTGCTTTATCGGGAAGCAGACATCCTTATTTTTGATGAACCGACTGCAGTCTTAACACCGCAGGAAATTGAATTCTTGCTGGATATAATCAAAGGACTGCGAGACGGTGGGAAAACGATCATATTAATTACACATAAGCTGGAAGAAATTAAGAAGGTCGCCGATCGATGCGCCGTATTGAATAAAGGCAGATTAATTGATGTTTTGGATGTAAAGACAACCTCCGTTAATCATATGGCCCAATTAATGGTAGGGCGAGAGGTAAACTTTGAAGCGGAGAAAGAGCCAGCTCAATTTAAAGACGAAGTATTGAAGGTAGAAAATCTAACCGTTAAGAATGAAGATGGGTTTGAAGTAGTGAAAGATGTTTCCTTTACCATTCGCAGCGGTGAAATCTTTGCCATTGCAGGAGTTGCAGATAATGGACAGGTTGAAATAGCGGATGCAATAGCTGGACTAACAAAGGTCAGCAGCGGAAATATACATCTTAATGGCAAGGATATTACGAATGAAACGATAAGAAGCAGAACAGAAGCTGGTATATCGTATATACCTGAAGATAGACAAAGCTTTGGACTGTTTTTGGATTTCGATTTAGCTACTAATCTAGCATTAAAGCAGTACTATAAGGAGCCTTTTTCTAGTAAGTGGATGCTAAATAAAGAGGAATTCGAGCGATCTGGCAGTGAGTTGATTGATAAATATGATATTAGAAGCGGACAAGGCGTCAAAACGCAAGTTCGTTCGATGAGCGGTGGTAATCAGCAAAAAGCCATTATTGCCCGAGAAATCGAATTGCAATCACCTCTTATGATTTTTGTTCAACCAACACGGGGAGTAGATATTGGCGCAATCGAAAATATCCATAAGATGATCATTCAGGAACGTGATCGTGGAAAAGCGATTCTCCTTATATCATTGGAGCTAGATGAAATTATGAATGTAGCAGATACGATAGGAGTTATCTATAATGGCCAACTTCAAAAGATTGCTAGCAGAGAGTCATTAACGACCAATGAAGTCGGTGAATATATGATGGGGGCAAAGCATGAGTAAAGATAGAAAAAGTAATAAGTTACGTAGTAGTCTTATTCGGCTGATAAATAATGAGAAGTGGCAATCGATCTCCATTCCACTAGTCGCCATAATCATGAGTTTTATTGCGGCAGCTATTGTCATACTTTTAATGGGTAAAAATCCTTTGCAGGCGTTCTACAACTTATTCCAAGGGGCAGGAATTTTACCGAAGCCATTTTATGCTGGCTATAAAAGCATGCTGACTGATTTCATGAGTTTGCTGAACGCGATGACGCCGCTGTTATTTGCGAGCTTGGCAGTTGCTGTCGCATTTAGAGCGGGTCTATTTAATATTGGGGTTGCCGGTCAAATGCTCGTCTCTGGTTTTTTTGCGACGATTATTGTCGGCTACAGTGGCTTGGATGCGGTAATCGCAAAGCCGCTTGTTTTACTGATTGGTATAGTCACCGGGGGACTAATGGGAGGATTAGTTGGGTGGCTCAAATATAAATTTAACATCAATGAAGTCGTATCTACGATTATGTTGAATTATATTGCTCAATATGTCATCAGCTTTTTTATTCAAATGTATTATATTGATCCAGTCTCAAGGCAATCTAAATATATTTCTGAAGCAGCAAGATTAACATTGACGAATGTTGAAATAGGAAACCTGAAAATGGATATTCCGTTAGGCTTTGTGTTGGCCATCATTACCGCTATTTTAATAAAGATCCTCATGGACAAAACGGTTGTTGGATTTGATATTAAAGCGGTAGGATCCAACCGCAATGCAGCAAAATATGCGGGAATTAATGTAGGAAGAAATACAGTCCTGGCAATGGTTATATCGGGTAGTTTGGCTGGACTTGCAGGTGTCACATATTATTTAGGTTATTACGCTTCTATACAACCAAAGGTATTGTCAGACATCGGCTTTGATTCCATTGCTGTAGCCCTATTAGGAAACTCTCATCCAATTGGTGTTATCTTTTCATCATCTTTAATATCAATCATTGATCAGGGAAGCACCTATATGAGTTCACAGGCAGGAATCAGACAAGAAATTTCTTCTGTGATCATCGGGTTGATCCTATTGTTTAGTGCATGTGGTGTATATCTGAAGTATAAAATTAGCCGCATGAATGAAAAAGCAGCGGAACGAAAGGAGAGTAAATCATAATGGATACAGTACTTATTGATGGTCTATCCTTTGCTTTGCCTCTTTTTATTATAGCAATTGGCGGTATATACAGTGAAAAGAGTGGTATTACCAACTTAGCACTTGAAGGATTTCAAGGTTTTGGGGCATTCATCGGGGCGCTGTCAGCTGTATTAATCGCAAATGCCTTTGGTACAGATATTCAAGATTTGTTTTACGTAGCGTTACTATTTGCCATGATCGGCGGAATGGTTTTCGCAGTTATTCACGCTGTACTATGCATTAAGTTTAAGGCAAACCAAGTTATCAGTGGTGTCGTCATTAATATACTGGCGTTGGCTTTAACAACATTCTTAACGACACAAATCAATGCGCTTGTCTTCGGAACTGCTTCGGACAAGTTCCAGTTAGGTGTCATGGAGCGGTTTACTATTGCTGGTTTAGCCGATATACCAGTAATAGGTGCAATCTTTACGAATGTGTATCCGTTTGAAGTAATTATCATCGCGATTGCCATTTTTGCTTGGTATCTTTTATATAAAACAAAGTTCGGCATGCGCTTAAGAGCGTGTGGGGAAAATCCTCATTCCGTTGATGCAGCAGGTGTAGATGTTGCGAAACTCAGGTTTACAGCAGTCTTAATATCAGGTCTATTTTCTGGTCTGGGCGGCATGTGTTTTGCCTATTCCATTTCAGCTAACTTTTCTTCCAGCATTTATATGGGATATGGGTTCTTAGCCATTGCCGCATTAATTTTCGGTAATTGGAAGATTGTCCCGACGCTAGCTGCGTGTCTTTTGTTTGGTTTTGCGAAATCTGGTGGAGCTTTTATTGCTCAATCAATGGCATTGCCAAGCAGTTATACTGATTTATTTATGATATTGCCGTATGTATTAACATTATTGTTATTAATCTTCTTTTCTAAATCAAACCGTGCTCCGAAAGCGTTAGGTGAGATTTATGACAAAGGAAAGAGATAAATAAATTTACTAAGCAGTTTCCATGGGCTAACATGTTAAATTTGGTTGACGCAACGTGTGAGTATCGATAAATTACGGTCTAAGATAATGCACACTCTTATCGTGCGTCGACATAAGGTGGAAATATACCTAGTGTGTGGACATACAGTCCACATGTGGATAGTGTAGCAAAGCTTATAATGAAAAAGGCAGCAGCCCTCATTGGGGCGCTGCCTTTTTAGGTTTCTTACAATGAATTTACAAAGCTGGATTTAATGTGAATTGTCTTATCTGATTGTCAGGTTACCTACCAAATGCTATCCCAAGAGGATTGCAACTTTCGCAATAGAACAATTTGGCCGATATGATACGAATCGTGCATCATGATATTGCTGAGTAAACGCTCAATAGAGTACCTGTTAGCTGCATACAAAGTTTTTAGCTTTTCATCCTCAAGGTCCGCAATGACCGTTTTTAATTTACTCATGACTTCATTAAGGCGCTGCACTGTCTGGGCCCATCTGATTTCGTCTTCTGGATCCCCTGGATTTCCAAAGGTTTCTTCATTGTTTTCTGGCTTATGCGGATTCTCAGTTCCCTTAATTCGGTGGATTACATCTTCATTCCAAAATATCAAGTGATTGACAATTTGCCAAATCGAATTGCTGTTTTCCGAACTTCTCCATGCCGCCTCAGCTGCAGTGACTCCATGAAGTGCCTGATTCATGGAAGCAAACCATTCATTCTCATGGCAGTGCATGTCGAGTTGTTCTAAAAACACTTTAGTTACAACTTGCATACAACCAATCTCCTCTCTGTTTGGGATAATTTAAAGTAAAAATCTGACAATAATAATCCTATAATCTATTTAACAAAAAGCCACTAATACGCATAAAATAACCATCATTTTGGACTGTTGGCTATATAAGGACGAATATATTCTCAATAAAATGCTCTATACATTTATATTGAGAATACAACCAAACTATAATACTCTGACTTTATTCGGCGCATCCAGCATGTATTCCTTCCACATAACAAATAAAGTTCTTATATATGGGATAGGTAGGCTATGCTTAACAAATTCCTCATAAACCTACGATTATTCCTGGTGATAAAAGCTATTGATCCCATACCAGGAAGTTTAAGATTAAAATAATAAGGTAAATGCTTCTTTTCACAAAAATAAATTTAGTAAAAATATTTTTATTGACTATCACTGCATGCGTTGTTAGAATGCAAAAAAGGTTTACGAAATAAAAACAACTAAATTATAAAAATAAACTCGTATAATCTTGGAAATATGGTCCAAGAGTTTCTACAAACTAACCACTTTAATTAGTTCGTCTACGGGAATAGATACGTACAGAATGTATAGTAAACTGCTATATTTTATTTATACATCCTTCTACTTTCTTATTTTTCCCGCCGAGCAAAAAATGAGGAGGAATAAGATGAAAACCCCAAAACAAATCAAATCCCAAATACTAGCGGCAAGAAATATCAGTTTACCTGAGTTAGTTATTAAAAATGTTCAATTAGTAAATGTGTTTACGGATGAAATGGAGCGTGCAGATGTTGCCATTCATAATGGTAAGTTCGTAGGTATCGGCCACTATAATGGTAAAAAGGAAATCGATGGCACTCCATATACAATGGTTCCGGGTTTAATTGATTCACACGTCCACATCGAATCTAGTATGCTTTCTCCTTCTCAATTTCAAAAAGCTGTTTTACCGCGAGGGATTACAACTATTATCACAGATCCTCATGAAATAGCTAATGTCCAAGGATTAAAAGGAATAGAATGGATGTTGCAGGACAGTGAAAACTGTCTATTGAATTATCGCTATCAACTGCCGTCCTGTGTCCCGGCAACTTCCTTTGAGGACAATGGAGGGACTCTGACGGCTGAGGATCTTGCGCCGTTTTATAATCATAAGCTTGTGCTTGGCTTGGCGGAAGTGATGGATTTCCCTGCAGTATTATCTGGTCAGGAAGATATAATGGCAAAGTTGTCAGGGGCAATGATCAACAATGTTCCGATTGACGGACATGGTGCCGGTTTAAGCGGAAAAGATATTAATGCCTATTTGACAGCGGGTATTACAACGGATCACGAATGCGTAAAACCAGAGGAAATGATTGAACGCGTCAGACGAGGTATGTATGTGATGCTTCGCGAAGGCTCTGCTGCCCGCAATCTTCATGATTTGTTAGCCGGCTATAGTAAAGAGCTTTCACATCGTTTAATGTTTTGTACAGATGATAAGCATATAGATGATCTATTGGAAGAGGGAAGCATTGATTATCATGTACGTGAATGCTTAAAGGCTGGAATCGATGTATATTCTATTATGAGAATGGCATCTCTTAATGCATCTCAATGCTATAATCTAAAAGGAAAAGGGGCAATTGCGCCTGGCTATGATGCTGATTTTATTTTATTGAATGCCATTGAAGGCTTTGATATACATTCTGTTTGGGTAAACGGAATCCGTTACGAAGAAGATAACGAACAAGAGAAAGAAGCGTCTTTTGAAAATACCGTTATATTGGGAAGCTACTCAAAAGAGCTTTTGCGTCTGTCATTGACTACTGATATAGCGAGGGTAATTGAAATTATTCCTAATTCGATTGTGACGAAAAAAGCGCAATACAAGGTACCGGTTGTCAATGGCCTGTTTGTCCCAAGTGAAGAAGAGGATTTCGTGAAAATGGCTGTAGTCGAAAGACATAAAGGTACAGGAAGTGTAGGAGTCGGTATTGTAAAGGGCTTCCGTCTGCAAAAAGGAGCTATTGCTACAACGATTGCTCATGATTCGCATAATATTATCTGCATCGGAAAGAATGATGAAGATATGGATGTCGCAATCAGGGAGCTTGAGAAAATTGGCGGAGGTATTTCAATTGCTTGCAATGGAGAGACAATCGCTTCATTATCATTGCCTGTGGCAGGATTAATGACAACTATCTCACCTGAAGAATTAAATAAGCAATACAGCCAGTTGCTGATTGCACTGTCATCACTTGGAATTACGGATGAATTCTCACCTTTACTAACATTATCCTTTTTGGCCTTGCCAGTTATTCCTTCGTTAAAGCTTACGAATCAAGGATTGTTTGATGTTGATACATTTACGTTTGTAGATGTAAGTGTATAAATTAATCAGAGGGGCCTCTCTAAAGTCATCAATGATTTTTGAGAGGCCCTTCTTTGTTTGTGCTAGTGCGTATGAATCCTCCCCAGTAAATTTGTTTAAAAATATCCATTGGATGGAGCACCTGTATGTATAACTAATTCAGTGAAAAAGTGTCGCAAAGCTTATTGAAATGAGGCAGTATCCCTGCGTAATAAGGGCGCTACCTTTTTATATTTGAGAATGCAGTGATTATTGGATAACTTTATAAGGTGGATTCGACAAACCTAGTGTAAGCACATACCCTTCTGCAGCATCAATCAATAATGTAATAAAAGTCTTTTTGTTTTCCATCTTGTAATATCTCCTTTGTATACTTCATTTGATAGTTGTATCTTACCTATTTGATGTTTGTGAATTGCAAAAGAAATGTTTACTAAATGTTAAAATGAAAAAATATTATCCATATAAAAGAATCCTATAAACGATTACCATTTATAGGATGTTATAGTTCCCTTATGGCTATTTTAATAATTCCTCGCTCAAAGATAGTATCTGTGGTGCTAGTTTTTCTCGTTTTCTTTTTGTTATTTTCACATATATGGGATAGGCAACGCTTATTAGCACAATTCCTAAAAAACCTACAATTATTCCTGGTATGAAAAGCTGTTCATCCCATACTAGACAGCAGCTCATACCTATTCCAAATAATAATGTTCCTATAAGGCCTGACATAATGGCCAAGATTGTTCCTGGTCTTTCTGCACTTTTATCCAAATTTCGTAACTGTTCGAATGGATCATCTTCCTTTTTCATATATTTCTTTTTAATAGCTTCTATTTCTGCCTGCCTTTTTGCAGAATATATATACTCAAATTTATTATTTTCCATCATTGTCATCCATTCCTGATTTATATTTACGCATAAGACAATATTTCTATAATTTTATTCGATTACGTTCTCCTTTAAGTAGACAGTAAACGTGCTTCCTTCTCCCGTTGTACTTTGTACATGAATATCTCCACCTACTATATCAATCACTTTCTTTACCAATGCCAGTCCCAAACCGTTTCCTTGCGTAGCATGGGAGGTATCCCCCTGATAAAATTTTTCGAAAATATGCTTTCCTGTTTCCGGGCTAATGCCACAACCGCTGTCGCTGACTTCTACAAATGCGGTAAGTCCTTCTTTTTTCACCTTAACACCAACAGTTCCGCCATTATCTGTAAACTTTATCGCATTTGAAAACAGATTGTTCCATACTAGACTTAACAGTTCGGCATCTTCGTGTATGAAAATATCTTCCTCTAGATCGGTTTCAATATTAATGTTCTTACTTGCCCATGACTGTTCATATAGAAGTAAACATTCGCGAATCTGTTCTGTTAAATTATAGTGTTTTCTCTCAGGAAAGATTTGTTGATTTTCCAGGCGATTTAATTTCAATATATTTGTAATCAGACCAGATAATCTTCTTGTCTGCTCGGTAATGGCCTTTGCATATTCTACCTTCTGTTTTTCTGAAAGGGAATGTCCCTGAAGCAGTGTTCCATAATTTTGGATAGCCGCAAGGGGAGTCTTAATTTCATGAGAGACATTTGAAATGAAATCTGTTCGGAGAGTTTCTACTCCAGACAACTCTACAGCCAGCTCATTAATCCCTTTGATAATTGCATCGAATTCATTGCTGCTTTTTTCATTTCTAATATAGGGAATCTGTGTCTTGAAATTGCCGGACATTATTTCATCCAGACCTGCCTGAATCCGTGCTATTGGTTTTCTTACCATCAAGGTACGGCGAATTTCATCAATCATACTGAAAATAAATGTGAGAATGATAACGTTTAAGAAGGTAATGGGAACAGCAGCTTTCATTTCTTCCGTCGTCAAATCAACCCAATGTAAAAACAGTACCAGATTGCAGGTAACTACAAATGCCATCAGTATAAAAAATATTAGGAATCTCCCAAAATTAAATAAAAACTTTTTCCTATTTCGTTCATCTGTTGTAATTTTCATTTGAGCACCGTTTTATATCCTAATCCATGCACGGTGACAATTTCAAAATCCTTGCACGCAGAAAACTTATCTCTCAATTTTGTAATATAAACATCCACTACACGTGGTCCGGACTGGGATTCGGCATCCCAGAACTCATCCATCAATTGAGTTCTTGTAAATGTTTTCTTTGGGTATGACAACAGCTTATACAATAACTTGAATTCTCTTACTGTCAGATTGATTTCTTCCTCGTTCAAATAAGCTGTATGCTCTTCGATATCAAGCCTCAGCTGGCCAATTTCGATTTTTTTAATGGATGCAATTTTTGCCCTGCGGAGCAATGCTTCCAGTCGAAGGAGTAATTCATCCAAATCTACAGGTTTAACCATGTAATCATCCACACCGGCATGGAATCCTTTTCTTTTTGATTCGAGATCTTCCTTTGCTGTCATAAATAACATAGGGATATCATTGTTCAATTCCCTAACAGACTTAGCAAATTCAAATCCATCAATCCCCGGCATCATTATGTCAGAAATAATTAAATCAAATATATGGTCAGTCATCGCATCATAGGCATCATTGACATTTTGAACACCTTTAGCTTGATAGCCGTTTAGGTTCAAATAAGTACAGACTGTCTGATTTAAATTTTCATTATCTTCTACTACTAATATTTGAAACATATGTATTCTCCTCGTTGTATTTTTGACATTATAGCATGTGATTGTTTACGAAATGTTAACGTATTATTAAAACGTCTAATAGATAAATAAAAGATATGCTATAAGAACCATCAGAAGAAGAAATTGGTCTATTGTTGACTGATACTAATGAGAGCCTAATCTAGAGTCTTTAAACAAAACTGATTCAATAATGATTACGATGTGAACATAGCTTGTATAAAAATTAAAAAATGCAGAAAAATATAGTGGATGATAGATGGTTATTTTTGCATATCTGATCTTTTGTAATATAAAAATGAGGTGACCGATATTTGTACAGGATTAAGTATTCAATCTCAAGAGGGTAAGTGGTTTTTTGGAAGGAATATGGACTTAGCCTATTACTTCAATCAAGCAGTTATGATTATCCCAAGAAATTATCAATATCAAGATAGAGTCTCAGGTAATATGGTAACCAATAAACGCGCTATCATTGGAATGGGGACGGTAATTGATAACCATCCTCTTCTGGCGGATGCTATGAACGAAGTTGGCCTAGCCTGCGCAGGATTAAATTTTGAAGGGTACGCGTACTTTGAGAAAGAACCGATTGAAGGGAAAAATAATATTGCACCCTACGACTTTATACAATGGGTTTTATCAAATCACGAAACAGTAGAAGAAGTTAAACGTGGAATTGAGCATTTAGAACTTGTGGATTGCCCAATCAATGAAAATACACCTGTTTCAATGCTTCACTGGATGATTACAGATAAGACAGGAAAGGCTATTGTGGTAGAAAAGACAAAAGACCGATTGACTGTACATGACAATCTGATAGGAGTTTTGACCAACAATCCTACCTTTGATTGGCATTTAACTAACTTGAATGAGTATTTACATCTGACACCAATTTCACCAAAAGAAACAAAATGGGGCAAGCAAACATTAAAAGCACTAGGCATTGGAGCTGGAACATTAGGGATACCCGGAGACTTTGCTTCCGTTTCCAGATTTGTAAGGATAGCTTATATTCGTACACATATGCCTAAAATTGAAGGAGATATACATTCTATTACACAATTTTTTCATATGCTGGATTATGTAAAAATGGTTAAAGGAGGGGTCCTTACAGATGATGGGTTAGAGGATGGTACAACCTATTCTTCTTGTATGGATCAAGAAAAAGGTGTTTATTACTATAAAACGTATGAAAATAATCGTATCAATGCGATAGATATGCATAAGGAACAATTAGAGGGGACAAATCTTAAAATCTTTAAATACCTCACAAACCAGGATTTTAATTATCAGAATTAGGTTTACCTAAGAGTTTACATAAGCGAAAAATATTTCGTAACTTATATTAAAAGGCACTCCGTCCTTAGCTAATGGGACGCTGCCTTTTGATTTTTCCAGTATTGGATTTATCAATATGTATAGACTCCGGAAATGCAGGCATTTTCTCGGCAAGTGAGTGAAGGAGTTGAGCAGTTATTGTCTTCGGATTGAAAGGATCTTCATTAAGTTGATTAATATCTTTCATTATTCTAGATAAGCTCAGTTAGTAGTAATATCCACTGGCAAGCATCTACTTGTTTAGTTTTATCTATGATGCTGGTTTTTCTATGTTTATTAACTCTATTCACTTAAAGTGAGAAAATGCGTATAATAATGAATATTAAAAGAGAGAAATGGAGTAGTATATCAAATGGTTCAATCAATCAATACAAAAGTCGAGTTAGTTATTGATGCGACCTCACATAACGGGCTTCCTGAATACGGAAAAATTATGATTGGTGACAAAGGATTTGAATTCTTTAATGAACGTGATGCTCGTAAATTTATTCAAATTCCTTGGGAGGAAGTTGATTATGTGATTGCTTCTATCATGTTTAAAGGGAAATGGATTCCGCGTTATGCTATTCAAACTAAACGAAATGGGACATTTACATTCTCCTCGAAGGATTCAAAAAAAGTTTTGCGAGTCATTCGTGAACATGTTGATCCCGCTCATATGGTGCAATCATTAAGTTTCTTTGATGTGGTCAAACGCGGTATGAGTAGTATATTTAAAAAGTAATAGTTTTAAAAAAAGATAAGTTAGTACTTGTCTTTTTTTTGTCGAAAAAAACAAAAATTGCACGGTATGTAAATGTCCTTGGCAAAGAGGCTTTGGACATAGAAAATTTTAATCCTGCTTGAAAGCGGATTATATAGCGTGCTATAATCACTAAGAAAGTTTATTGAAATTTTCGAAAAGCTAGTCTAAATAACCATCTCCTTTATTTTTTACGCGATACTACTTCGATTAGATGTAAGTAAAAAGTATTGATTGATGAAGAGAAAAAGGGGAGTCTTTGTACCTATAACTTCATTTAATCACTTTTTTTTATGTCTTTTTTTGTCGAATATAGTCGTTTTCAGATGGTTGGAAAACACATCTATAGAAATATAGAAATAGACGTGTTTTACCGTATTAGTTTGCTTGTAACAATAATAATAGGAGGTAAAAAGATGGTAGGGATTATCATTGCTAGTCATGGTGAATTTGCGAATGGTCTCTTGCAATCTGGAGAAATGATCTTCGGAGTACAAGAAAATGTAAAAGCTGTTACATTGATGCCGAGCGAAGGACCTGATGATGTAAAGGCAAAAATGAAAGAAGCAATTGCCTCTTTCGATAACCAAGATGAAGTCTTATTCTTAGTCGATCTTTGGGGTGGTACTCCTTTCAACCAAGCCAATAGCTTGCTTGAAGATCACCAAGACAAATGGGCAATCGTTGCTGGTATGAACTTGCCAATGTTGATTGAAGCTTTTGCATCTCGTTTTTCAATGAACAAAGCACATGAAATTGCCGCTCATATTTTGGGCACTGCTAAAGAAGGAGTTAAAGTTAAACCAGAAGAGTTAGAACCCGTTACAGAGGTTAAACCTGCTGATAAACCGTCAACTGCAGGTGCGCCTGGTAAATTTGAGTACGTGTTAGCTCGCATCGACTCTCGTTTGCTTCACGGACAAGTAGCGACTGGTTGGACTAAAGCAACAAATCCTACTCGTATCATTGTTGTATCTGATACAGTAGCTAAGGACGATCTTCGTAAGAAATTAATCCAACAAGCTGCTCCACCAGGTGTAAGGGCACATGTTGTTCCTGTACATAAAATGATTGAACTTGCAAAAGATGATCAACACTTTGGCGGTCAGCGCGCATTGCTTCTTTTCGAAAACCCGCAGGATGCACTTAGGGCGGTTGAAGGTGGCGTTCCATTAGAGACAATCAATGTTGGTTCTATGGCACACTCACCTGGTAAAGTTCAACCGAATAAGGTATTGGCATTCAATCAAGAGGATATTGAGGCTTTTGCTAGTTTAAAAGAGCGTGGTTTGAAATTTGATGTACGTAAAGTTCCGAACGATTCAAAAGGCAACATGGACGAGATTATCAAGAAGGCTCAAGAAGAGTTAAACAAACAAAAATAATCATGATTATCACGAAAAAAAGGGAGGATAAATCATTATGGATTTGACTATTATTCAAATAATATTAGTCCTTTTCGTAGCATTCTTAGCCGGTGTAGAAGGAATTTTGGATGAATTCCATTTCCATCAGCCAATTATTGCATGTACGTTAATCGGCTTAGTTACAGGAGAACTTGTACCTTGTCTTATCTTAGGCGGTACGCTTCAAATGATTGCTTTAGGATGGGCAAATATTGGAGCAGCCGTAGCACCGGATGCTGCGTTAGCATCAGTTGCATCTGCTATTATTTTAGTTTTAAGTGGACAAGGTCAAGATGGAGTATCTTCTGCAATCGCGATTGCAGTTCCGCTTGCAGTTGCTGGCCTTTTATTAACAATTATCTGTCGTACGATTGCGACTGCATTTGTTCACTTTATGGATGCTGCAGCTGCAGAAGGAAATATCAGAGTAGTAGAATTTTGGCACATTGCTGCAATCTGTATGCAAGGATTACGTATTGCAATCCCAGCTGGATTAATTTTAGCCATTGGTGCAGGTCCGGTTCGTAGCTTGCTTGAATCTATGCCAATGTGGCTGACAAATGGTTTAGCTATCGGTGGTGGAATGGTTGTAGCTGTTGGTTATGCAATGGTTATTAATATGATGGCTACAAAAGAAGTATGGCCATTCTTTGCAATTGGATTCGTATTAGCAACTGTTACAGAAATTACACTTATTGGTTTAGGTGCTATCGGTGTGGCTCTAGCACTCATCTATTTAGCTCTTTCTAAACAAGGCGGTTCAGGTAATGGCGGAAATGGTAATACAGGTGATCCAATAGGCGCTATTATTGATAATTACTAAGAAGGAGGAGGACAGAAAGTGGAAAAAGAATTGAGATTATCGAAAAAAGATCGTATTTCTGTTTGGTGGCGTTCAACCTTCATTCAAGGTTCTTGGAACTATGAACGAATGCAAAACGGTGGTTGGGCGTATGCAATGATTCCAGCTATTAAAAGATTATATAAAACAAAAGAAGACCGCTCTGCTGCACTAAAACGTCACTTAGAGTTCTTTAACACTCATCCATATGTAGCTTCACCTATACTCGGGGTAACTTTAGCGCTTGAGGAAGAACGTGCAAATGGTGCACCGGTTGATGACGTAGCTATTCAAGGTGTTAAAGTTGGTATGATGGGACCTTTAGCGGGTATCGGAGATCCAGTTTTCTGGTTCACGGTTAAGCCAATCCTTGGTGCGTTAGCAGCTTCTCTTGCCATGACTGGTAATATACTTGGACCGATTCTTTACTTCGTTTTATGGAATCTTATTCGTATGGGATTCACTTGGTATACACAGGAATTTGGTTACAAAGCAGGATCTAAAATTACAGATGACTTATCTGGCGGGTTACTTCGAGATATTACTAAAGGTGCATCGATACTCGGGATGTTTATCCTTGGTGCATTAGTTAACCGTTGGGTTTCTGTTAAGTTTACGCCAACTGTATCTTCCGTTCAGCTTGATGAAGGTGCCTATATTGATTGGGATAAGTTACCTGCAGGAGCAGAGGGAATTAAAACAGCGTTGGAACAACAAGCTGCTGGTCTATCATTAAGTGATGTTAAAGTAACAACTCTACAACAAAATTTAGATAGTTTAATCCCAGGCTTATCTGGATTGCTATTAACACTTCTTTGTATGTGGCTGCTTAGGAAGAAAGTATCACCAATCGTAATGATCCTTGGATTGTTCGTCGTTGGTGTTGTCTTCCATGTATTAGGCATCATGTAAAAATAAATTTATAAAGCTTGTTCAGACTTATACAAAGATAGATTATAAGACTGTTAAACAAATAGGGAAGCACCTCCTGAAATTGAGCGAATCATTTTCAGGGGGTGCTCTTTATATACCGCCAGAAACTTGATCATTACTACTATATACATATCAATGGAAACCATTTTGAATTAAACTATTGCTTAATAGAAGATATTAAGTATAAATTTATATTTTAGGAGGCTGCCATGCTTACAATTGGCTATATTGGAAATGGGAAAAGCACGAACAGATACCATTTACCGTTCGTCCTGCAAAGAAAGAATATAAAGGTAAAGACAATTTATCAAAGGAATCCTAAACATGAAAGCTGGGATCGGATTCCAGGGGTCACTTATACATCTGACTTAGATCAACTGTTAAATGATAAAGATATACAACTCATTGTAGTTTGTACAAAACATGACAGTCATTATGAATACGCCAAATTGGTATTAGAACATAATAAACATTGTTTAGTTGAGAAGCCTTTTATGGAAACCTCCGAGCAGGCAAAAGAAATATTTGCAATCGCGCGTGAGAAGGGACTAATTGTTCAAGCTTACCAAAACAGACGCTTTGATAGTGATTTTTTAACTGTTCAAAAGGTTATCGAAGAAGGGAAGTTAGGAGAACTGCTGGAAGTAGAAATGCATTTTGACTATTTCCGCCCCGAAGTACCAGAATCCACTACTACTTTCGATCCTGCTATGTCATTTTTATATGGACATGCATGCCATACATTGGATCAGGTTATCAGCTATTTCGGCAAGCCGGATCACATCCACTATGATGTTAGGCAATTATTGGGGCAAGGCAAAATGAATGATTATTTTGATTTAGATCTATATTATGCTGAATTGAAGGTTACTGTAAAATCCAGTTATTTTAGAATTAAAGAAAGGCCTAGCTTTGTAGTTTACGGTAAAAAGGGATGCTTTGTGAAAGCAACGAAGGACCGCCAGGAAGAACACCTAAAATTATTTTACATGCCGGATAACAAGGATTTTGGAGTAGATACGCTAGAACATTATGGTGTACTGACATATGTTGATGAAGAAGGTACCATCCATGAAGAAAAAGTGAAATCCATCAATGGTGATTATGGGTTAGTGTATGATGATTTATATGAAGCCATTATGAATGGTAAAGATAAAACTATTACAGATGAACAGACACTGCTGCAAATGGAAATATTAGAAACTGGCATTAAGAATTTAAAATAAAATAAAATAAAATTAAATGATAGAGACAGCCCCCAATACGGCACACTATGCATGGTATTGAGGGCTGTCCACTTTTTTAGGAAAACACAGTTGTATGTGATGCTAACCAGCCTCACATATCTTATTGATCTTTTTGCTCGTAGAGAGCCAGAAATGCACATTCTATTGCGCGCAAAGTATGGGCTGGAATTCCGCCGCCCATATTATTCCACAGATCAGCGAATAGTCTAGGACTATGACCTTCACGCAGTAGCTTTTTGGCGTATAAGACTATCATATTCGGATCGCGTTGATGACGTAACAAGCACATCGGAGACGGATAGTCTTCACGAAGTCTATTTTCCATCTCAAGAGCTTCTCTTTTCGAAATGGCAGTCAGTGTCGGTTGAATTTTTTCCCACTCATCGAGCATAATGGGTATCCATTGGCAATTGTCCTCATGGTAGAAGTAAGTCTCCTGACCATTGGTCTGATAAATAATTTCTGCACCTTCGTTAAATTCACGATAATAGGTTACGAAAATATCCGTATACAGATTGGAAATTTCCCAATACATATCATATTCATGCAGGGGTGCAAATGCATCAATTAGCCTACTGTAATACCAGCTCTGCTGCTCTTTTCCACGGTTGAACCTGGTCCAGAGTTCGTCTCCGCATTCAATATAGTCTGCTTTAATACTGCGGAGATTGGATAGTTTGTCCGCGCAGGCAAGTAAGAGCTCTTCAAAGCTAGCTGACTCTGTCATGTAGTCGATGGTATGCTGCTTTCGCTCTTCCCAGCTGCGTGACTTGTCCTCGCTGTTTGACTGAATAAGGGATAAAACTAAAGGACCAAACTCGTTTTCAATTGCATCAGAAGTCTCGTCTGTATCTTCCAGAACGTCATGCAGCAGGCCTGCAATAATCAGCGCAGTATTACAGCCGGCAGAGGTTAGAATCTGGGCAACCTCGAATGGATGAGAAATATACGGAATATCGGTTCCTTTACGAGTCTGTCCCTGATGTGCTTTCGTTGCAAAGAGAATTGCTCGATGCAGGATGGCATTTCCGAACCACGTATTTGGCGTATATAGTGTACACTCTTCATCTGCCTTTTCGACTTCAGGTATCTTTTTAACCTTAGATGAATCTATCCTCTTTTCCGTCATTGAGTTTCCCTCCTTCATTTCTTTTCCTCTTATAGTTAGGGATATATTATATAAAAATAATTATAACATCTATAAGCTAAGACTGATGAGGATGACAATCAAGTGAAATATCGTCTATTTGATTTCTTCTGTTCCATTCCATTAATATATTGGTTCTCTTACTAGGAATTATTCAGATTAGCAATTCAATATCTTAGTAAAATAATTTGGAAATAAGTAAGTAATGAATATGAACATGGTTGATGTACTTTATCATTGACCAGACTGGACCTAATTTTCCTGGTTTTCTTTGTACTTTTTGTTCATAATAAGGGATAATATGTTCAAAATTTCTATAGTTTGATAAAAAGTGCCCAAGCATGCTATAAGTGTAAAAGAAGATTATTTCTGTTTAGTTTTGGGATAGATTTTTATATGATATCCCATTTAATGAGAGGATTGGAATTTGAATATGAAAGAAAATTTTTGGCGTGATCTACCACGACCTTTTTTTGTACTGGCACCAATGGAAGATGTGACGGATGTTGTTTTTCGTCATGTCGTGAGTGAAGCTGGGAGACCTGATGTGTTTTTTACAGAGTTTACAAATTCGGAAAGCTATTGTCACCCTCAGGGAAAAGAGAGTGTGCGTGGACGTTTAGCCTATACAGAGGATGAACAACCGTTGGTAGCCCATATTTGGGGTGACAGGCCTGAAAACTTCCGAAAAATGAGTATTGGTATGGCGGAGTTAGGGTTTAAAGGCATAGATATCAATATGGGATGTCCCGTACCTAATGTAGCTGACAATGGGAAGGGAAGTGGTCTGATCTGCCGTCCCGAAGTTGCAGCCGATTTAATACAAGCAGCTAAAGCTGGGGGATTGCCGGTAAGTGTGAAGACGCGGCTTGGTTTCGCGGATATAGACGAATGGCGTGATTGGCTGACACATATATTGAAGCAAGACATTGCTAATCTTTCTATTCATTTGCGTACAAGAGATGAAATGAGTAAAGTAGATGCTCATTGGGAGCTTATTCCGGAGATTAAGAAACTTCGTGATCAGGTCGCACCCGATACACTTTTAACGATCAATGGAGATATCCTTGACCGTGAAATGGGATTGAAACTGGCTGAACAATACGGTGTAGATGGGATTATGATTGGGCGTGGTATTTTCAAAAATCCATTTGCCTTTGAGCATGAGCCAAAGGAACATAGCAGTAAGGAATTGCTGGATCTCTTGAGGCTGCATTTAGATCTCCATGATAAATATTTAGAAGTAGTAGCTCGCAAGTATACACATCTTCATCGTTTCTTTAAAATCTATGTCCGTGGATTCCATGGGGCTGGTGAATTAAGAAATGAGTTGATGAATACGAAGTCCTCAGATGAAGCGCGTGCATTGATCGATAAATTTGAAGAGCTTAATGGGATGGACGAAAAGTAAGAAGCAATCGAATGAGAAAATTGTTGCTACTTCTCTATAGTAGAACGGATTTCAAATCTGTATGGTATGTTATGAAGTAATCCTAATCTTAAAATAACCCTTGGAACTGCGTGTTTTCCGCATGTCTAAGGGTTTTTCCTTTAGAATAATCTATTGCTGCTTCTAGTATTGTAGGATTAACTATCTATCGATTTAAATATTTTAATAATTCAAATTATTCATGATATTATTCTTCCTCCGCTTTATAATGAATAAAATAGGGTTTAGTGGAGGGAATACATTGAAGAAAAAATTGATAGTACCAGTACTTTTAACATCCGCTATATTAGTAGGCTCGATTCCGGCCGGAAGTGTAATTGCACAGCCAGTTAATTCGAAAGCAGTTAGTAAGGAGTGGAATGAGAGGGCTAGCGTTCCTTTATTCGTGAAGGAGCGGTCTGCTGAAAAATACTCTTCTAGTACCCCTTCCAATGCTTTGAATTATTTGAAGAATAGTCAAGGAAAGACTGGAATCAGTAATCCGGAGAAAAACTTGAAGGTGAAAGATGTACAAAAGGATGAACTGGGCATGACGCATATCCGCTTTAATCAGACGGTAAATGGAGTAAATGTTGAAGGTTCAGACATTATCGTTCATTTTAATAAGGATAATGAAGTTGAATCCGTTAATGGTAGGATGAATCAGACACTTAGTGAATCAAAAGTGAATACAGCTGTCTCTTTAAGCAGTGAAAGAGCAGTAAAAGAAGCCTTATCCTCTGTTAAAGCCCCTGAAGAGCTGACATATGAACCTACTACTGAATTGGTTGTCTATCCTTTTAAAGGAGAAAACCATACAGTCTATAAAGTAAATGTTAACTTTATGGGTGTGGAACCTGGAAACTGGTTTGTCTTTGTAGATGCACAAACGGGTGAGATAATTGATCAGTATAATGCCATCATGCATGCCGCTGAAAGAAAAACACAAAAAGGTACAGGAATCGGTGTGCATGGAGAACGCAGAGAATTACACATTACCCGTGTAAAGGAAGCGAATTCTGGTACTAAGTTTTCTTTAGCGGATTATGCTCATGCTAACCTTGGTGGAATTGAAACATACGATGCCAAAAACGATAACACTTCCAGTAATGATACGCTTTATGTAGGGAATTCAGCTTCATTTATCAAAGACTACGATCGTGCTGCTGTCGATGCGCACTATAATTCCGAAAAAGTATACGAGTATTTTCTAAACGAGCATGGCCGTAATTCTCTAGATGGAGAGGGAATGGCAATTATATCTAAAGTCCACTATGGTACCAATTATAATAATGCTTCCTGGAACGGACGTTGGATGACCTACGGTGATGGAGATGGAGAGTTTATGATTTCTCTGGCAGCAGGTCTTGATGTAGCTGCTCATGAAATGACCCATGGTGTAATTTCTCACTCAGCTAATCTGGTTTACCGGAATCAATCAGGAGCACTAAACGAGTCTTTTGCTGACGTGTTTGGTGTACTAGTTGATGATGGTGACTGGGAAATGGGAGAGGATATTATGGCACCAGCTGCCAAAGCTGAAGGGGTGACGGTATTGCGCAGTTTAAGTAATCCTAACAGTGTAATCGTCAGCAACGAGCAAAGAAGAGAATATAGCACAAATGGTGGTGTCTATCCAGACCATATGGATGAGTTTTATCATATGCCGACTTCCGTAGATGGCGGTGGTGTCCATGTTAATTCATCTATTACAAACCATGCTGCATACCTGATCGGTCAAGAACTTGGAAGAGAAAAATTGGGGAAAATCTACTATCGAGCTTTAACGGTTTATTTAACCTCTAATTCCAATTTTAGCGATGCTCGGAACGCAATTGTGCAGTCTGCTATTGATTTGTATGGTGAAGGCAGCGAGGAAGAGGCGGCCGTACAATCTGGTTTTGATGCGGTGGGAATCTATTAATTCATCCAGATGACTTGAAGGAAGGTTAGTTTATATTTATTTGCTCCCTTAGACGATGAGTTTAAGGGATTTTTTATGTGCATATATAAACTATTAGCGATCCAGAGTAGGAAATTTCTACATTAAAAAGAGGCTGGGACATAACTAAATTTACTATGTCTAAAACCGAATGATGTATTTGATTTTTATTAATCTAAATAGAAAAAGCCGAACTATTATTAATAATTGATGTTAACACTGCATTATATAATAGTTCGGCTTTTATAGATGCTGGAGACCTTTTGTCCCAATCTCTTTTTGTCTCTTATTGAGGCAATAATATCAATGTTTGATACTCTAATTGGCTCATTGAGTTTAGTTAGGTGATAATCTCCTGTCGCCCAATCGGAGATATCCCTTCTATTCTCATTTATTGTTTTATATAAGCAAGTCCTAGACAACCTGGGCCTGTATGGCTGCCAATGGATGGGCCGATTTCAGTGATGAATACTTGATCGAAGGATTGTTCTAATTCTAGATCTGCTTTTAAGGTTAATGCATGATCAAGATTATTAGAGTGTAAAATACAAATCATTTCTCTCTCAACATTTGAAGCTAGGAATCTTTCTTTGATTTGCTTGGTTGCACCGGATGTTTTTCGAGCTTTGCAGACAGATTCAATGACTCCATTATCTGTAACAGAAAGGATTGGCTTGATTCCGATTAGTCCACCAATCTTCGCAATAGCCGGATTTAGTCTGCCACCTCTGGCTAAGTATTGTAAGTCATTCACGTAAAATTCCACGTGGAAGGATTGTTTGTTTTCTTCCAGATATTCGACAATTTGGTCGTAGGAATACTTCTCATCTCTCATCATGCAAGCTTTAACCACTAACATACCCATAGCCATAGAACCGGTCAAGGAATCGATTACGGCGATGCGACTTTCCGGATATGAATCTAGTAATTCCAGACTTGCCAATCTAATATTATTAAACGTGCAGCTTAATGCGCTGGAAAGAGTTACACAAATGATATCATTTCCTTTTTCCAATTCTTCTTTTAATACTTGAATTGCGGCTGAAGGAGAGCTGGCACTGGTCTTGGCAACCTGGCCATTTGCTAATCTATTATAAAACTCCGTAATTTCCATTTTACGTTCGGAACCGTACTCTATTTGATCCTCAAACTGAAAATGAAGAGGAATTAATTTTATTCCATATTTTTCGATTACCTCTGCTGGGATATCGCAACTTCCATCGGTAATAATTGATATATTCTTCATGAAAACCTCCGTTAGTTATTAAACACTGTGTTGTATAAAATTTGTTATCATTGTATAATGTTGCCCCGGAAGCATCAATCATCAATTTTAATCAGAATGAAAGTTATTAAACAGAATGGGACGATTTGTTTAAGAATAGGAGTCAGAATGGATGGAAGATCGCAGAATAAGATATACCAAAAAAGTAATTAAAGACACATTTATTGAATTGTTAGAACAAAAGCCAATCAATAAAATTACCGTAACCGAGCTATGTACAAAGTCTGAAATCAATCGGGCTACCTTTTATCGGTACTATGAGGATGTATATGATTTGATGGAGAAGCTAAAGAGTCAATATGTGGATGAACTGAAGGCAGCTATCTCCATTTCAAAGGACGACTACACGATTTCGGGATTTACAAATGAAATTCTTGAGGTGATTCTAAGAAATAAGGAACTGAGCAGAATTCTCTTTACTTTGAAGAACGGAAAAGACTTTCTTGATGATGTGTTAGATATTGCCCATATGAAATGTATAGAAAAGTGGAATCGTTACGGGAAAAATGTACCGCAAACACAAGTGGGGTATCTATCAACGTTTATAACTGCTGGGACAATAGGTATCCTGAATGAATGGATTCAAAATGATTACAAGGAGTCTCCCTCAGAGATTGCCAATCTGATTGAAAATATAAGTCACTACGGTCTGGCGAAGATTATTTATGGGAAGTAAGTAAAGATACCTGAATCAAAAAAAGTAAAAGATATTCTACTGGCCCTAAATTTTTTCATAGAGCTTTTTTTCGTAATATAGGGTCTTTTCCTTATGCAATAAATAGGAGAAACCAGTATCTTGTTAACTTTACTGCGCATTTGTTTAAAACAATCAATTTCCTATGATGAATAAATTAGGCGGATAAAAGCAGTGGATAATTGTAAAGTTGGTAAATTAAGGAAAGTGAAGGGCAAGCTTAGAAATCAATAGCGAATCAACAAAGCCTTCCTTTCAATAGTGTATTTACTCTATTTCTAACTAGTTCTTAACCGAAAACTCTACTGGATAATGTTTTTATATATTTTATATTAAAAATGGTAAAGTAGAATATATCGAATAAAAGACTAGGTGGTAATAAAAAATGAAAGAAGTCATACAAAAGGTTTTAGAGTTCAGGGATGAGCGGAATTGGGGACAATATCATAATGAGAAAGATTTAGCGATTTCGATTTCATTGGAAGCGAATGAATTATTGGAGAATTTCCAGTGGAGAGATAGCGAAGAGGCAGCGGCTGATTCAATAGACAATATAAAAGAAGAAATGGCCGATGTATTTATCTATCTCTTGCAGTTAGCGGATAAATTGGATATCAATCTGGAAGAGGAAGCACTCAAGAAACTGAAGAAGAACGCCATAAAATACCCGGCTCCGGCAAAGAAATAGTCATATTATGAATCATATTCAGCTTACAATCATGTGTGATGTGGAGGTGCGGTATGAGTACAAGTACAGTAAAAATAGAGACACTGCCTTTTAACAAGGCATCAATAAATCGCCTGAGCGGGTATTATATTGATTATCCTGTCGTGTATTTTCTGAACAATGAAACTACGGTCTATATAGGCGAAACAGTGGCAGTCAAAAATCGGATGAGGGACCATCTGAATAATAATGAACGAAAATCATTAAGTAAGATGTCCTTAATTATCCATAATAAATTTAATCGTTCTGCTACATATAATATAGAAACGAAGCTAATCAATTATTTCTTGGCGGATGAGCGTTATAAGCTGCAGAACAAGAGTCAAACTGCAAAGAATGTAATGCATAATTATTATGAAAAACAATACTATGACGAACAAATTTTTGATGAAATTTGGACTGAACTTTTAAAAAGAAAAATTGTCGATCATTCAGCACAAGCAATTGAAAATAAAGATATCTTTAAGTTATCCCCCTTTAAGGAAATGACGACTGAACAGTTAGAGCTGCAACAGGAAATTATAAAGGTATGCAAAGAACATATAAAGGATGAAAAACCGTTTGTTTTTCTTATTAAAGGGGAAGCGGGTGTCGGAAAGAGTGTTGTCTTAAGTTCGGTTTTTAATAAAATACAAGAGCTCGCCAAGGAAAAAGATAACGATTTATCCAAAACTGAAAACTATTTATTAGTTAATCATTCTGAGATGTTAAAGACCTATAGAAAAATAGCTGGAAATGTTAAAGTACTTTCTAAAAAGAATTTTGAAAAGCCGACAACATTTATCAACAAGCGAAAGAAATTGGGGAAAAAGGCTGATATCGTTCTAGTAGATGAAGCTCATTTATTGTTAACAAAACCTGATAGTTACAATAATTTCAATGAAGAAAATCAATTGGAAGAGATCATTAGACATAGCAAGGTAGCCATTATCGTCTATGATGACAAGCAAGTCTTGAAAATGAAAAGTTACTGGGACGAAGAAAAGCTATACTCAATCACAAAGAGCTGTAATACAGGGAATTATGTACTGACAAATCAATTTCGAATGCGTGCCTCCGATAATATGGTCAATTGGATTAATTATTTTGTGGAAAAGAAAATTACACCGATGCCGATTGAAGACGCATATGATTTTCGGATTTTCGAATCGGCAGCAGAAATGTATAAAGTAATCCAAGAGCAGAATAACAAATTTGGTTTGGCGAGAATTGTGTCCACCTTCGATTATATACATAAGAAAGATGGACAAACCTATTATGTGGAAGAGGATGGTTTTAAACTTCCATGGAATAATGATTATGGAAATCATACATGGGCAGAAGAAGCAAATACCATAAAGGAAGTAGGATCCATTTATACAATTCAGGGCTTTGACTTAAATTATGTTGGGGTTATTCTAGGTCCATCAATCGGCTATGATAAGGAAACAGATATGTTAAAAATCATTCCTGAAAACTATAAGGATACAGAGGCCTTTAGGGGAAGGAATGAGTATAAAAACAGTGAAGAAATTATGGAAAGAATTATTTTAAATTCACTTAACATACTGATGAAGAGGGGCATACATGGCCTGTACATATATGCACATGATCCGGAATTAAGGGACAGATTGTTAAAACTTCAAGAAAATAGATTTCCTAGGCAGGACACAAGAAGCTGATTTCATTATAAGAGGCAAAACCCTTAACCAATCTGAATAAGGGTATAAGGTGTTTTGTCTGCCTCTCTTTAAATAAAAGCTTCCATCTTCAATAAAAACGACAAATAGTTTATAATTATCTGTAAATAGTAGAAATTTTAGTCGAAGAATCATTATAATGGTATGAGATATGGTAAAAAATGAGATGAAAGGGTTTCTTAAGTAGAGCCTTTCTTTTTGCTTTGTTTAAACAGGAGAGCTTGCTCTTTTTTACAAATTAGGGGATGAGGATGGTTATAATGAGCAACATGCAGAAGAAAACAGACGTTATCTTAATTGGTGCCGGGATTATGAGCGCGACATTGGGGGCAATACTTAAAGAGTTAGCACCTGAATGGAACATCAAAGTATTTGAAAAACTTGCAAGTGCAGGGGAAGAAAGCTCAAATGAATGGAATAATGCAGGGACGGGTCATTCTGCACTGTGTGAGCTTAACTATACATCTGAAAAAGCTGATGGATCTTTAGATATTAGCAAGGCTATCAATATTAATGAGCAGTTTCAGCAATCGAAGCAGTTTTGGTCATATTTGGTTAACAGAAATTTGATTCAAAATCCACAGGATTTTATCATGCCAATTCCTCATATAAGTTTAGTGCAGGGAGAGGATAATATAACTTTTTTGAAAAAGCGTTTTAAAGCGCTTTCTAAAAATCCTTTGTTTGAAGGAATGGAATTTACAGAGAATCCAGAGAAACTAGAAGAATGGATTCCTCTTATAATGGAGGGACGCTCAACGGATGAACCGATTGCAGCCACAAAAATTGATTCAGGAACCGATGTTAACTTCGGTGCGTTAACACGTATGCTGTTTGAACATTTACATAGTAGCGGTGTAGAAGTCAATTATAGTCATAGTGTAGAAGATATTAAACGTACCACTGATGGTCTATGGCAGGTGAAGGTGCATGATTTAGAAGATGGTAAACTTGAGTACCATACGGCACATTTCGTCTTTATCGGTGGAGGAGGCGGAAGTCTCCCTTTACTTCAAAAAACAGGCATTCCGGAGTCCAAGCATATCGGAGGTTTCCCTGTAAGCGGACTGTTTATGGTTTGTAACAATCCGGAAATCGCTGAAAAGCATCATGCAAAAGTATACGGAAAGGCTAAGGTTGGTGCACCACCAATGTCTGTTCCTCATTTAGATACACGATATATCGATAATAAGAAAACGTTATTATTTGGGCCATTTGCCGGTTTTTCGCCCAAGTTCTTAAAAACTGGTTCCAACTTTGATTTATTTGGGTCCGTAAAACCGAATAATGTTATTACGATGCTGGCGGCGGGAGTTAAAGAAATGGCATTGACTAAATATTTGGTTCAGCAAGTCATGCTATCGAATGAGAAGCGTATGGAGGAATTACGTGAATTTATTCCAAACGCCAACAGCGAAGATTGGCATACAGTTGTGGCAGGCCAACGTGTGCAAGTAATCAAAGATACAGAAAAAGGAAAGGGAACACTTCAATTTGGTACAGAAGTGGTCAGTGCTGAAGATGGTTCGGTTGCTGCATTGCTCGGAGCCTCTCCTGGAGCCTCTACTGCTGTTCACGTTATGCTTAAAGTATTGGATAAATGTTTCCCTCAAAATATGAAGGAGTGGGAACCTAAAATAAAAGAAATGATTCCATCTTATGGTCTATCTTTAATGGAAAATCCTGATCTTTTCAAAGAAATTAATCAATCAACTACAGAAACACTGGGACTTTGTACAAAAGAAATGATCTGTAACTAAGCATAGCTTAATTATAAATAAGGGCAACTCACTATACTAAGCGGGTTGCCCTATCTTTATTTTATGAACAGTAGAAACAACCCTGCACTAGACTTACAAATGCAGGGTTGTTTTATTAGTACGTATTAAGTTCATTAATTGGAGTCTGAATAATGACTGGTTTCTTTTTAGGGTCTAACCATTTCAAAATCTTTTTCACGTTTGCTTCAGATGTTGCGGTGCAGCCTAAAGTATAGCTGTTGCCAATGTGGAAGAAGATTGCGCTTCCCTTATAAGGTGTTCGCTTCGTATTGTAGTTGATTACAAACCCATATGTGTAGGCTGATATATTCATATTTTCTGCACTTTTCCATTGACCCTTGGTTTTCTTTTTGGACTGCCAAGTGTTGTATAGTTTCGATTTCGGATCATCAACCCATACGTCATCCGCTGTGATTTTACGATAATTCAGCTTTGTTCCGGGATTTGCTTTTCGGCCAAAAGCTGTACCGATTGTATACTTCCCAATCGGAGACCTCTTGCCACTTTCTTTCATGTCCTTTTCCTTTGCAAATCCATACTTCCCAATATAACCTTTGGTTATTAATACAGGTACCCATTTTCCTTTAGAGTTCCTCTCGAATGTGCGGATTTCAGCTTTCGATGTATTATATCCACTTGAAGTAACGAGAATGAGTTGCTTGTTGCTTTCGACTGTCTTTAAGCCTTCAGCTAAATTTTTCGGAGCTGCGGGCTTTTTGGAAGTTAAATAGTTACTGGAAGCCCAACCGGTTTTGCTGCCAATGATTACTTTGCTCCAAGAGCCTTTCGTTTGAGTTACTTTAACTGAGCTGTTCTTTTTAACAGTTGTAACTACTTTGTACTTAGTTCCGGCTCCACTGCGAATATTTAATGTACTTGCTGTGACATACATCGTTTTAGAAGTTACTTCTGCAACAGGTTTTTTAGATGTTAAATATTTGCTGGAAACCCAGCCAGTCTTGCTTCCAACCGTTACTTTTTCCCATGAGCCTTTCGTTTGAGCTACTTTGACTGAGGTATTCTTTTTAACAGTTGTAACAACTTTGTATGTAGTTCCTGGACCACTTCGTACATTTAGTGTACTGGCCGTTACATATTTGGATGATGCAGCTTGAACGTTATTTTCCACGGGAAGACCTGAAAGAATCACGAACAGTGCGATTATGATTGCAATCCCCTTTTTGATCATGTATTCACTTCTCCTTAATAATTTATGTACTTCCTTATTCTATTTACTTCTAAATGTAGTCGTAAACGAGCTCTTCTTATTTTACTAGATTTAAATTTTTTAATCATGTGGTCCTGCCCAATTTCGTTCTATTGTTCTATGAATTTTACGGATATTTAATGAAATATTTTTAAAATTAATACATGGTTTACCAATATAGCAGATATCAAGTAATAATTTTCAGCCAATGGATGAATGTTTATGCTAATTGCCATCGGGAAGAAGAAAAAAGAAGTGATAGAAGGGGAAAGGAGGAAATATAAAATGGAAAAAACAATTTTTATTACTGGAGCAGGGAGCGGACTCGGCAAAGGATCGGCTATTGGTCTGGCGAAAAAAGGTCATCATGTCATAGCGACGACTGAGACGACATCTCAGAAAACAGCGCTTATGCGGGAAACGAGAGACTTGGGAATAAATATGGAAGTTTTTAAGCTCGATATTACCAATCCTATTGATTTAAGAGAAATTGATAAATATGATTTTGATATTTTTGTGGCGAATGCCGCGATTAATGAAGGTGGACCGCTCGCTGAAATACCAATGGAACGGTTCCGCGCTATCTTTGAAGTGAACGTTTTTGCCACGCTTGAGACAGCTCAAATCGCTGCAAGAAAGCTGGTTAACAAAGGTATGGGCAAAATTGTTTTCTTAAGTTCAATGGCAGGCATTATGACAACTCCTTATGCAGGTCCATACGCAGCGACCAAGCATGCCATTGAAGCAATGGCTTTGACATTAAAGGATGAATTAAAAGAGTTTGGCATACAGGTGGCGACTATTAACCCGGGTTCATTTGATACGGGTTTCAACGATCGGGCTGTAGAAGAAAAATGGAATTGGTTTAATGAGGAAGAACACTTTACCCGTAAAGAAGATATGAAAGCAATGGAAGAGGGATTGAAAAATCAAATGGATCCAGAGGATATGATTGAAAAAATGATAGAAATTATCCCGGCAGAACACCATAAATTCCGTACAGTTTATCCAGAGCAAACAGAAAAACAGATGAAGGAAGCTGAACAGAAAAAGTGGGGGATGGAAGTTTAATTCGACAAAGTCTTAATATACTTTCACTCTTTTTTCTCTTTAACTACTAATTGTCACATTGTGTCCAACTTTTGATCTAGTAGGTTAGGTGTTTTAGTTTTATTTAAATTTAAATATAAGTTAAAATATTCCTGAAGCAAGAATATCATTTTTTTCGGGTAAACTTACTTTCTTTTATGTCTAGGCAAAATTAGGCTATGTTAAAGTCCGTTATGTTGGCTAAGCAGGTTTTACTTGAAATGGATCTGAGGACATTGGGTATGTCTCGCTTTTATGCTGGATTAATACGAAGTGTCACAGACAAATCCAAGTATAAATTTTAAAATCCGTATGGATAAACAGAGCCTATACTTTAATGAGGAGGTAGTTCAAAATGAAATTAGAGGGAAAAGTAGCGGTTGTAACAGGTGCAGCATCCGGAATGGGGAAAGCGATTGCAGAGCTTTATGCAAAAGAAGGAGCTAAAGTCCTTGTAACAGATCTTAACCTTGAGGGTGCTGAAAATGTAGTCGAAGGGATTACAAACAATGGTGGTACAGCGAAAGCATTGCAAGTGAACGTTGCAAAGCTTGAAGATATCGAGGGAATGATTGATACAGCTGTTAGTGAATTTGGTACATTAGATATACTTGTTAACAATGCAGGCATTATGGATGGTTTCGAACCTGTTGCGGATATACAAGATGAAAGATGGGATTTAATTTTTGATGTAAATACAAAAGGTGTTATGCGTTCCATGCGTAAGGTCGTTCCATTATTCCAGGAAAAAGGCCAAGGCATAATTATAAATATTGCTTCTACTGGTGGATTAAACGGTGCTCATGCAGGTGCAGCCTATGGTGCTTCCAAGCATGCGGTGGTTGGTCTTACTAAGAACACAGCCTTTATGTATGCAAAAGAAGGCATTCGCTGTAATGCAATCGCACCAGGTGCGGTTGAGACCAATATTTCTGCATCGATGGGAAAAGTTAATGAATTTGGAATGGGACGTTCTAGATTAGCACAAGCTGCGATTCCTAAAGTGGGACAGCCGGAAGAAATTGCAGCAGCTGCCTTATTCCTTGCTTCTGAGGATTCCAGCTTTGTAAATGGTACAGTTTTAGTAGTTGATGGTGGTTGGACTTCAGCATTCTAATAAATATTAAATAATTGATTACAATTAGGCAGCTTGTTTCTCTGATTTAGAGGGACAAGCTGCTTTTTCTTTTGAATAAGAAAATATATATTTAAATAACAAAATTTCACATAATCACTTTAAATAAAATATATTCAGTTAATAAATATTATTTTAATATAATTAATTGACAGGTGACAGGTTGTCACTTATAGTAGTCTTACTTGATAAACTGTCATGAAACTGACCAGACTAATTACATCAAGAGACTAATAAGTAAAGGGTGTCATCAAACGTATATGAAAGTACTTGAGTTGCATCATGTGAACAAACAATACCCGATTGCAGATGGTCAATACTTCCCTGCTCTTAAAGATGTTAATGTTTCCTTTGAGAAGGGAGAATTGGTCTCCATCATTGGTGAATCAGGAAGTGGTAAATCCACTCTAATGAATCTGATTGGCGGGTTGGATTCTGATTTTACCGGTTCCGTTCAGTTTGAAGGGAAGAATATTGGTGAGTTTAATGAAAAAGAAATGGATGAATATCGAAAAAATAAAATAGGCTTTATTTTTCAAAGCTTTAATCTGATTCCGCATTTGTCTGTCCTCGATAATGTCACGATTGCGATGACTTTATCGAATGTAGGGAAAGAGGAACGCATTAAAAGAGCGGAGGAGATTCTAACTCAGGTTGGTTTGAAAAATCATATTTATAAAAAGCCAAATCAATTATCCGGCGGTCAAAAGCAAAGGGTTGCGATTGCGCGTGCATTAATTAATGATCCTGAAATCATCATTGCCGATGAACCAACCGGAGCACTTGATTCTGAAACAACGGAACAAGTATTGGCGATCATAAAAGATATTGCTAAGCAAGGTAAGCTGGTTATTATGGTTACTCACTCTGAGCGAGTAGCGAACCATTCCTCAAGGGTAATCCAAATTGCAGATGGGAAAATTATCCGTGATGACAGAGGAGAACCTCTAGAACAAATGGAACCTCAATCCAATCAAGTGGAAAAGAAGGGTGGTGAAAACCTTAGCTTTGTGGCGGCCGTGAAACTTGCATTTCTGAATATGAAAGAGAAGCTTGGTAGAAATGTTTGGGTTTCATTAGGAGCAAGCATAGGAATCATGAGTGTCATCTTTTTCCTTTCATTAGGAAATGGTGTGAAGACCTATATGAATGACTCTATGAACAGTATGGTGAATCCGCTTGTCGTAGAAGTTAATATGCCTTCTGAGGAAGAGGAACTTCCGCCATCAGTGGATGAAAATCAGGCAATGATGCTATCGATGATGGGAGAACAGACACCATTTGAGGAAAAGGATATCGAGAAATTATCCGAAATCGAGCATGTTTCTTCAGTGGAAAAGGGATTTAATCTCATCTCATTTGGCTCCAATGCGGTTAAATATGGAGACAAAAAGGTTGATTTGATGATGATTACAACCATTTCATCTAACATAACAGATACGAGTATTAAGGAAGGCACTTTACCTGGAAAACAAGAAATTCTCCTTGCGGAGGGTACCGCTGAAAAATTAGGCGGAGATATGATCGGTAAAGATGTTAACGTAACGCTAATGCTTAATGAACAGTTATATGAAAAAACCTATACGGTTAGTGGAATTATTTCATTAGGCAGTCAATTTGCAGCGATGGATTTAATCTATGCCAATTATGAGGATCTGGTACAGCTTGCAGAGGATAACGGTCAGACATTGGATCCTACAAGTATCTATTTAGTTGCAGATAATGAAGAGTTTACGGAAGATATAAAAGCAAAAATCAAGGATATGGGCTACAATGGTTCATCGCAAGAAACAATGACAGCTATGATGAACGAAATGCTGGATGTTTTGACATATGTATTAACCGGGATTTCAGGCATTTCACTTTTTGTTTCAGCAATCATGATTTTGGTTGTTCTCCATATTAGTGTTGTTGAGCGTACGAAGGAAATCGGGGTCCTAAAAGCGATTGGTGCAAGACGCATGGATATTAGAAGAATTTTTGTATCTGAAGCATTCCTGATTGGATTATCGAGTGGAATTATCGGTGTTCTGGCAGCCTCTTTATTAACCTTTGTAGCTAATAGCCTTTCAACTAAATTAATTGATTTTGAAATTGTACAAATAACCCCAGCATATCTTGTTTTCGGTGTTGCTGCTAGCATCATTATTAGCATGCTTTCTGGACTTATGCCCGCCAATAAAGCGGCTAAATTGGATCCAGTTGACTCTTTACGCAGAGAGTAGGAAAGTATATGCCGAGTCAAACATTTGTGAATTTACCAGCGGAAAAGAGAATCAGGATTATTCAGGCTGCTAAGGAGGAATTTAGCCAATATTCCTTCTATGATGCATCAATTAATCGAATTATTAAAGAAGCGCAAATTCCTCGGGGAAGCTTCTATCGTTACTTTGAAAATAAAGAAGATCTGTTTCTGTATTTATTAAATGAATATAAAAGTGACCTCTTGGATCAGATTAACAGCAAGATTAACGCCGGGGTAAACCTCTTTTCAATTCACTTTCTGCTATTTGATTATATAACTAAGAAAGCGATGGATCCTGCTCATTCCAAGTTTTTGGTCAATGTATTTACGCGGACGGATAGTAAGCTAGCTGAACATTTAATGAGCTTTACGGATGTACGTGAAATGGAAGAGAAACAAGAGAAGTTTCTGAATCTAGTTACTGACACTCATTTACTAAAGGTTGAAATAAAAGAGGAATTGTTTCAAGTTATTGAGATATTGAGAACTATCACATTCAATCAAATTATCCTGGCGTTAAATGATCTTTCGACTGTAAGCCAAAAAAGAAAAGACATGGAGCGTCAATTTCATTTTATTAAATATGGTGTACTGAAATAAACAAAGTAAAAGCCTTGAACGTGTGTTCTAAACAGGTTCAAGGCTTTTTATTATAGTCAGGTAGCTTCCACTCGATCTGCAAATATATGAATATTATCTTTAAGAATAGAAGGCTGTTGGTCTGCCGGGTACGATTTTAATGCTATTTTGGCAATGAATTTCTCGAAAATTCCCAATGCGTGAGAACGAATTTCTCCACCGAAGCAGTCAATTGCTGTTGCTTGCTCAAGTAACTCATCTGGAAAGTTGGTTTGAAAGTATTTTTCAGCATTTCCGACATCAGCGCAGCAAATAAATAGACCGACCTCTTTCTGTTTAAAATCTTTAAGATGGTTTTTTACGAATTTTTTAACCGACGAATGAAGTTTCCCATAACGGATGGGACCGCCAATCAAAACAGTATCATAGGCATCCAGCGAAGGATCAGTGTGCGTAAGATCAACTAATTTTGCATGCCCATTAAAGTCTTGTTCAAGGATATGTACGCATGTTTCTGTAGTTCCGCTTTTTGAAGCATAAGCAATCAATATGTTCATGACTAATATGGCTCCCTTCTAAGATGACGTGTCTATATAAAGCATATACCCTTTTTGTCATCCTACCAAGGGGAAATATCAGAAACTTCTAATATTATCTGACATTAGGTTTTAGAGATAGAGGGCAATCTGTAGAAATAATCTTTGGCCGCAAGTAGTTGATTGGTCCGCCAGCTACTTATCCATGGAAAAGGTTAATAGGACAAGAGAGAGGTGTATAAAGCCAATAAAAAATCCTGTCCGCTGGTTTAGCGGACAGGATTTAACATTTATTAATAGGCTATGCTGAATAAACCTTTAATGTGTGAAAGATAACGGATATTACTTGCTTCTTTCATTATTGTAGCCGGTAAGCCTTTTAATGGTGTTGAGTTCCCGCCAATAATGGCTACGCCATCTTTACGTCCAAGACTTGCTAATGTTCCTGAGTTTACTGGAGCAAATACTTCAGGAAGAGTACCCTTAATGGATGCCGCAATATTATAACCAATCAATTCACCCATTTGCCAAGCCATTTGTGCAGTTGGCGGGTATGGTCTCGCACCAGGAGCAGGGAAGACAACTGCACTGTCACCAGCAATATAAACATCAGGATGTGAAGTAGATTGTAGATATTCATTAACAGTAGCACGGTTACGATCTACTGCTAAACCAGATTCGCCGATAACAGGAAGGCCTTGTACACCGCCAGTCCATACAAATGTGTTGGCGATAATTTGTTGGCCATCTTTTAATTCAATCACATTTCCGTTTACACCTGTGACAGGAAGTCCAGTCAAGAATTGAACTCCACGATTCTCTAAGCTTGTCATTGAACGTTCAATTAAATGATCAGGAAGCATAGGTAAAATTTTTGGACCTGCTTCAACTAAGATAAATTTAAGCTCAGAAGGATCAACCATATATTTTTTAGCTACTTTAGGGGTTGTATCTGCAATTTCTCCAACTAATTCAACACCGGTTAGTCCGCCGCCACCGATTACAATGGTTGCATCGGCTGGATTTTTAGTTTGTGCATATTCTTTAATTCGATCTTCGATATGCTTGTTAATTTTATTAGCATCCTCTGCTGATTTTAAGACCATACTATTTTCTTCAAGTCCAGGAATGCCAAAATAAGCAGTTTGGCTGCCTAATCCAACGACTAATTTATCATAGGTTAAGATTTTTCCGCTTGAAAGGGTTACCTTTCTTTCATCTGCTGATATAGATTCAACTTTAGAGATGATTAGATTAATATCTTTTCCTTTAAACAAACGATCTAATGGCATAGCAATTCTGCCTTCGCTAATATTGCCTGCTGCCAAGCGATGCAGTTCAGTAATAATTTGATGTGTCGGATATTGGTTAACAACTGTAATAGTAGCTTCTTCAGGAGTTAAATGCTGACGTGCTGATAATGCTGAAAGAAGACCGCCATACCCTGCTCCTAAAATAACAATTTCTTGTGCCATGATATGTTCCACCCTTGTTTGTAATTTTTTAAATCCAGTATTTTTCGAAAATTATAGAATAAGTGCTTTTTAAATAAATGAACTTTTATTTAGAACGTTCGTTGCTTACTTGAAGATAAGCGCTGGCAAAACGAAGAACCTTTTGGATTTGAGGATCTTTTAGCATTTTCATCAAACCGAATACACTGATCACTTCTTTGCTTTGTTCAGCTCTTTCCTTTGCTTCCATAGCATTGACAGCTATATGTTTGGCTGTTTTCGTAACAGGCTCTGCAAATTCCTTCGCTGTACTGGCAAAATCGTTTACTAATACTTTATCAGTAGCGACGGATTGAGCGAATTCATATGATTTGTTCAGTGCTGTTACAACTTCAGTTAATTGTGGTAATTGATTTAATAGTGTAACTAATGATTCCTGAACCTCTGGTTTTGATAATTGTTTTAACAATTCTTCTTGTGAAGCAACCGGAGAGGATTGTGTCTCTGATTGCTGTTTCATTGTGTCTGACATAGCAAATACCCCATTTCTGTTTGTTATAGCGAAAAATTAAATTAGTTATATTTATATAACCATAAATCCTCTACTTTAAGCATACTCCTTGTGTATAAATTCACAAAACTTTTTGCTCGAAAAAAGCGCTTTCATAGCAAAAAGAATACTATTTACACTATATTGATAGTGAAATATTTCATTCATCAATAGTTACCGTTGTAATTTTGATTTATAAATAATGAAAACAGGAGGATTTTTGAGGATGATAAATATGTGTAAATCTAAAATAGTTAATGGGGAGAGAGTGTGTTTAGGGCATTTTATAATAGTGAAATAATGAAGGAATAAAAAAATAGACCCTCCGAGGAGAGTCTACTTCCTGATTATTCTTGTTCACCAATAATCGTTTCGGCAATGTTTTTAGCATGATCGCCGATACGTTCAAGATTACTTAAAATATCAACGTAAACGAGGCTTGCTTGTGCAGAGCAGGATCCATTATTTAAGCGGATGACATGCTGCTTTCTTAATTGGCGCTCCATCTTATCGATTTTACGTTCCAATTCAAGCACCTTATATGCACTTTCCTTATCTTGATTCTCTATTGCCGCCATCGCTTCTTTGACCGCTTCTATAGTTAGTGTGAACATTTGAGACATGCCTTCTGTGGCCTCATCTGTAAATGTTGCTTTATTTGTATTTTTATACTCTGCAAATTCCAGAATATTTTCGAAATGATCGCCAATGCGTTCGATATCTGTAATGGTATGCATTAGAATATTATGTTCGTCAGATTCATTAGCAGACAGTGAACTTGTGGAGACTTTAACAAGATAATCTGTTATTTTGTGATCTAAATTATTAAGAGCCTCTTCAATTTGATTACCTGTATTCAATGAAGCAGTTTCATTAGTTAACAGGTAGTTATACGTTTCTTCCAATCCTTTAATAGCAAACTCGCCCATTCGCAAAGTTTCCTTTTTCGCCTGTCCAAGTGCAATAGAAGGAGATTGGTCGATGATTCGTTCATCCAGATGCTCTGGTTTATACTCAATAACAGTATCTTTTCCTGGAATGAGTTTAGTAACAATCCACGCATATACACCAATGAATGGAATCATGATCAGTGTGTTTGTAATGTTGAATGTTCCATGTGCAAAGGCAATGGTCATTTCCGGATTTAGTCCAAGTGTTTGTTGGAACCAGCCAATAAGGGACGTAAATGGAACGAGCAAAATCATAAAAATGATTGTACCGAACACATTGAAAAGTATGTGTACACAAGCAGCACGTCTAGCGGCAACTGATGCACCAATCGATGCAAGAAGGGCAGTGATAGTTGTTCCGATGTTATCTCCGAATAGTACCGGTAAGGCACCTTGCAGGTCAATAAGCCCTTCACCAAATAATCCCTGAAGGATTCCGATTGTAGCACTGGAGCTTTGTACTAATAATGTAAAGACTGTTCCTACTACAACACCGAGTATGGAATAATCACTTAAGCTGACAGTTAGATCATGAAACCATTCGAAGGTACGTAGAGGCTTCATTCCACTGCTCATAAGCTCTAGGCCATAGAATAATAATCCGAATCCAAATAGGATTTGACCGAAGTTGTGCAGCTTTTGGTTTTTAAAGAAGAATAATAAAAATGCACCGACAAAGATAATTGGTAATGCATATTCGCCAACATCAATACCGATAATGAAGGCAGTAATGGTTGTACCGATATTTGCCCCCATGATGACACCAATAGCCTGGCGGAGTGTCATAAATCCGGCACTTACCAATCCAACCGTGATAACTGTTGTACCTGAACTACTTTGAATTAAAACTGTAACTAGAATACCAACCAGAATCCCCATAATAGGGTTGGTTGTATATTTATCCAATAGATCTCTTAGTCGATCACCTGCGGATTTTTGGAGTCCATCCCCCATGTATTTGATACCGAATAGGAAGATACCCAATCCGCCGAGAAATTGAAAAAGCATTTCTTGAATACTTACATCCACTGTTTACACCTCAACATTATTTTAGAAAAATATTTTCGATTATCATTATTATTGACAAGAAGTTGAAAGTAAATACTAAACAGTCATATTTAACTATAACTTTACGGTTCCTTTACGTTCGTGTAATTTATCAATAAATTAAAAAAAATATATTATTTTAAAATATAGGTTTTTGAAGAAAAACAGTGTATGGTTACATTGAATTCTGGATAGAATTAATGATTTCTATAATAGATAACAGTACCAGATATGAAAGATATGTATACTCTAAATCCTCAACTGAATGAAGAACAGTAGAAAATATGATAGACTTAATAAACAATATTTTCGGGAGAAGAGGGGGATGATTGGTGTACCTTTCCGTGAAAGAAACAGCAGAATACTTATCATTGCCGGAATCCTATCTTGAAACTCTTATCAAGCAAAAGAAAATCCGGGCTATATTTGACGGGGAGCAGTATTTGATTAACAATGATCAATTCTCCAATTATCAAGAGCAGCTGCAGGAATATAAAAAGCTTTTCCAGGAATGGTTAACTGAACCGATTCCTGAAGATTGGGATGCAAAAGATGAGGATTAATAAAACAGGGGGGGCAAATTTTGCCTTCTTTTTTTTGCTTAAATCCTTATCCCATCTTCATTGCCAATTAAACAGTTAGTAACAACCAATCTTTGCATCTAATTGTAATGTCTGCAGTCATTTTTTGATATGATTTATGTAGCGTTCGTAATTATAAAAAATTCTTATTATAGGTAAGCATGCTCCTTTATTGGGGTACTAGTAAGAATATAATGGCACTTTTGAAATTATGATTTTTATTTTGGTAGGCGAGGGAGAGGTTACTTATGAATCTAGCAACAATTGGTACTAGTAGCATTACAGAACAATTTATAGATGCAGTTTTAGAAAGCGATGGTCTTTATCTAAAGGCGATTTATTCAAGAAATTTGGATAAGGCGTCTCGTTTTGCGAATAAGCATGAGGTCGATCTTGTTTTTAATCAGCTGGAGGAACTAGCTAAATGTAAGGAAATCGATATTGTCTATATCGCTTCTCCGAACTCATGTCATTTTGAACAAGCGGTTTTAATGTTAGAAAACGGGAAACATGTCATATGTGAAAAACCGTTATTCTCTAATGTGGCAGAGCTGGATCAGGCATATCAAATCGCTAAAAGGAATAACGTCTATCTTTTTGAAGCCATCAGAACCCTTCATACACCCAACTTCAAGTTACTGCAGGATAATATTAGACGAGTGGGGAGAATTCGTAATATAAACTTACAATATATGAAATACTCTTCCAGATATGATCAACTACTGGAGGGGGAGATTCCTAATATTTTCTCAGCTGATTATTCAGGTGGTGCTTTGGTGGACCTAGGTGTTTATCCTCTTGCCATGGCCTTCGCCCTTTTCGGAAAACCTATCTCGACCAGCTATACTCCAGTTATGCTTGATAGTGGCGTTGATGGAGGAGGAACACTAATCCTCAAGTATTCTGATTTTGTATGTACAATTGTTTGCTCGAAAATAGTTAATTCCTATGGGTCAAATGAAATTCATGGGGAGACGGGGAATATTATCTTTCCTGGATCAGGAACCATTCAAAAGCTTGAGTATATTGATAGAGAAACAAAAGTATGCGAACCCTTTTCAATTCCTCAAAAAGAGAATGATATGGTGTATGAAATTGATACCTTTATCGATATTATCAACCATGATAAACAGCCAGATTATCAAAAGCTAATTGAGATTAGTAGAGGGGTACTGGAAATTACAGAGTACTCCCGAAAAGAAAGTGGAATTGTATTTAGTACAGAAAGAGAATCTGAATAATTTTTTAATAGAAGGCTGCCGGCAGGGCGGTCTTCTATTTTTTATAAGCAGAGATGTTTATTAATTCAAAAAAAATACACAATTTATAGGTTTGTTTTAATTAAGGGGTGGAAAGGTAATAGTGGGAAAAACTTTGCTTTATTCTATTAATCATAAGTTCAAGGAGGAGAAGTGAGCATGATTAGGGACATTATAAACAAAACGTTTTCTATGGGAATTGGAGCAGCTGTAACAAGCAAGGAACAAATTGAAAAATTAGTGGATGAATTGGTGAAAAAGGGTGAAGTAACTCAGGCAGAATCTAAATCAATGGTGGAAGATCTAGTGAAAAAGGGTAATGAAGCCCGGACAGAATTTGAACAACAAATTAATTTAAAGGTTAAGCAACGTCTGGCAGAAATGGATCTTGCCACAAAAGAAGACATTGCACGATTGGAAAATCGAATTGCTTTGTTAGAGGAGAAAAATCAATAACAACACAAGTTTATGAATGAGCAGGTTAGGGGGGAAGCAGATGCTTGAAAAGAGAATACGTCACTTTAATCGGTACCAGGATATCATCCGTGCAATGATTCATAATGGATTTGGATCCATTGCCAAAGAACTGGGATTATCCGATATGCTACCGTTTGGAGGGCAGTGGACGTTTGAAGGCAAGGAGGTTAAAAATCGGCCGGCTGCCGAGCGGATTCGTGCCATTCTTGAGGAATTGGGCCCGACTTTTGTAAAGCTTGGGCAGATGCTGAGTACAAGACCTGATATCGTTCCTCCTTCCGTTATTTTGGAATTGGAAAAGCTGCAGAATCATGTGCCTGCCTTCTCCCCTGAAGAAGTCAAAAAGATTATCGAATCGAATCTGGAAGCAACAATTGATGAACTGTTTTCCGACTTTACAGAAGAAGCATTGGCTGCGGCTTCTATTGGTCAAGTACATAAGGCTGTTCTTCATACAGGGGAAGAGGTCGCTGTAAAGGTGCAACGCCCTAATATCCAGGGTAATATTGAGACAGATCTAGAAATCTTGCATAATATTGCTAGATTGGCAGAAAAGCGATTCAGCTGGGCTAGAGATTATGGCATAAGTGATATAGTGGATGAATTTTCTCAATCCTTACATCAGGAACTGGATTATGGAATTGAGGGAAGAAATTCCGAAAAAATAGCTAATCAATTTATCGATAATGACATAATTAAGATACCATCTATTTATTGGGACTACTCTACTAAGCGAGTATTAACGATGGAATATGTAGAAGGTATTAAAATAAATGAAATCGAAATGCTAGATGAACTTGGGTTTGACAGGCAACTAATCAGTGAGCGCTTTACGGATGCGATGATGAATCAAATCTTAATCAACGGTCTGTTTCATGCAGATCCACATCCAGGCAATGTCCTGATTCAACCTGGAAATCGAATTGTTTTGATTGATTTCGGTAATATTGGACACCTGGATACACGGATAAAGTATGCATTTGCAACATTGATTATTGCCTTAAAACGAGGTAATACGGATAGTGTCATGCGTGCAATCCTGAAGCTGGGCTTCACACCTGATGATATCAATTATGATAAACTGCGATCTGATGTAGAAGAAATTATCGATAAGTATTATGGTCATCCTTTAAATACTTTAAATATGAGTGAAGCAGTGAATGACTTCTTTACATTAACCTACTTACATCATATCCGTATCCCATCTGATTTGACTATGCTGGGTAAAACCTTCCTTGCAGTGGAAGGTGTTGTAGAAACATTGAATCCGGAATTCAATATTATTGATGTAATTGAGCCGTTTGGGGAGAAGTTGATTAAAGAAAGACTGAAGCCTAAAAACCTGGCGGACTCCTTGTGGAACAAAGTAGTGGAATACTCGGATATCCTGGACGAAATGCCTCGCAATATAAATGAATTGATGAATAAGCTGAAAGAAGGTAAATTTCGTGTACAAATAGAAGTGCCGCAACTAGATGTGTTCCTTGGTAAAATGGATAAGGTCGGGAACCAGCTTTCCTATGCGATTATTCTCTTGTCCTTTAGTATTATTATGGCAGGCTTGATTATAGGATCATCATCTAGAGGGAGCGGTTCTATATTATGGCAAGTGCCTATTATTGAAATTGGATCGATTATCGCCACCTTAATGGTACTGTATTTACTTTATTCAATTTTTAAATCGGGCAAATTTTGAGAGGAAGTTTTTAAGTGGGAAACGTAAAGACGAATGCACTGCGCCTTTTAGATCAAAAAGAAATTGAGTATGAAATATTTCAATACGAAAATCGCGATGGGAAAATTGATGGTATTTCCGTTGCAGAGAAGATAGGCCAGGATTATCGTCTTGTCTATAAGACTCTCGTTACCATTTCAGGGACTGGCTCTGTTTATGTATTTGTGATTCCTGTAGATTCAGAGCTAGATTTGAAAAAAGCAGCTAAAGTTTCTGGTGAAAAGAAAGTTGAAATGCTGCCTATGAAAGACATACAAAAATATACGGGGTATATCCGCGGTGGCTGTTCACCGGTTGGGATGAAAAAGCAGTATAAAACATACATAGATGTATCAGCTGAAATTCAGGAAAAAATTATAGTCAGTGCAGGAAAAATAGGAGTGCAAATGAAAGTAAAGGTTGCTGATTTACTTACATCAGTAGTAGATGGCGATTTTGCTGACGTTATACATGGGTGAAAGGTCTGATTAGGGCCTTTTTTTCTTGTAATTTAGGGAGATTAGTAAACAGATACACCGGATTTAATAAGTATTGGTTCCTTATTTTTCTCTGTATGAAGTGATGAGTTCTATTTAATGTTGGGTCAGTAGTTTGTATGTAATGAAAGTCGGGTTTTAAAATATCTGGATAAGACTGTTTACAATTTTTGGGTGAATGCCATATGATAAAGTGGGGATTGAAATTTTTTACATTTGAAATAGGGGGAGCTATATGAATAAGAAATATACCCACTTTGAAACTGCAGCTATCCATGCCGGATATGAATCAAACGAACATCAAGGAAGCCTTTCTATGCCAATCTATCAAACTTCCACCTTTACATTTGAATCTGCTGAACAGGGGGAACAGCGATTTGCCGGTACAGATAATGGATTTATCTATTCGAGATTAGGCAATCCAACCGTACGCTCATTAGAAGAGAAGATAGCAGTATTGGAAGGAGCTGAGGAAGGAATTGCATTTGGGTCTGGTATGGCTGCTGTATCAGCTGTTTTAATGGAACTTACCAAGGCAAATGACCATATTCTATGCTCACTCGGTATTTATGGTTGTACATTCGATTTATTAGTCATGATGAAAGAGAAGTATAACATCCATCATGACTTTAGTCCGATGGAAACAGAGGAACAAATACAGGAGTTAATTAAACCTGAAACAACGTGTATATTTGTTGAAACGCCAATAAACCCAACTATGAGAGTCATTGACTTGGAAATGGTGGCACGGGTGGCTAAAAGAAATGGGATCCCTGTCATTGTGGACAATACATTTCCTTCGCCATACTTGCAACAGCCCCTTCAGCTGGGATGTGACATAGTTGTACACAGTGCAACAAAATATATTTGCGGACATGGGGATGTTGTAGCGGGCTTGGCTGCGGGTTCCCGTGAATTCATATCACGAGTTAGAAAAACAATGTTAAAGGACGTCGGGGGAATTATGGCGCCTTTTGATGCATGGCTATTGTTAAGGGGAATCAAAACCTTGCCAATTCGGATGGACCGTCATAGCGAAAATGCTCAAAAAATTTATGAGAAGCTTAAAGAACATCCAAAAGTTGAGCGGATTTATTATCCTGGAGATAAGCAAAACGTTGGATATGAGGCAGCTATGAAACAAATGCGTCAGCCAGGAGGGATTATCGCTTTCGAAATAAAAGGCAGTAAAGAGGATGCACAAGCCTTCCTTAACAGGATGAAGCTTATTAAAATTGCAGTCAGCTTAGGTGATGTTGAAACATTGATTTGTCACCCGGCTTCAATGACTCATGCTATTATTCCGGAATCTGAACGATTGGAAATGGGTGTTACAGACCAATTGCTGCGTGTATCCGTTGGATTGGAAAACTGGCAAGATCTATGGGGGGATATAAAACAAGCGCTGGGAAATGATTAGGTATAACTATAAAGGGGCTGAATCTTTATTATAGAGATTCAGCCTTTAACGTATGGAGAATAGCTCTTGTTAGGATTTCGATGCCTTCTATTATACAGGAACGATCAAATGTCATATTTGGGTGATGAAGTCCGGGAGTTAAATCAGCACCAAGTGCCAGCATGGTTGCTTTTATGGAAGGGCGAAGTTTCGTATAAAAGTGAAAATCGTCACTTCCGGGAGTTAACACTGTAGGGCTTAATGCTTTATGCCCCATTGTATCCAAAATAGCTTTTTCCATAAACTGAGCCGCCTTGGCGGAGATGATGGAAGCCGGTGTATCTGGATATGGTTCTAGTTGGATATGAATGCGGAAGATTGATTCTAATTGAGCAAAGGTTTGCTTTATTTGCTCTTTAATGATGTTCAGGTCTTCATTTGATTGAGCCCTGGCATCAATTCCAAACAAAGCAGTACCTGGTATAACATTTAAATTTTCATTACCTGTTTCGAATCTGGTGATTTTGATGGAATGTGGTTTCATCGGCGACAGTTTAATTTGTTGAAGCAGCTGATGCATCATAATTAGGACATCTATTGAACTTGTCCCTAAGTGAGGCCGCGCTCCATGTGCATCTTCTCCAATGATTTTTCCTGAAAGATGGTAGGTTGCCCCATGATTGATCGCAGGAGCTGCCATGCCAAGAGGCAGCTCTTCTATTGGACGAAGATGGAGACCGTATAAATAATCAACGTCATCTACAATTCCAAGATTCGTTACAGCCTTGGCACCTTCACCCGTTTCTTCTGCCGGCTGAAAGATAAATCGAACTGTTCCTTTTTCTTTTTCAGTCTCAGTCAATTCTTTGAGCATCAAGGCTACACCCAAAACGATTGACATGTGCGCATCATGTCCGCATGAATGATTAGCTCTAAAGGTTCCATCACATTCCTGCCAAAGGGCATCCATATCCGCTCGTAAAGCAATGACTGGCTTGCCGGAGCCTATTTCAGCAGCTAAACCGGGAAATGAGGGGAAAGCGTTACACTTAACCCCTTCTTCGATTAATCGCTTTTCAATAAAGGCTGCAGTTTCATGCTCTTTCCAGCTTATCTCAGGATGTGAGTGTAAATATTCAAAAATGGAATGTATATAGGGTTCAAGTTGCCTAAGTTTTGTCTTCAAAGTATATGGATCCTTTCATTAGTTGTCCGGCAATACTGTTTAGTAACCTGTTATGATAGTGTACGCATCTTTTGTTGAAAGTTTCCTTCGGATGAAATTGTATATTATTTCAACTATTATAAATACTTAGGTACAATGGATTTAAGGCTGTATGAAGGGGAGAAATAAATGAATACATTAGATGAAATTCTTGCTTATAATCGTGAATTTGTAAACAAGGAAGAATACTTGCCATATGAGACCACTAAATTTCCCGATAAAAAAATGGTTATAGTAAGCTGTATGGACACCAGGCTGGTTGAGTTGTTACCAAAGGCCATGAATATTGCTAACGGAGATGTCAAAATTATAAAGACTGCCGGGGCAATCGTAAATCATCCATTTGGCGGTGTGATGCGTTCCATCATTGTGGCAATTCATGCATTGGGAGCAAGAGAAGTATTTATTGTAGGCCATGAGGATTGCGGTATGGCTGCCATGGATCCAAATCAATTGATTGGACAAATGACTGATAATGGAGTACCTAATGAGACCTTTTCTACTTTGGAGCATGTAGGAATAGATGTGAAGCAGTGGGTTAAGGGCTTCTCTAATGTCCATGAAAGCGTAACGGAAAGTGTTAATCTGGTTAAGAATCATCCGTTAATGCCTGCATATATACCAGTAACGGGAATGGTTATTCATCCATCGACCGGGGAATTATCTGTTGTCGTCAATGGATATGAAAAAGTGAAATCGGAATAAGTTTATTAATGAATGACGTGGGGACACGTCATTTTTTGATTAAAGGGACTGCGACATATTAAAGAATAGTTAGTATTAGACATTTGTTGAAGTCCTTTAACGATAGGGACTAAATACGACGAGTTACATTAATATGTAATTTAAAAACTCGTCAATCATGAATCCGCATCGAATAGGTGCTGCGTAAACATGAATAGCGGGTTTTTTATTTAAATCTGCACTAATCCATCCAGTTTTTCAACTAGATTATCAAGTTCATTAAAGCTATGAGAAATACCGGTTATTAGCTGGTTTTGCTCTTTGATATTAGCGAGAATCTCCTGTGAGGATGCAGAACTTTCCTGTGTAAAGCTGGATATTCGGATAATCTCTGTTGCAATCCTTTGAGATTTGGCTGTAAGCGGATTGAGTATGTTTTGAACTTTATTGGCCTACTTAGAACCCCCCCTTGTATAAGAAATATAGAGGGTCTTGGATGACTTTTTGAGGAATATTTTTGAATTTAATTACGGTGTTTACAGAGGGATATTAGCTAGGGGATTTTTGGAAAGGCGAAATAAATAAGAGCCAGATAAACTGGCTCCATGCTTACTGTTTTTCGGGCTCGTATTTCTTTTCGCTGGAAGAAGTGCTCTTCGTAGCAGTCTTATCTTTTTCTTCAAGATTTTCTTCTCGTAAATCTTCGATAGGAATGGTGTCTACATGCTGTTCATCTTCAAATCTATCGAGCATATGCTCTTTGTCAGTCATTGAGTTTTCAGGATTGTCCATTTTTTTCTTCGATAATGGTTTTTCCTTTGTCATGTGTATTCACTCCCATTGTTCGTTTCTTATTCTATACCCCTATAGAATAAGAATACACATTATTTGGAAGTGAAGGACTCTTTGTGAGTTGAGTAATGGGCTAGCCATTTTCGATTAACTTCAAAACCCATTCCGGCTTGTTCAGGAACTTGAATGACACCGTTCTCGACAATCACGCTAGGGGACGTGATATCTTGCTCCCAATAATGGCTGGAGCTCGAAATGTCACCAGGCAGATTAACCTGTGGCATGGAAGCCAGTGCAATCGTATGGGCTCGGCTAATTCCAGATTCAAGCATACCGCCGCACCAAACGGAAATATTATTGGCTTCACAAAGATGAAGAATTTTAATGGCTTCTGATAAACCGCCGACTCGTCCAATTTTCAAATTAATCACTTTGCAGCTACCCAGAGCAATTGCTTGTTTGGCGTTCTCGAATGATTGAATGCTTTCATCCAGGCATACCGGTGTTGTGATATGTTGCTGAAGAATGGCATGCTCATAAAAATCGTCAAAACGAAGCGGCTGTTCAATCATCATTAAATCAAATTCATCCAGCGCTTTTAGGAGGTCCATATCTGCTAAACAATAGGCTGAATTTGCATCAGCCATAATGGGTAAGTGTGGGTATCTCCTACGAACTGTCCGAATAAGAGAGATGTCCTGACCGGGTTTGATTTTAAGCTTAATTCTCTTATATCCCTGCTCAAGGCTATGATCAATCAGGCGAAATAAATGTTCATCTGAGGTCTGCAGTCCAATACTAACTCCTGTTTCAATCTCATTTTTAGTTCCACCTAAAGCTCTCGATAAGGATTTATTATTTTTCTTCGCATATAAATCCCAAATTGCGCCTTCGAGAGCCGATTTAGCCATTGGATTTTTGCAAACGGGAGAAAAAAGATGCTGAAGTTCATCCGGATGATAGATTGGCTGCTGGATGAGTTTGGGGATTAAAAAATCTTTCATAATATGTGCAGCAGTTTGGAGTGTTTCCTCCGTATACCAAGGTTCTCGGAAGGCAACACATTCACCCCACCCAACCATACCGTCGCAATCAACCATTTCAATAATAATCATTTCTCTATCCTTCAAGCTTCCAAAGCTAGTAGTAAAGGAATTCTTTAGTTCCATTGAAATATAGTGGAGAGTAATCTCTTTAATATTGATAGAAATATCCATTGTAACCGCTCCTTTAATTGTAAGAATACCGTAACATATCTAATTAGCAACGGCAAAATAGAGAGCTATACTATTAATATTTAACTGAATATTCGACCAAATACTGCTATAATTTTAGAAAAAGATAGAAAAAGTGGGGGGATAAGGTATGGGTCATTGGAATACAAAGGAAGGGATTTTGGAGTTATTATACCGCCTTGTAAAAGTGCCAAGTGTAACGGGAACAAGAGGTGAGCTGCGTATGGAGGACGAAATTTCTGCGATCCTTAAGGAAATGCCTTATTTTCAAAATTACCCCGATCAAATATACAGAAAAGAAATTACAGGAGATCTATTAAATCGAAAAGCAGTTGCTGCGTTTTATCAAGGTAGTAAAACGAGTAAAAAAACAATTATACTTTTAAGCCATTATGATGTAGTTGGGGTTGAAGATTACGGACGCCTTGCACCGCTCGCTTTTTCACCATTGGAATGTACAAGTGCAATGGCAGAGGAAAACCTTTCAGTTGATGCCGAGCAGGATTTGAAGTCTGGAGAGTGGATCTTTGGAAGAGGAATTATGGATATGAAAGCCGGACTTGCTATTCAGATGGCTTTACTATCAGAAGCTGCCGAACATGGCAATTTGAAACATAACCTATTATTTTTAGCTACACCGGATGAAGAGAGATATTCGGCCGGAATGTTTGCGGGAGTTGAGTTGATTAAGGGACTCAAGGACCAATATCAACTGGATTTGGAAGTGGCCATTTGCTCGGAGCCGAGTTTTGGTGCATATCCAGGAGACCGTACAAAATATTTTTATACAGGATCTGTGGGTAAGTTATTGCCCTTAATTTTTTGTGTAGGAACTGAAACACATGTGGGCGAACCGCTTGAGGGCATGAATGCCGCCTGGATGGCAGGTGTGATAGCGGAAAGACTGGAGTTATCCTTAGCCTTTTTAGAACAAGAACGCGGGGAACAGAACCCTCTGCCTACGATCTTAAAATTAATGGATCTAAAAGAAGCATATAATGTCCAAACGCCAACTGCAGCATATGTACTAGCTAATATCCTTACGCTAAAGCAAAATCCGGAAGAAGTCATAAACAAGCTGAAAGATATTGGCGAAGAAAGCAGCAGGTATATAGAAGGACGGTTATCAAATATTTATGATTTACTTGGGTATGGAAGACATGGTTCAAGAAAACCTAACCTTAAGCCCAGTGTATATACTTATCAAGAGTTATTTGATAAAGGCTGTAGAGAATATGGCCATATGTTTATGAAAGAAATAAACGCAAAGATTGCATTGCTCGAACAGGACGCAGGCATGAATATGGCCAAATTAACAGCTGAAATTGCAGATGTAGTGGCAGCGTTTTTCAAATCAGAGGCCCCTTTTTATATGATCATGCTCGCTCCACCTTATTATCCACACGTTTATTTGGAAGATGATGAAAGGGATCAGAAAGCAAAAGGTATAGTAGAGCACTGCGTTAGGATCGCTAAAGAGAAATTTAATGAAGAAATAAAGATCATGTCTTATTTTCCAGGGCTTTCCGATGTAAGCTATTGCCGTTTACGTGATCGTGATTTAGTGATGCCGGTGTTAGAAAATGAAATGCCTCTATACGGGAAGGGGTATAATCTTCCGCTTTCTATTATTGGGGAATTGGATATACCAGCCGTAAATATCGGTCCATATGGTAAGGACGCACACAAACGTACAGAAAGGCTGCATATTCCATTTTCCACTGAGGTTGTTCCCAAATTGCTTAAACAAGTGGTCTATGGCTGCCAATAATGATGTTCTTTTTGTACTATATTGCCTCAACTTACCTGCCATAATTCTCGCCTTTCTGTAGAAAATGATAATAAGGGAAGGAGGTAGGATTATGGCGAGAGGTAAAGGTTTTAATCATAAACGTAAAAGTCATCCTGGGAATTTTCCTCACCATGCTGAAACGGGTGGAAATCAGGAACAACATACAAACCACGAACAATATATTGTGACGAAGGAAGCCTTTAAAAATAGATCAGACGTGCATAAATGACAGAATTGTTATATAATGGTATCTATAAAAGGCATCTGTATTTAAGAACAGATGCCTTTTATAGTACAGTTTAGCTTTCAGAGTGGATTTTACTATAACAGTTTTATTTACTGTCAAGGGTTCCTGATATTAGAATTATTCGAAAATAGAAAGAAAAGATTGATTTAACAACGTTGTTTTTGATTTCACCAGATTGTCATAATTTACATGTTCACTTTTTCACATATAATGTGTATTATAAGAGTATAGAAAGCTGTTATATAATTTAAAAAAGCTGAACATCTAGAAATTTGAAATAATATTCCTGAACGTAATATTAGGAGGTAAAATAAAATGGCAATGGTTATGGATAATGTAACTAAAAAAGATGCATGGAGAGGCTTTGCTGGCGGAGATTGGCAGAATGAAGTTAACACACGTGACTTCATTATGAAAAACATCACTCCATACACAGGAAACGATGAATTCTTAGAAGGCCCAACAGAAGCTACAAAAGAATTATGGAAGCAAGTAATGGAACTTACTAAACAAGAACGTGAAGCAGGCGGCGTCCTTGATCTTGATTCTAAAATTGTTTCTACTATTACATCACATGGTCCTGGATATTTAAATAAAGAACTTGAAACAATTGTTGGTTTCCAAACAGATAAACCATTCAAACGTTCTCTTCAACCATTCGGTGGTATCCGTATGGCGGTAGCTGCAGCTGAATCTTACGGATTCACAGTAGATGAAGAAGTGCAAAAAATCTTCACTGATTACCGCAAAACACATAACCAAGGTGTATTCGATGCTTATACGGATGAAATGAAGCTTGCTCGTAAGGCTGGTATCATCACTGGTCTTCCAGATGCATACGGACGCGGACGCATCATCGGTGACTACCGTCGTGTAGCATTATACGGTGTAGACTTCTTGATCGCTGAACGTAAGAAAGATTTGAAAAACTACGGATTAAGAACAATGTCCGAAGAAGTTATTCGTCAACGTGAAGAATTAAGCGAGCAAATCCGTGCTTTAGGTGAATTAAAACAATTAGCTGAGATTTATGGTTATGATATCTCTAAACCAGCTACAAATGCCAAAGAAGCAGTACAATGGTTATACTTTGCTTACCTTGCTGCAATTAAAGAACAAAACGGTGCAGCGATGTCACTAGGACGTACATCTTCCTTCCTTGATATTTATATCGAACGTGACCTTCGTGAAGGCACATTAACTGAACAAGAAGCACAAGAGATCATCGATCACTTTGTTATGAAGCTTCGTCTTGTAAAATTTGCTCGTACACCTGATTACAACCAATTGTTCAGTGGAGACCCTACTTGGGTAACAGAATCAATCGGTGGTATGGCATTAGACGGAAGAACACTTGTAACGAAAAACTCTTTCCGTTTCTTGCATACATTAACAAACCTTGGACCAGCTCCAGAACCAAACTTGACTGTATTATGGTCTACGAAGTTCCCAGAAGGGTTCAAACGTTTCTGTGCAAAAATGTCTATCCAAACAAGTGCGATTCAGTACGAAAACGATGACATCATGATCAGAGAATACGGCGATGACTACGGTATTGCTTGCTGTGTATCCGCAATGCGTATCGGTAAACAAATGCAATTCTTCGGAGCACGTGCAAACCTTGCAAAAGCATTGCTTTATGCAATCAACGGTGGGGTGGATGAAAAACTTAAAATTCAAGTTGGACCGAACTTCAAAGCAATTACTTCTGACGTGTTAGATTATGATGAAGTTATGGCTAACTTCGATAGCACAATGGAATGGCTTGCAGAGCTATACATCAATACATTGAATGTAATCCACTACATGCACGACAAGTATAGCTATGAGCGTATTGAAATGGCATTACATGATGTTGGAATCCTTCGCACAATGGCAGCGGGAATTGCTGGATTGTCTGTAGTAGCCGACGCATTAAGTGCGATTAAATATGCACAAGTTAAACCAATCCGTGATGAAAATGGTGTAGCAGTTGACTTTGAAATCATCGGTGATTTCCCTAAATACGGAAACAATGATGATCGCGTAGATAGCATGGCTGTTGAGCTTGTTCGTAACTTTATGACTAAATTGAAAAAGCATAAAACATACCGTAGCTCTGTGCACACACAATCCATTCTTACAATTACTTCTAACGTAGTATATGGTAAGAAAACTGGTAACACTCCAGATGGACGTCGCGCTGGCGAACCATTCGCACCAGGTGCGAACCCAATGCACGGACGTGATACAAAAGGTGCTCTAGCTTCTCTATCTTCTGTATCTAAGCTTCCATACGATTGCTCTTTAGACGGTATTTCTAACACATTCTCTATGGTGCCAAAAGCACTTGGACGTGAAGAAGAGCAACGTGAAGCGAACCTTGCTGCAATCTTGGATGGTTATGCTTCCAAGGAAGGTCACCACTTGAATATCAACGTATTCAATCGTGACACATTGCTAGCTGCTATGGAACATCCAGAAGAGTATCCACAATTAACAATCCGTGTATCTGGATACGCTGTTAACTTCATCAAGTTGACTCGTGAGCAACAAATTGACGTTATCAATCGTACGTTCCACGAAACTATGTAATATAGAAGTACTTGTTACTAGGAGGTCTCCCTGTATTAGCAGGGAGACTAACTTTTAACTTCCAATTGGATATTTTTAGAAAAGAAAGGATGGGATCTCATGACAACATATGGAAATATACATTCCGTTGAAACATGCGGCACAGTAGATGGCCCGGGGATCCGCTACATTGTCTTTACGCAAGGTTGTTTGTTGCGCTGCCAATATTGCCATAATGCCGATACGTGGTCAATTGGAACAGGCAAGCAAATGAGTCCTGAAGAAATCGTTAAAGATATTGAATTATATAAACCATTCATGGATGCATCAGGCGGGGGAGTTACCGTCAGCGGCGGAGAACCGCTATTGCAAATTCCTTTTATTATAGAACTGTTTAAATTATGTAAGGAAAGAGGAATTCACACGACCATTGATTCCTCAGCTGGCTGTTTTTCGAGATCACCAGAATTTTTAGAGCAATTCGATGAACTGCTTGAATATACAGACTTAATCCTACTGGATATTAAACATATAGATAGTAAACGCCATATTAAGCTAACTGGTAAACCGAATGAACATATTTTGGATTGTGCCCGTTATCTTTCTGACAAAGGACAACCGGTTTGGATTAGACACGTACTAGTTCCAACGGTTAATGACCAGGATGAATACTTGGAAAGAATGGGTCAATTCTTAGGTACACTTAATAATATTGAAAAGGTAGAAATCTTACCATATCATCAATTAGGTGTTTATAAATGGGAAACACTTGGCTACAAATATCCACTGGCGGGAATCCAATCTCCTAGTGATGAACAAGTAGAGCATGCCTACAAAATGCTAACCAAGTATATGAAAAAGCCAGCTTGAAAAGTAGAGCGAAGACTAAATTAAATAATTAAAGGCACAAACAATAGGTGTTGCGCTTAAAAAATAGTAGGATAAACCACATGAAGGTTTATATCCTACTATTTTTTTGTTATAAATGAAAGATAAAGTAAATTTCAAAGGAGGGGTACAATTGCTAATCAATTGGAAAGCAGAAGATAAAAGATGGATAATTGGTCAAATTCAACAATATTTTCAAAAAGAGCGTGATGAAGAGATTGGAGAACTGGCTGCTGAGAATATTTTGGAGTTTTTCACAGAAACGTTAGGACCTCATTTTTACAATGCTGGAGTGAAGGATGCAGGGAAACATGCTGAAGCATATGCTGCACGCTTGGAAGAAGACTTATACGCATTAATGCGACCAATAAAAAAATAGATGCTTTAAAAACCTTCCTGAAAAGAAAAGGAGAGATCAGAGTCTATAGTGAAATACCATCAAGTGAGATGCTGACTGGTTAAGACAGTATGCAAGCTATACTCGATGAAAAGGTCTACACTTTTTACAAGTGGGTAAAAAAAAGGCAAAATAAAAAGGCGAAGGATGTCCGCCTGGAAAATAGAGTTTATATTCTTTTAGCACCTACATAACGCTTCTTCCAATATGAAGAGCTTAATGAATCTATTTTTACACCTTTAGATACAGAGTGAATGACTTTGTTGCTGCCAATATAGATTGCTACATGGGAAACTCCTTTTCCAGAAGTATTAAAGAAAACTAAATCACCTTTTTTTAACTTAGATTTAGCGATCTTTTTCCCCTGTTTATACATACTGGTTGAGGTCCTTGGAAGTTTCTTTCCTGCCGCTTTTTTGTAGGTATACCCCACAAAACCAGAACAGTCAAATCCTTTAGGTGTTGTTCCGCCGTATCGATAAGGCGTTCCTACATATTTTTTCCCGGTTGAAACAACTTTGTTAGCTTTACTTGTCGAAATAGCGGCTGAGGCTTTAGATTCAAATGGTCCAAATGGCACAAGCGTGGATGACAGAAAAATAGCAAGAGCAATAATTATTTTTTTCATAGTGACCCCCGAGATGTTTTTTTGGCAGCATTGTTAAATCTTACCGCCTTTTTCTCTACTTTTTTACTATAACTAAAATACTAGTTTCTATGGTTACAGCATTATTGAATTTAATTTACAAAAATATTACAGAAATTTGGTTACTTCGACATATTTGTTAAAAAACCCCATATTATATTCATGGAAGATTAAATGATAGAGAGGATAAAGTTAAGTCATTCTCCTCAGAATTGCTATTGCAAGGTATCTGTAATTGTTGATTCAACTCTTAATCGATTAAAAAAAGTGATGTTTTCATCACTTTTTTTTATGTCTTTTTACCTAAAATTGATTCTCATATCTTTTTAAAAGCTTATTAGTGTTAAGGAATTTATTGAAATGTCGATACTAGAAGAGATAAAAGAATAGTAGAAAACGGGTGAATTATATGGACAAGTCTTCAATCATAGGGATTATGTTGGCCATCGTTTCAGTAGGTGTTGGAATGGTGCTTAAAGGTGTTGATATCGCAGTTCTCGTCAATCCAGCTGCTATATTAATCATTTTCTTAGGAACGGCTGCAGCTATATTAGTTGCTTTTCCAGTTAATGAATTGATTAAGCTTCCTAAGCTATTTGTCATCATTTTTTCAGAAAAAGCAATGGTCTCAACGGAAGAATTAATTCATACATTTTGCGATTGGGCACAAACAGCTCGTAAAGAAGGTTTGCTGGCGCTAGAAAAAATTTCAGAATCAGTTGAAGATCCGTTTTTAAGGAACGGCTTGAATTTGGCGGTTGAAGGACAAAGTGCAGATTATATTCGCGACATCCTTTCAGAAGAAATAGATGCCATGGAGGAAAGGCATGCTGTTGGGGCTCAGATTTTCACACAGGCTGGTACCTATGCTCCGACCCTCGGGGTATTAGGTGCAGTAGTAGGATTAATTGCAGCCTTGGGCAATATGAGTGATACAGAGATACTGGGCCATGCCATAAGTGCAGCATTTGTTGCTACATTGATGGGAATCTTTACGGGATATTTATTGTGGCACCCGTTTGCGAATAAATTAAAGAGAAAATCTAAACAGGAAGTACGTATTAAAGAGATGATGGTAGAAGGTATTCTATCTATATTAGAAGGTGAAGCACCAAGGACAATAGAGCAAAAACTATCTTCTTATTTACCTGCTGCGGAAAGGAAGAAGTGGTTGGAAGGCGAGATGAGAAACAATGTCCAGGCGAAAAAAGAAATCTCAGCATGAGGAGCATATGTCCGAATCCTGGCTGCTCCCATATAGTGACTTATTAACCTTATTATTAGCGTTATTTATTGTCTTATTTGCTATGAGTTCTGTAGATGCCCAAAAGTTCTCTGAACTATCACGAGCCTTTAATAAAGCATTAGATGGAGGAACAGGTGTTTTTGAGCATCCGAGCCCGATGCCTGAAGGGATGATGGCAGAAACAGACCCAGAGAAATTTGATGGGGAAGAAGAAGAAGGAACAGAGGAAGCCAGCCCTGAATTGGAAGAATTAAAGGTAGTCCAAGAAAAAATAGATACTTATATTAATGACAGTCATTTAAAATCCAATTTAGAGACATCTCTGACAGAGGAAGGGTTGCTGTTAACCATTCGTGATAATGTATTGTTTGATTCGGGGATCGCAATGGTCAGAGAGAGAGATGAAATAATTGCCAAGGAAATATCTGAACTGCTTGTAATGGAACCTCCCAGAAATATTATCATTAGCGGACATACGGATAATGTTCCGATTCGTAATGCAGAGTTTGAGTCAAATTGGGAATTAAGCGTTATGAGAGCTGTTAACTTTATGAAGCTTCTTCAAGATAATAAAAAATTAAAACCGGAATGGTTTAGTGCAAAAGGCTTTGGAGAATTTAAACCAGTATCGCCTAATACCACTGACAGTGGGCGGGAGAAAAATAGACGCGTAGAAATCCTCATCATGCCCCGTAAAACATTAATTGGTGAGTAGTGGATTATCCATTAGGTTGGTTAATGAATTTAGAGGGGGTATCTGATTGTTAGGTAGGATGAGGATTAGTTCAAAGATTTTGAAGACATTGTAAAACGGTGAAGTTTATTAGGGAAATGTGGAAATCTCTAAGCGAATGACTTAGGCAGTGTGAATATCATTCACACTGTTTTTATATTCCTTGATTAGATAAAAGAGAATGTTTATGAAAATTTTGCCGAGGGAAAGATGAAACTGTAACTATTATTTTTCAAAAAAGGAGATTGATAGTATGAGTAAAAGAATTGCATGTGTCATAACGGATATGTTTGAAGATGTAGAATATACAGACCCTGCTAAGGCTTATAAGGAAGCTGGTCATGAAGTAGTAACCATCGGCTTTGAAAGTGGACAAAATGTTGAAGGTAAGCAAGGAAAAGAAACGGTGGAAATTCAAAAGGGCATTGATGAGGTAAAAGCGAATGAGTTTGATGCTTTATTTATTCCGGGTGGATTCTCTCCTGACATTTTAAGAGGAGACGATCGTTTTGTTTCTTTTGCCAAGGAATTCATGGACGCAAAGAAACCAGTATTCGCAATTTGCCATGGTCCGCAATTGTTGATTACTGCAAAAGCGCTGGAAGGAAGAGATTCAACAGGTTATAAATCAATTAAAGTTGATCTCGAGAATGCAGGTGCCACTTATCATGATGAAGAGGTATTTGTATGTGGAGAACAATTAGTAACAAGCAGACAGCCTGATGATATCCCAGCTTTCAACAGAGAATCCCTTGCATTGCTGTCCAAATAAAATGAAGCTCCTCTGTTCAATGAACAGAGGAGCTTTTATTGCCTATTTACTTTCTCAATTTGCCAATCTCTTCGACAATTGCTTGCATTTCACTAGGGCTGAAGCGGTCCTTGGACATGACCATTTCATATATCTCCAGTAAATCCTCATAGGAGCTATCATTAAAGCTGTCTGCACGCATAGCTGAACTGTTGATCATTTGTAATTTTTCTTGGATGCCATTAATCATAATTTTAATATTCTCAGTGGATTTAACCGATAAATCTGCCACTTCATTCATCCCTTCCGCACTAGATAGAAATATCATTCCATGGAATTCGCTATCTGTCAAATTCAAGTTTCAAATGTCTTTCTCTGCTTATTTTGTTTTTCACTATTAATAATTCTGATAATGATTTTTGTTTCAGCTATAATCACAGCTGAAAGGCCGAGGAGGCCAATCAAGTTAGGGATTGCCATTAAAGCATTCATAATATCAGCAAAGCTCCAAACAAGATCAAGGGAGCTTACGCAGCCAATAAAAACAGCTAAAACAAAAACGATTCGATAGCTAATTACGGTCCTATCTCCAAATAAGTAGGAATAGCATTTCTCACCATAATAAGCCCAACCAATAATTGTGGAGGCAGCAAAGAAAATTAACCCGATTGAAACGATGTAGGAACCAACAGGACCTAATAATAAATCAAAGGAGACGGATGTCAGTTCTGCTCCTTCTAATCCACTATGATATTGGTCTGCCATTACAAGTGAAATTCCTGTTATTGAGCAAATAATGATTGTATCAATAAATACTTGCGTCATTGATACAAGTGCTTGTCGGGCAGGAAAATCCGTTTTAGCCGCAGCTGCCGCAATCGGAGCTGACCCTAAACCAGCTTCATTCGAAAAGACACCTCTAGCCACACCCCAACGGATTACAGTACCGATTGCACCGCCAGCTACTGCCTGTCCAGTGAAGGCATCTGTGAAAATCAGTTTAATTGCATTTGGAACGAGTTCAGCATTTAAGATAAGAATTAAGATTCCACAAATTAAATAAAAGGCGGCCATAACCGGTACAAAATAGGAGGTGACTTTACCGATGCTTTTAATGCCTCCGACTAACACAAGAGCGGCAAAAATAGTCAGGACAATCCCGGTTACCCAGGTTGGGATGGAGAAAGTATCATGAATCGTGTTGGCTACTGAATTAGCTTGGACCATATTACCGATTCCAAAAGCTGCAATCGCACCGAAAATCGCAAAGGCGACGCCAAGCCATTTCATTCTCAGCCCTTTTTCTAAATAATACATAGGTCCACCTGACATTTCACCATTAGCATTTACGATTCTGTATTTAACCGCAAGTACTGCTTCTCCGTATTTCGTCGCCATACCAAAAAAGGCAGCAACCCACATCCAGAAGACGGCCCCTGGTCCACCGCTGACGACTGCTGTAGCCACTCCAACAATATTCCCAGTTCCGACTGTTGCTGCAAGAGCAGTCATTAAAGCCTGGAAATGGGAAATATCTCCGTCCGATTTTTTATCCTGGCTTTTAGTGAAGGCCAATTTTAATGAATAAGGCAATAATTTAATTTGTAAAAATCCAATTCGAAATGTTAAATAAATACCTGTACCAACAATTAAAATTAAGAGGGGTGGCCCCCAAAGAAAATTACTTATTGTTTCTAAAAGTACAGTCAAATCTTTTGAAAACTTATTCAAAAAGTCAATCAAGTAAATTCACCCTATCTGTATGTTGTTAATATTAAGAATATTCTTGAAACAATTTTGCGTCAAGATAAAAAATACTTAATTGACATTTTATGTTTAGAATTCCGCTATTATAGGTAAATCAATAAATATAAGAATAAGCAAGTAAAATTAATTCGGGAGGGATAAATAATGAGTAGAAGCAGTCAAAAGAGCAATAAGCTATGGTTAGGAATTTTAGGTGGAGCAGCAGCAGGTTTTGCAATCAGCCTATTGGATAAGAACACTCGCAAAACAGTAATGACAGGCGGCCAAAAAATGATAACGAATGTTAAATCGATGGCTAAAGATCCGAATTCTATAGTGGAAAATGTGAAGGATATGTCTGGTAAAATTCGTACAAACATAGATCAAATTGGTCAGGATGTATCTTTTATATCTGAAAAGGTAGATGAAATGAAAGAAATGCCACCGCAAGTAGCAGGGGTTATTAAGGAAACAAAAGAAGTACTGGTAGACAAAAAATCTTCTGATGGTTCGGCTTCTACGACAGAGAACAGTAATACTTCCTCTGTATCTGATGATATAAGTACCACTTCTACGCGCAAATAAAGTCAAACAAGCTGAATAGAGGTGGTACTGGAATGGAAGGTAGGAAGAAGTATGTAAATAAAAGCGTATTTAAACATTTATACGATAAAATTCAAGGTGATGAAGTAACAGGCTTGGCAGCGCAATTAGCCTATTACTTCTTACTTTCAATTTTTCCGCTCTTAATATTTGTTATCACGTTATTGCCTTTTTTGCAGGTTTCCCAAGCGGATTTGATGGAGCTTTTGCATACGTATGCTCCTGCAGAATCGGCAAATTTATTAGAATCGAGTTTAAAGGATGTCATGGCTAACCAAAACGGCGGCTTGTTATCTTTTGGTATCTTGGCAACGATGTGGTCAGCATCCAACGGGACCAATGCCATTATAAAGGCTCTTAATCATGCATATGATGTTGAGGAAACCAGATCATTTATTAAAACAAGAGGATTAGCTTTGATTTTAACCATTGGATTAATCCTGGTTGTAGTGGTTTCTTTGCTATTGCCAGTGTTTGGGAAATATATTCTCAATATTGTATTTGATTTCCTAGGATACGAGCCTTCCTTTGTTTATGATTTACTGCGCTGGGTGATTTCTATTGCTGTCATTACCTTTGTATTTTTAATTTTGTATTGGATTGGGCCCAACCTTAAAATGAAATGTAGAGACGTTTTACCAGGGGCAATCTTCGCGAGTGTCGGATGGGCGCTATCATCGTGGGCATTTTCAGTTTACGTGAGTACATTTGGTAACTATTCTTCCACATATGGCAGTCTCGGAGGCTTGATTGTTTTAATGCTTTGGTTATATATATCAGGTCTTGTCATTATTGTAGGCGGAGAAATTAATGCAGTATTGTCCAGAAATAAGAGGCACTGGACGATTAAATAAGTAGAGCGTGGATTCAAATTATAATGGTTCAGAACTAATGTGCGGACGAACGGTGATTGATTATTAAATGAACAGCCACCGTAGTTTTAGGAAGATTTGATGTGTTTCAGATTAACTTCCCATGAATAAAGAAAATAGAGGCCGTCCGGAAAGTCATTAACAGACTTACAGGATAGCCTCTATTTGTATTCTATTTAGATTTTAATAAACGGAGACTGTTTAGGATGACTAATATGGTGCTGCCTTCATGGCCGATTACACCGAATGGTAGGTCGAGAGCCTGAAAAAAGTTTGATACAACTAAAATCATAATGACGGAAATTGAAAAGATAACATTTTGGCGAATGATTCGGTTCATTCGTTTGGATAATTGAATGGCTTCTGCTATTTTTGGTAAGTCGTTTTTCATGAGAACAATATCAGCTGTATCAAGAGCCACATCAGATCCTTCACCCATGGCAATTCCGACAGAAGCAGTAGCTAACGCAGGCGCATCATTAATGCCATCCCCAACCATGGCAACGGTAGTATATTTCTCTCTAAGTTTTTTAACTTCTTCTACCTTTTGTTCAGGTAAACATCCAGCAACAAACCCAGATAAATGGCTTTCTTTGGCGATTACCTTGGCAGTGTGCTCGTTATCTCCAGTCAGCATGCATGTATATACATCCAGTTCCTTCAATGCTTCGAGAGCATCGGCAGTCTCTTTACGAATGATATCTTTTAATGCAATTATTCCTGCAATACCTTTCTCATCTTTTACATAGGACAATGTTTTCCCTTCAGACATTAATTCAAGTGCCGCTCCATTTTTAAATGACATGGCTGCTTCTTCGCCTACAAAATCCTTCTTCCCAATCTTCCAATAGTGCCCATTTGCATGTCCTTGAACACCAAATCCGGATATTTCTTCAGATTCTACGCGCGGCATGGTCTGTGAATAAAGCTGTTCAACATGCTTAACAATGGATTGTCCCAGCGGATGATTCGAATTCTGTTCAATGGAAGCTACACTTAATAAAAATTCTTTTTGATCGATGTCATCGCGGATTAAAATATCCGTCACAACGGGTTTCCCCTGAGTTAGTGTCCCTGTTTTATCGAAAGCAATGGCCTTTACATTGCCTAGGTTTTCTAGATGGATACCGCCTTTGAATAAAATCCCACTTTTAGCGCCATTCGAAATCGCGGATAAAGTAGCCGGCATGATAGAAGCAACTAATGCACATGGAGAAGCTACCACTAACAAAACCATTGCCCGGTAGAAGGTCTCTGTCCAGGACCAACCCAGAACAAAATGTGGGAGAAACAACATAATTCCAACGACAACAAGAACAACTTTTACATACGTATCCTCAAATCTTTCAATAAATAATTGAGAAGGAGATTTTTCACTTTGCGCATTTTGAACAAGTGTGATAATTTTTTGGAATAAAGTTTCACTGTTAGGTTTTGTAACCTTAACTTTTATGGTTCCATGTCCATTAACCGTCCCTGCAAATACCTCGTCTTGAATATATTTGCTGACGGGAATCGATTCTCCGGTAATTGCAGCTTCATCAACAGCAGTCTCTCCAAATAAGATTTCTCCATCTGAGGGGATGCGTTCCCCAGGCTTAATTAAAATCAAATCTCCAACTTGCAGGGAAGAAACCGGTACTATTTCTTCAGTGTTATCGACTATTCTCAAAGCCTGTTCAGGCTGCAAATCCATTAATGAAGAAATTTCTTTGTGACTTTTATTCATCGTATACGTTTCAAGTGCACCGCTCAAAGAGAAAATAAAAATCAGGATTGCTCCCTCAGTCCAATATCCGATAATGGCTGACCCAATCGCTGCCAGAATCATCAAAAGCTCTACGTTCAGTTTTCTCTCTTCAATCGTCTGAGTGATGCCTTCTTTAGCCTTGGCATAACCCCCAATTACATATGCCAGTATATAGACGAAGGCAGATGAGGCATTCAAATCCTTTGTTGATAATAGCCAGCCGCATAAAATCAGAATTCCGCTTAAACCGGCAGCCAAGAGCTCCCAATTGGACGTAAGTTTAGAGGTGAATTCTTTCCATCTATTATATTGGCTAGGTGAATTTTTCAAGCTTGATTTATTCAGTGCTGTTTCCATGTGAATAACCTCCTTGTAATTGAGAATAGATCTCGTTGTTTTTCTTTTCTAATTGAGAATGATGTTCAAAATCATTAGGCTTATAAAATAGCGGATGCTGCCACAAATACTGTGACAGCAACATTTTTCTTTCTTATTTATAATAATTATTATCTACATATTAGTATAACATGAGTCGCTAAAGAAGTTAAGTGAATTTATTTGGAAAAGAAAAAATAGCAATTTTCTACCTTGCTTATTTGTGGATAGGGGAAATTTTAACTGAAGATGCGTGAAGGTGAATATGAGATAAAATTGAGTGGATGAATAAATACAGCAACAATTACAGTAATAAAGTCGAATGAAAAAACCTCTGCTTACACAGAGGTTTGAATCTGGTCATTAATTGGATTTCTTTTAAATCTGCTAAGAGCGATGAAAATCAGTAACAGGATAACACTGATTACAAGAAGGAAATTCCCATTAGGCAGATATTGAATGGCCAAGCCGCCAAAAAATGGGCCAGAGATGCTTCCAAGGCTAAAGACTATTCCACAAATAATATTGCCGGCAGGAAGCAGTTGTGTAGGCAATAGATCGGTCATATAACTGATTCCTAAAGAGAAGGTGGAGCCGACAAGCATACCTGCAATAAAGAAACAGATAAATAAACCTGTAACGGTTTGTTCAATTAAGGCAGCTGTTAAAAAGATGGCAAAACCGCTAAAAAGAACATATTGAAGAACGCGTTTCCTCCCTAAGGAATCACTTAAAATTCCTAATGGGATCTGGGTAATAATGCTGCCTGCTGCAAAAGCAGGCAAGATGATGGAGACTTGTTGAACATCCATATTAATTCGTAAAGCATAGATAGGGAAATTTCCATTTAGGGATGCTTCCAAAAATCCATAACCAAAAGGAGGCAAGAACGCAACCCATGCATACTTGGCAACTTTTTTGAAACGATGTAAGGTACCGAAAACATTGGTTGTTTCCAAATCTTCATCTGGAAATTCATTTTTTAATAAAAAGACGGTCAACCAAGCAATAAGACTGATTGCTGATGCAACGATAAAGGGTAATGCCCGATTAACTTCAATTAAATTAGTCAGTAATGGCCCAACTGCGAAACCTATGCCGAAGGATAAGCCATAAATGGATATATTTCTGCCTCTCTTGTTTACTGGCGTAAAAGCGGTTATCCAGGTTTGGGTTGTGAAATGTAAGGTATGATCTCCAATTCCGATAATCATACGAAGAATGAACCAAAACCAGAAAGAATCTAGGATCGGAAATAACAGAAACGCAATAATCACCGACAGTCCGCCGAAAAAAATCAGGGGTTTATAACCAAATTTTCGCAGAGGAATTTCCATGAAAGGTGAGATTAATAGTATTCCCAGATATAGTCCTGTAGCATTTAATCCGTTTAGACCGGAGCTTACTCCATCCTGTTCAAAAATAATGGCAATTAAGGGTAACAGCATTCCCTGTGAGAAACCTGACACAGCAACTAGAATAATAAGTGCAGAAAATCTAATTTTTTGATAGTTCATAATTATCTCTCCTATATCTATCTGAATCAATATTAGAGTTGTTCACAAACTTTAGCAAGGAGATTTTGAAGACTAATCTAAAGGTAATTCGGGAATAAATGAATATATTTTAGATTAGAAAGAAGGAATTCAAGGGATGGGACAAAAAATATTTTCTGCAATGCTAATGATTGGCCTACCGGTATCCATAGCCGGCTCCATTTTACATTGGCCAAGTCTGCTCATGTTTGCTGTTTATTGTTTAACGATTATTGCTCTGGCAAGTTTTATGGGGAGGGCGACAGAAAGCTTAGCAATCATATCCGGACCGAGGATTGGAGGATTGCTAAATGCAACATTTGGAAATGCTGTTGAGCTGATCATCTCCATTTTTTCTCTTAAAGCGGGACTGGTGGGAATTGTATTGGCTTCTTTAACAGGAAGTGTCATCGGTAACTTATTATTAGTTAGTGGGGCTTCATTTTTCTTGGGTGGTATTAAGTATAAAAGACAAAAATTTAATGTATTTGATGCCAGGCACAATGCAGGGCTATTAACATTCGGTGTATTAGTTGCATTTATCATTCCTGAAGTATTTGCCGGAGAGATGGAAAGAAGTAACCAAATGGTCATGAGTACAGGCATATCCATTATCCTGATCTGTTTATATTTGGCTGCTTTATTCTTTAAATTGGTCACCCATCGCGGTGTCTATCAACGTAAGGAAGACTTGTCTTTTGCAGAGGAAGAAACTGAAGAAGCAGAGTGGAGCAAAAAATGGTCGATTATGGTCCTAGCTTTGGCAACAGTGGCAGTAGCCTATGTATCTGAGAATTTGGTACATACATTCGAAGACGTAGGGAATCAATTGGGCTGGTCTGAATTATTTATCGGGGTTATCATTGTAGCAATTGTCGGAAATGCAGCTGAGCATGCATCTGCCATTATTTTCGCTTACAAAAATAAAATGGACATTGCTGTTGAAATTGCTGTTGGTTCTACTTTACAGGTGGCCATGTTTGTAGCACCGGTACTTGTTCTGGTATCTTTATTATTTGAAACGCAAATGCCACTTGTCTTTACATTGCCTGAACTTGTGGCGATGGTGCTATCTGTCTTTTTAATGATTGTAATAACGAACGATGGGGAAACAAACTGGTTTGAAGGACTCACCTTACTTGCTGCTTATTTAGTGATGGGGATAGGTTTCTTTCTGTTATAATAATAAATTAAAAAAGACTCTGATCTACTATGGATTCAGAGTCTTTTTTATGTTTTTCCAATTTGCTTCATCATAAGTCATGTCTAACTAAATTCTAATCCTTCCAAAAATAAATGTATCTTTTCAAAGGTAGATATTTCTGTTTTAAACAGTCATGTTAGTTAGCCCTATAGGTCACATCCTTTATCTTTATTGTCCTGATTTGTGACGAAATCTACATTAAGTTTTCCGTGTGAGGATGGTTTCGATAAGCATTCCTCCCTGCAGTTATTCCGGCTGTTGATTTCGCCTCCTTTACGATATGTTGGTTTTAGTATAGCACCTTCCTGTAGTTTTGTAAATATTCTGAATTTTACAAAACTGTGACAAAAAATACTGGTTTGTAATGTGCTAAATAAACAGTTAATATAGCTTAACAATCTGTTAATTCTAGTAACTGCAAGGTGTAATAAAACAATCCTGATTTTTGAATAGTTTTTTTGCTTAAGAGGGAAAATAACGGAACAATCATTCTTTTTTGTATGTAAGAAAGGAGCTTCAAGCATGAGAAGAAATTTTTTTATCATGATCGTTATAGCCATGCTCGTTATTATTCCAACCCAGCATAACTGGGCTGCCCCAAAAGAAGGAGCAGACCCTACGGTTGAGGAAGCTAAGTATAAAATTCCGGAGTCCGTTTTATCGATCAATAAAGAAAACACATATCCCAATTCCAGTCAGGACACGCCAATGCTTGAGCCAAGTGAGTTATCCAAACAATTGCTTAAGTCCAGCAACGTTAAAATAGAAAATCCTGAATTAGTTCACATGCTTAATGAAACCAATATCGGAACCAATCCGGTTGCCTTTTGGTATAGAGCCACTGTTTACTTAGGTAAGTGGGCTTTAAATTATGAATCGATGGAAACCTCTCCAAACTGGGAGTATCAAAAAATCAATACGAATTTTTATGATAACCGTGGCGGGGATACGAATTTCCAAATTCATTATGTCCAAGAGACACAAAAAGTGGTGCGCGGAGGATTGACAGCAAAAGTACCTTCCAGTCAGGATATTCAAAAAATGATGCTGGCGAGAGCATCAGAAAAATCTAAACTGCCACTGGCATTTGAGACCATCATAGGTAGCGGTACAAAAAAAGACAGAGTATACAATATACCGCCAATGAGACTTGGCTACCTCTATGGGTATGCGCCGGCAATAAACGAGAAGGGTAAAGTCACATATGGTGAGGTCTATTTAGTATTGAAAGGAAGCAAACGTGAGATTGTAGTAAGGAATGTAACCTCACAAGGGATTGGAGCCTGGATTCCTATTCAAGATCATGTTTCATTCCAGTTCAGAGCGGTCAACCGACCATATTGATTGCCGTTTAAGTCTGCAAGCTTCAGCCGGTTTTGGTTGAAGCTTCTTGCTTTTGGGTAAAATAGAAAATGGTCAGTTGCGAAATAGGCTACTATCGTTTAGGATAATATTTATGATGAAAGGAGCCGGATTAGTTTGACAACACCGATTTATAATAAAGATGAACAAGTAAAATACTTAAAAGACCGACTTGAGTTATTTATGGAGGTTTTAGACCGGATTGAGCCTGAAACAGCGGATATTGAAGATATTGACCGCCTAATTGAAATCGTGGATTCAATTGAGGAGAAGTTTCAAAGCTTTCAAAATCGACCGGAAACAGAACCTAATAAAGAGGTATAAATGAATAAGATTATATGGCAAATCCGTTATAAGCGGATTTGTCTTTTTTATATTATATCGTTAATGCAATCATTCGCTGTGCTGCATAAATTCCCTTACTCTGATTAAAACTATCTTTATCAAAAGTATATTCAGGAGGGAAAATAGTGAAAAAATGGCTTATCACCGGATTATCTGCCATCATGCTTTCGGGGACATTATTCCTGGGCGTTGCTGAGGCGATTTCAAACGTACAGTATGGTTGGGGCTTTAATAAGGGAAAGAATGAACAGCCTGCTGATGCAGGGCCTAAATATAATGCAATCGTTGAAAAATACGGTGCTGTTTATAAAGTAAACACGACAAAGAAAGAGATTTACTTAACGTTTGATAATGGCTATGAAAATGGATATACGGAGAAGGTACTGGATGTACTGAAAGAACATAAAGTTCCGGCTACCTTTTTTGTTACAGGTCATTATTTGAATACAGCTGAACCGTTAGTGAAAAGAATGGTGAAGGAAGGGCATATAGTTGGCAATCATTCATGGAGCCATCCCAATTTCACACAGGTATCGGATGATAAAATAGCTGATGAACTGGAACGGGTTAAGAAGAAGACAGAGGAATTAACAGGGCAAAAGGGTATGTCCTATATCAGACCGCCACGAGGAATATTTAGTGAACGAACTTTACAGGTGGCAAATGATCTGGGCTATAAACATATTTTATGGTCGGTTGCTTTTCTTGATTGGGATGTGAATCGTCAGCAGGGGTGGAAGCATTCCTATGATCAAATTATGGCTCAAATTCATCCCGGTGCCATTTTGCTCTTACATTCTGTGTCTAAGGACAATGCAGAAGCACTTGGCCAGGTGATTACAGATTTAAAAAAGAGAGGGTATACCTTTAAAAGCTTGGATGATATGAATTGTGAAAAACCACAGAAGACACCACAAAAACAGAAAATAGACATAAAGATATAATGTGCCTAAACAAAAAAACCGCTTACAAATAATAAGCGGTTTTTAGTATTAATATTGAAAAAACAACGGGCATCATATTTATCTTGAGAAAATGGTAAGATAAGGGCATTCCTGTGTGGGGTTCCCTTTTTGATGGTTGGATTCCTGTCAATCGATTTGGGAGCCTTTCACTTTCATTTTCATTGACAGTATGGAATCGAAAAACATTTAAGATTGAGGAGTGTAAACAATACAGCCAATTTTACTGGAGTGGTCCTGAACAAGGACATCTACTGAATACTTGCGCAATATCCAAAGAATGATAAGGTCCCCTAATGATCCGATAGTCATAAACAATCCAATAAAAAACCAATAATCATTTCCGTTTAAAAATGCATAAATTAATGGCACGATTCCGAGGACAATCGGTAATAAAACACTGATCCGATAAGCTTTGATCCTGATTGGTATTTTGCAATGGGCATAAGGAGTAAGATACTTCCATAAAACACCCAGTTTAACCTCACTTATTTTGGCTTTCCCGAAAAATATGTAGCCTACTAGATGCAGTACTTCATGCATGAAAATTAGGAGGATGTATCCAACAGCCAGTTCAATTAAAAAGAATAGGTCAATCTCACCGATTTTCCAAATGAACCAATAGGGGATAAGCAATCCGACCATAAGAGTGAAAGTACTGATCAAAATTGGTTTATTTAAATCTTCCATTTCACGAGTTTCATCTATTATTTGATATGATTTCAAGGAATCAGCCAGCATCGGAAAACCTCCAGTTATAGATTACTATCAGTTTATCATATAAGAAGGATATATTTGGTGATTTTTAAGACTCCAGCTATCTTGTCTCACTAGTATAGATCAATCTCTATAAGCTATAATGGATGGTAGAATGATCAATGAATGGAGGAGGGAATTCATGCTTACAGAAGCAAGCTCTCTTTTAAAGAAGTATTTTGGTTATGATTCTTTTCGCAATGGACAAGCCAAAATTATTGAGCAGGTGCTACAAGGAATCGATACACTAGGAATTATGCCGACAGGCGGAGGTAAATCAATTTGTTATCAAATCCCGGCGATGATAATACCGGGCGTTACCCTCGTTATTTCTCCATTAATCTCTCTCATGAAGGACCAGGTAGATTCACTGGATCAGGCCGGAATACCCGCCACCTTTATTAATAGTTCCCTAACCGCGAGTGAAGTGAATGATCGTTTGTATGACATCCAGCAGGGGGCCTATAAGCTCTTATATTTGGCGCCTGAAAGACTGGAATCCCATGGCTTTATTGAGGATATCCGTCAATTGCCGGTTGGATTAATTGCTGTAGATGAAGCTCACTGTATATCACAATGGGGTCATGATTTCCGCCCGAGTTATTTACGCATCCAATCATTAGCCGAACAATTGAATTCCAATCCGGTTGTCCTTGCCCTGACAGCAACAGCAACTCCGCGAGTGCAGGCAGATATTCGCCGGTCCTTGAATATTGAGGATTCACATACGGTTATAACTGGCTTCGAACGGGAAAATTTAAGCTTCCAGGTCGTGAAAGGGCAAAATAAACAAAAATATATTGATGCGTATGTAGGAAAAAATAAACAGGAATCCGGGATTATTTATTGTGCCACACGAAAAACAGTGGACCATCTATATGAACGTCTCCAACAAAAAGGTATATCAGTTGGGAGATATCATGCGGGTTTATCAAGTACAGAACGTGAAACAGAGCAAAATAAATTTTTAAGTGATGAAATTACTGTCATGGTCGCAACGAATGCGTTTGGGATGGGGATAGATAAATCAAATGTACGATATGTGATTCATGCTCAAATGCCTAAAAATATGGAAAGTTACTATCAGGAGGCAGGCCGTGCCGGACGTGATGGCTTGCCGAGTGAATGTATATTGCTTCAATCTGAACAGGACGTTCAGGTCCAGCGCTTTTTGATTGATCAATCGTTTGGTGATGAAAACCATAAAAATCAAGAGTTGCAAAAGCTCTATCAAATGCGTGACTATTGCCATACTCAAGGATGTCTGCAGGCCTATATTCTGCATTATTTTGGTGAGCAGGAGGCAGATGACTGCGGGCGGTGCTCTAACTGTCTGGATGAACGAAGTGCGAAGGATGTGACAAAAGATGCCCAAATGGTCTTATCCTGTATAATCCGAACTGGCGAACGTTTTGGAAAAACAATGATTGCCCAAGTGTTAACTGGCTCATCCAATAAGAAATTGCTTGAACAAAACTTTCAATCCTTATCAACGTATGGGTTAATGAAAAATCAATCAACCAAAGAGATCGCTGAACTGATTGATTTTCTAACATCTGAGCAATTAATTGGGATTACGGGTGGGCAATATCCGCTCTTATATGTCACAGCTTCCGGCAAAGAAGTGTTGCTCGGGAAACGTGCGGTAATGAGAAAAGAAGCTGTGCGAATCACCGCTATTTCAACAGATGATCCTTTATTCGAAGTGCTGCGTAATTTGCGAAAACAAATTGCAGGAGAGGAAAAAGTGCCTCCATATTTGATATTCTCCGACCAAGCTTTGCGCGATATGTGCGTTAAACAACCGCAAACCAAAGATGAGTTCCTTGAGGTGAAGGGAGTCGGAGCTCAAAAGACAGATAAGTATGGTGAGCGATTTGTGGAAGTGATCACAGCGTTTATAAAGGAAAATGATTATGAAGCACCAATTGTAGAACAAGAGGGGAAAATGCCTGCGATGAAAAAATCCAAGGCAGGTACTGCCAACTCACATATGGATACGTATGAATTATATAAACAAGGGCTTACGCTGAAGGAGATTGCAAAAGAAAGAGATTTATCTTCTCAAACAGTAGAAAGGCATCTATTCCGATGTGCAGAAGAAGGATTGCCTCTGAATTGGGAGTATTTCTTCTCACCTGAGGAGGAAATCCAGATTCTACAGGCGATTGAGGAAGTGGGGAATGATTTTTTAAAGCCAATTAAAGAGCATCTTCCTAATGAAATCAGCTACAGTGCGATTAAAGCGGTAATAACGAAGAAGAACATGGATACGGCTCCAATTTAATGGGCCGTTTTCCTATGTACCCATATAGCTGCAAAACCTGTTATAATAACTGGACTAGTCCATAAAGGAGTGATAATGATGTGGAAAGAAACCATTCATGTAGAAGCTCCCTATGATTTTGACCTGGTATTGGAAAGGATCGGTCTTGATCCTCTGTATGAAATAGATTACCGCAATCGCTTGATTCAGGTCCCTTTACTGATTAATGGTAAGCCCAATGTTTATACCGTCCAAGCGATCGGTACGGTAGATAAGCCGGCCTTTACGATTAGCGGCAAAGAAGAACAAGTATTGGCGACGGATCGTTTAATGGAGATTTTTCAGTGGCATCTGCCACTTTCAGATATACATGCTCACTTTGGAGAGACGAAGCTCAATGATATTTTTACTCGCCATCGCGGTACCCCGCTTATTTTAGAATTCGACCTATATGGCTGTCTCGTGAAAAGTATTATCCATCAACAGCTGAATATGGCGTTTGCTCAAAAACTAACGAAGGATTTTGTCACAGCCTATGGGTATCAGAAGGACGGAGTATGGTTTTATCCATCTCCAGAGACAACCGCTGCTCTCACAGTAGATGAACTAAAAGGAATGAAATTCAGCGGCAGAAAAGCAGAGTATGTCATTGGCCTTTCAGAAAAGATTGCAAGCGGTGAACTCAGGTTGGAAGAGTTGCGCACAAAGACAGATGAAGAAATTATAGAAGAATTAACAAAGATTCGCGGTATAGGCAGATGGACGGCTGAAAACTTTCTGTTATTTGGTCTCGGCCGCCCGAATTTATTTCCAAAAGCAGACATCGGTATTCAAAATGCCATAAAACTGCTATATAACCTAGACCGAAAGCCAACAATGGAAGAGATGGAGCAATTCAGTAAGGAGTGGCATCCTTATTTAAGCTACGCTTCGCTTTACTTATGGAGAAGCATTGAAAAACGGAGGAATATTGATGAACCAACAGGCAACATTAGTCCGTGAAGGACAAGAGATTTTACTAACAATTAAACGCCTTGGCATAAATGGTGAGGGAGTCGGCTACTATAAACGTCAGGTTGTATTTGTACCGGGTGCTCTGCCGGATGAAATCGTAGAAGTAAAGATTACGAAGGTCCATCCGAAGTATTCGGAAGGTCTTGTCAAAAAGATTAAAAAGGCATCGCCACATCGAGTCGAAGCGCCATGTCCGGTTTATGACGTGTGTGGTGGATGCCAATTGCAGCATTTGGAATACAGCCAACAATTGAAGGAAAAGCGTGATATCGTTATTCAATCATTGGAGCGCCATAGCCAATACGATGCCAGCAATGTAGATATCCGTCCAACAATTGGGATGGAGAATCCATGGAATTACCGTAATAAAAACCAATTCCAGGTTGGCACCAATGAGACTGGAAAGTTGATTGCCGGCCTTTATGCGGCAAATACTCATAACTTGATTGATATTCCAAATTGTATTGTTCAGCATGAAGCAACGAACAAGGTTACTCGTACAGTCTTGGATATTTTGCAGGAATTTGGCTTGCCATCCTATGATGAGAAAAAGAAAAGCGGGATTGTTAAAACGGTCGTAACCCGTGTCGGCTTCTCATCGGATCAGGTCCAAGTGGTGATCATCACCATTTCTGAAAAGCTTCCTAAGAAGCGCCAAATCATAGAAGAAATCAACAAACGTTTACCGGAAGTCGTTTCCATTGTTCAAAACGTGAATAAAGAACAGACTCCGCTTATATTCGGCGAAAAGACGATTCATCTGTGGGGAGAAGAAGCAATTGAAGAAGAACTTGGCGATTTATCCTATGAGCTATCAGCGCGTACCTTCTTCCAATTGAATCCAGTACAAACCGTGAAGCTCTATGATGAAGTGAAAAAAGCAGCTCGCCTTCACGGTCATGAACGAGTAGTAGATGCTTATTGCGGAGTAGGAACGATAGGATTGTGGCTTGCGGATTTTTGTAAAGAAGTTAGAGGCATGGATGTCATTCCGGAATCAATTGAAGATGCCATTCAGAATGCTAAAAAGCATCATATGGATAATGTCAGCTTCGAAGTAGGCAAAGCAGAAGTTCTCATGCCTAAATGGCTGCGCGAAGGCTGGAAGCCAGATGTCGTTGTCGTCGATCCGCCAAGAAGCGGCTTGGATCATAAATTAATGGATGCCATCCTGCGCACACGTCCAAGAAAAATCGTCTATGTATCCTGTAACCCATCCACACTGGCCAAGGATTTGGACTACCTAAGCAAAAAATACAGACCAAAATATATCCAACCAGTGGACATGTTCCCACAAACCTCTCATATTGAATGTGTTGTGGAGATTATGTTGAAGGTGTAACCAATAAAAATACTCTTGGCTAACTAAATAAACATTTGTTAATCGACCCAGTTTTCGTATAAATAATCTTTTATGAAAACTGGGTCTTTTTTTATTGAATCCGATTAGCAGATAGGTTTGTCTATTTAATATAATTTTTTGAACATGTCCTGCTACCTAAACCATTTACAAATTCCCCTTTAGCAAAAGCGGGTTTGAAATTTGGACAGGAATGTGTTTGATGAAATCTTTTAATCTTATATCAAAATAATCCTCTATATCCCGTTTTAGTATCTCTTCTAGTAGAATGAATTCCATTACAATATAGTCTAGATCGAAAACATTATATAGATCTTGTTCTGCCCAGATTGATTTCACTCTGGCCTTATTGGAAAAGGGGATTAATGACAGGATAGCTCCATTCTCATAGTCAGCATATTCAATCGTGTAATAATGGAATTCCGGTGTAGGATTCTTCTTCGTAATCTCTTCTTTCCATCTATACAATGCTTTATAGAATTCGAGTATAGCTAGTTCTGTTTCAAAGTATAATTCGTTGTTGATTTTTATTGTAAATGTGGCATCCACGGCTAATATGGCAGGCACATCCCTTTTATGCTTTTTTGAGATCATTTCTTTATCTACTACAAAATTGTATTCAAACTTTATTTTGTTTGAAATACTGTCCATGTCTTCGTCACCCTATCTCTATTCTAATTTTGTCTCTTCCTAAAATGCTGGAGGCTATTTTAGTTAAGCTATATATAATAGAATAGAAACTGATGAAGAAAATAGGGGAAAGTTAACTGATTCTGATATTGGCATAAAAAAACAACAACGAATTATGAAATTTGCAAAATGGAAGGCGAGATTTCAAACAGCACTTATGGCTATAGGTTTATTTCTTCTATTCTCATTCTTTTCTTCCATCCTAACTCTGATGTATTACTCGTTCGGGACTCCTGACCGACTAGAGAAATTACGTAATATCGTTGATTACAGTCTGACTGTAATGAATCCTTATGGTCATATGGATGGTACAAGTACGAGCACTTCTGCCTATTTTGGAATGACAGCCTCAAAAGATATAAATAAGGTTATTGGAGATGATACGATCAAAGTAGGTGAAATGGAAACTGATTTTTTCTTCTCAAGGATGTCATATCCCGAAGTTACCTATTTCAGCCCTATATCTATTAACAGTCCTGCTTTTATTTATCCGGGCTCAAGCCCACGAGGTTTTTCAGGGTGGGAACGATTAAAAAAGGTTCCGGAAGGGACGGTTGTTTCAGCCTATGTTTCATTTACTGATTTACTAGAGACAGAAGAGGTATTTTCATTATTCGAGACTAAGGATATGAGATTAATATGGCTTGCAGTGGATACTGGTTTTGAAAAGAAAGAGACCAAGTGAACCAACTTGGCATGAGGATGATATGATTATAGATTTTCGACAAGAGGAAAAAGCTTTTTTTGGAACTGAAATAGTTTCTGAGGGGTTTTCCTCACCGGAATATGAGGTAGGCGAAGGAGAACCACTGCATAAGCAATTCCGAAAAACACTGCAATTCCTGGAAAAATATGAAGGAAAAGCTGAAAAGTTTTATATGGGAGAGCTAAATCTATCAAAACGTATTCAATACATGGAGAAGCATGGTTATAAGCATTACGGGGCTGTTATTACAGGACCAACAAAAGAAGTATTAAAATTACAGGATGAAGGAAAAGTAAGTGAATTAGAAGTAGACGAAATAGAATTTTGGAATTGGGAAAGTGAACTCTGAAAATAGTTTGAGTAAAACTTTTGTTATGCGATATTCAGGCAGTTAAATAGAGATAGCTTAATGAACTAATTGGGTGCTCTTATTCTATTCTGGACTGTCATAAAAGAGCACGGATTAACCGGATTTGCTAAACTCATGTTGGTAGACTGAGTTTAGAAAGGAGAGTGCTTACATGGAGGGGCTTCAAAGGATGCTCGACAACATCGAGTATATAGAAGGTAATTTGGAACAGTATCTTTGTATGGAAGATATTGCTAAAATTGCGTGTATGTCAAAATTTCATTTCCAGCGGATGTTCAGCATGCTGACGGGATATACCGTAAGTGAATATATTAGGAATCGCCGTCTCACAGTTGCTGCGCAGGAACTGGTATATTCCAAGTCTAAGGTAATCGATGTTGCACTGAAATATGGCTATGAAACTCCGGAATCCTTTACAAAAGCATTCCGGAAAATTCATGGAATCAATCCGTCATCTGCAAAGAAAAATACTCAATCCTTGAAGGCTTATCCGAGGCTCTCTTTTCAAATTCAGTTAAAGGGTGATGTGGGAATGGATTATAAGATTGTCGAAAAGGAAGCATTTAAGGTTGTTGGGAAAAGCATACGCACGAGTACTAGTGGGGGAGAGAACAATCGGAAAATAGCCTCTTTCTGGGATGAATCTAATCAGAATGGATTCGCCGCTGTACTTGCTAAAAATAGTGGATCTCTTGGATTAATTGGAGTTTGTATGGACTTTGATAAACTACAAGAAAATCTAACTTACTTGATCGGGGCAGAGAAACATATAGAACATGTCCCAAATGATTGGTAAGAACGACAGATTCCGGCTGCTACCTGGGCTGTTTTTCCTGTTCATGGCGCTATGCCTGATGCCATGCCAAAGGTGTGGAATCGAATTTTCTCTGAATGGTTTCCGGCAACAGGCTATGAGCATTCGGGTGGACCTGAGATGGAGGTTTACTTAAGTGATGGAGATCCATCTTCTAAGGATTATTATTCAGAAATATGGATACCAATTAAAAAATAAATAGAAGGATAAGCTTATAAATTAATCGAGCGGATTCATTAAAGAAGCAATGTAGTGGGCTACATTGCTTCTTTCTATTTGAGAGATGGAGAGACTTGAATTTAATAGGGGATCTTGCCCTAGTGTTTTCTTTTTGACCTTCATATAAGAAAGATATTTGTAAGTAATTAACAATTATCTTGTATTGCAAGGTAGTGTGGTTTAAACTGGTAATATACCTTGCAATGCAAGATAAAAAGAGTGGTGGATTATAGATGTCGCAAACCCAGATGATGAAGGGTATATTGGATGGTTGCCTTTTGGCTATTATCAAAGGAAAAGAATGTTATGGATATGAGATGGCAGAACGTTTAAGTGAGTATGGATTTGAGACAATCAGCGAAGGTACCATTTATCCATTATTGCTCCGAATGCAACGGGAAGGACTTATTACGTCTGTTCGCCGGGATTCAATTGCTGGACCAAAGAGAAAATATTATTCATTAACAGATGAAGGACAGGTAGCTTTAGAAAATTTTCTGGTTAGATGGGGTTACCTTGAGAACAGCGTAAACGCGGTCATTAAAAAAGAAATTGAAGGATGAGGTGATGCAAAAGTGGAGCAACTTCAACTGTCTGATAAAAGTCAGAAGTTTATTGATGATTTAAAGATATACTTGTTTTCAAGTGGAAAAAATGATCAGGAGATTAATGATATTACGAAAGAACTTGAGGAGCATTTATATGAAGCCGAGCTAAATGGTAAATCTATTGATCAGATTATTGGATCTTCTCCTAAAGAGTATATGCAGAGTATCTCCAATGAAATGAGGACGGATTATAAAGCATGGGTAAAATATATACCCCTGATTATAGCTGGAGCAATGTCATTTTCGATTTTCGGAGATCTTTTGAAAGGTACATTAAGCTATAGTGTATTAAAAATCATTGGAACGGCTGTGTATTGTGTGCTCTTTTTTATCGGAGTAATGATTGCATTTCGCTATACAGCCAGGAATCAAGTGTCTAAAATTCGAGAGTTTTTAATATTATTAGCCCCTATTTTCATTAGTATGGTCGTCTTTATGGGTTTGCTTGTCGCTGATTCAATCTATCCTACACCAACCATTAACTTTGGTGTTTTAGGGAGTACAGTCATCGGCTTACTTTTTCTTTGCTTTATCGTTACATTCTCCATTTGGGCAAAAACCGCAATCCTGCCCGTTTTTTTAATTTCATTTCACTTACCGACCATCGTATTAGCTCGAACAACTTTAAATGAAGAATTGCAGTTAATTATGGGTTTAGCTATAACATATATATTGATCGGAATTTATTTATTTTATGAAGTGAGAAAAACAAAATCATAACAAAAGTTTTTTGGGGGTTATCCGGAACGTTAGTTTTACTGACTTTCTGGAGGACCCTTTCCTATCTTATTCAATTGATTTCCTATAACAAGCCGGTTAACTAGGAATGCAGGTTAGATTAAGAAGGATTTATATGTTTTAATCGAATTATTTAACCAAATTTTAAATTTGGAGGATTATATGACTGCCTTTGCGTTTTTGTTTATTCTAAAAATTGTTTTCTTAAAGGTTACTATAATAAGAGTAAAATAATATAAAATAAAACTGAAACTGAGGAGGTTATTGAAGTGAAAGAATGCCCATTTTGTAATCCTGAAACAATAGAACTGCAAGAAGTTGTTGTAAAAAATGAACATTGTATGTTTCTGCAAATGCCACAAGAAGTATTAGTCGGCTCAGGATTAATAGTTCCAATAAAACACCGTGAAACAGTGTTTGACTTAACAGAAGATGAATGGTTTGCAACCTATTCATTACTGCAAGAAGTGAAAGATCTCCTGGATGAAACATATCGACCTGATGGGTACAATATTGGTTGGAACTGCAATGCAATTGGAGGTCAACATATCATGCATTCTCACCTACATATTATTCCTCGATTTAGTGATGAACCCTATGCTGGCAAAGGACTTAGACACTGGCTGAAAAGTTTAGAAAATAAGAGATAATGGTAACTAATTCGAGCCTTACTTATCTAAAAAGTATAGGAGAGTTTTTATGAAGATTTACTGGTTATTAGTGTTTTTAATTTTTATCATTTGGTACAGAGTATCTCTACCATACGCCGAACCAAGTTGGTGGTCTATCTTTTCCTCGAGCCGTTCAACGCATACACCTATGATGGAGCAAGTTTCTTTAATTAAAGCAATTTTTATAGCACTTATATTTTTTGCTTTGGCATCTCCAGTGCGTCAAATAATCCAAAAACGTAAGTAGCCATGTTTATAATTCATATAGTAAGTGGAATTCTCACTTAAATTTTCAGGGCGTTGATCTTAGGAGGATTAATGCCTTTTCGTGTTGAATTTCTTATGGAGATAAAGAAGCAGGAATGTTAAACAATAGACAGAAACTAAACGGTGGCAAATTTATATTGAGGGGTATTTGTGAAATGTCAAAATACGAAAAAGAAGAAATTCTAACTGGAGGAAATGTCTCAACCGTATATCGTTTAGGAGATACCGTTCGAAGAGATTTAAAGCCAGACAGTACGAAAATTCACAAGCTATTAATACATTTAGAAAATAAAGGATTCACTTATGCACCTAAATTTTTTGGTATTGATGAAAAAGGTAGAGAGATTTTGTCATATATAGAAGGTGAAGCTGGTAATTATCCTTTAAAGGGATATATGTGGTCTGATGAAGTTTTAAAAGAAATAGCTCAGATGCTTAGTCTCTACCACGATTCAGTGAGTGATTTTTTAATTGAAGAAGATTGGAAGTCGATAGATAATACTCCGCAACCATTCGAGGTGCTTTGTCATAATGATTTCGCTATATATAACATTATCTTTAATCGTAAACGACCGGTAGGTATAATTGATTTTGATGTTGCTGGCCCTGGACCGAGACTCTGGGACATTGCCTATACCCTTTATACTTGTATTCCTTTAAGTAGAGCTTATCAATCTGAAACAGGTGAAGAAGTTATTTATAATTTCTTAGACCACGCTATGAAAATAAAACACAGAGTAAAATTGTTTTTTGAATCCTATGGAAAGGAAGTGGAAGAAGTTTTTTTAGAGATGGTATTGTTGCGATTACAAGGGCTATGTAAAACAATTGAAAGAAAAGCTAAAGAAGGCGATAGTAATTTTCAAAAAATGATAGATGAAGGACACCTTGAACATTATCAAAATGATATCAAGTTCATTAGTGAACACGGAAAAGAGTGGATGTAAAAGGGGAAAGGTTGGAATTGACAGGGGAAAGAGCAGAAGGCCAAGTTGACCAAAAGATGTCTTTCTATGTTGAATTTCTTATGGTATTAAAGGGACAAGTTAGCTAAGAAGGATTTATTGCGGATTTACAGAATGTTACAATTCGAAGTGAGATAGTCTTCAAAAAAATAAAAGGGAAAAAGGAAGTGATTGATATGTCCATCGGAATTCTTGCCCTTGTAACTATGACAATATGGATTATACAAATTAATGAGTTCAATAAACCTGAAGAAAAACAAGACAATAGAAAAACAATAGTCTTAACTTCCTGTGGGTGTTTGTTAACAACAGTTTTGACCGTCCATCTTTTTCAAAATTTCATCGCCTAAGGTAGTAGTTTTAAAAGCGTTTTAGCACATATATGGAGGTGTTATCGTTGAATGACGACAAAGATAAGCGTAACAAAAGTAAGATGACACCGAGGATGGTTGGAATAGAACCGTTTATGGAAGTCCAACAATAGGAGGAATAGTCGTAGTCAGTGCCATTGTTCTATACCTATTATTTAAATAATATTTATTAAAGATGTCTAAGTTGAACAAGGATGACCAAAAGTTGCTCCTTTTAATTTTCCTTGTTACCATTGTTCGAAAATAGCCCTATCAACTGAAGCTGCTTTATTATTCTATAAATAAAGAGCTGCAAAGTTTGCAGCCCCTTAGAGTGGTTAGGTTATAAGAATTGTATGGTTGGCAATCAATACTATTTATCTTAGGCTGCTGGAGAGCTCTGTGAAGATAACTCCAAGTCCATAAGCTCCAGCATCAGGATAACCCAGGCTTCTTTCTCCAACCGTACCAGCACGTCCCATGCGGGCGACGATTGTTTCTGTATATTTAGCGCCTTTAACTGCAGCAGCTGCCCCATTTTCAAAGGCAGTTTTAAAGTCTATTCCAGCTTTTGCGCACTCAGACCAAGAGTCAGCACATGGAACTAAAGCATCAATCAGAGTTTTGTCACCGACGACTGCACCTCTACCAAATGAACGTTCACCAGTTACTTGTATTCCTTCAACAGCTGCCTGTAGTAGGTTTGCAAACTCCTCGATCGTTAATTCATTTTTATCGCCTGCGGCTTTGCCGGCTGCACGGAATGCAGAACCCCAAATTGGACCGGACGCTCCACCGCAATATTCCATAATGACCATTGAGCATGCATCAAGGAATGCTCCAATAGTTAATGGTTCTTGGTTTAAGATAGAACTCCATTCTCGCTTCAATTGCTTGAATCCTTTAGCAACGCTCATACCAAAGTCTCCGTCACCGGCATGAGAGTCAAGCTCGCAGAATGGTATCTCATTACGGATAATGACTTCGCTCATTTTATCAATGAGATAGATGATGTTCTCTAAGGAAAGGACATCATCGTGGATTACAGCGTATTCCTCACTTGTCTCAGTATTGAATGAAACGCTTCTTTCTTCAATCTCATCAATAGGATCGGTATACTGAACACCCTCAACAGGTGCATCCACTTTAAATGCCGCAGCAGAACATTCGCTTGATAATAATGATTTCAGCTCATCATCAAGCTTCATAATTGTCAAGGATACTCCAGCCATATCAATACTTGTCATATAATTGCCGACAAAGGTTCTATAAACATGAATATTTCTGTTACTCATTTCTCTCATAACCGAATTGTTAAATAAATAGAGTTCTTGAAGTGGAGTACTTCCGAAGCCATTTACAAGAATAGCAATATCAGATGTTTCATCCCCATCTTGTCCAAAATCCTTTAGAAGATCATCTATCATTTGTTTAGCCAACTCATTTGCAGAAATCAATTTTTCTCTTCTGATTCCTGGTTCTCCATGAATGCCGACACCGTATTCGATTTCATCTTCTTCTAATTTGAATGTCGGAGTTCCTTTAGCTGGAACGGTACAGGATGTAAGAGCTGCCCCGATGCTTTTTACATTTTCTGCGGCTTTTTCTGCAATTGCTTTTACCTGCATAAGGTCTCTGCCTTCTTCGGCAGCTGCACCGGCAATTTTATGAACAAGTACAGTTCCTGCAACACCGCGGCGTCCTACAGAATACAGACTGTCTTCAACGGCTATATCGTCAGCTACTCGAACATATTCAACCTGGATACCATCCTCGATTGCTAAAGCGGCACCATTTTTAAAGTTCATGATGTCACCGCTGTAATTTTTAATAATCATCAGGACCCCTTTTTGACCGGCAGCTGCTTTGATTCCCTGATACACTTGTATTTGTGATGGCGAAGCAAACACATCCCCGCATACTGCAGCATCAAGCATACCTTTTCCGACAAAGCCCGCATGTGCAGGTTCATGCCCACTGCCTCCCCCGCTAATTAAGCTCACTTTGTTTTCATTTATTACTCGTTTCTTAATAATTTTATATTTCTTCAGAAACTCGAGTTCCGGATGTGCCATGATTAATCCATTAGCCATCTCCATTACGAGGTTCTCAGGTTTATTTATAATCTTCTTCATTTGTATTGCCTCCCGTTTCTATTAAAAATTGGTAGTCTTGCTAAATTTATTCATACTGTTAACAGTATAATGTAAGCGTTTTAAAGTAAACGGACAAATAACCGTATTTGTCAAAATAGCCGTAATTATATCATTTTTGTATAATTAAATTACAATTTTAATAGGGAAGGTAACCCATGACCTCATCGATTATCACACAAAAAATAATTGCAAAATCATTAAAAGATTTAATGGTAACTGAACCTTTTCATAAAATTTCAGTAAGCGACATTATGGTAAACTGTAAGATGCGAAGGCAAACATTTTACTACCATTTTCAAGATAAATATGAATTGCTTGGCTGGATTTATAAAGAAGAAACGAAGGAAAATATTACAGACTTTATTGGATATGAAAAGTGGGAGAACATCTTTCATTTGTTATTGGAATACTTCAGTCAGAATCGACGATTCTATCAAAATGCATTTAAAGTAGAAGAGCAAAATTCCTTTAACGAATACTTATATGAACACACAAAGAATTTGTATCTTGAGATTATTACTAACCGTTTGGACGGAAGCGGATTAAAGGTTTCTAATGAAAGGAAAGAATTAATGGCTTCTTTTTATAGCTATGGGTTTGTAGGGATAATCAAAGAGTGGATTGAGAAAGATTGCACTCTCGAATCTTCCACGATGTCATCCTTGATGAAATATATGATAAATGATCAATTACTGCCATTTCTGCAGGAGTGAGCAGCGAGAGGGAATAAGAATGAAAAAAATAATTAATGATGTTCAGCATGTTGTAAGAGACATGTTGGCTGGATTTTGTTTTGAACATAAAGAAAGGGTTTCTTATGAGCCCAAGCATGATATTGTTTATCGGAAAGATTTAAAAGATATAAGAGAGGAGGTAGTCATTATTAGCGGAGGCGGCAGCGGACACGAACCGGCTCATTATGGATATGTAGGGAAAGGAATGCTCTCCATTTCTGTTAATGGAGAAATTTTCACTCCGCCAACAACTGAGCAAATAGTAGCCGCCATTCGGATGATTGATAAAAATAAGCGTGTTTTACTCATCATCAAAAACTTTAAAGCGGATTTAGAGAGTTTCTTATTGGCTGAATCCATCGCCCAAAAAGAAGGCTGGACTGTTGATCATGTCATTGTAAGTGATGACGTCTCCATTGAAGACGACAATTCCTTCAATAAGCGGAAACGTGGTGTGGCTGGTACAGTGTTTGTCCATAAAATACTTGGAGCTGCTGCACGTGAGGGATATTCTCTAAACGAATTAACGGAAATTGGCCAGTCTGTCATCAGTCATTTACATACATTGGGAGTTGCGCTTTCACCGGTAACCCATCCTGAGACAGATAGAAGTTCATTTATACTACAGGATAATGAAGTGTTTTACGGTATCGGGATTCATGGTGAAGTAGGATACCGGAAAGAAGAATTTCATTCATCTGAGATTTTAGCCATAGAGCTTATGAATAAACTTAAAAGTATTTATCGTTGGAAAAAAGGAGATCAATTTGCCATTTTGGTGAATGGGTTAGGGGCTACACCGCTGATGGAACAGTATATCTTTACCAATGACATCCGACGTTTATGCGAGCTGGAAGGCTTGGATATTAGATTTGTGAAGGTTGGAAACCATTTAACTTCCTTAGATATGAAAGGTATTTCATTAAGCTTACTCAAAATAACGGATTCTGTTTGGGAAAAATGGTTAAAAGCAGAGGTGGAAGTAGCTAACTGGTAGTTAAGATTTGATTAGTGCACAGTCAAATACCATATATAGCAGAAATAGAGTAAAGCCCTGTTTATGCTCGGGTATCATAACGAGCATAAACAGGGCTTTTCTTTTTCATTAAGTAATTTAGTAGCACCATATGAAATAAAATATATTCATAACTATTGCTTAATGTATCTCTAAATCTTTTACTGTTTCTCCTTCAACTAACACTGGCTGATAGTAGGTTTCGTTTGGTAAATCTCGTTTTCCTTGTAATTTCTTAATAAGCCAATCAGCTGCATCACGTCCCATTTGTTCCTGTGGATGGGTTAATGTTGTCAGTGCAATATTAGCGTTTTTGGCAATATAGGAATTGTCCTGCCCAATTATTGATAATTTCTCTGGAATTGAAATATTAAGCTGTTTACACACATTTGCTACCTCTAAACCGACTTCATCGTTATAGCAAACAATCGCTGTTAATAGTCGAATGTTTTCCTCTAAAAATTTCTTCAAGCTAGCTGATAAATTGGGCTTTGTTTCTGTATCGAATGTAAGCACATGCTCAGGTCGAAATCCTAATTTGGCTTCTCCAAGCGCTTTTATATATCCCTTCATTCGATATTTTCCCTGTAGGTCATCTGATTTTGATATTAGCCCGATATGTGTATGTCCCTTCGAAATTAATTCCTTTGTTGCGAGATAACTGGACTGGACGTCATCAAGACAAAGAAAGGGAACACTTAATTCTTCATAATAAGCATTAATCATAATGAATGGAACCTCTTGTTCTTTAAATGACAGGTAATAAGAGATGTTTGGATTATATAGATTGCTTTTCGTAGGCTCTATGATCAAACCATCCACTCCAAATGACAGCATCATTTCCAAAGCTTTCTTTTCCTGTTCGACATCATTATTTGTACTGGCTAATAATAACGAATAATTCTCTTCATTTAATCTGCCTTCAATCCCTCGAATAATGGAGGGGAAAATATAATCAGAAATGTAGGTTGTAATGACTCCGATTGTTTTAGTGTTAGATTGACCGCCAGATTTTGCTTGATATTGGTTACTGACATAAGTGCCAGACCCTTTTTCACTTCTTAAAAATCCTTCGTTTGATAGTTCTAAAATAGCTTTACGAACAGTTTGTCGGCTCACTTCGTATTTTTCTTGGAGGGAAGCTTCAGTAGGGATTTGGTCACCAACTTTATAATCTCCCGAAAGAATCTTGCTTTTTATATCATCAATGATGACCTGATATTTTGGTTTCATTTATAGCTCACTTCCTTCATTGGTGCTCTTGCACTAATTGATTGATTCGAAATAGTTGTATGTACATATTTTACTTTGAATTAGTAAGAAATAAAATAAGCAATCTAATTCTATTTTATAAGTAACATCTTTCATTAGTTCTTTTAATAGTATACCCAATAAATGGTTTTGTGGGTCTTTGTTTGATTTGTACTAAAATCGAGAATGTTAAATTTGTGTGTACTAATTACATATTAGTTGACATTTGTACGTACAAATAAATATAATCAAGTTAACAAATAGAAAGCGTAATCATTCCGGATATTGAAACCGCTATCAGATGGGGGTTTATATGAGAAAGAACAAAGCAAACATACAAGAGGCAATTGCTAGGGGAGAGACTTCTCTTGGAATTGAATTTGGTTCTACACGTATCAAGGCAGTGTTAATTGATCATAATTTTGAAACGGTTGCATCTGGAAGCTATGAGTGGGAAAACCGCTTGGAGGATGGTTTTTGGACATACAGCCTAGTCGATATTATTACTGGACTACAAGCAGCGTATCGTGAGATGAAGCAAGAAGTTGAAAGAAACTATGGGATAACGATTCGGAAGATTGGTTCTATTGGAATCTCAGCCATGATGCACGGATATATGGCCTTTGATCATACAGGAGAATTACTTGTTCCGTTTCGTACTTGGCGTAACTCAACAACGAGTGCGGCAGCTAAAGAATTGACTGATACATTTAAATTCAATATCCCAGAACGATGGAGCGTTGCTCATCTTTATCAAGCTATCTTAAATGAAGAGAAACATTTGCCGCGTATTGATTATGTTACGACTTTAGCAGGTTATATCCACTGGTTACTGACTGGTAATAAAGCGATCGGTATTGGAGATGCTTCAGGTATGTTTCCAATCGATGAATCAACAAAGAATTATAATGAATCAATGGTTAAGCAATTTGATGAACTAATTTCCACGAAGGGTTGTCCTTTGAGCCTAGAGGAGATTCTTCCTAAAGTTTATCTTTCAGGAGAACAAGCTGGTGAATTGACTGAAGTTGGGGCAAAAATTCTTGATCAATCACAGAATTTACAACCAGGTATTCCGCTTTGTCCGCCGGAAGGTGATGCGGGTACAGGAATGGTTGCTACAAATAGTGTGAGAAAGCGTACTGGTAATATTTCAGTAGGAACATCAGTCTTTGCCATGATTGTACTGGAAAAAGAACTCTCAAAAGTGTATCCGGAAATTGATTTAGTAACAACACCTGATGGCAGTCCTGTAGCGATGGTTCATGCTAATAACTGCTCCAGTGATTTAAATGCCTGGCTGAAATTATTCCGTGAGTTCTCTGAAGCAATGGGCCAAAAGATAGAAACGGATCAATTATATGAAGTGATGCTGAATAAAGCTTTGGAGGCTGAACCGGATGCTGGCGGATTGCTAAGCTATGGCTATTTATCCGGTGAGAATATTACAGGATTAGATGAGGGGCGACCGCTATTCGTACGACCTCCTGGTAGTCAGTTTAATTTAGCAAACTTTATGCGAGCTCATCTTTTTACTGCATTTGGCGCATTAAAAATTGGAATGGACATTATGACTAAAGAAGAAAGTGTTGAAATTGACGGCATTTTGGCTCACGGCGGATTATTCAAAACACCTATTGTAGGTCAAAAAATCGTCGCAGCTGCCATTGATGCACCAGTATCCGTTATGGCAACAGCCGGAGAGGGCGGTGCGTGGGGGATGGCTATTCTGGCTTCTTACATGATGAACAAAAATGAGAAGGAATACTTGGAAGAATTCCTTGACCAAAAAGTCTTTTTCGAGGTTGATAGTCAAGAAATATATCCGGATCAGTTTGATGTTAAAGGTTTTGAGAAATTTATAGAGCGATATAAAAAAGGTCTTGTAATTGAGCAGGCAGCTGTCGATCATTTGATTTTATGAGTCCAAGTTTGGAGGGGTTCAAGTGTTAGAAAAGTTAAAAGAGGAAGTATTTGAAGCAAATTTAGAATTGCCCAAGCATGGACTCGTCAAATATACATGGGGAAATGTAAGTGCAATTGACCGTGATAGTGGCTTATTTGTTATCAAACCGAGCGGTGTTGATTATAAGACGATGAAGCCAAGTGATATGGTGGTTGTTGATTTGGATGGTCAGGTGGTTGAAGGGGAATTGAATCCTTCATCAGATACAGCAACTCATGCAGTACTTTACAAGCATTATTCAGAGATTGGCGGCATTGTGCATACGCACTCAACCTGGGCGACTATATGGGCTCAAGCAGGTTTAGATGTTCCGGCGATGGGAACTACTCATGCCGATACATTCTATGGTTCCATTCCATGTGCAAGGTTTTTAACTCAAGAGGAAGTTGACCGTGGGTACGAAGTGGAAACTGGAAAGGTCATTATCGAAACATTTGAACAACGTGGATTAGATATATTGGCAGTTCCCGGTATTTTACTTCATGGACACGGACCATTTACTTGGGGCAAAGATGCAAAATCAGCGGTTATGAACAGTGTGGTATTAGAAGAGGTCTCAAAAATGAATTTATTTACACGAGAACTAAATCATTTTGCTGAAGAATTGCCACAACGTATTTTAGATAAGCACTATCTACGTAAACATGGAAAAAATGCCTACTATGGGCAAAAATAATACAAACTATCAAACTACGAAAAGAGGATTATTATGTCTAAAGTAAAAGAGTTTTGGTTTGTCGTAGGTTCACAGCATCTATATGGGGAAGAAGCACTGGCGGAAGTCAAAGCACACGCACAAACGATGACGGATGCCTTAAATGAAAGCGGTATATTACCTTACCCGCTTGTATTGCAGGATTTAGCTGTAAGTGCAGATAAAATTACAAGCATTATGAAAGAAGTGAACTATCGTGATGAGGTTGCGGGCGTAATTACTTGGATGCATACCTTCTCACCAGCAAAAATGTGGATTCGCGGAACAAAATTATTACAAAAGCCATTGCTACATTTAGCAACGCAGTTTAACGAAAGTATTCCATGGGAAACCATTGATATGGACTTCATGAATCTGAATCAATCAGCTCATGGTGATCGTGAATATGGATTTATCAATGCGCGTTTGAAAAAGCAAAATAAAGTTGTAGTAGGTTACTGGAAACGTGCTGAAGTCCAAAAGCAAATAGCAGAATGGATGGATGTAGCGGTTGCTTATAACGAAAGCTTCAATATAAAAGTTGCTCGTTTTGGTGATAACATGCGTAATGTTGGAGTAACCGAAGGGGATAAGGTAGAGGCTCAAATTCAATTTGGATGGACTGTTGACTACTTTGGTATAGGCGATCTTGTTCAATATGTGAATGACGTTAAGGACGAAGAAGTGAACGATTTAATTGCTGAGTATGCGGAACTATATGAATTTGATTATGGCATATACAGCAAAGAAGATTGGGAAAAGAGCGTGAAGGTGCAAGCAAGCTATGAAATTGCCATTAAGCGTTTCCTTGATGATGGTGGTTACAATGCATTCACAACTAACTTTGAAGACTTATATGGCATGAAACAGCTTCCTGGCCTTGCAGTGCAACGTTTGATGGCCCAAGGATATGGATTTGCTGGTGAAGGGGATTGGAAGACTGCAGCCCTAGATCGCTTACTTAAAGTGATGAGCCATAACCAATCGACTGGATTTATGGAGGATTACACTTATGAACTAGCTGTTGGGCAAGAAGCTGCTCTTCAATCACATATGCTTGAAGTAGATCCAACATTAGCTTGCAACAAGCCAAAAATTGTCGTATCTCCATTAGGTATCGGTGATCGTGAAGATCCGGCTCGTTTAGTTTTCGATGGTAAGGCAGGAGATGGTGTTGTTGTTTCAATGGCTGACTTTGGTACACATTACAAGCTTTTGATTAATGAAGTTTCTGCTTTTGAGCCAACTGTTAAAGCACCTAATCTTCCAGTAGCACGTGTACTATGGGAAGTAAAGCCAAACTTCCAGGATGGGGTTAAAGCGTGGATTGAGAATGGCGGCGGTCACCATACAGTTGTTTCATTGAATCTGACAACAGATCAAATTATCACGTATGCAAAGCTTGTTGACTTAGATTATGTAGTTATTAGGTAATGGCTTTATCCTCCGAGGGGGCTTATGCTTTCTTGGAGGATAATAGATTATCCCAGAAGGTAGAATAAGATGCTTTTATTTGTAAGCGTGTTCTTTGTTTATATATATGAAAGCGTTTAAGATGAAGAAATAAAACTAAATGTTTTTGGATTCATTATATTTGATTCAAAAGTACCCTAATGCGTTATTCATTAAATTAAACAGAGCATCTCTATTATTAAATAGGCAACACCTACTATCATGTAAGACAAGCTATGAACGTAAATATTCTATTAAAAACTTACTGGTATTATAGCAATTTTGCAGGACTTGAAAACGCTTTTATATATGTTAAGGCTATTAATAGTCTTAGTGGTAGGATTTCTAGCAATATATTTTTGCACCTTGTGGAGGGAACATTCATGGTTAATGAAAAGAAAATATCAAGTCGCTTTATTTATTTCTTTGGAGCTTTTGCCGGCATTCTTTTTGGTTATGATATAGGTGTTATGACGGGAGCATTACCTTTTTTAGAAAGTGATTGGAGCCTCGAAGGAAGAGCTACCGCTATTGGTTGGATTACCTCTTCGGTAATGTTTGGAGCTATTTTTGGAGGTGTCGTAGCTGGTCAGCTGTCTGACCGTTTAGGACGACGTAAAATGATTTTAATATCTGCTGTCATTTTTGTTGTGGGATCCATATTGTCAGGCATAGCCCCCCATGATGGAATACTATTTTTGATTGTATCACGGATGTTTCTAGGACTAGCTGTTGGGGCTGCCTCTGCGTTGGTTCCAGCCTATATGTCGGAAATGGCGCCTGCAAAATTGCGCGGTCGTCTGTCAGGAATAAATCAAACCATGATCGTTTCTGGGATGTTGCTCTCATACATTGTTGATTATCTATTGAAAGACCTGCCAGAAACTATGGCATGGCGGATGATGCTTGGTTTGGCTGCAGTACCTGCTATCATCTTATTTTTTGGAATGTTAAAGTTACCTGAATCACCAAGATTTTTAATTAAGAATAATAAATTTGATGAAGCTCGTAAGGTATTGGGCTATATTCGTTCAAATAAAAAAGATATTGATGCTGAAATAAAACAAATTCAAGAAGCTGCAAAAGAAGAAAAAACGGTAAGTCAGAAAACGTCTTGGGGAACTCTCTTAAGTGGTAAATACCGTTACTTGGTCTTTGCGGGTGTAGGTGTAGCAGCTTTTCAACAATTCCAGGGTGCAAATGCCATCTTCTATTACATTCCTTTGATTGTGGAAAATGCTACGGGTCATGCAGCCAGTTCCGCGTTGATGTGGCCAATCATTCAGGGGATTATCCTCGTAATAGGTTCATTAGTATTCCTGGTCATTGCTGATAAATTTAAGCGCCGTACTTTATTAACAGTTGGCGGAACCATTATGGGACTCTCCTTTATTTTTCCTGCCATCTTAAACATACTAATTCCTAATGTGAATCCGATGATGATGGTTGTTTTTCTAAGTATCTATGTTGCGTTTTATTCATTCACATGGGCTCCTTTAACTTGGGTCATAGTTGGAGAAATATTCCCGCTAGCCATTCGCGGACGTGCGTCAGGATTAGCTTCATCATTTAACTGGATTGGTTCTTTCTTGGTCGGATTGCTTTTCCCAATCATGATTGCTTTTATGCCTCAAGAAGCTGTTTTTGCCATCTTCGGCGGTATTTGTTTACTGGGAGTCCTATTTATACGGACATGCGTTCCTGAAACTCGCGGTCGCAGTTTAGAGGATATAGAAAAAATTGGAGAAAGTAAACAAGCTAAGGCGAAAAGTGCATAGTAAGTAACATAATTAATTGCTAATCGAATTACAGCAAAGCTATACAGTAAGCTGTCCCTGATTTCTATACTGGAATCAGGGACTTTTTTATTCATTCATTTATCTGAAGTGCCTGTTTTACTTAAGAGGAATTCCAGTTTCATTGCTCCATCTCGATTTTTTCGCTATTATTTTACTATAACTCAATGAATACAGGTGAAGAAATGAAACCGAATGATGGAGTAAAAGAAGATAATTATAAAGTGTTCGCATTGCTAAGCAATTATTTAAATAAGGCGCCCGATTTTGTTGATGGGGAAGAGATAAAAGAGATTGTTCAGTTTGGAGTATCTTATGAGCATGCGTTTGCGGTCATTTTAGCGTCTGCTTTTGGATTGGATATTGTGGATAAGATGGATGATAAGAATCTATTCAACAATTACTTTAATGGAATGTTTTTTAAACTGGATGAAAAGGAATTTTACGAAAACACTTATTATAAGAATATCAAGATCCCAACGTTGAAGATTGGTAATAGTGAACTGAAATATGAAAAGTATAAACCGTTTGAGGGCTTTGTATGCAATGATATTGTCAAAACAAAAGAAGGCAGGCAAATCCCGCAAATTGGTTTTTTTGAAACAGAATTTGAGTATCCAGCTATTTTGGAAAACGGAAGAATATGGATGACAGTAACGCCTAATGAAATTGAAACCATGAAAGAACCGATTGAACAGGCGTTTGGAAATGTACTTACATATGGGTTGGGACTTGGCTATTATACCTATATGATTTCTGAAAAAGAAAATGTTGATAGCATCACGGTAGTCGAAATGAATGAAGACGTTATTAACTTGTTCCAAACGTATATATTGCCGCAATTCAAAAACCATCAAAAGATTAAGATCATTAAAGCTAATGCCTTTGAATATGCTCAAAAATCTATGGCAAAGGGTCAATTTGATTTTGTTTTTACGGATTTATGGCATGATGTTTCAGATGGGATTGATATGTATTTAAAAATGAAATTATTTGAAAAAAGATGTCCAAATACGATATTTACCTATTGGATTGAAAAATCAATTAAATGTTATTTATAAAACATGCATGAGAAATCCTCTTTCAAAGTTTGAAGGGGGATTTTTATAGTTAGTAAAGGTATGTTTTCCTGACGAGTATATAAATAAGTCGTTGGTCAGGGGCGATAATCGTTCAGTGAGAAATAGGTCAAAAATACCACATTGTTTATTTTAGCTTTATGCTTATAAAGATGGTACTTTTGTATTAAGTGAGTAGGAAATTGTATAACCAAAAGAAAACAAGAGGTAGTTGAACTTATGAATGAGAAGGTCATAAATAATAGTGATAAATGTTATGTATTGGCTGAAGAGAAGGCTGAAAAGTATTTTGAATCCTTGCGTGCGCAGGTGATTGAAAAGAGCTATATCGATGCATTAACGAAAGATATTCAATCGTGGAAGCAGAATCATATTCGTCATCGATCCTTAGCTTCCCTTTTTGCTCATAAAAATAAAAAAACAACAAATAAGGAGTATCATCAGTATATAAGCTGGTTGAATAAGAGAGGGAAACTGGAGCAGTATCTTCATCGAAGTATTTCATATATCTATCTGAGAGATTTGGGCAAAGCCTTGGACAAGCCTGAAACACAAACTAAAATCAAACAAGTCGTGGATACGCTCATCTCTCAAATAGTTACAGATAAATTTGAAGAAGCTAGTGAGTTTGATTTGTTTAGTACACACGGTTTGTACAGATGGGGTCAAAAGGAGAATATCGAGTCAACAATCATCTGGCTATTCGACAAGCTAAGAATCGTGTCATCCTCTATACCGAATGGAATGGATGCCGAAAATGCCCAACGTAAATTAATCAAAATCATAGGTGGAGTTATGATGCACGTTAGGGAAGAGATGGGCTCTGATATTTCCCCGGAGGAACGGGCACAGAAACTTGATGAAGCCATTCGGCTAGGATATTCCTATGGTCTGACCTATCCTTTTATAGATGATTTACTAGATGCAAATGTTTTATCCGATGAGGAGAAAAAGCAGTTTTCAACTATCATTAGAATGACGCTTATAAATGGGACAGTCCCAGAAATAGACGAGTGGTCTGGTAAAAATGAAGAACTTATCCGGTTTATTCATTCAGAACTGAAGGAAGCATTCGAGTATATTAAAGGTTGCCAAAGCCCTGAAAATTCCAGGATATTTTTCGACCAGGCGTATGTGTTTTTTCATTCACAGGAAGTAGACCGAGTTAAAGAGTTAACAAATGAACATTACACCAATGAAGATTTGTTTATTCCAATCATATTAAAATCATCATCTTCACGATTGATCGTTCGTTCTGTTATTAGTGCACCAGAGGATGAAGGGTTTAACAAACGCACGTTTTACTATGGAATATACAATCAATTGGCAGATGACTTTGCGGATTTATTTGATGATATGGATGCAGGAGCGGTCACTCCATATACGTATTATCTAACCTATCATGATAAGCGTCCTGACCTTATTAACCCATTCGAATTATATTGGACGGTTATTTTCAACTTGATTCATCATGTATATGATTCTGATCCACATGCTTGTGAGGTCATACTAGATCGAGCAATTAATGGCCTAAAAAGAAATAAAGAACGATTAGGTACTAAGCAGTATGATGAATTGATGAATTTATTAACAGCAAATATGCCGACATTTAATCGCCTTATCCAAACGATGGTTCAGAAAGCAGATGATGTGGATTTCTTTGATAAATTGCTCCGAGATCATATCCTTTCCAATCTGAGAAAGGATCGTCAAGAGGAAAGCGAATTTGCTAACACAATAAAGAGCATTCGTCAGGAGATTAATCAATATCTGCCTATTAATCAACTAGAATCTACACTTTTGACGAATGATCCAATCATTGATGCGGCAAATTACAGTCTTGAAGGTGATGGAAAGAGGCTAAGGCCAATCGTGACCTGGATGATGGGAGTCAGGGAGTATGGGCTGGATTCTACAGCGATTGTGCCGCTTCTTAAATCCCTGGAATATATGCATACGGCATCTCTTATTCTCGATGATCTGCCATCTCAGGATAATGCGCCTATTCGAAGAGGCCGTGCTACCTTGCATACGGTCCATAATACAGGAATAGCAGAAATAACTTCAGTATATCTTATTCAGAATGCTATGAAGGAACAAGCATCACTGAAACAGTTTGATGCTGCGTCTGTTCTACAGTTAATTCGATATTCATCCCAGGTAGCCATGGATATGTGCAGAGGGCAGGCAATGGACTTGGAATCGAAAGGGAAAATGCTGACTTTAGAGGAATTAAACACGCTTTCCTTCTACAAAACAGGAATCGCATTTGAGGCATCACTCATTATGCCTGCCATTCTTGCTCAAGTAGGGGAATCCGAGATAGAGAAGTTAAAAAAATTCGCCCATCATGCCGGAATCGCATTTCAAATTAAAGATGACTTGCTTGATCTGGAGGGGGATGACCTTTTACTTGGAAAACCAGTCGGACAGGACAAAGAGAATAATAATTCTACATTTGTATCAGTTCTTGGCAGGGAGGGTGCTCGTAAAGTAATGTGGGATCATTACTGCTATGCTATGGAAGCTATTGTACAGATTTCACCGAAGAGTTCATTTTTAAAGCACTTATTGAATTATATGGTGAACAGAGAGCGCTAAAGTGATTGTCTGTTCGCTGCCTGATAGCAGAGAACATTCAGAACATAAAGATGCCCCCGGTTTTAAAACCAGGGGCATCTTTTTTCCTTATTTAACGCCTCTCATGTATTTTTGGATGGTTGGTGAGATGAAGTAAATAATAATTGAACATAGAATTGCGAATCCACCAATTAATCCAAAATACAGGAGTTCCGTTTCCGTACTATAAAGTTTTACAAGCTGTGCATTTATAGCCTGTGCAACTGCGCTTGCGAGGAACCATAGGCTCATCGTTTGAGCGGAGAATGCAGCAGGTGCCAATTTAGTTGTAGCAGATAAACCAACAGGAGATAGACAAAGCTCTCCAAGTGTGACGATTAGGTAGCTCAATATGAGCCAATAAGGACTAACAAGTGAGTCACCGCCACTTAAGTATCCTGGTACAAGCATCACAATGAATGATAGACCTGCTAATAGCAAGCCAATTGAAAATTTTCTGGAAGTTGAAGGCTGTCTATCCCCAAGCTTCATCCATAACCAAGCTGCAACTGGTGCAAAGATGATCACGAAGAGGGCAGGCATTGCCTGTAGCACACCAGGTGCGATTTTAAAGCCTAACAATGTTAAATTAGTCCGTTCTAAAGCATAAATATTCAGTAAATTAGAGCCTTGTTCATAAATAGCCCAGAAGATAACTGCTGACAGGAATAATGGAATATAGGCAAGTAATCTTGATTGTTCTTCTGCAGTTGTTTTAGAGCTTTTGTACATCCAAACAAAGTAAACGACTGGTATAATAACTGCCAAAATAGTTACGAGTAAAACAAATCGATCAATGGTTAGCCAACCGATTGTAATCAGAGCATAGAAAAGGACAATTAATAGAGCAATTGTTACCCCAAAATAAAGAGCAAATTTCTTTTTGCCTTCAGGGCTTAATGGATTAGGTGGCTGTGTTCCAATGGTGCCCAGATTTTTCTTTTTCGTAATAACAAATACGATTAATCCAAGAAACATACCTACAGCAGCAGCTGAAAAACCTGCATGGTAGCTATCGTAATGCCCGCGTAATCCTTCTACAACAAATGGAGCTATAAAAGCACCTAAATTAATCCCCATATAGAAGATACTGAATCCTGAGTCCCGGCGATTGTCGGCCTTTGTATATAAGTCACCAACAACACTGGAAATGTTCGGTTTTAGCAATCCGGTACCAATGATAATTAAGAACATACTGGCAAAAAAGGCTTCAGCCCCGAGCGGTAATGCCAGAACAACATGACCAAGCATAATAAAAACTCCACCGTAGAATACGGTTCTGCTTGTCCCAAGTAAACGGTCTGCAACCCATCCACCGATAATACCTGATAGATAGACTAAAGATCCATAGATTGCAGCAATTGACATGGCTGTGGTTTGATCAAACCCCAGTCCGCCCTTGCTAACTTCAGCGTATAAGTAGAGGACCAGGATGGCCCGCATTCCATAATACGAAAAACGTTCCCAAAACTCTGTGAAAAATAATGTGAAAAGTCCTTTAGGGTGTCCGAAAAAACCTGTGTTCGGAATGCCTGGAACACCCGACTGTTTGTTTAATTTAACCAAAAATTCTCTCTCCTTTAGCATGATGTAGTACAATATACCATTTTATTTTAGATTAACTAAAAAATCAAAATTGAGAGACTATAATTTTGTTTATTTAATAGAAATATGTCGAAAAATGTTAGATTATGTGTGATAAATAAAGAAGAATAAATAATGTTTAATAGAAAATGCCCCAAAGTTATTGATAACTTTGGGGCATTTTTATTTAGGCTTCTATTTGATTTTTTAGTTTTGCATATTCTTCATCAGAGAATACTCGTGATTTCGTAATGAAATGACAATCTTCTATACTATCAAGTGAAAAGGCTGCTCCTCTTCCATCAGTAGCATCTAGGATCAATTGAGTATGTTTCCAGTACTCATATTGCATCTTATGGATATAAAACGGTGCTCCTCCAATGGAACCGAGGTATACATCAGAATCCCCCGTTTTAAAATCATCTTCCTTATAACACATGGGAGCAGATCCATCACAGCAGCCTCCGGATTGGTAAAACATAATAGAGCCGTGAGTTCTTTTTAATGAATCTATTAATTGAAGTGCCTCTTCGGTTGCTACGACACGTTCTACCATTTTAGAGTCACTCCTTTTAGAAGAAACCTTGAGCATTTTTATCATAGCTTACTAACAAACATTTTGTTTGTTGGTAATGATCTAACATCATAGCATGGTTTTCACGGCCGATACCGGATAATTTGTAACCGCCGAAAGCAGCACCTGCTGGATATTGATGATATGTGTTTGTCCATACACGACCAGCTTGTATCGCACGGCCGGCACGGTAAGCAAGATCTCCACTGCGGGACCATACACCGGCACCTAATCCGTACAAGGTATCATTTGCAATTTCCATTGCTTCGTCAAAATCTTTGAAAGTCGTTACACTAAGAACTGGACCAAAGATTTCTTCCTGGAATATACGCATTTTGTTATGACCTTTGAAAACAGTCGGTTTAATATAGTTACCATTTTTAAGGTCTTCACCAAGGTCATTTTCTTCTCCGCCAATTAAACATTCAGCACCTTCTTCTTTGCCGAGTTTAATGTAGGATAAGATTTTTTCTTTTTGTTCATTTGAAGCCTGTGCGCCCATCATAACTTCTGTGTCAAGTGGGTTGCCAATCTTAATAGCTTTCACACGCTCTAATGCACGTTCCATAAATTTATCATAGATTGATTCCTGGATTAATGCACGGGAAGGGCATGTGCAAATTTCACCGGAGTTTAGAGCAAACATCACTAAGCCTTCGATTGCTTTATTTAAAAATTCATCATCTTTGTCTATTACATCTTCAAAGAATACGTTAGGTGATTTACCGCCAAGCTCCAATGTGACAGGAATAATGTTTTCAGTAGCATATTGCATTATTTGGCGTCCCACTGCTGTAGAACCAGTAAAGGCAATCTTCGCAATACGTGGATTTGTTGCAAGTGGTTTTCCTACTTCAATACCAAAACCATTTACGATGTTCAGAACACCCGCTGGGAGTATATCCTGAATTAACTCAACAAGAACCATAATGGATGCAGGAGTTTGTTCAGCTGGTTTTAATACGATGCAGTTACCTGCTGCTAATGCCGGGGCAATCTTCCAGACAGCCATTAGAATTGGGAAATTCCAAGGAATGATTTGACCAACAACACCAAGTGGTTCTTGGAAGTGGTAAGCTACTGTATCATTATCTAATTGAGTAGTTCTTCCTTCTTGTGTACGAATGGCACTTGCGAAATAACGGAAGTGATCAATTGCCAAAGGAACATCAGCATTCAATGTTTCACGTACTGCTTTCCCGTTATCCCAAGTCTCAGCTACAGCGAGCATTTCCAGGTTTTCTTCTAAACGATCTGCAATTTTATTTAAAATACGTGCACGTTCAGCAGTAGAAGTTTTCCCCCAAGCTTCTTTTGCTGCATGTGCCGCATCTAATGCTAATTCAATATCTTCAGCAGAAGAACGAGCAGCCTTTGTAAAAACTTCTCCGGTTACCGGAGATTTATTTTCAAAGTATTGACCTTTAACAGGTGCGACCCATTTTCCGCCGATAAAGTTATCGTATTTCTCTTTGAAATGCACAACTGCGCCTTCTGTATTTGGATTTGCATAAATCATGTTGATATCTCCCCTATGTTCGTATTGAAAACTCTTAAATATAAAGTTTTGATGCCACTTTGGAATAAAAATACACCAGTGAAGCGTTTTCTATACTATTATTTGTCTAATTTAATAAAATTTCAAATAATATGACTGTGAATATAGGAGAAATATGATGTATAAGTGTAGTATAGAAATAGGAAAAAAATGTGTCTTCCATTACTCGTTACTAGATAGATAAATTTTGCAGGTTATCTATTACATCTAAAGAGAATTATTCACCCATGAATGGAACAAGAGATTGGAGACAGGCTGTTTAATTTTACTAACAGCAACCAACAGATACGGGCGCTCTTATTCTGCCGAAATGCAGCGCTGCAAAAAAAAAATGATCTATATTTAATTCAGTCGGCAAGAGAAAAATAAGGTGGTAATAGCATGGATATTGCGGTGATAGGATCCAATATGGTCGATCTAATTTCCTATATTGATAGAATGCCAGAAGAGGGAGAAACACTTGAAGCACCTAGCTTTTCAATGGGGTGTGGAGGAAAAGGGGCCAACCAGGCAGTGGCAGCTGCAAAACTGGGCTCCAAGGTCATGATGGTTACGAAGGTAGGCGATGACATTTTTGCAGATAACACCATTCAAAATCTTAAACGCTATGGAATTGATACAGAATTTACGAATAAGGTCCCCGGAAGCAGCAGCGGGGTCGCACCAATCTTTGTAGATTCGGATTCCAAAAATCGTATTTTAATCATTAAAGGGGCCAATCAGTACCTTTTACCTGAGGATGTCGATAAAGCGGCCGAAAAGCTCAAGATATGTTCTTTAATTATTCTTCAGTTAGAAATCGCGCTCGAAACCGTTTATCGGGCGATAGAATTTGGGAACGAGCATGGGATTCCTGTTATTCTGAATCCTGCTCCTGCTACCAAAAATTTGGATTTCAATTATGTATGCAAATGTGACTTTTTTGTTCCCAATGAAAGTGAACTGGATATCTTGACTGGCATGCCTGTTTCAACGATTGAGCAAATTAAAGCTGCTGCAGTCAGCCTGATAGATAAAGGAGTTAAAAATGTTATCGTGACGATGGGAAGCCGAGGCGTGATGTGGATAACCGATAGAGGAACGCAAATCGTTGATTCATTCAAGGTTGATGCTGTAGACACAACGGGGGCCGGAGACGCATTCATCGGCTGTTTCGCCTATAATTATATTCAGAATGGGGATATTGTCCAATCGATAAAAATGGCTAATGCCTTTGCAGCATTAAGTGTCACAAAACGTGGTACACAGAATTCTTATCCAAGTATGGATGAAGTTAAGTTGTTTTTAAGCAAAAGAATTGAAGCGTAAGCAGGATTTTAATTAAAACTTGGTTTTTAGTGAATTAAAGGATGGCTCTTAGTGATGGAGTCATCCTTTAATATTTAAGTTATTTTACACAAATATATGACTAAGATATTTTTAGGGGTTATTAAGATTACCTTTCTATTGTTCAAGTGTTTGTCATAAAAACAAATATAATTCAGATTAATCAGTTAATAAATTTGTTGTCAATCGATATAATGATATAATAAAAGTGTTCTGTATTATGCGTTTCTAACAAAATTTTAGGAGATGACCAATATGAAAGCACTCAGATGGTACAATGCTAAAGATTTAAGGTTAGACAATTTAGAGGAACCTACTGCCAAAAAGGGAGAAGCAAAAATTAAAGTTGAATGGTGCGGTATTTGTGGAAGTGACTTACACGAATATACAGCCGGTCCAATTTTTATCCCAACCGAAGAGCCACACCCATTGAGTAAGGAGAAAGCTCCGATTGTAATGGGACATGAATTTTCTGGACAAGTTGTAGAGGTTGGCGAAGGCGTAACCAGAGTCCAAGTTGGTGACCGTGTTACAGTTGAGCCCGTCTACTCCTGTGGAAAATGCGAAGCTTGTAAACAAGGAAAATATAATCTATGTGAGCTAATGGGCTTTTATGGTTTAGCAGGAGGCGGTGGAGGATTCTCTGAATACGCTTCTATACCGGAACATATGTTACATAAGCTGCCTGAAAATGTTTCATTTGAACAAGGGGCACTCGTAGAACCTTCAGCTGTTGCTGTACACGCTGTTAAACAAAGTAAACTTAAAGTTGGCGATAAAGCAGCGGTATTTGGAACAGGACCAATTGGTTTATTAGTTATTGAAGCGTTAAAAGCAGCTGGTGCGGCTGAAATTTATGCAGTAGAATTATCAGAACAACGCAGGCAAAAAGCAGAAGAACTTGGTGCTATTGCTATTGATCCGAATCAGGGTGATGTCGTTGAACAATTAACTAAATTGACAAATGGCGGTGTTGACGTTTCATATGAAGTAACAGGAGTACCGATTGTTTTAAAACAAGCTATTCATTCAACTAAATTTAATGGTGAAACGATGATTGTTAGTATTTTTGAAAAAGAAGCGTCTATTCATCCAAACGATATTGTTATGAAAGAACGTACAATCAACGGTATTATTGGATACCGTGATATATTTCCTGCTGTTATCAATTTAATGGCTCAGGGCTACTTCCCAGCTGACAAACTCGTTACCAAACGAATTAAGTTGGATGATGTGATTGAAGAAGGCTTTGAAGGTTTATTAAACGAACGAAATCATATTAAAATATTAGTAAAAGCTGAATAATCATTGTACAAATGCAAATATGATAATCATATATAGAAACTAAAATGGCCTTCTCTTCAAATGGAATGGCCATTTTAGTGTTTATGGATTTATTAGTAAGAAAGCAACACGTGGTGTATTGAATTTTGAGGTGTATTATACATTTCTGAGTATACAATTCTGCTAAAACACGTAATTTAGTCGTATTTGTGGAAGTTAGTTGGAGATGTATATATTTTAATAATCTGAATATATAAAATCGTTCAATATGTATTTACTTTGCTAACTATTATAATTATAATAAGTATGTGAAACATTGAGCAAGTTAATATACATACGGAGGATTGATTGGAATGAAAGCAGCTGTAGTGAGTGCAAAGAATCCTGGTAAAGTAGAATTAGTTGAAAAGGAGCTTCCTAAGTTAAAACCCGGTCAAGCTTTAGTTGATGTAGAATATTGCGGAGTATGTCATACAGACTTGCACGTAGCAAAAGGTGATTTCGGTGCAGTTCCGGGAAGAATTCCTGGACATGAAGGAATCGGCATTGTGAAAGAAATTGCAGACGACGTTACAAGTTTAAAAGTAGGAGATCGTGTCAGCATTGCCTGGTTCTTTAAGGGATGCGGAACTTGCGAATACTGTGTGACGGGAAATGAAACCTTCTGCCGCAGCGTACAAAACGCCGGCTTCACGGTTGATGGAGCAATGGCTGAGCAATGTATCGTAGAAGCGGACTATGCGGTTAAAGTACCTGAAGGTCTTGATCCAGCTCAAGCGAGCAGTATTACATGTGCAGGGGTAACTTGCTACAAAGCAATTAAAGTTTCTGATATTAAACCTGGTCAATGGATTGCTATCTATGGCTGTGGTGGATTAGGTAACCTTGCGATCCAATATGCGAAAAATGTATTCAATGCAAAAGTAATTGCAGTGGATATTAATGATGATAAATTGGCATTGTCCAAAGAAGTAGGAGCAGATCTTGTATGTAACCCATTAACAGATGGAGATGCAGGTGAGTGGATTCAGGAGAAAGTTGGAGGAGCTCATGCTGCAGTTGTTACAGCTGTTTCCAAAGTTGCCTTTAACCAGGCTGTTAACTCTGTTCGTGCCACTGCTAAAGTTGTTGCAGTAGGATTACCTCCTGAAACAATGGATTTGGCTATCGTGAAAACCGTATTGGATGGTATTCAAATCGTTGGTTCCTTAGTTGGTACACGTAAGGATTTAGAAGAGGCTTTCCAATTTGGAGCAGAGGGCAAAGTAGTGCCAATCGTTGAAACAAGATGCTTGCATGAAGTAAATGATATTTTTGAAGAAATGGAAGCAGGTAAAATCCAGGGCCGTATGGTCATCGATATGCACAAACACGAATAATTCCAATCAATAACCTTAAGTAATAAACCTCAAGCAGAATACTATAGAAAAAAAATGCACTCCAATTGTTAAGTGTAATCTAACAACTGGAGTGCATTATTATTTTTGCTTTTGCTCTATTATCATAATCTCTTCTTTTTATGATAGTTATATAAAATGAACAATAAGACAAACCATAATGGTGTAAGCAGCATTGCTAAGCGTGTTTCCGCAGCAATGAGCATTACAATCAGTATGAAAGCAAACATACCTAGGATTACATAATTTATAGCTGGTGTTAATGGAGCTTTGAATGTAGATTTAGCTCTTAAATCAGGTCTTGTTTTTACATATTTGATATGCGAGATTAAAATAATGCTCCATACCCAAATGAAACAGATGGCGCTGATTGTTGTGACGATTGTAAAGGCCTGCTCTGGTATCAGCTTGCTAAGCAGTGCACCGACAGAAACTACAATAGTAGAAGTTAATAATGCATTGCTCGGTACATGGTGTTTATTTAATTTGCCAAGTTTTTTTGGTGCTTCATTATGATTGCTTAAGTTGTACATTATCCGGCTGGTTGAGAATAAACCGCTGTTTGCAGCAGAGGCTGCCGATGTTAATACAACAAAGTTGATAATACCTGCCGCCATTGGAATCCCGATTAAGGCGAAGACACCTACAAATGGGCTGCTTGTCGCACTTAATTGATCCCAAGGATTGATGCATAAAATAACAAATAAGGCACCTACATAAAACAGTAAAATCCGTACCGGTATTTTGTTGATAGCAGATGGAATGTTTTTTCGTGGATTAGCTGTTTCAGCAGCAGATACACCAATAAGTTCAACTCCGACGAAGGAGAAGACAACCATTTGCAGTGATAGTAAGAACCCTGATATTCCATTCGGGAACATGCCGCCATGATTCCAAAGGTTAGAAACAGAAACAGTTCCGCTATCTGTTTCAAATCCAATCACAAGCAGTACGATTCCTACGACAATTAGTGCAACAATAGTGACGACTTTAATAATCGCAAACCAGAATTCCAACTCACCAAACAGTTTGACGGTTAATAGATTTAATCCTAATAGAATTACTAAACAGATGATGGCAGGCACCCATTGCGGGATATCAAACCAGTATTGTGTATATAAACCAACAGCGATAATATCAGCCATGGCTGTCATAATCCAGCAGAACCAATACGTCCAGCCAGTCACAAATCCAGCCCATGGACCCAAATATTCAGCTGCGAAATCGATAAATGATGTATGATTTGTATTGGATAAAAGTAATTCACCCAGTGCTCTCATAACAAAAAATAGAGCTACTCCGATAATCAGATAAGAAAATAAGATGGATGGACCGGCTAAATGAATGGATTTTCCGGAGCCTAAAAATAAGCCGGTTCCAATTGTGCCCCCAATTGCTATTAATTGTACATGACGATTTTTTAAATCCCTTTTTAACTCTTGCTTAGCCAAGTTGCATGCCCCCGTTTAATCTTAGATGTCTAAAACAGGCACCTAGTAAAATAGATATTTATCATTTTTCTCGCTTTATTTAGATACTATGTCTCACCTCACTATTGATATTTGACAATAAAAAAAGAGATTGGTTGTCTCCAATCTCTAAAAGGGCAAGAATAACAAAAATCGTTACCATTCTGTCCTTTTGCCTGAGATTGTGAATCCTTCGGCGCTGTATAAATACAGTCTCTCCAGAAGCTGCTCCCGCCATAGTTTTATCCACAGCGATCAAAGCGTGCTATATTAAATTATCAATTATTAGATTATGTTAACTTATTAACATAATTCTGAAAAAATATTATGAAAAAAATGCTATCACTAAATTATTATGTTGTCAAACTAAGTACATGTAATTAAATGATTTGTTGAAGCATATGGAAGAGCCCAAGATTTACTTGAAATATATATAATCCATATGCTTTTGAACAATCAATTAATGATACTAAACAAGCTTCAGTTCTGATAAACCATACTATAAGTATTAAATAGTAAAGAAAGGTACTAGGTATCTCTCTTTTTTTGTTTTTTCCTTTAGAAATATAAGCATGGCAATGAGGTTAAGGGGAAGGCCAGAATCGAGAGCTCTCTTTTTCATGTTTATCTTAGCAGTAGCACAATTCATTCTGAAAAAAAGACCAAATCCATAAGGGATTTGGTCTTTAATCTACATTATTAAAAGGCAAATTCAAATTTAGAGTTCATCCGCTATCCCCAGCAGGATAATACCGAAGATAACAACTGCGATGATCATGTATTGTTTTTTAGTCAGCTTCTCTTTTAGGAAGATTCGTGACAGGATAATTGAAAAGATACTGTAAGAAGCAATCAATGGTGCTGCGATAATTGCATAGCCTGATGCCATGGCAAATACGTAGAAAAATTGACCAATCGTTTCCAAAATAGCTGCTATCCCTTTATCGCGCTCTTTAAATACATGGAAGGATTCCTTCTTTATAAAGCGAAGATAGATAAAACATACGGCAGCGCATAGGAAAAAGGTATATTCATACGCAAGTAAAGCTGAATTTTCGCTGATTAGATTCAATTCATCCAGATAGATGGCATCCGCAAATGTAGCAAGTCCATCAATAATGCAATATAAAATTGGGAAGATAATAGCCAAGAAACCAATTTGGTATTTTTTATCGATATGCTCAGAATTCAGTCGACGAGCTTCATCTTCTGCTCTTTTTTCCAGAACGGCTATCCCCACAATCCCAAGAGTGATGATGATAATCCCAAGTACTTCAATGATACTTAGCTCATGAGTGAAAAAGATGAAGAGCAGAATGCTTGTTACGACACCTGAGGAATTCTGTATTGGTGAGGCGATAGACAATTCAATATAGCGCAAACCAATATACCCAAATGCCATGGAAAGGATGTATAAAGAAGATACTGGTAAATAATGAATCATCTCCATTGGATTGAACTGTATATCTTTTATAATCATATAGGCTGTTGCATGAATTCCCATGACAAGACCAACCATGATGATAATTTTAATATGGCTGTACTTGTCGTTGCTGTCTGATCCCTTTTTATAAAATAGGTCAGCACCACCCCATGCTAAAGCTGTTAGTAGTGAAAAAATAAACCACATAACGATTCTCCTTGTTGAAGTTTAATAAGCTTTCTGAACCCCGTATAACAAGACATACAAAATCGTTTACTCAAGTGAGAAGACGTTACTGCTGCTATTGCAAAACGGAGAGCAGAGCTGTGAATAAAAATGAATTTTAATAGAGTCACAGAGTCAAGAATATAATTTCATTGTAAACTGTGTCAAGGGATTTAAAGGATGAATCTATAATAGAAGTGTGCATTTAATATAACAATAGTAATGAAAGGGCTATCTTTTTGTTTTTCTTAATTTTTCAAATATAATAAAGGGAGAATTAACAATTATAGAAGAGGATGGAAAGTTCGCTAACCAGGGGAGATGGCTATGTTAGATTTAGTCCCAATTATGCTTGAAAAGGTAGGCATTATTGTCATTGTAGCCTTTTTAATTTCTAAAATGAATTCCTTTCGCCAAATCATTCACCCAGACCATAATCTAAATGAGCAGTTGAAATTATTTCTATTATTCGGCATGTTTGGGATTATTAGTAATTATACTGGAATAGAAGTTTATCATTCTATGGTTGAAGAGAATAGATGGCTTTCAGCTATTGGAGAAGATAGTGCCATTGCTAATACAAGAGTGATGGGTGTTGTGATAGGCGGATTATTGGGAGGTCCCGTTGTTGGAGGAGGAGCTGGTCTGATAGCCGGTATACACCGTTATACATTGGGAGGGTTTACAGCCTTTTCCTGCGCCCTTTCTACCATCCTGGCCGGAATATTGGCAGGGTATATAGGCAACAGAAGAAAAAGGAGCGGGGGTCAGATAACTCCTTTGTTTGCTGCAGGAATTGGGATGTCCCTCGAAGCTTTGCAAATGGTGATTATCCTTGCGACTGCCAAACCTCTTGAGCATGCATGGAGCCTCGTGCAGTTTATCGGTTTACCAATGATCACCATGAATGGATTCGGAACACTATTATTTATGCTGATCGTTCAGTCTATAAAACGTGATGGGGAGATAGCGCGTGCGAATCAAACCAATCAGGCATTTTTAATTGCGGACCAGACTCTTCCGCATTTTCGACAGGGCTTAAACACCCAATCATGCAAAGAAATATCAAAAATTATGCTTAATTTAACCGATGCAGATGCTGTCTCTATCACGGATGAACATTTGGTTCTTGCACATTTGGGGGCAGCCTCCGATCATCATAAACCTGGCGTGAAGCCGAGTACTGGGCTGACTAAAAAAGTACTTGAATCAGGATATGTTTCAATAGCCAAATCGAAGGAGGAAATCGAGTGCAGGCATAAGGACTGTCCGCTCGTAGCTGCCATCGTCCTCCCTTTAAAAGTGAAGGGGGAAATCTCTGGAACTTTAAAATTGTATTATACAAAGCCGGATAAATTAGACAGAGTTCAGCAGCAGTTAGCAGAGGGGCTGGCTAATTTATTTTCAACTCAGCTTGAGCTGGCAGAAGCGGAAAGGCAGGCGAGGCTTTTAAAGGATGCTGAGATAAAAGCCCTGCAGGCTCAGATTCATCCACACTTCTTATTTAATAGTTTAAATACGATATCTGCCTTATGCCGGACTGATCCTGATAAAGCTCGTAAACTACTATTGGAATTAAGTTTATTTTTTCGAGGCAATTTACAGGGAGCCAGACAGTTGCTGATCCCGTTAGAAAAAGAGCTGGAAAATGTGAAAGCCTATTTATCTTTAGAGCAAACACGTTTTCCTCATAAATATGAAGTTAATTTTGATATAGAGAATGGATTAGAAAATGTATTGATTCCCCCATTTTTATTGCAGCCTTTGGTAGAGAATGCGATTCATTATGCATTTCCACAAAGAAAACAGTTTGGGAAAATTAATATACAAGTGTGCTCACATGGCAATTATATGAGAATGATTGTTGCGGATAATGGACAGGGGATTGTGGAAGAAAGGTTGAAAAGTCTGAGCAAGCAGGTTGTACCGTCAGCCGGTGGAAACGGTACAGCCATTTTTAATATTAGTGAACGCTTAAAAGGTATTTATAATAACCAAGCCCATTTTAAGGTTGATAGCAAAGTGGGTGAGGGCACCACTGTTAATATCTTAATCCCGCTGGAAAGTAAAGGAGGTGACGAGCAGGATGCTACGAGCCTATGTAGTGGATGATGAACCATTAGCCAGGGACGAATTGAAATATTTACTAGCAAGAAGCAGAGAAGTGGAGATCTTGGGTGAGAGTGATTGTATAGATGATGCATTACATGATATTCCACTGTTAAAGCCGGATATTGTCTTCTTAGATATTGAATTAGCGGGAGAGAACGGATTACATTTAGCCGCTAAACTAGAAGGTCTGAACCCGGTTCCAGCTATCGTTTTTGCGACTGCCTATGACGAGTATGCTCTTCAGGCTTTTGACGTAAATGCGGTAGATTATCTTTTGAAACCGTTCAGTGAAGAACGTATTCATAAAATGCTGGACAAAGTTAAAAAGCTTCATTTACACACAAAGGAGCCTGGAAAAGTAGATACCAGTAATCTTCAATGTAAGGGAAAAATAGCTGTTATGACAGAAGAAAAAATTATATTGCTTACATGCAATGATATCGTATTCCTAGAATCATACGAAGGAAAGTGTAAAATCCGGGCTGTTAATCATCTTTATAAAGTAAGTGAGGCACTGATTGGATTAGAAAAAAAATTGCCCCGGACACAATTCTTTCGGGTACATCGGAGCTATCTTGTGAATATCGATCATATCGTGGAGATATTACCATGGTTTAATTCAACCTATAACTTACGTATGTCGGATGGTTCCGAGGTTCCAGTCAGTCGAACCTATGTAAAGGAACTGAAACAATTACTAGGATTATAGGATTGATTTGCTATTCATTAGTTGTAAGTTGTAATTCATCCCATTTATTTTGCGGTTCATTTTGAAAATGAGGTGTAAGTGTTTTCATTTGATAATATGAAAATATAATACGTATGCAAAAAAGGGGGAACACCAAAAATGAATGCGATTACAATTGTTATTGGTTCGATTTGTATCCTTTTAATAGCCTATCGTTTGTATGGGACATTTATGGCGGCCAAGGTGTTAAAATTATCCAATGATAAACCAACACCAGCTGAAAAGCTTGAGGATGGTCAGGACTATGTGCCAACAAATAAATGGGTAGTATTTGGACACCATTTTGCAGCCATTGCTGCTGCAGGCCCATTGGTTGGTCCGATTTTGGCAGCTCAGTTTGGTTATTTACCCGGTCTGATTTGGCTATTGGTTGGGGCAGTAATTGGAGGAGCAGTTCATGATACAGTAGTGCTCTTTGCCTCTATGCGCCGCGATGGTAAATCATTATCCGAGGTAGCAAAAGAAGAACTTGGACCTGTAGCAGGATTCTGTACAGGATTGGCCATGCTATTCATTATCACAATTACGATGGCAGGTTTGTCATTGGTTGTACTTGGAGCACTTGAAAGAAACCCATGGGGTACATTTGCGGTAGGGATTACAATTCCGATTGCGATGTTAGTGGGAATCTATCATAAAAAGACAGGGAATTTAAAAGTCCCGACGACCGTTGGATTTATCTTAATTATGCTAGCAATTTTCTTTGGTCCACAAATTCAGGGAACATGGTTAGGCGATTTCTTAACGCTTGAAAAGAGCACTCTTGCTATTATATTACCAGTCTATGCCTTTTTCGCTGCTGCACTTCCTGTTTGGTTATTGCTTGCACCACGTGATTATTTAAGTACATTTATGAAAATAGGAGTTTTCGCGGCACTTATCATTGGTGTATTTATCGTTAACCCTTCAGTTGAGTTTCCTGCTATTATTCCAGATTTCATTAACGGTGGAGGTCCAATTGTGGCCGGCCCAGTATGGCCGTTTATTTCAATCACAATTGCCTGTGGTGCCATTTCAGGTTTCCATGCTTTTGTTGGATCAGGTACTACTCCGAAAATGGTCAGCCGTTGGAGCGATATTAAAGGTGTAGCCTTTGGTGCGATGCTAGTAGAATGTTTAGTGGCTATTATGGCATTGATTGCTGCAGTTGCCCTTCAACCTGGAGATTATTTTGCGATTAACTCTACACCTGAAGTCTATTCAACATTGGGAATGGAAACAGTCCATTTAGATAGATTGGAAGAAGCAGTAGATATGGACCTTGAAGGAAGAACGGGTGGAGCAGTAACACTTGCTGTTGGTATGACGGAAATCTTTACCAGTGTACCATTCTTCCAACACTTAGCTTCCTATTTTTATCAATTCGTAATCCTGTTTGAGGCGGTATTTATTTTAACAGCGATTGATTCAGGAACCAGGGTTGCCAGATATCTCATCCAGGACTTCTTTGGAGACTTTATTAAACCTTTGAAACGAACAGATTCTCTGGGAGCTAATATTTTTGCCAGTGCATTAGCCTGCTTTATTTGGGGATATCTATTATTCTCTGGAGATATCAGTTCCGTCTGGGCACTGTTTGGAGTATCCAACCAGTTGATGGCGTCAATCGGACTGATTGTCGGAGCTACCGTTGTCTTAAAAATTGCAGAGAAACGCTGGTATATGCTGACATGCTTAGTCCCATTGGCGTATCTATATGTTACGGTTAATGTGGGTGGATTCTGGATGATTAAGAATGTCTATTTGAATCCGGATGCAGGTGGATATAATGTATTGAACGGTGTTCTATCCATTATCATGCTTGCGTTAGGTGTCGTGATTATGGTGGCTTCCATCATAAAATGGGTTAATCTATCCAAAATCCCACAAGCAGAATTGGTTAAACAATCAGAGGAAGAATTGATGAAAACAATGTAAAAAAAACAGGTAAAGGGTCGTAATAAATGGCCCCTTTACCTGTTTTTTTATTGTTTAAAAGTGAATTATTGAAGCTTAACGGAGAGGGATTTTAGGAAAGGAATGCCCGATAATGTAAGAATCACTTTCCCCTTTTTTCGCACATTTTTATGAATATAAAATGATACTTGATCGGATGTGATTTGAGAATAATGATTTAGAGTTTTAGGTTTGCCGGGCAATGCTATAAGTTCCTGAACGCCGGGGGCACAGCAAGCTTTAACATCCAAATTTTTTATGGTTACTTGATCCCCTTTTGATACAATCCACTTTTTTGATTCTTCGTCCATTTCAATAATCATTTTTGGTGCCTCCTTCAGGTGAGGTATATTCTTAACTATAATGGATGGTATTTTAGTTTCCTATAAAAATGCATTATAATAGAGTGATATAAGCTTTTTATAGATTGTTGAAGAGAATACAACAGAATGGGATTGGTGGAGCCAATTTTTATATACACATATGCATGCAGTTCAGAGGAAGAATCTTTATGCAAAATGGAATTCAGGGCGTTGTTTGACATGAATCCTGATGATTTTGTTTTTAAAAGTACAAGAAAAGTCGATCCAAGCCGAAGCCCCTTTATTAGGGAAAGAATAGAGGTCCTGACCGAAGGGGATAGTTTGGAGACCCTTTATCACAAGGCAGGCAAACTTTCCTTTCCGGATCAGACATTCAAAACAATCTTTGTGAAAACAAATGATCTAGAGGATAAAGTTAGCTTTAGTCACCGAAGAAAGATTGAACGGGAAATAGGATTAAAAATCCAGGGTGAAGCTGATTTGGAGAAGCCGGATATCGTTCTTGGCATCATTACTTGCGGCGGAAAATGGTATGTAGGTATTTATGAAAAAAATGAAGCGGTCTGGTTGCATCATCAAAAGAAACCACGAGAGTATTCGACAGCTCTCAGTACTAGAATGGCAAGGGCTGTTGCTAATATCGCGGTTCCCAACCCTGTTGGTGTGAAAGCGATTGACCCATGCTGTGGAATTGGGAATGTACTGGTGGAAGCCTTGTCAATGGGGATTACGATTTGTGGACGTGATATCAAGCCATTGCCAGCTATTGGTGCCAGAGAAAATGTAGCTCATTTTGGATATAGCTGTGATATAGCAATCGGTGCAATTGAGGAAGTTACGGACCATTATGATGCAGCTATCATTGATTTACCCTATAATTTATGCCATACAGCGAGCCCGAAAGAACAATTATCAATTTTAACGCATGCAAATCGCATTGCAGACAGAATTGTTATTGTTACAGGGGAACGGATTGATGACATGATCAAGGAAGCTGGCTTAACTATACAGGATCGATGTGAAGCAAAGAAGATTGGGTTTACAAGAGAGATTTTGTTATGTTATTAGATTAATAAATAAAAAAGAGGGTGGCATGATTTTTGCCACCCTCTTATTCTATATACTTTTAAACATCTACACGCTTAACGAAGAAAGAAACTACCAATCCGATTATGGAGGCAATCAACGCAAATAGAAAGGCGTTTTGCACACCGGCTGTCAAAGCTTCAGAGGCAGCAAGCGGATTATTGGGATCAGCTGTAGCCAAATAGCTTGCCTGGCCAGCTGACATGATGCTAACAGCAACTGCTGTCCCAATCGCCCCTGCAATTTGCTGAAGTGTATTCATGACAGCAGCTCCATCAGGGTAATACTGTCTTGGCAACTGGTTTAACCCATTTGTTTGCGAAGGCATCATAATCATGGCAACCCCAATCAACATGCATGTGTGCAAGATGATAACCGTTAATTGGGTAGTTTCGGTTGTTATATTAGTAAATAAGTAGGTAAATATTGTTGTTAATACAAAACCGGGAATAACCAAGTATTTTGGCCCGAAGGTATCAAATAATTTCCCCGTAATTGGTGACATAATTCCATTCACAATACCGCCAGGCAATAAGACAAGGCCGGCTGCAAAAGCTGACAATAACATTCCGCCCTTTAAGTACATAGGCAATAGAATGGATGAGGATAAGATGATCATCATACCCAGGAATACCATTAAAAGTCCAATAGAGAACATAGGGAACTTAAATACGCGTAAATTAAGCATTGGCTGTTCCATTTTAAACTGGCGGAAAGAGAATAGGATAAGGCTGAGTGCCCCAACAATAATCGGTAAAAGAACAGCTGGGTCGCTCCATGAGCCAGCACCCTCCCCGGCACTGCTGAAACCAAAGACGATTCCTCCAAAACCAATGGATGAAAGAATAATAGACAGAATATCTATTTTTGGTTTTGTGATGGTTGATACATTTTGCATATAGATGAGACCATATACGAATGTAAAAATAAGCAAAGGTAAGCATAGCCAGAAAATCGATTGCCAGCCCAGACTGTCTACGATTAATCCTGATAGGGTTGGACCGACAGCAGGTGCAAACATAATGACAAGCCCCATCATCCCCATAATTGTTCCGCGTCTATGAGGTGGGTATATAACCATAATAACATTTGTCATTAACGGTAGTAATAGACCTGTTCCTATAGCCTGAATGACACGTGCTAATAGAAGAATGGCAAAGTTAGGTGCCATAGCTCCTACTAAGGTCCCTACGATTGAAAAAATGAGGGAGGCACTAAATAGTTGCTTGGTAGTAAACCATTGGAGCAGTAATGCAGTTACAGGCACAAGAATCCCAAGTACAAGTAAATATCCTGTTGTTAACCACTGAACGACATGGGGACCAATGTGAAAGTCATCCATAATGTTTGTAAAAGCCATATTTAAGGCAGTTTCACTGAAGAGTCCAATAAAAGCACCAATCATAATAGCAATCACGATTGGAAGTGGCTTAATCTGCTTATTTTCTAAATTTGTAGCATGATTATTACTCAAATAATATTCCCCTTTCATTATGTATAATTACTAGACCAGTCTATATAATACGCTGATTAAGGATATACATTTATGTTTGCTTATTTCTTTAATATATCGGGCAGACATTTAGAGATGTTTAGTAAAGGCTGTCCATTTAAATTGGTTAGCGAACGGGTGATGGCTCCTTCGATCATTGAATTAACCAATAGACTTAAACGGTGCGCTTTTTCTGGTTCAAAGCCATCTTGAAGCATTTTATCATAATAAAGTGTTTCCCAGCCTTCAAATGCTGCCTTGCACGCTTTGCGTAAAGGTTCGCTCATTAAGGAAGTTTCCGCTGCCAATAATCCAATTGGTAAACCTTCAAAAAGGTCATTTTTATTGAAATGTTGAGCGATTTTTTCAATATGATATTGGAATGCCTCTAAGGTATGATCATACTGATTCATGGCCAGCTTAATATCATTTTCAATTTGAACGGCCATTTTATTGACTGCTTCTACGGCCAGTTGTTCTTTACCATCAGGGAAGTGATAATATAAAGACCCTTTAGGGGCACCGCTTTCCTTCAGAATTTGATTTAAGCCTGTTGCATGATATCCCTGTATGTTGAAAAGGCGAGTAGCAGCCTCTAAAATTTTTTGACGCGAGTCCATTTTTGCACTCACATGAAATCCCTCTTTTCAAGTATAATGACTGGTCTATATAAATGAGTGACTGTTTCATTCTATAAGATGGCTGTATTTTATGTCAATCATTCGTTGCAGGTATATTTTTTCGAGAGTAGATAGATTAGAAAGGGTGGTTGAGGTTATAAATTGGTTCTTCCAATGAAAAGAGATGAGTAGATGGGGTTGTAATAGAAATGGTCCCTTAAGGCTAAGGGACCAATAACTTTAAGCAGCTAATAGCTGTTTCTTGATTAATATTTCTCGATCGGCAGCATAAACAGGGCGATAGCCGTTTGTAATTAGGTTTTTAATATAGATTTTATTATAGATAAAGGCGAAAACGCCGCTTGTTAGCAATGCGCCTAATCCAAATAGAAAAAGATTGATTGTGATGGATATACCAAGCATAATAATCGCCCATTTATAGTCTTTGCGAAATAAAGCAGGGAATATTCCAAAAAAGAGAGTAGTCCAACTGAAGCCAAGCTTGACCTCTTTTATAATGCCATCCTTGTTTATTAGAGATATTTTCATACAATCACTCCTGGTTCATATAGTTCCATCATAAAAGAATTTTTAAAATGAATACATGGTAGTTTATAGAAGCATGTGTATGGTATGCAGGTAATTTGAGTAATAGAGAAATATCTATTATATAGGATTAAGGGACGAACAGAATGAGGGGAATGGTAGGCATAGGAGCTCTTACTTTGGCAAACTCATAATAAGAAAAACGGACAGCGACTAGAACTCGCTGTCCGTTTCGTATAGCTGTATCGATTTTTACCAATCCCAAAGCAAGACGAACATGGAACCGAAGATGGTAACTAGGGCTACAAATAATGCATAAAGGATATTGGTATAGAGTGTTCTTCTTTCCTTGGATTCATTAATATGCATGAACAGGAATATCTGCAAACTTGCTTGTAAGCCAGCTGTGATAAGCAAAATAGCCATTTTAAATCCAAATGATATCTCCAGGAAAAGAACTAATAATGCTGCCACTGTTAGAGCGATGGATGATAAAAATCCTATGATATGCTCTTTAGGGAATAACTTAGCCATTTTACATCAGTCCTTTCAGGTAGACGAAGCTGAAGATGAAAATCCAAACAACGTCCAGGAAGTGCCAGTACAGTGAAAAAATAAATGCTTTATTGGCAGTAAGGTGATTAATTCCGCGTCTGCTCACTTGAATCAGAATAGCGATTCCCCATAGAATTCCTCCGGTTACGTGGGCTCCGTGTGTTCCAAGCAATGTAAGTAATGCAGAAGTGAAGCCGCTTGTTTGGATGGAAGCTCCTTCGTGTACATAATGGAAGAACTCATAAATTTCAATGCCTAGGAAGGCTAATCCAAGGACAAGCGTAATCGAGAACATAACCATCATTGCTTTTTTCATGCCCATCCGCATAGCGTGAATCGCGATCCCAATCGTAAAACTACTTGCCAAAAGAATAAAGGTTTCAGCTAAAACCCCACCAAGAGCGAAGATATCGCTCCCGGAAGGCCCATCACCTGTACGATTTTCCAGTACAAAGTAGACAGTAAACAGTGTAGCGAATAATACGATCTCTGCTCCAAGGAAAATCCAGAAGCCCAGTATCTTAAGCTGATTTTGTTCAGTACTATATTCCAATGGTTGAGAGGCATCTAATTTCATTCTGTCTCACCTCGCAATTTTCTTTCTTCTTCTTCAATTTCTTTCACAGATATATGGAACCCATGATCATCATTGAAGGAACGTACAAACATCAAATAGATAATTGGAACCGCAGCGATAATGGCTGGAATCCACATACTAAATACCATAAAGAATCCCCAGAAGAAGAAGGCCACTGCCATTAGAAACGGTTTAAAGTCACTGCTAGGCATGTGTATTTCTTCGATTTTTCGTGTGAACAGATTATGTGTACCTTTTTTGTGATCCCACCAGGAATCTACAGAATCCACTTCAGGAGTAATGGCAAAGTTATAGGCTGGAACAGGTGTTTTCGTTGCCCATTCCAATGTACGGCCACCCCATGGATCTGAGTCTCCTTTTAGTCTTGGAGCATAACGGAAGCTCCAGTAGAAGCTATAAACGAGAACGATGAATCCAATTGCTAAACCTACAGCACCTAATGATGCGATAAGGTTCAATGGTCCATACCCAGTTTCTTCAGAGTACGTATACATTCTTCGGTTCATCCCTTTAAGTCCCAATGCGAATAGAGGCAGGAATGTGACATTGAATGAAATAGAAATAATCCAGAATGCGATTTTTCCTAATTTCTCGTCTAATTTGAATCCAAAGATTTTAGGGAACCAGAAATACATACCCGCCAGTACCCCAAACACTGTACCCGGTATTAAAACATAGTGGAAATGGGCTACCAAGAACATTGTATTATGATATTGATAATCCGCACTTGCCATCGCTAGCATAACCCCTGTGACTCCACCAAAGGTGAAGATTGGTATGAATGCCAGGGCATACAGCATTGGCGTGGTAATTTCAATTTTTCCTTTATACATCGTAAGGAGCCAGTTAAATATCTTAACTCCTGTAGGTACAGCGATTAACATCGTAGTAATCGAGAAGAAGCTGTTTGCCATGGCACCTTGACCCATCGTATAGAAATGGTGAACCCATACAGTAAAGGATAGGGCAGAGATGGCAAGCATACTGAACACCATTGATTTGTATCCATACAGATTTTTTCTCGCGAATGTTGAAATAACCTCACTGAATATACCAAAGGCAGGAAGAATAACGATATATACTTCAGGATGGCCCCATACCCAGAACAGGTTAGCCCAAAGCATATCCATTCCGCCATCTTGCATAGTGAAAAATTGTGTACCAAACAAACGGTCAAACATCATTAAGGCAAGAGCTACTGTTAAAACAGGGAAAGCAAAAACGATAATGATGCTAGTGATTAAAATAGACCATGTGAACATTGGCATTTTCCATAGAGTCATACCAGGTGCTCTCATTTTTAAAATTGTAACGATAAAATTAACACCCGTTAGCAGCGTCCCAATACCGGCAATCTGAATCGCAATACTGTAGTAGTTATTCCCCACAGTAGGGCTGAATTCTATACCTGCAAGCGGGAAGTAGGCTGACCATCCGGCATCCGGTGATCCACCAATAACGAACGAGATATTAAATAGCATTGCTCCGGCAAAGAATAACCAGAAGCTGATAGCATTTAAATAAGGGAAAGCAACGTCACGCGCCCCAATTTGAAGAGGCACAACAATATTCATTAATCCAATGATAAATGGCATTGCCATAAATAAAATCATAACCACGCCATGCGTTGTAAAGATTTCGTTATAATGCTGTGCATCAAGCAGTCCGTTTTCAGGCTTAGCTAACTGTCCACGCATTAATAAACCATCAACACCGCCGCGGAATAACATAACTAAAGCACAGAGAATATACATGACCCCAATACGTTTATGATCAACAGTGGTAAGCCATTCATCTTTAAGCCAGCGCCATTTCTTAAAATAAGTCAGGCCGATAACGATAGCCAGCGATACAGCGACAATACTTACCATTGCGCCATAGATTAACGGGCCACCATGTACTATAAATTTATCCCAATCCAAGGTTGTAACTCCTTTCTTATGAAAGCTTTAATTTTAATGATTTGAATGATTCTCGTGCTCGGAATTACCTTTTTCTGTATCTTCATCAAACGTGTTGTCTGCTTCATCGCTCTCGTTTGATGGAGATGGTTCAGAACCATGATGATGTCCTTCCGGTGGAGGGCTGAAATCCAAGTGAGTAGAAGAATATGATTGTCTGCCGACGTGTGCTGTATCAAGCAGTTTTTCAAATTTTTCTTCTGTTAACTTATCTTCATTTGCTTTTACATCACTAACCCATTCTTCGAAATCATCTGGAGTCATAGACAGTGCTTCAAAATCCATATGGGCGTAGCCTTCACCACTGAAGTTTGCATTTCTTCCCATCATGGAAGCTGGTGTTTCAGCTACAAAATTTAATTTTGTTACCATGTCACTCATGGCGTATTTTTGACCACCGAGCTGTGGAATCCAGAAGCTTGTAATTGGTCCATAAGAATATAGACGGAATTCTACTACTCTATTAGTTGGAATGTTTACATAGTTAACCGTCTCAATACCTTGCTCTGGATAACTGAAATGCCATTTCCAGTTTGAAGAAGCTGCGTAGATAACCAATGGTTTTTGATCTTCATAGCCTTTTGGCTTTCCTTCTACTTCAAATGTAGTTTTAACTGTGACTACAGCTAAAACGGCTACAATAATAATTGGTATGACTGTCCATGTTATTTCAAGCGCCTTGCTGCCTTCCATATGTGGAGGCTCGTAATCTTTTGGAGCTTTGGATGCTCGGTATTTATATAAAATAACGATAAAAAGTACATATACTACAAGCACAACAGCTGCCATTAAAGCCATTGAGAAAAGAATGGCATTGGATTGTGTTTTTGCGACAGGACCATTTGTGTCGAATACAACCCAGTCACATCCCGCTAACATAAGAATAGACGCCATCATGGAACTCAAAAGTGCCCATTTTTTATTCATATTTTTCCCCTTCCTAATGTAATAAGTAAATTCAAGCTATGTAAGGGAAATTCAGTAAATCTGCACACCTTGATAGTTATAATTTCCCTTTCTTGCTGCTATTTAGGTATAATTCTTCCTTTTTCCATAGCCCCTGATTTTCAATATAATAACTGAATTTCAAAATTACAAATATATGAAACTAAAAGAAGACATGGAAATCTTCAATTTTGACAAAGTTGTGAACAAATTAACAATTAATTATATTCTTAGAATTTATTGTAAAATTGTCACTTTAAAGTAGCATTTTTATGTGAATACTAGGATGTGAAATCTGAAAACGCCTATTATATAGAAAAAGGGTTTCGATCAGTATCAAAAAGGCTTAAACTTATGAATAATCTAGATAAGTGAAACGGAGTTATACAATGAAAGAAAAAGATTATGATGATTTATTACATATAAAAACAGTCGGTAATCAAACTGGATTTTATAATTCTATGCATTATCACCGATATGAGCCGACTCCGTATTGGGTTTTAGAAAAGTTATTGGATGAGTATGACCTTAATAGTGATGATCATATGGTCGATTTTGGATGCGGAAAGGGGAGGCTAAATTTTTTTCTTCATTACAAAACAGGGGCATTTGTAAGTGGGGTAGAAATGAATGAACAATTTATTAATGAAGCTGAGGAAAATCTCAAGAACTATAATTACAAGGGGAAAGACCGAATTCAATTTCACTGTTGTCTGGCAGAGGAGTTTCAAATTCAACCAACTTATAATAGGTTTTATTTCTTTAATCCTTTTACGATACAAATATTCCGCCAGGTTCTAACGAACATTCTGTTGTCCGTTGAAGAAACATATCGCGAGGTACACCTAATATTATATTATCCATCTGAGGATTATATATATTTTCTTGAAAATCAATCTGTGTTTGAACTACACAAAGAGATTGTTCTAAATGAAACGAATCCGTTTGAGAGAATACTGATCTACCGGCTAGCTTATTAAATTGAAAAAGGCGTTCCCATTGGAATGCCTTTTTTCGTATAAAATATCAGAAGGTTTATGGAGTAGTGGTAGATTCAGTAATATAAACAACCAATTTGTAGCTCTTTAGGGCAAACAGCCGGATACCTATCATTAATTTGGGCTTGGCCTTTTTTCTGTTTTTTCTTCATATGGTTCCACATGAACATGGACACGATAGACTCCATGATCCTTCATTAAATCCTTTTCTACAAGAGTAGCAATATCATGGGCTTCTTTAATATTTAACGTGTTGTCTACCAAAATAATGATATCAATGACTTCATTATTTCCGTAATTTCGTCCCATAATTTTTTTAATTCCTTTAACCCCTTCTATTTGGTCAATGGAATTTTGATAGATTTTAATCTTAGACTCATCAAAGCCATCTGATAAGTAATGGGATGCTTCTCTAAAAATATCCCAGGCTGTTTTGCAAATCAATAACCCTACGAGTATGGCAGTAATTGTATCGAGGAAAGGCATATTTAGCTGGGAGCCGAATATGCCAATTGCTGCTCCAATACTGACATACGCATCAGAAATATTGTCTTTGGCAGCAGCTTTAACGGAATGGCTGTTGATTCTTTTTGCTAGCTTTATATTATAGCGATAGACGAAGTACATGACGAGGGCGGAAAAAATCGCCGTGTATGCTGCCGTTATATCAGGTATATTTTTTTCCCTGCTTAAAATGGATTGGAATCCATCCGTTAGAACTTGGATACCTACTGTCATCATGATAAAAGAAGATAGGAGAGAGGCAATCGACTCACTTTTCCAGTGCCCATATGCATGATCGCTATCGGGAGGCCGCTGGGAAACTTTTAAACCAATTAATACAGCTACTGAGGCAATGATGTCAGTTATATTGTTCAGCCCATCTGCACGTAATGCTTCAGACTCACTTATATATCCAACAATCAGCTTTAATATGGAAAGAAATACGTATGCAGCAATGCTTAGGATTGCTCCGCGTTCACCTAATTTAAGGTCCCTGTATTTTTGTTTCTCCAAAAAGGTCACCTCAAGTTTTTTATTGAATTCACCATTACTTATTAGTATAGAATAAATCCATAAAAAAGAGCATTCCAATTAATTAATCATTTGGAATACTTTTGTTTTTTATTTCCCGATTAATTCACGCTGATGCAATTCATTTTCAAATCTTTGATGAATGACGTGAGTGCCATCCCTGCGTTTGATAATGAATGGTTGCCAGTTGATGAGAACTGATTATACGTGCAAGGATCAGATAGTAAATGGACTGAGGAAAAGATTAAAAATCGTTATTTGGAAATGTTTTATCCATCTGAACAAAAATGGCGTGATAAAGCAATTGATGATTATGAGTAAGGTCTAACGGGAATATTGACTAACCGTCAAGTAATACAATAGATTTGAATTATGAGTCTACACCGAAGATACAGCATCCTATTGATAAATCAAATAACGGGGGTATTAAGGCGTATGAATCCATTTATGAAAGCCGCTGTTGAAGAAGCGTATGAAGGAATTAAACAAGGGCATGGCGGACCTTTCGGAGCTGTCATTGTCAAGGATGGTAAAATCATTGGAAAGGGCCATAATATGGTGGTTAAGGAGCTTGATCCAACCATGCATGGAGAAATAGTTGCGATTAAGGAAGCATGCCTTCATGAAAATCATTATGACCTATCCGGAGCAGAGCTTTATACAACGGCTGAGCCTTGTCCTATGTGCTTAGGGGCCATCCTTTGGGCAGGTATCACGACTGTTTATTATGGATGTGATCGATTGGATACAGATAAAATAGGGTTTAGAGATGATGTCTTTTATAAAATGATTGATGGGAAGCGTTCATATGATTTACAGCGAGTTGATCATGAAGAATGTAAGGGATTATTCAAGGCCTATCAAGCAATCGAGAATAGAGTTATATATTAATAGTGATTCGGAAACTGAATAAATTTTTTAATCAAGACCTGATGTAATACCGTCCAGTCCAATCTAATCATAAAGGAGAATAAACATGTCCAATAGTTCTCATGTTATCCCAACTAATGATTTCAGAAAAATCTTAATGGGACGCCGTTCCATAAAAAGTTACGATCCTATGGTTAAAATCAGTCATAAAGAGATGACAGCAATATTCAGTGAAGCAACCAGCGCACCATCTTCAACGAATCTACAGCCTTGATTTTTTCTTGTTATAGAAAGCGATGAGGCAAAAGCAAAATTGATGGATATTGCCTCACCGACCAATCATAAAAAAATTGATACATCAGCGGTGACGATTGCAATTTTTGGCGACTTGCACAATACATTAAAAGCTGATGAGATTTATAGCGCAAATGTAGAGCTTGGGTATATGCCTGCTGAATATAAAGAACGCCAGCTTGAAGGTGTTTTAGGATGGATTGCTTCACTAACTGAACAGGATCGCAGAGATATCGTCATGACCGACTGCGGCCATGTAGCTATGCAATTGATGCTTGTGGCTCGTGCTCACGGATATGATACCAATCCTATTGCGGGATTCGATAAAACCCGTATTAATGATGTGTTTGGATTGGATCAAGAACGACATGCTCCGGTCATGATTATGACCATGGGTAAGGCGGCTGATAATGGATTCCCGACTATGCGTCTTGCAGTAGACAAAGTTGTCGAATGGAAATAAAGAGGTCACAAATGAATGTGTATGGTAGGGGCAGGTAATAACCTGCTCCTTTTCTATTGACTATGATAAAGGGATATTCTGCGACAGTCTCCTGTATATTTAAGTAACTGTCACTATTCTTTAAAGTAGTTAGTTAACCTTTAAGGATTTGATTGTAAAGTTTATGGTGTCGCTTACTAGATGTCTGCTATATAGAAATTCCCCTGCTATATTCAACGAATAAGTCAGAATAACAGAGATGGAGAAAACAATTTGTTTTCTCCATCTGTTTTATAAAAGCACTGTATAGGAAACCTCATATATTTAAATTCCCCATACCATGCCTGCAATACGGGTATACTCAACATTATTTAAAAATAACTGCAATGCTTGTAACATACCTGTAGTATCAGTAAAGAATCCTCGATTATTAAATACCTGTCAATAATTATTTTATAGGATAAAAGTGGGGATTTTACAAAAAAAGGGACTTGATATCCGGAATATGGAAAAAAGAGAGATTTAAGCAGGACTGTTGATATATCAATATATTAAGTTAGGTGCGCGCTATGTGAGAAGGATGTCTATTATCCTATCTCGAGCTGTCTGGTAGTTTATGGTTCAAATGTTACAAAAAACTCATGTTACGATGTCTTTGTCGATTAAACAAATATCATGACAGGAGGAGATTTACCAATGAAACATAAACTTATCGTTACAATTGCAGCAGCCGCAGCGCTTTCCATTACAGCTATAACAGGAGCGGAGGCAGCCAGTGTATCTTCTAAACCGAATACAACAACTTCATATAAAGTGATGATCAGCGGAGGCATTATTAAATTCCCATGGGGATCTGTTCAACTTCCAACTATTGATAAACCAAGTCAGGATACGGATTCTGGTTCAAACAATGCCGTGGAACAAAATAAACCAAGTACGGATGCTCCAACTGTGGAAGAAGATAATTCTGATTCCAATGATACAGAATCAAACGATTATGAAGTAAGTGCATATGAGCAGGAAGTACTAGAACTTACTAACGCGGAACGTGAAAAACAAGGCTTAAAACCTTTAACACTAGATACAGAGCTAAGTAAAGTAGCGCGTATCAAATCAGAGGATATGCAGAAGAATAACTATTTCAGTCATACAAGCCCAACTTACGGATCTCCATTTGATATGATGAAACAATTTGGCATTTCTTATAGAGCGGCAGCTGAAAATATTGCTATGGGTCAACGCACGCCAGAAGAAGTAGTAAATGCGTGGATGAATAGTGACGGTCATAGAAAAAATATCTTAAGCTCCAGCTATACACATATCGGAATTGGTTATGTGGAGAACGGCAACTACTGGACACAAATGTTTATAGGCAAATAAGAGAGTACTATAAATATAGATTTTATATAGACTGTCCCAAAAGGAAGTGAAAACTTATCTTTTGGGACATTTTTTTATTAGCATTAATGAATGTTCCAAGCTAGAAAGCCTTTTCCTGTGTTTTTTTCCTGGCAGCATAGTATGTTATACTGTGATTTAATATTCCGGTATAGCAATTTATAGGTAAGGAAGGGAAGCTATGAAGCAGCTGATCATATCAAAAACATTGATATTTATCTTTGTTATCCTTTTTGTGACAGGCTTTGAGGCTGTGTTTGGGCAGCATAATGTTTTGATTGGGGTCACGACTGTGGTTGCTCTGCTCATGTATTTAGAGAGGGATTTTACTGTATCCCCATGGAAGAGTTTCATGCTGATTTTGGCAGTCAATTTGTCCCAAGGAATATTTGGTCAACTGGCCTTGATCAATCCCTGGGTAGGAATTTTAGTAAACTTTATCGCTATGTTTATTGTAGGATACTTTTTCACATCTAACATAAAAGGACCTATCCATATTGCGGTTGGTTTGCAATATTTATTCATTTTGACCGATCCAGTTCCGTTGGAGGAATTCCCATTGAGACTAATGTCTCTGGTTGCAGGGGCTTTGATTATCATGATGGTACAATGGGTATTTAATAGAAGGAAATTATCTAAAAGGGGCAATCATTATTTCTTGCAGGTATGTAGCCATTTGCAAGAAAAGTTAAATCGTATTCGAGATAACCAGCCTGATCAAGAGTTGGATTCCATCATTCTGTCTGATATCAACGAGTTCAGGAAGGTGATTTATTTTCGGAGTGTCAAGGGTTATTATCTGACTCACGAAGGCAGAGTTCGTTTGAAGATTTCGGTCTGTCTTGAAAAACTGCATTTGATGTTAAACCGCAAAGCTGCAAGTGACTACCCAGAGGATGTCTTGGATGCTCTGAATTTTGAATTGAGACAGATGAGGGATTACGCCAATAAAGGGTCAAGCTTATCTGATGATTCATTGAATAATCTAAACATAGCGCTTAACAAACATGAATCCGCATACATAGTCGAAATGATTAGTACGTTGAAATTATTGCGTGAATTATTGAGGTACCTTCATACCAGTGAATCATCTGAACTGAACAAGGTTGAGAGTGTGGTAGAGATTCCTAGAGGCTACCGGAATACCTATCAATTTTTAAAGGACATTAATCGACATTCAGCTCGTTTCACATATGCACTGCGATTGGGTATCACTATTGCAGCTGTTGCTTTAATCGTTGATTATTTTAACATCAATGAAGGACGCTGGATTTTATTTACTATATTTTCTGTGACGCAACCTTATTATGAGACAGCTAAATATCGCTTCAAGGAACGCGTGATCGGCACTTTAATGGGAGCGGCTATCTTTGTACTATTATTTAGTATTTTTCATGAAACGACTATACGCTCCTTCCTGGTCTTGCTGGTTGGGTATTTGAATGGCTATGCGGTGAAGTATAGAAATGTCGTATTGACTGTCACGATATCTGCTCTTGGAACAGCTGCTCTCACGGGCGACCCGACGCTCCTGTCACTGAGAAGAGTTATGCTTGTACTGATAGGGATAGGTATTGGTATGCTTGCAAATCGTTTATTACTTCCACATACGCTGGAAAAGGGTACAAGAGATTTGATGAAAAGCTACAAACAGGTATCCAAGGAATTGCAGCGTGAAGTGTCCGCTTATTTAAACCAAAGAAATAATGCACATACAATCAATCATTTATTTGCCGTTTCCGCTTTAATAGAGGAAAGAATACTTTTAAATAATCAAATGCTGCAGCTTGAAGAAATGGAAAACTTTCTATCATCTCAGCGCCGTTTGAATCATGCCATTTATGATATGTTCTTGCGGATGCAAAGGGAGGATGTAGATGTCCATCTGATGAGAGAAATATTAGTAAAGATCGATTCGATTCTGGCTTTAGAAGGGGATTGTGTAAATGAGCAGGCTGGTCAATTATATGACAGACTTCAGCTTTCTAATTCCCTGGAAGAATACGTGTTGTTAAAGGACGCACTGCGAATATTAAAAGGATTTAGAAAGCAGGCTTACTTCAAATAGAACTTCTATATTAAATATTGCGATATCCTAAAAATAAAAATGAAAGGGCATACAAGCTCAACTTTTCTTATTTAAATTGCTGAGGAACAAGAAGAAGCATGAGATGTATGCTCTTAAATGGTAGAGAAAAAGTTCTACTTTAACTAATGAAAAATAATAGAAAGATAAGCTTCACATAATTCATTTTATGAGGTGGGAGAGATGGATAAACAATGGTGGAAAGAAAGTGTCGTGTACCAGGTTTATTGGAGAAGCTTTTATGATAGTGATGGGGATGGATATGGAGACTTAAGAGGGGTAACGAGGAAGCTTGATTATATAAAAGAGTTGGGTGCAGATGTAATCTGGCTCAATCCTTTTTATCTTTCTCCTGATAAAGATAATGGATATGATATTTCCGATTATTATTCCATTATGCCGAAAGCGGGCAGTATGGAGGATTTTGAGGAATTAATGAGGGAAGCACAAAAACGAGATCTAAAAATTATTATGGATTTAGTCATAAATCATACTTCAAATGAGCATGATTGGTTTAAAGAATCCAGATCCAGCAAAGATAATCCAAAAAGAGATTGGTATATTTGGAGAGATGGAGACCAAGTGAACCCTCCCAATAATTGGCGTTCTTACTTTTCCCCGTCAGCATGGGAATATGATCAACGGACTGGTCAGTATTATTTTCATTCATTCGCAGCTGAACAGCCCGATTTGAATTGGGAGAATGAAGAAGTCCGTAAAGAAATATATCGAATTCTAAATTTTTGGTTAAAGAAAGGGATTAATGGATTTAGGCTAGATGCAATTGCCCTGCTTGCGAAGCCGGAGGATTTTCCGGATGCAGACGATCCGGATGATATTCGTTATTTGGCCAACCATCCCAAAGTTCATGATTATTTGCAGGAGATGAATGAACAGGTATTCCGTCATTATGATGTGTTAACCGTAGGGGAGGTAGCCTTCGTGACGCCGGAGCAAGGGTTATTATATGTGGATAAAAACCGCCATGAACTGAATACCTTGTTTCATTTTGAAGTTTGTGATGAAATGCCAACCTGGGACTTAAAGAAATTTAAAGAGATTCAGGCGCGCTGGTATGAAGGATTGAAAGAGAAAGGCTGGAACTCACAATTTATTAATAATCATGATCATACAAGAGTGGTAACCAGATATGGTAATGATAAAGAGTATCGTGTTCAATCAGCCAAACTATTTGCTGCGTTGCTGCATTCTTTGCCGGGTATGCCTTATATTTATCAAGGAGAGGAAATAGGAATGACAGGGATTCGCCTTTCTTCTATTGACGAATATAACGATATTGCGATGAAAAATCAGTATGCTGAGTTGGTGTCAAAGGGATGGGACCCGAATACGGTTCTTAGAGATTTGCAGCCATTAAGCAGAGACAATAGCCGTACACCGATGCAATGGACCAATGAAGAACATGCGGGATTTACAACAGGTACACCGTGGATTCGAGTTAATCCAAACTATAAATCAATCAATGTGAACAATGAATTGCATAATCCTGAATCAATCTTTTATTTTTATCAAAAGCTGATCAAGCTGCGGAGTCAGCACAAGGTCTTTGTATATGGGGATTATCAGGAATTATTTAAAGGACATTCTCATCTTTATGGATACAAAAGAAGCTACGCTGATGAGACGATTTACTTTGTTTCTAATGTTCAGCCGAACACTATACATATTGAGCTGAACAGTGAAATGGATTTGCAGGGGACATCTATTCTGATTTCTAACTATAATGAAACGACAAGCACAAAATTAAATGCCTATGAAGTACGTATTTATTTAAAAAAAGCTTAGCTGGGATAATTGATTCCAACGGCAACAATATAGAACAAACAAAAGATAATTAAAATAAGACTCCGAATGATTCAGAAGGTCGTTCTGAAAGTGAAAATGTAGTTCCGAACCATTCGGAGGGGAGCTCCGAGAATCAAAAAGAAGATAAAGACGATAGAACCCAAAACATACCTGGCACTTTTTAGACTATTCATATTAGTTAGATCATCAGGTATGTTTCATTAGTTATGCTGATTGGATTTTAAGGGGGAAATAAAAGGAATGGTTTCAAAACCTGTATCTTTTTGATAAATAGAATTAACTAGAGGTGTATGTACATAATACTTATTATTATTGTGGCTACTTGGTATCTATTTAAGTAATGCCGTTATTTAACGGGGGATAAAGATGAAGATAATCGTAAAAAGAATTATCATCACCATAATTTTGACCAGCGGATATTTTAATATGGGAGCAGGGGTGGGAACAGCCGAAGCCAATAAGGAAGAATTAACTGTGGCATTGTCTCCGAATGTGATTAAAGGATTCGACCCTTTTCTGTATACAAGGGCAAACGGTTCTCCTTTAATTCAAAGTACTTTATTATCCTTTGATAAGGATATGGGAATTACATATGATTTAGCTGATGAATATCAGGTCAGTGAAGATAAAATGACCTGGGAATTTAAAATTAGGGATGATGCTTATTTTTCGAATGGGGAACAAGTGAAAGCGAGTGATGTAGCTTTTACCTTTAATACTGCTAAGTACAATGGATGGTATGATCTATCTTTGTTAAAAGAAGCCAAGGTGATAGATCAATACACTATCCATTTTCGATTAGAGAAACCCTTGTCAACCTTTAGTTATACAGCTGCTCAGCTTGGAATAGTCCCTGAGAATCAGTATGATGAGTTATTCACTTTGAATCCAATTGGATCAGGTCCCTATATTCTGGAGGAGTGGAATGTAGGAGAGCAGGCGGTTTTTGTCAGGAATGAGCGATATTATGGGAAAAAACCTATTTTTAAAAGGGTCATCATTCTTTTTATGGATGAGGAAGAAGCCTATGCAGCGGCGCAAAAAGGTCTGGTAGATGTCGCTCAAACATCTCCGGCATTTGCAAATGTGGGCGTAATAGATGGAATGGATATCAAAGCTTTTAAAGGTAGTGATCAGTATGGAATCTCCTTTACTACTGCCCCACTAGAATCAGATGCCTCTGGCAAAGAAACTGGCAATGGGGTAACAAGTGAATGGTCCATCCGCCAAGCAATTAATTTAACAGTTAAGCGTGATCACCTCATAAATGAAGTTCTTTATGGATATGGAGAAGCAGCCTATCATGATGCTGATCGGCTTCCGTGGGGCTACAAAGAAACAGAGTTTGAAGACAATAATATCGACAAAGCTAAAGAAATTTTGAAAATTGCGGGATGGATTGATAACGATGAGGATGGTGTGTTGGAAAAACAGGGAATAGAAGCGAAGTTTAAGCTTTTGTTTCTGGAGTCTGACCCTATAGCGCAGTCCATGGCGACATTACTTATGCAACAATTAGCTGAAATTGGAATCTCAGTAGAAGTGGTTGGTCAGAATGAGGAGAAAATCAATTCAAATAAGTTTAATAATCCATTCATTATGCGTGTGGGTAATCATAGTCCAATCGATTTGTATCATAGGATTCATGAAGGTAATACTAGGATGAATTTACATATATCTGCTGAAGTGAATCAGTTGGTTGAGGGAGCGCTTGCTAGCGGTGATTTTCAAATATGGCAATCAATTCTGAGGCAGACCGCGAAGGATTTACCGTGGATATGGTTGGTCCATCCAGATCATTTATACTATACAAAGAAAGGATTAAATTTAGGAGAGCTGGCATTTCAATCAAATGAACAGCCTCTATCTTTGTTAAATAATATAGAAGAATGGACTTGGGAATAATAAGGAAAACCTCTCCTGTTACTGGGAGAGGTCTTGTGTTTTTTGTAAGTTGATTTGTTCGTCTGCTCTCTTTGGTCGTTTAACAAAGAAGGCAAGGATAAGAGCCAATACAGCAATAAATGTCGCTATAAAGAATGCATCGTTAATCCCATCTACTGTTGCTTGAGTATAGATTTGTGCCTCCAATTGAGCTATTTCTTCTGGACTTGGTTGACCGGTAAGCTTACTCATTGCTTTTTCTGCCAATTCTTCCGCATGTATTTTCGTACGTGATGTCATAACGGAAACAAGTAAGGCGGAACCAATTGCACCGGATACTTGATTAAGTGTACTGTTCATAGCTGTACCATGTGGATTTAATCGGGCAGGCAATGAATTCATCCCGTTGGTCATAATCGGCATCATGACCATTGACATACCGAACATACGAACAGAGTACATCACAATTAATGTTCCATAAGTAGTTTCAGTTGTTAATTGACTGAAGAAATAAGTTGTAGCGACTGTGATGGTTAAACCGATTATGGCAAGAATCCGACCGCCAAATTTATCAAATAATTTACCTGTAATTGGTGACATAATTCCCATAATGATTGCACCTGGAAGCATTAATAAACCAGAATCTAATGGGGATATACCACGTATATTTTGCAGGTAAATTGGCATTAAAATCATGGCTGAAAACATCGCCATATTCAAAACAATCGATATAGCTGAAGATAAGGAGAACATTGGATATTTATAGACACGGAAATCGAGCATCGGCTTTTCCAGTTGAAATTGGCGAACAATCAACAAAATCAAGCCAATTACACCTGCAATCAGTGTACCGAATACTTCAACATCATCCCAGCCTTTACTACCCGCCGAGCTGAATCCATATAATAACCCTCCGAATCCGACACTTGAAAAAATAACGGATAATACATCCAATGAAGCGTTACTTTTTTCTTTCTTATCTTTTAATTTAAAAATCGATAGTAGTAAAACAATAACGGCAAACGGGATGATCATATAGAACAGATATCTCCATTCATAATGTTCAATAATCCACCCTGATAATGTAGGACCAATTGCAGGGGCAAAAATCATAACAAGCCCTAAAATCCCCATCGCACCACCACGTTTTTCAATTGGGAAGCTCGTTAAAAGAACATTCATTAAGAGGGGCATCATAATGGCAGAGCCTGCTGCTTGAATCATTCTTCCAACCAATAATAATGCGAAGCTCGGTGCAAATCCGGAAAAGATTGTTCCGATTGTAAATAGAATCATCGCGGTTATAAATAAGTGTCTAACCGAGAACTTCTGAATTAAAAACGCTGTTGATGGAATGATAATTCCGTTTATCAGCATATAACCTGTTGCGAGCCACTGAATCGTTGTTGGCTCAACTTTAAAATCCGCCATCATGGACGGAAGGGCAACATTCAATAATGTTGAATTCAATATAGATACAAATGCACCGGCTAAAAGAATGGCTATAATCCCATAATTGGGACGCATTTGTTGTCTTTCTGTTGCTGTCATGTACTTCTCTCCTTTTGATTTATACTATATGTTTAATTATTAGACTCATAATTCATGTTGATTATATTACTCTCTTTCTTTTCGTTTAGCAATTAAAATAATTTAGAATATATAAATTTGTATTTACCCTAAAAATAAGCTAATATACACTCAAATAACTGAAGTCATAGGAATGGATTGAGTTGTTATGAACGTAAGAAAAAAGCAAGTTATCAGCCATGCAAAGAAACTTTTCATTGGAAAGGGATATAGAAATACGTCTATTCAAGAAATTATTGAAGATAGCGGGATCTCCAGAGGAACATTTTATAATTATTTTCCTTCTAAAAGTGAACTTTTCAAAGCTGTATACGATTCCTTCCTTGAAGAGTATCACCAACAGCGAGATGAATTAATTATTGGGAGGGATCTCAGTAATATAGACATCTTTATAGAGCAACTTTATGTACAAAGGAAATCACATTCGCATAATCAATTATTTGCCCTTATTGAAGATGTAATGGTATCTAATGATATTGAACTAAAAGATTATTTGAAACAAACGAGATGGTTATATTTAAATTGGATTCACAACCGCCTTGTCGATATTTTTGGGGTGGAGAAGAAACCGTATTTGTTAGATTGTGCAATTATTCTATCCGCCATGGTCCAACACCACATGCATTTTTATAGTATTGCAAAAGGAGATCTTGATGCGAAAAAAGCAATTCGTTATTATTTAGATCGCATAAAGGTGATTGTTGATGATGTAAGTAAGAATGATGTTGTTTTAATAGAACCGGAAGTGTTAACTATGTTTATTCCGGGGGGTCCAAAAGGAAACAGGGATTTTTGCTACGATTTAATCCAATCCGTTAACCAACTAAAGACTTACCTTGAACAAGAGGTTGTTGATGCTGAGTTTCGTGCGGAAAAGCTACAAATAATCGAATTCCTGCAAGATGAACTATTGCATAATAAAGAGCCGCGACATTACTTAGTTAAAAATATGATTGCTTCATTAAATCATGATTCTATCTTGAGGGGTACTTCCTGCTATGGAAGGTTTAGAGAAATCATCATGGAATGGTTGAATAAGTAATAGAAGAGCCATGTTAGCAAGTAGTTTGCCATAGCATGGCTCTTTTTGGGCGAGTCATTTTGTTATGGGCTATTTTGATACAAATTTAAGACCAATGGCAGAGATTAAAATGAGTAATATGAAAATAATTCGTTTTAAGCTTTTCGCTTCTCCAAATAAAAGCATGCCAATTAATGCTCCTCCACTGGCACCAATACCAGTCCATACAGCATAGGCAGTACCCATGGGAAGTGTCTTCATTGCGAATGATAGACAGAAAAAGCTCCCCGAAAAACCGACAATCAAAAGAAGCAGAGATAAGAGATCCCTATTTTTATTCAATCTATTAATCATGCCGACCCCAAATATTTCTAAAAATCCAGCGATAACCAGTGCAAACCAGGCCATTATTAGTTAGCCTCCTTTTTGGAGGTGTCTTCATCAGTCACTATTTTTAAACCAATCACACCTATTAATAAGAGAAGAATTAATGCTATTTTCTCTATTTTTAACGGTTCATCAAAGAAGAGAATCTCCGCAATAACCGTTCCAGCTGTTCCCAATCCGACAAAGACAGCGTATACCGTCCCAACCGGCAGGTAGCGGCTTGCATCAATCATCATATAAAAGCTGATACAGATTGCAGCAAGTGTAATCAGCCACATCCATATACTGTCTGCATTTTTAAGACCGCTTACCCAGATGATTTCAAAGAAGGCCCCTATAATAACCTTTAACCAATGTCTGTTCATCAAAACAACTCCCTAGTGATATAACAATATAGTAGATTGTTTGTACTGTTGTTCATTTTAGCAATTATAAAATTGGTTTGCGAGTAGAAGAATCGAGAAAGAGTTTGATAAACTAATTATATAAGAAAGGTACGGGGGTGAAATAAGATGGATGATCCAACTATTTCGACCAAGGAATTAGTAAAAAAAATTCGCTATATAGACGACACCTATCCGAAAGAGGAACTTGATCTTCTATTGATTCGTGAGGATGCTATTCCTGAACTATTGAGTATATTAGATTTGGTTCGCAAGGAACCAGAATTGTTTCTTAGTGAACCCGATCGAATTGACCATATTTATGCAGCTGTTTTGTTGGGACAGTTAAACATCAGAGAAGCATTTTATCCATTTTTACAAACATTAAAATTACCGGATGATAATGCATTGGAATTATATGATGATTACCTGGTTACAACGGCTGGCCGTATACTTGCTGATACATATCCCGGTGAAATAGTTATGGATGGAAATATCCCTTCCATGCCGGATTTGGATGCATTATTTGATTTAATTGATGATCAATCTTTGGATGAGTGTATTCGTGCTACTGGAATTCAAGCAATTACATCCCTTGTCCTGCAAAAACGTATATCAAGGGAAATGGTTGAATATTACTATCATGATCTACTGCAGGGGGATTTGGTAGATGAATCAGGTTATATGTATACCATTCTAATTGATTCATGTATGGTATTAAATTTCCGAGATTTATATGATGATATCGCAGAGGTTTTTGCCCAAAAGAAAGTGAATGCCCTTGATATGTCGCTCGATGATGTGGAGGAGCAATTTAGGAACTATGATCCGTTATATGCAGATGATTGCCGGCCCATTACAAATGTTCATGAAGAGTTCACTTGGTGGGCTGGTCATTATCAACCCGGAAATTCACAGGCTTCCAGAAGCATAAAAGTGGGCAGAAATGATTCATGCCCATGCGGAAGCGGGAAAAAGTATAAGAAATGCTGTGGGAAATCTTGATTTATACACTTTATGGGTTTTAGCCCCCGTATGTACAAGTTGGGTTTGTGTACATATGGGGGTATTTTGTATGCGTTAAAAGGGAACTTACTCTACGATTTTGATGGAAGATTAAAGGAGCTATTTACTATAATGCTGTTTCAGGTCTTTGAGAGTTAATATTGTACAATTATTGTAATTTTTCAGAGTTTCAATACGTTCGTCACACTTTATTCCTACATTTAAGCTTATAGGAAAATGGAAGGTTACTATTAGAAATATAATAAATAAACAATTATTTATATATTTGGGATTTTTTATAATATAATTCAACTAAGCTAAAGAAATGTTAGAGAAAGTGGTGGATGAGATGGATTTGAAGAAGTCAGATCGACTAAGTAGCGGTGACAGGATAGCTACTGCCAGTTTTTCTTGGGGTGGGGCAGGAGATCCAGATATTCGCTGGCGTTATCAGATAGGGAAAAAACGGTTGGAGGAGTTTGGTTTAGAAGTTATTGAGCTGCCTCATACATTAAAGGGATCAGAGTATGTATTTAATCATCCAGAAGAACGGGCACGCGATTTGATGGATGCCTTTCAAAATCCATCGATTAAGGGGATATTCTCTTGTATTGGCGGAGATGACAGCATTCGAATGCTGCCATACATTGATTATGAGGTAATCAAAAATAATCCAAAGATTTTCCTTGGCTATTCTGACTCTACCGTCACGCATTTTATTTGTTATAAGGCAGGGGTAATGAGTTATTATGGTCCTTCGATTCTGGCTGAATTTGCAGAGAATGTAGAGGCTTTTGATTATACGAATCATTGGGTGAAACGGGTTTTATTTTCTGGTGAACCTATTGGCGAAGTTGGACCGCCATCTGAATGGACAAGTGAATTTATCCCTTGGGAAAAGCAAAACTGGACACGTAAAAGAAAAACATCACCGCATAGCGGTTATGAGTTATTACAGGGAGAGGGAATACATAAGGGGAAATTATTAGGAGGATGCATGGATGTGCTGGAAATGCTTAAAGGGACTGTAGTGTGGCCTGCAATTGATGAATGGAAGGATAAACTGATATTTTTTGAGACATCAGAAGTGAAAGTGAGCCCGGATCTGTTTCTTGGATGGCTGCGAAATTACGCGGCGCAGGGAATTCTGCAAAATGCTAAGGGTTTATTATTTTCCAAGCCATATGATGATTGTTATTACGATGAGTATAAGGAAGCAATCCTTAGTGTGGTACGGGATGAGCTAAAGTTAACGGATTTGCCGATTCTATATAATATGAGTTTTGGACATACGGCTCCAATGAGTATTATTCCTCTCGGGGCTATGGCTGAATTGGATTGTGAAAGAAAAACATTTAGCATACTTGAAGCGGGTGTGAATTAAGGTTCGAGGTTTACACACTCCCGAAGCAGGGACTATGAAGGTAACTAAAGCTGAAATAGGAGTTTTAGAGGTCAATCTTCTAAGAAGGGGGAGGTTGAGTAGCCTTCCTTTTAATATTCCATAGCTCTTCATTGAAAGCAGATAAATATGCCATTAGAGGGTAGGTTAAGAACTTCATAGGGGGAAATGTATGGAATATAGGGGACCTAGTGTTTATGATCAGGAAGATTTTTTTTGGATTATATGAAAAGAAGAAGTAGGAAAGATAGTCCCAATAATGCTATTGAAACTCCAATCATGTATGAGCTAATACAAGATTTTCAAAATAAAGATATACTAGATTTGGGCTGCGGTGACGCTTCCTTCGGCAAAGATTTAGTAGAACGCGGTGCAGCGTCCTACAGTGGAATAGAAGGCTCTGAACAAATGGTGGAAGCAGCTAAGAGGAACCTATCACAAGTGAATGGAAGCGTGCATCTTCATACGATGGAATCATATACATACGGAGAAGAAAAGTTTGACATTGTAACTTCCAGATTTGCAATCCATTATGTAGCTGATATTGATGCTTTGTTTCAAAACATCGATTTGTCTTTAAAAGAGGAAGGTAAGTTTGTTTTCAGTGTTCAGCATCCTCTTACGACCGCATCTTTTACTAGTAAAAAAAAAGGTGATAGACGTGAAAATTGGATTGTGGATGACTATTTCCTGGAGGGGGAAAGAAAAGAACCTTGGATTGAACAAATCGTGGTGAAATATCATCGAACAGTCGAACAGTATTTTAGAGCGCTTATCAGTTCTGGATTTTCAGTGGTTGATTTGCGAGAAGGTACACCTGTGCGTGATAACTTTACCGATGAGAAAGAATATAAAAGAAGGCTTAGAATTCCAGTTGTGCTGGCATTTTCGTGTATAAAAAATAAAAACGTATGAAACAGAACACCTGGCTGATGTGGGTGAAATTGTACTGAGTGGTTCAGTCTATAAGTGTATAGAGGTTGATCAAAAGTAAAAACTCTTTTTCTCTAAAGAAAAAGAGTTTTTACTTCGCTAATCCAATTCTTTAATTAACTACTCGTTTTGCTCCTACATAACGTTTCTTCCAATAATCGAGATTCATATCTTGTGTTTTAACTCCTTTTGATGTAGCGCCAATGAATTTATTATTGCCGATATAAATGGCAACAAATGATACCTTTTTCCCGTCCGTTTTATAAAATACTAGATCCCCGGCTTTTAATTTGTTTTTGGCAACGGAAGTACCTGTTTTATATTGATCGGCACTGGTACGTGGTAATTTTTTTGCAACGCTTTTTGAGAATACATACTGTGTGAAACCGGAGGCATCGGACCCTTTTGGTGTTGTTCCGCCCCATTTATATGGACTGTTCGTTATTTTTTTTGAATAAGCAACCGCCTTTTGACTTTTAGACTGTGCTGCATCAGCATGCATTGGGCTGAAGAAAGTTGAAAAGAGTAGAAGAACGGCTGTTACGACGGCAAACAGAATAGAGGATTTTCTTGCATGTAAAGCTAACGTTAACATCCCTGCTTTCAAAGATTTTTTTGACACAAGGATATCTTATTATTGAGCAGAGCATTTTATGATTCAAATATTACTTTCTTACCTTCCTGCTTAACCTCCCCTTTTTTGTGAAAATAAAAGTATAATAGCACTGTAAACTATGAAATATATGAGGGAACAGCATGATTTTATTGAAAAATACAAGAGTTAAAGGAATTTTACTGGTATTAACTGCCGGTATATTATGGGGAGTATGCGGAACAGTAGCGCAGTATTTATTTCATTATGCCGGATTTACCCCGGAATGGGTTGTGGGTATTCGCTTGCTTGTATCTGGGGTGGTTCTCTTGATTCTAGCCTCTTTAAAAGTAAAGAGTAGGATAGGTGCTATTTGGAAGGACAGGAAAGACGCAATAAGTCTTTTATTGTTCAGCATTTTAGGTTTATTGGCTGTGCAATACACATTTTTTATGGCTATCAATTATTCCAATGCGGCTACAGCCACCGTTTTACAGTACTTAACACCCGTTATCATTACCTGTTATTTTGCCTTAATTTCAAAAAGGTTGCCTACAAATAAAGAAATCCTTGTTGTAGGTTTGGCCATATTAGGGACATTTTTGATTGCAACTAAAGGAAATATGCATAGTTTATCCATTTCGGTTAGTGCTTTGATGTGGGGAATTGGTTCGGCATTCGCTCTGGCATTTTATACTTTGCTTCCGCGTAAGCTGCTTCCTAAATGGGGTTCAACTCTCGTTTTAGGCTGGGCAATGCTAATAGGAGGAATTTGCTTTTCATTTTATAATCCTCCATGGGAGTTTCAGGGAGATTGGAGCTTTTATGCAATACTTGCTGTTATTTTTGTGATTATATTTGGTACGATTGTTCCGTTTATATGCTATTTGGAAAGTATGAAATATATTCGAGCTACAGAGGTAAGTGTGCTGGCATCTGTGGAACCAGTTGCTGCAGCGGTTGTATCCATACTTTGGCTGCATGTTACGTTTGGAATAGCCGAGTGGCTTGGTACAATCTGTATTATCAGTACCGTCTTCATTTTAGCCCTTTTTGATAAACCGGCAGGGAAGAAATCCAGTGATAATCATTGAGTAAAACAAACAGGATCCCAATTTGTTTAAGAATTGGGATCCTGTTGCTGTTTATCGGTACGAATCATGGCTGGGATGAAATAAATGATCTTCCGCGTTTCTTACAATAGAAAAATGTTCTATATTGTAATGGCCATGAAGTGTTTTATTATGATGGTTTATGATTTGTTCCGGGCTTAAAATGTCATTGCCGATTGTGGAATGTCCATCACCAACTAAAGTGACATCGAAGCCATTAATAGTAGCGGTTCTGACTGCACTATCAATACAATGCTGTGTTTCGCAGCCCATTATAACAATATGATTAATTTCATTAGATTTTAAATAATTTAATAGTCCAGTTCCGTGAAAGGAATTCGTTGCTGCTTTGTCAAAGAATTTTGTTTCCACAGGTAGATGAATTTCATCATGAACTTGAAATCCTTTCCCTTTACCTCCGGCTATATCAAGATCTCTTACACAAACTATCGTGGCATTTGCCTCTTTTGCCTTTTTAATTACTAAATTAATATTTTGAATAAGCTGTTCTTTTTTAAAAACAGCCCTCATGTCTTGATTCCCATCTATTAGTTCCTGTTGTGCATCAATAATTAATAATAGTTGATTCAACTGATTTTCCCCTTTCTAATTTGGGGAAGCGCTCTTTTATTTAGCTGTATTCCCCTTGGTTTTTTTTGAGTTGTGATATAGTCCCATATTCATATAATTAACCTCCTTGATAATATAATGCCTAAAAATTAATAAATGTAATTTTCAGACAATTAAACCTTAACATAGCTTCTTTTAAAAAGATACGCAAAAATAAAAAAGCCACCGATCTAGTCGGCGGCTGTATTGCTGTAATGAACGTTGATTAAATACTTTTATTTCGGTTAAACAGATAGCTTTCGCCCTTTTCGTATAGAGCGATGGATTGTCTAATCCATTTTTGTTTAGGAATAATTTTGTGAACGAGCAAAGCCGCACCTATTCCAAGAAGTGCACCTACTAAAATATCAACGGGGTAATGGACTCCTACATAGATTCGGGAAATAGAAAGAAGGAGTGCAAGTGTTGTCCATAAATACCAGAATCGTTTACGAAAGAGGGCAATGGTTATACAAACTGAGAAGAATACAATCGTATGATCACTCGGAAAAGAATTTCCAACCTCTTTTTCAATTAACTTGTTTACATCGGACCAAACGGCAAATGGCTGATGATGTGAATAAATCATACCAATTAACTTGCCCGTTACTTCGGCGATAAAAAAAGCAATAACAGCACTGACAACCATTAATTTATTTCTAGTATTACGAGTTAGCCAGTAAAACAACAGAACCAGTATTAAGCAGTATACTGTATATTCAGCAAAAAAAATAAAAAGTGGATTGATGTCCGGATACTCTTTACCAATGTCATTGACTGCACGAAATAATGTGATATTTGCTTCAGAATTAGTCATTTTTTCATTTCCTCCCAAGTTATTCTATTATGGATAATTTACTTAAATATTTCAAGAGATTCTATATAGTATTTGTATTCTAGACGATATCGTTTAGCTGTATGAAAGGATTATGATAAAATTTAACAAAACTAAGAATAAGAGGAGGCTAAAAATGAAACTGCCATTATCGGGGACGGAACGGAGTAATCTTCGTAAAAACAAGGTTCGAATAGACCAAATACCAACGAAAACAACAGAAGAATTAAAAATCATACTGAATTGTTCTACAGATCGGGCTAAGGAGTTAAAAGGTCTGTTAGACTTTCAGGAAATCCCTTCAATCGGGTTGGGTGCATCTAAAATGATGGTACAAGTACTGGGATTCTATTCTGTAAACGACGTTAGAAATGAAAATCCTGCAGAATTATTCGACCGCTATGAAGAATTGGTTGGATGCCGTGTCGATCCATGTGTGGAAGATCAAATCCGCTGTATTGTTTATCATGCCAATGAATTGAATTGTGTGTTAGTATGGTCTGATTTTACGGACGAGCGGAAGGCATATCGAAATACTCAGGGATATCCTCCTACTCGCCCTGAAAAGTAGTGATCCCCTTGTATGACCTCTTTAGAAGAATCATTGAAAAAGCCCATATAAATAGGAGGCCAATATGAAAAAAATATTTCGCTTGTTACCCCCCTTTTTGATTATGATGGCTCTGCTTGGTTGTTCAAAGGAAGAGAAAAATGACACGGTTGTTAAACAGACTGAGACAGATGAAAAGCAGCCATATGAGATAGAAGTCGTTGCTGAAGGTCTCAATGTACCATGGGAAATGGTTATAGCCGATGATGGACGAATATTTTTTACGGAACGGCCTGGCCAAATAAGAGAAATCCGTAATGGGAAAGTAAGGGAAGAACCTCTCCTGTCTTTGCCAGCGCCTTTTATCAGTGAAGGGGAGGGAGGATTACTTGGACTGGCACTTGATCCTGATTTCCAAACGAATCATTTTATGTATACGTATCACTCCTATGAAGAAAATGAGAAAATTAAAAATCGCGTTCTTCGTCTTTTAGTAGATGACAATCAAGCAAGGATTGATAAAGTGATTCTTGATGGAATTGTTGGAGATACAAATCATAATGGTGGGAGAATAAAGATTGGGCCAGACGGGATGCTTTATATTACAGCAGGAGATCGATATGAACCTGACTTAGCCCAGGATAGGACAAGCATGGGCGGGAAAATCTTTAGAATCCATCCTGATGGTTCCATACCGGATGATAATCCAATTAAGGGATCGCCAGTCTATAGCTACGGGCATCGCAATCCGCAGGGACTTGCCTGGCATCCTGTTACTGGAGACCTATTCAGTTCGGAACATGGTCAATCAGCACATGACGAAATCAATTTGATTGAGGCAGGGAAAAATTATGGATGGCCAATTATTCAGGGGGATGAATCAAAAGAGGGAATGGAAACCCCGATAGCCCAAAGCGCAACTGAAACATGGGCTCCTTCAGGAATGACATTTGTCTCCAAGGGTGAATGGAAAAACCAATTGTTGGTTGCCAATCTGCGTGGCATGCAGGTGCTTAAGGTAGAACTTGATGAATTGGGCAAACAGGTGAAAAGGATTGAATCTCTTTTTAAAGATGAGTATGGGCGCATCAGGAATATCATTGAAGCACCGGATGGATCCTTATATATGATGACGAATAACAGGGATGGCAGGGGGAATCCATCAGACAAGGATGACCGCATCATCAGGTTGATTCCTAAAACGGGTATTTGACTAATCTATACGAATATGGAAAAAGTGAAGATCCTAAGTCAGGAGACCTACCATTCTTTTTTAACACTACAACACCTACGTGGAGATAGGGAGGTGTGAAAAGTAGTAAACCTAAGTTTTAGGGAACGTTTTTTAAGCATTTCTATCTTTTTAGTAGAAGAGGATAGAAATGCTTTTTAGTTTGGGCTTTTTTAGATAGGGGGACTAGCATGTTAAACAGTATTTGGGATATCCGAGAATCGATTAGCACTTCATATTTAAGAAATCATTCTAAAAATGAAGTGTTTTTTGCATTAAAATAGATAAAAAGGAGAGATGAAGAGGGAGTTGAGATGCATCCCACGCTGTCCGGTCTCTTGGTCAATTAAAGACTGATAGAGTACGAGGACATGTTGATTCATAGAATCCAGCTGTTTCAGCACTTTGTTCGATGAAGAAAATTCACTTTTAACATAGAACAGTGAACCTAAGTTTAAATATATCCAGATAAATCTAATTGATAATAAACTCCAGAAGAAACGATGGCCAATTTGCCATTTGAAGACTTTTTTATACAGAGTAACTCACTCTTTCTAATGGGATTAAAAATTATTTCTACAATATTTTACAGTTTAATTATAGGTTATTTTGTAAACTTTTGGATTTATTTATATATCCTAAATGGAGTGCTGTATAGAAGTTACGATATAGTATTCTCTAAATTTTTTGGGAATAAATATACGTTAATATTCGATATATACCATTTTCTTTTATACTAGGTGAATTTGGAATTGATTGTTAATAGAATTCATTATCTGAGGTCAGTATAATAATAAGGTTGCGATTATTATCATATTATTATGGAGAGAAGAATCAGCATGCTTAAACAATATATTCACGATTTGCATAATGAATTTGCCGGCTATAATTCTGAAAAGCTACGCAAAGATATTATGGCTGGTATTACAGTAACCGCTGTTGCACTTCCTTTATCTCTAGCGTTCGGGGTGAGCAGTGGGGCGGATGCGGCTGCTGGATTAATTACAGCGATTCTTGCAGGATTAATTATCAGTATGCTATCAGGCGCGTCCTATCAAATATCAGGACCAACGGGAGCGATGTCTGCTATATTGATTGCTGTTGTTGCCCAGTATGGACTTGATGGAGTATTTATTGCCTGTTTGCTGGCGGGTATCCTACTGGTGATTGCCGGTCTACTGAAATTTGGCCGTGTCGTTTCTATCATACCGATGCCAGTTATAACGGGGTTTACATCAGGAATTGCTATCATTATAGCGATGGGACAAGTAGATAACTTTTTTGGAGTCGAATCGAGCGGAGAGAATCCAATTGCCCAAATCATGTCTTATATAGAGAATGGTTTTAATCCTGATTTTGCTACATTATTAATTGGTATTATAACAGTTGTCACGATGATTGTATGGCCGAAAAAATGGAACGCCATAATCCCGTCATCCTTAGCAGCCTTACTGATTGTTTTAATTATTAATACCGTTTTAAAATTACCGGTTGCGGTCGTGGGAGATATACCGAAAACATTTTTTCCGGAAAATCGACTGGTATTTAGTGATTTATCCCTCGCTAAAATAGAAGCCTTGATATGGCCGGCAATCAGTATTGCGGCATTAGGAATGATTGAAAGTTTATTATGCGGAGCATCTGCCGGTCGCATGGTTGGAGAAAAAATGAATGGGGATCGGGAACTAGTTGCACAGGGAATTGGGAACATGATTATCCCATTTTTTGGCGGTGTTCCGGCTACTGCTGCGATTGCCCGTACGAGTGTAGCGATTAAAGCTGGTATGGTAACAAGATTGACGGGGATTTTCCATGCGATTGGTTTGCTTTTGTCAATGTTTCTCCTCAGCCCAATTATGTCGAGTATACCGATGTCTGCATTAGCAGGTATTTTGATTGTGACGGCATGGCGGATGAATGAATGGGAAAGTATTCATTATATCTTTTCTCACAAATTCAAAGGCGCTATCTTTAAATTTTTGCTAACATTGCTAGCTACTGTTGTGTTTGATTTAACGGTTGCCATTGTTGCAGGAATTGTCCTTTCAGCCATATTGTTTGTTATTAACAGTGCCGACGTAGAAATGAATGTCAGTAAAGTTGATATCGAAAAATTGGAAGGAAAAGGGATAAAATCAAATCAGACATACGAAGATATTCGGGTAGTTTATCTCACCGGTCCTATATTCTTTGCAACGGTGAGCTCTTTGACTGAGCGCCTTGAAGACATTAATCAAGGAGTTATGATCCTTTCTATGCGTGGAGTATCCTCCATTGACGGTTCAGGAGTACAAGCTATGGTGGAATTCTGTGAATTAAAGAAACAAGAAGGTGTAAAAATCATCTTTAGCGGAGTACAGCGGAGAGTTCTTAGCAGATTTGAAAGAGGTGGTATTCTGGATGTTGTTGGAGAAGACAATATATTCTGGAGTACTGACCAGGCGCTTGCAAAAATTAATCAAATACAAGGTTAATATAAAGATGGAAGGAGAGTGCCGAGTAGGCTACTCTCCTTTTTTTGATGCAAGCTAAGATAGCTTTTTACCTAATATTAGATACCGTTCTTTTGTCTTTTCATTAGGGAAGAAGGAATCATCAATGACAATCCATCCTTTTCTAACATATAGATTCCGTGCAGCCAGATTGGATTGTTGGGTTGTTAATATAGTTGTATCAAAAGGTATGTCTTTCATTAGGGAATCATGTAATAGTGATCCGACTCCTTTTTGGCGCACGGATGGATGAACACATAATTCAACGAACTCAAAACAATTTGCCAGCCATTCATTGGATAAGTCGGATTTCAAATGGCTTGTCAATAGTTCGCGATAATATTGGCCTGATAGAGAAGTATAACCATAGGCAAATCCAACAGGCATTTCCTCTTCATCCAAGCATACATATCCTCTGAAACCTTCATAGTCCATGTGTCGGTTGAATTGTTCTGTACCATCGGTATTACTATTCCATATTTGTTGATACAGAGAAACGATTGGCTTAAGCAAATCATCTGTTCGATTCCACTTTACCATTTGCATCATAATTTTTATTCAAAGATTGAACTGATCTGTTGGATTTCTTCATGGGATAACATAACTTCCAATGTTTTAAGATTATCAACGACTTGTTCCGGCTGTTTTGCGCCAGGGATAACAACATCAATTGAATCCTGCGCCAAGTACCATGCCAGGACAAGATGAGCGATTTCAACGTCTTTAGCTTTCGAAATCTTGCGTAGTTGTTCTACTTTTTTTAGGTTTTGCTCAAATAGTTCTCCCTGAAATAATGGATTACGAGAACGTCCGTCACTAAAAGTAGAATGCTTTGTGAATTTTCCAGTTAAAAGACCGGAAGCCAGCGGGAAGTACGGAACAAAGGATATATTGTGTTGGGCGGTATAGGGGAGAAGCTCTTTTTCAGCATCTCTTTTAAATAAATTGTATTCAGATTGGATTACATCAACGTATCCATCCTTATTGGCCTCTTTTAATTGCTCCAACGAAAAATTGGATACTCCGATTGCACGTATTTTCCCGGCATCTTTTAATTCCTTTAAGGCGCCGACTGCTTCATCCTTTGGTGTATTCTGATCTGGGAAATGAATGTAGAAGACATCTATATAATCTGTACGTAAACGCATTAGACTTTCTTCCACAGTTTTAATAAGGAATGCAGGGGAGTTATCAACTACAACATCATTTTCAATGAATTTATGAGCCCCCTTTGTAGCTATAACAAGGTTTTCACGATTGCCTTTTTCTTTAACAATTTCTCCAATTAATTCTTCTGACCGTTCCGGGCCATAAATATAGGCAGTATCAATAAAATTCACGCCATAATCGATGGCAGTCCGTACGATTTCCCGTCCTGTTTCCTCATCGAGATTTGGGTAGATATTGTGGCCTCCAACTGCATTAGTTCCAAGACCTATCGGATTTACAAGTAAGTCTGTTTTACCTAGCTGAATTTTGTTATTCATAAAAAAACCCCCTTAACATGTAATGATTCAATCATAGCAAAGGTAAGGAAGTATATGGAAATGATAGGGTTTAGAAATAGATAAATAGCTAAAGGCCCTAAGAGATAATCTTAGGGCCTTTATGCAAGAGGGGGGATTTATGTTCTATGGCTTTTATGATGTGTTCTACCATTAGTATAATTCAAATGATAACGATTATCAATATCATTTAGATGAAAAAGATATTAAATTTATTACGAATAAGTAACTAAATTTTCGAGGGGGAATTTGAATCAATATAAAAGCAATAAATTTGGACGAATTCATAATCCGAAATCATTAACTGCTGAACCCAGCAAACCAATGATTAGCTTCTTCCATGTTTACTTGTTACAAATCATAACCTGCTTACGAATGAGCGTTATGTTTGCTACCCTTTTTGTAACTCACTAGAATAAAGGTCATACAAAGGAGGAATAGTTCATGAATGAAAAATACGCTTCTCTTTTTGAAAGCTTTACACTGCCAAATGGCGTTACGCTGAAAAACCGATTCATACTCGCTCCAATGACACATTACTCTTCTAATCCTGATGGTACGATTTCCGATCAGGAGCTTCCATATATCGCGCAGCGTTCCAAGGATATCGGCTTAGTCATCACTGCTGCAACAAATGTATCCGATAACGGAAAGGCGTTCCCAGGACAGCCATCCATTGTACGCGATACATATATAGCAGGTCTGAAGAAGTTAGCAGATACAATAAAAGGCGAAGGAGCTAAAGCAATCATCCAACTTCACCACGGTGGACGGGAATCAGGAGCAGATCTTGTACCCAATGGGGATGTAGTTGCTCCAAGCGCTGTAGAAAAAGAAGGTGCAGCTACACCACGTGCACTGGAAACTGCAGAAGTACAGCAAATCGTTGCTGATTTCGGCGAAGCAACTCGACGTGCTATCGAAGCTGGTTTTGATGGCGTCGAAATTCATGGTGCAAATGGGTATATTATCCAACAATTCTACTCTCCATTTTCCAATCGCCGTGAAGATGAATGGGGCGAGCGCTTGCGTTTCCCCTTGGCTGTCATCGACTCAGTCAGAAGTGCTGTTGATAAACACGGCTCCAAAGACTTTATAGTTGGTTATCGTTTCTCTCCTGAGGAACCGGAAACTCCTGGATTAACGATGAAAGAAACACTTGAGCTGATTGATGCTCTAGTGGAAAAGCCATTAGATTACCTGCATGTTTCTTTAATGGACTTCCATTCCACAGCTCGCCGCGGTGCGGATGCGAGCGCCAAACGCATTGATTTGATCCAGGAACGCATCAATAATAGAATGCCTCTTATCGGTGTTGGATCCTTGTACTCTGCCGAAGACGTGGCTGCAGCCAAAGATACGGGAGTACCATTGATTGCCATGGGACGTGAATTGTTAATCGACCCGGAATTCGTTACAAAGCTCAAAGAAGGACGCGAAGACGAAATCATCCGCCTAATTGATCCTGCCCGTGAAGATCATCACGGCCTTCCGGATCCGCTTTGGAACATCATCCTGCAGACAAAAGGCTGGGTTCCGACAAAAGAATAGCAGGAGATAGCCAATAAAGGGAAAATTCAGCATTGGTACTTATGCCATAAAGAGATTTTGAGTATAAACAGATAGAAGGATTGCTTTTAAAAACCTCTTATATGAGAGGTTTTTTGTAGGCTTTTTTTCTGCTAATTCATGATTTATTTTATTGATTGAGTGAGCTGCAACTAACCTGTCACTTCTCAAATTCAAAGTAAGTCTATCCTCATCAATGTGGTCCGTCTTGAGAATGTTCAGGTCACTTTTACTGCGTCCCATTCACTCATAAAACTGAGAAAAGGCCGATTGTGCTATGGTATATTGTAGTTAAATGAAGAAAAGGATGTTCGGTATATATGCATATAACAATAATTGGATCAGGTATAGCAGGTTCGGTTACCGCATATAAGCTTGCCAAGGCGGGCTTACAGGTAACTGTGATCGATCGTTTTGATAAAGGACAAGCGACAGATGCTGCAGCGGGGATCGTTTGTCCATGGCTGTCCCAGCGTCGAAATAAAGATTGGTACCAGCTGGCCAAAGGTGGTGCTCGCTATTATCCAGAAATAATTGAAGAACTTCGTCAAGATGGAGAAACTGAAACAGGTTATGCCCGTGTAGGTGCATTGAGTCTGCATGAGGATCCGAAAAAACTGGATGCGATGCTTCAACGTGCTGAAATGCGAAAAACGGATGCACCGGAGATGGGCAAGATAAGCTTTCTTAACGAAAACGAAGCAAAACGGTTATTTCCTATGCTTACTGAAGGATATGGAGCGGTACATATCAGCGGTGCTGCGCGCGTTGATGGACGGGCTTTACGAAATGCCTTGCAAAGGGCAGCTAGGAAATACAATGCACGATTCGTATCAGCCGAAGCACAGCTTTCTATGAAAGCAGAACGAATCGTTGTGACAGCTGGCAATGAAGAATGGATGCCTGACCAGGTCGTAGTTACTGCTGGGGCTTGGGCAGGTCAATTATTAGAACCCTTAGGATATCAGATGCAAGTCAGCTTTCAGAAAGCGCAGATTTGTCATTTACAGCTGCACAATATTGACACACATGATTGGCCGGTAATTATTCCGCCTAACGATCAATACCTGCTTGCTTTTCCAGATGGAAGGATAATAGCTGGTGCTACGCACGAAAACGATGAAGAGATGAATACCGGGGTAACGGCAGGCGGTGTACTGGAAGTACTAACTAAAGCAACTAAGCTTGCTCCCGGTCTTGCGAATGCGGGTTTGGTCGAAACAAGGGTTGGCTTCAGGCCTTTTACGCCAGGCTTTCTTCCAGTATTCGGCCGCATGCCGCATCACTCTAATCTATATGTCATAAATGGCCTAGGGGCATCAGGTCTGACGATGGGTCCATTTATCGCTTCACAGCTCTCAAAGTTAATAGTCGGGCAAGAAACGGATATCGATATATCCGCCTATAATCCAGAAGGTGCTCTTGCTTAACAAAGGGTCCATGTTTATCATGGACCCTTTGTCATACTCAAAATAGAAAATTATTCGACTCCCAGGTGAACCATCACTTTCTGAAGCTGGCATTTTTATATAGACGAATTGTACGTTCATTAAAAGGATGCTATACTCCCTGGCTTTTACGTGCAAATGTATTTATCATTCCAAATGACTGCTAATAGTAATGTAGTCTAATATGCTGGATTGTTATAAAATGGTAATATGTGATTGGTTGATAAATTTAGAGAGGCAGGAAAAAGTAGTGGAAACTATTTATAGCCATGAAGATTTGCTGAAGATGATGGACCAATTATTAAAAGAAAAAACCAGGTTTGATTGGGATCAATTTTATTTAAATCGTGATCGGAATGTACCTTTTTTTTCTAATCAGCCTGATGAAAACTTGGTAGAGTATTTCGATAAGGGCTTGTTTGTTCCAGGGAGTAAAGTATTGGAGTTGGGATGTGGTCCCGGGAGAAATGCAGTCTTTTTTGCTGAAAAAGGTTGTCATGTTGATGCCGTAGATTCATCTGAAGAAAGTTTGAAATGGGGAAAAGAGCGGGCTAAAGAGAGTGGATTAACAATTAACTTTATACATAAAAATATATTTGAATTAGCTATTGATGAAGGAAGCTATGATATTGTGTTTGATTCAGGATGCTTTCATCATATAGCACCTCATCGGAGGGGTACCTATAATAATTTAGTTAAAAGAGCACTAAAAACAGATGGCTTGTTCGGCATTACGTGTTTTCTTGAAAATGGGAAGTATGGCGGATCAGATATAACCGATTGGGATGTGTATAGATTTTGGAGCCTAAAGGGAGGTTTGGGGTTTACAGATCAAAAATTAAGAGACATATTTAAGGATCTGAAGGAAATCGAAATAAGAAACATGAGACAAACAGATTCAATGAATGGTGTATTTGCTGAGGAAGGTTTTTTAACAGCTATATTTAAATATTATAAAATATAATAGATTTAAAAGAGTGTGGCATCGTTTAAAGAACTTTGCCACACTCTTACTGCGTTCTCTATTGATGCGCTTTTAACCACATCATTGCCGTATAAGCATGCATGGCGGCACCGGTTGGTAGGATATCTTCATTAAAAACTACCTGTGGATGGTGCATGGGAAGTCCATAATGAGGGTCCTCTTCTTTTGTGCCGGCTCCCAGCAAAAAATAAACGGTAGGTACTTCATAACAGTACGAAGCGAAATCTTCAGAACCCATGCCTCCGCCTTCAAAAGAGATGACAGATTGTTTACCGACTACATCACTCACATAAGAGGACAATTGATTGGCCAAGTCTTTATCATTCGTTAAGGGCGGAACAGATGCAACAATCTCTATTTTAGCTTCACCTCTAAACATTTCAGCTGTTGATGTTACTATTTTCTCCATCCTTTTGTAAATGAAATCTCCTAAATCCACATTTAAGTAACGAATCGTACCTTCTAAGATGGCTTGGTCAGGGATTACATTATGTGTACTTCCTGCCTGAAACTTTCCAATCGTGATAACCACCGATTCGGTTGCTGAGATTTCTCTTGCTATGATTTCATGGATGGAGGTATAGATATGCGCTGCAATATTAATTGGGTCAACGCCGGTTTCAGGCATGGCTCCGTGACACCCGACACCTTTAACAGTAATTCTAAAGATTGTACAACCTGCGATTGCGGTTCCAAGCCCATATAATACCGTATTAGTTGGTGTACCGGAATGTACATGTAAGGCCATTGCTGCATCCACTTTTGGATTCTCCAAAACGCCCGACTTCAACATTAATTTTGCGCCCTTGAAGCCTTCTTCATTTGGCTGAAATACGAGCTTAACGGATCCTTCTAGTTCGTTCTCATATTGTTTTAATAATTTGGCAGCTCCTAGTAGCATAGTTGTGTGCATATCATGCCCACAGGCGTGCATATTTCCATTTGTTGCTTTAAACGGGTAATCTGTCTCCTCTTTAATCGGCAGAGCATCCATATCAGCCCGCAAAAGAAATGTTTTTTTTGCATCAGGTTTCCCTGCCAGTGCTACAATCCCACTTTCACAGATTTCTTTTGGTTCATAGCCAAATTCCTTTAACTTCTCCATTACGTATTTCGTGGTTTGAGGAAGATGGTCGCCTACTTCAGGATTTTGATGAATTTCTCTTCTATATTTGATTAATTCCTCTTTCATAGCCCGTGCATTTTCTAAGAATTGATTCATACATACCTCCTGCATGCCTTCATAGTTTGTTTCTTCGTATTTTGTGCATTGCAGGCAGTTTATATTACCGTTCTTCAATATAAATTGGAATAAAGTTCATAAATTTAGTAAAGGGGTTAAGAAAATAAATAGAGATCTAAAGAGTCTCTAGATTTGATTAACTTTATATATAAAAGCCGAAAATAACATAGATTAATTATCAGCATAGCAAATAGAGTTTACTCTAAGCCTTGAATAAACAAGCGAGGGAGACAAATCTAATGGCTAGTCTCTAAATCTGTTAAATAAGCAATGCATCGTTCTGCAAATTCTAGTACATGATTAGGAATTGGGTATAAGCCTGTTTCTTCTGCGGGTTTTTTTCTGATTTCCCAAAACTGATTCATTAATTCCTCATTCCCTTGAAATGTATCATTTGATAGTTTAATTAAATCAGAAGCAATTTGGGCTCCTATTTCAGATTCGGGTTTAACTTTGTTTTGAATACAATACTCAATTTGTTTTAGTAAGAACATATACTGTTGCGTTGTTTTATCATTGCTGCTTAGATTTGGTATGGATTTCTGTAAAAGTAGCTTTTCATCCTGATGGAAGTAATCAATCCATTTTTTTGAGTTATTTTGTGAATTTTGAACCAGTTTTAAAACATCTTCCCATGATAAGGATTCTTGCAGCTCGCTCATATTAATTAATGATGTAGTATTAGAAATGCTTGTTTGAATATTCGTGAGTTGATCTTGTAGATAATTGTAGTGTGAGATGAGAATTTGTTGGAAGGATAGACTGTCTAATATATCGCGAATAGTTTCTAACGGAAGTGAAAGGGATTTGAGAATAATGATTTTTTCAAGTTTGAATAAATCATCTTCTGAATAAGATCTCCTCCCGTTATCTGCTTTATAACTAGGGGTAAGCAAATTAATCTGATCATAATAACGCAGGGTGCGAACGGATATATTTCGCTGCTTAGCTACCTCTCCTGTCGTCCATTGTTTCATTTCATTTCCTCCTGAAAAAAACTTGCAGGTGACGTAACGTCATCTAATATAGTTGGATTATACCATATATAGGGAGAGGGCTATCGGATGAAAATGAACTGGAAAGAACAAGATGATTGGGGGCTAAAGGAATTCATATTATTAATCCTTTTGGAATTTGTGTTTGTAATTGGTTTTGTGAAATTGATATTTAAACCAATTATTACCAATTGGCTCGAGAATGATTTATATTCAGGGACATTAATTGGACTAATAATAGCCATTATTTTAATTTCAGGTGTTTATTATATTGCTCTTAATCCGAAAAAATTATCTTGGAACGAGGTAGGGATAAAATCATTTAATGTGAAAGTTTGGAAGCTTATTATTCTGTATTCAACTATTTTATTAGTTGGTTCGGTGATTATAATCTTGTTTACTAGTCTTATAGGTAATTCGTGGGAGAATAACAAAACAGAGGCTTTACAGCAAAATGTAACTTTATTCACCTTTTTAATTGCTTTTATCTCCGCAGCTATTATATCTCCAATATATGAAGAAATCTTTTATCGAGGATTTTTATATCGCTGGCTGCGTACACGGATAGGATTTGTTGGAGCCATTTTACTTAGTTCAATCATTTTTACGATCGTACATATTCCGACCTATAATGTGATGCCAGTAAATTTCTTCAGTGGTATCATTTTTGCGCTGGCATATGAACGAACTAATTCAATTTGGCCAGCGGTTATCATTCACGGTTTGACTAATGGGATTATGGTTCTGCTGACAAGCTTCAGTTAAGGAGGTTGCTCCCGAGAGTTGAAAGATACCGTGTAATTATCCAGGTTTCCAAAGCTGATACTATTAAGTAATGGCCATTTGAGGCGATATTGAACAATTAATTTAGATTCATAGGGATATATCAACAGGTGAGATGAATGGTATTCATTCAAAAAGGATTAATACCTTTTTATGTTGAATTATAAATGGTAGTAAAAGCTCGAATTTGTAGAGGGAATCTTCGGAACAGGGGAAATTGGAGGTGTGGAAAGTGGTTAATATTTTAAAAGCGAATGCAAGTCATGTTGAGGGGATTGCGAAAGTATGCAGTGATGGGTACTGGGCAACTTATAACGAATTACGATCTGAAGAATATATTAAGAGAGTTATAAAAGAGTTTTATAATCATGAAAGAATTCTGAAGGAAGTAAGTGAAACTGGGGTAGAATGGGGTGGCTATTTTGTTGCTGTTGAGGAGAACAAAGTCATTGGGGCAATTGGAGGCGGTATGATCGATAAGACTTCTGGGGAGGTCTTTGTCTTATATCTTAACCCCAATAGACGTAATGAAGGAATTGGGACAAGGTTATTAGATGTTCTTACAAAACAACAAAAAGAGGAATTTCATGCAACTGAGCAATGGGTATCTGTAGCAAAGGGAAATCAAAAAGGAATTCCTTTCTATGAAGCAAGAGGATTCATTTTCAATAATGAACAAAGAGGATACGGAAATACCAAGGAAGAAAACTATATCTCATTAAGATATGTTCGTAAGATATAACTGTAATTTTTGATGAAAAGGGAAGAATGTATATGAAAAATAAGATTGTGTTTTATATCTTAATCATCAGTTTAAGTATAAACTATTTTAGAACTGCTCAAAAAAGAAAAGCACAAGTGCATCGGCACTTGTGCTTTAATCGTTTACTGCGGAGCGTTAATATATAATAATCCTTCCGCTCTTTCAATCGTTTTATTGCCATAGTCATCTTCTGCGGTTACTTGAACGGCTGCCCCGTTTGCTTTGATATTTTTAGTGGCAGTATAGTAGCCGACATAGTGTCCTTCCGATGTCTCACGCATTGGAAGCTCAAGTGCATTTGAGACGCCAAGGTTTGTGACTGGAGCAAGGATTGAGAAGGTAGCGTCTAGCCCAGGTTCACTATCAAATTCGATTTTGACAGAATCGCCGCTTTCCAATACTTTGTCCTCAGCAGGAAGTATGTTGGAAAGTTCAGGTGCCGTATAATTGGCATCAATTGTGATGATCTTTTTAATGCTGTTGCCTGCTTTATCCTTAGCTTGAACAGTAATCTCATTGATACCTTCATCAAGAAGGATACGCTTGCTGAATTTCCCGTCGCTTACAGTTGCAGTTTGACCATTTACTTTAACCCAATCCAGATTGGCATCAGCAATTGTTCCTGTAACTGTGACGGTTTCTTTATTTGTTTTAGAACCATCTGTCGGTGAAGTAATAGTCAGTTCAGGTTTATCCTGATCAAGTGTAATCGTAACTGGTTCAGATGGGTCTGTTGAACCGACATCAGTTTTTGCTTTAGCAGTCAGTGTATTTGCACCATTTTTCAACTCGACTGCAACTGAGAAGTCGCCACTTGCATTCGTTTCCGTAGTAGCAGTTTGTTCTCCATCATTGAATAAATCAATGGTTGTTTCAGGAGAAGATTTACCCTCAACTGTCACAGATTTTTTATTCGTAAATGCTCCATCTTTAGGAGAAGTGATGGATGGTACTTGTAATTCATAGTTGACGGTCGCACGGATCATGTAGTTTCCTTCAGCCTCTGGTGATTGAGACCATGCACCGCTTACACCTTGCCAGCTGCGTTTAGCATTTGGACCGTCCTCATCAGTTGCCAAGCCAGGTGCATTAGGATTTGCTTTTGTTTGTGTATAGACAATGAAGAAGTCACCTTCTACCATGATGCCGTGTTCAGCAAGGTCAACATGTGTCCAAGTGCCGTCACGTAAAGCTGTCTCGTTGAAAGGACCTGCCAATTTAGTACCAGGACCGCCGTTTGCACCACTGGCATCATAAACGGATACTTGGAATTCAGTACCGCCTGGGACTGGCCATTCCGTATCCCAGAAGCGAAGAAGCGCACCAGTTACTAGAGCTTGGTCTTCCCCTTCTTTAAGGGACATTTTAACAGCCCAGCTATTGCCTGCAGCGTTGTAGGCTCTGGCATTTTCAGCTGTTCCATCATCATACTTAATTTCACCTGCATAGCCAATGAATGGACGTAACTCAACATTTTTAACGACAGGTTCGCCAGCTTCAATGGTTACAGTTGTTTCGGAACTGTAGTAGGATGGTGCAACAAATTTTAGTGTGTAGGTACCCTCATATGCAGTAATGGAATACTCGCCATCTTCATTTGTAGTCACAGGAGTAATGGCAGCATCCTCCACAAGGTAAACTGTGGCGCCTGCAACAGGATCTCCTGTTACTTTATTTGTAATTGTACCGCTGACAGTACCTTTAGGAATTTCCTGTAGTGTAAAGTTTGCGGTAGCAACTCCATCATCTTCAACACGTACTGTTTGTGTTTGAGATTGGAATCCATATGTTTCTGCTTGAACAGTGTAATCACCTGTTGCGTGCGTTAATTCATAGGATCCATCCTGTGGGTTTGTGTAAACAGAACGGCCAGTTTCAAGAACGGTTACCTCTGCTTGAATTGGTAAAAGTAGTGGTCCCGGTTTTTCATTGCTAGGTTTTTCATTTTTTGAACTATCTTTTTCAGATATTGGTTTGATTTTTGCTGCGTCTACTTTTTCTTTTGCTGCTTTTTTGTCGTCTTTAGGGTCTTTAGCTTTTGTATCTTTGATTTTAGTATCAGTAGCTTTTGTATCTTTCTTCACACCATGTTTAGCTTTTGACGAAGGTTGGATAGGAGTTGCCGATAATTTGACATCATCCAAATACCATCCAGCTTTCTGGACAGATCCATCAGTTGTAACATTGAAGGAAATATAGATACGTTGTCCTGCATATTCGCTTAAGTTGACTTCGCCATCAATCCAACCATCGGATGTTTGGTTGAAACGAGCTGCCTGTGTCCAGTTGGTACCATCAGTAGAAATAAATACATGCCCAAAGTCATAGTTTCTTTCTAAATCAAACCATTGTTTGAACTGTAAGTAGCTGGCTCCTTCAGGAAGATCAATTGGTGGCATTTCCAGGCTCATATTAGAGCTGTTTGCATAGTTTCCTGTCAGGTTAGTTGCATATACCTTTTCACCAGAGAATGCAGCGCCAGGGCCTGTTGTTGGTACTCCCCATTCCCATGAATTATTTGTACCGTAAGATGTCCATCCGATTGGGTTTTGTTCAAAATCTGTTTCATAGCCAACTGTAATACCCGGAAGTAATTCTACTGGATAAACAGCTGTTTCTTTTGAATTGCCTCCAAAGTCATATGCGATAAATTGGTATTCTGTTGAATCACCGGTTAAATCAGCACCAGGTATGGTTGCTTCGTATTCACCGGATTTATAATCTCCGCTTACACGTTCCGCAGCGACTTCAGTCCAGCTGCCATCTGCTTTTTTATATTTCAAAACGACAGATGTTACGGATACATCGTCCGTAGCGCTTGCGCTAAGAGGAAGGTCCATTTCTTTATAAGAAGTAGTCACAGGCTCTGTTTCAATTTCAGGTGCTTGAGTATCATCACCATCCTTGGAGACAGTTCCTTTAATTTTTCCTAAACCACTAACAACTGAAGAGACAGCATCAAAAGCATTTACCAAACCGTGACCATATCCATAGTTAGGTGACTCTGGATAAGCGCTGTCAGTTAATGGTGTTGCTGTTAATTCCATAATCTCTTCCATTTGATCAACCGTTAAGCTTGAATCAGCTTGTCTAAGCAGGGCAACTACTGCAGACACATGAGGCCCGGCCATTGATGTTCCATTATAGGAAGCATAACCGTTTCCAGGTATAGCTGAGCGAATATTTACACCTGGTGCTGCTATATTTGGTTTTATGACGCCTTCATATGGAGAAGGTCCCCTTGAAGAAAAGCTTGCCAAAGCATTATTGAGATCTGTTGCGGCAGTTGCATAAGATTCAGGATAATTGGATGGAGCATTTACAGTTCCTGCTCCTGGTCCGCTATTTCCTGCAGAAAATTCAGGAAAGATATCTGCATTTTTCCATGCTTGAACCATCGGACGGTACCATTCATTTAATCCTGCTGCGCCACCCCATGAGTTGTTTACGACATCAGGTGCATATTCAGGATGTGGAGTACCATTCGCGTCCTTAGGCGCTAAAACGTACTCACCGGCTTCTAGTAAATCAGCTTGAGTCCCACTGCCAGCTGCATTTAATGCTTTAACAGCAATGAATTTAGCGCCAGGGGCTACACCAATCTGGTTAGCACCATTTGGTTCTGATCCAACCATTGTTCCAATTGTATGGGTACCATGACCGTTATCGTCAAATGCTGATGAGCTGTTTGTAGAAGTAGCGTCAAACCAGCTGAATTCATGGTTCGGGTTGTCCGGATCAGCCGGGTTGTACCCACGGTATTTTGTCTTTAGGGTAGGATGATCCCATTGCACACCAGTATCTATGCTGGCAATGACTGTTCCAGCTCCATCTATTCCCATTGCCCATGTTTGAGGAGCGCTGATTTTATCAATATTCCATTCAATTGAGGAGGCTTCTGCCTTTGTCTCTATTTTGGACGGTTTCTCTTTAATATTAGACTCGATTAATGGCTTTTCAGCTTTGGATTGTTTAACGGGTTCTATAAGGTGTACAGTTTCATTCGGTGAAATTTTTTCTACTTCAGGAAATGCGGCAATTTGTTCCATGACTTCTTTTGTAGCTGTTACAGCCATCCCATTAACGATGTAGAAGGATTGAATATCTTCAGCATTACCGGCTTTTTCTTGTTTTTCTAAATAGTTTTTTAGCTCATGCTGAGTTTCTTCAGCAGTTGCGCGAAGATTTGTAACGATGGAAGATCGTTTAGTCAAGGTCGTCTTGGCTGATGAAAGCTTTTGTTTTTTCGCAGTAGCAGTAGCTTCTTTTGCTACCTTGGCAGTGTCGACCTGCTCTTTAAGTTTAATTAAGAAGGTGACTTTTTCTTCTTCCTTAAACTCATTTTGAAGATCTTTGGAGATTTTGTTACTGCTATTCTGTATAATCGTAGATTTTGCTGAACTATGGATGGATTCTGAGGAAGCAGTAGAAGATGGTGAAGACGTAAATCCTGTAGTTAAGAGCAATGATGGAATGAGCATAGATGTTAGAATGAGTGACGACAGTTTTTTTCTCTTTGTTTTCAACAAGTATTCCTCCCTATACTAGATTATTAAATTGCCAATATGCCAAGTATTTTTTCACCTCCCTGTTAAGTAATATCGAATTATGTAATCCTGCTGATATTTCTACCATAACGAATTGAAGTAAACAAATGCTGTCACTAAATGTCGCAAGTATACTATGGAAATTGAAAATGAATCATTGGATGTAGTTTGGCTACAGCTGTAGGTGTCATTCTAATTAGGAAATGATTAGAAAAGAATATACTTATACCTGATTTCATATGGAGATAGTTGTATGAAAAAGGAGGGAGGAAGAATTTTAATATACTATTATAATAAAAATAAGCCATCTGACTTATTAAGCTATTTAATTACTAGTCTTTCTTTGTCTTATTCAAAAAAAGACTGGGGATTAAGGTGGGATATTTTGTTACTTATATGAAATAAGGTGAATCCAACTCTCACCTTTATCCCAGAAAAATATTCAGAATCGGTAGTTTTAATTTATTTAGATAAAGAAATAGGCTATGTTTATTGTTGGAAGATGTCGAACTATAGCAGGATATTTAGAGGATACTGACATAACTGATGTAGAATATGGTTTATGTGCTTTTGTCTTATGCTTGTCGGAGGCCAACAGGATGTTGGTCACAAAGACGTTGCCACACGATGTGGCGTATTTAGTCTTTGTTCCTTGATGCAGTCGTTTCAGCTTTTTATTCAATCTAGCTTCAGGGCCTAGGAGCTCGGGACATAAGCAAAGCCACTGCGGGGGGAAGTACATCCCCTACGTGCCTTTGTCTTATGCTCCTCGCTCCTGACCAAGGCCCTTCAGCTTTTTTGTTTTGAATTGCTTGAAAAATTAATGAAATTTGATGATAATTAAATAAAACATGTATACTGGCTACATGCTGATGTTGGTAGAGAATATTTATACGCTTTATATAAGGGAGAAATCATGATGTTAACAGTGACACCCAAATTACCTGGAGAAAATAATAAACATTATTCGTACAGAATTATTAAGAATGGCATTATGTCTCTAGAATTAAAACCAGGACAAGCAATCAGTGAAATTGAGCTGGCTAATGAATTAAGGATTTCTCGTACTCCAATCAGGGAGGTAATCGGAAAATTAAAAGAGGAACATTTGGTTGAAGTATGGCCGCAGGTCGGTTCATACATATCAAAAATTGATTATAAATTGGTTAAAGAGGCGGCCTTTATGCGCTCTGTACTAGAAAAAGAGGTTCTTAAGTTAGCCTGCGAATCTATTTCTGATGAAACATTATTAGAGTTAAAGAAAGTTATCAGTTTACAAGAAAATTTTATAGGAAAAAAAGGAATGGAAAGAACTTTTCATGAATTGGATCAGGAATTCCACTCCCTATTTTATAAAGATCAGGAAAAAGATCATATCTGGGATGCAATAAATCGGTTAAGTACACATTATAATCGAATCCGATTGCTATCTGAAATCGAATATGATTATACAGATATTATTAAACAACATAAAAACATTATTGATATTATTGAAAATAAAAAAGTTGATCAAATAGATGAGGCTGTTAGTCACCATATATTAGGACCAGAGAAATATTGGAATAGTTTGCTGGAACCGGATAGCCAATATGCTGAATACTTTGTAGAATAATCTCATATGTCCTTATCATCAATGGTATATTGGATTATTCGATCAGCCCTTATTCATGGAATAAGGGTTTTTACTGTTTAAAAGGGTAATATAAACTTAAATTGGATGTATGTACGTTTTCCCCCCTTTAAATATAATAGATTGATAAAATTTACCGTTACTTTAGTTTCTCTAATACCCTTGCAAATATAGAGGACAGTTACTATAATCACCGATATAGGAAAAACGGTGAATGTTAGAAGAAAAGTGGGAAAGTTGAGAAATAGGGCGAAATGTCTGAATAATCTTGACAAATGTGTTAAAATGGGTAATGTTATATTAAAAGATGTTAGAATTATTAGAAAATTTAAAATGTTCAACCAGATAGAAACGGAGGGTTTTAATTGGGTAATATGAAGAGTAAATCTACAACACTAGCGATTGGCTTTATGCTCTTTGCCTTATTTTTTGGGGCTGGAAATCTAATATTCCCAGTATTAATGGGACAAATGTCAGGGTCAAATGTTTGGGAAGCTACATTTGGCTTCATCATAACTGGGGTGGGATTGCCTCTGTTAGGAGTATTGGCAATTGGGTATTCTGGCCAAAGCGATTTATATACGATGGCTAAACGTGTACACCCAATGTTTGCTATTATATTTACTACAGTTCTTTACTTAGCAATCGGGCCTTTATTTGCGATGCCGAGGACAGGAACGGTTTCATATGAAATTGGTGTTAAACCTTTAATCGGTGATATGAATAGCACAGTAGCAATGGCGCTTTTCACTGTAATCTTTTTTGCTATTACTTGTTTCTTTGCATTAAAACCAGGAAAAATTATAGATATAGTTGGTAAAATGTTAACACCAATATTATTATTTTTTATCGCTTTATTGATTCTAGCAGCTTTGTTTAATCCAATGGGAAGCCTGACAGCTCCGGCTGAACAATATACAGAAAACGCATTCTTTAAGGGTTTCCAGGAAGGTTACCTAACAATGGATACATTGGCATCCTTCGTATTTGGAATTATCATTATTAATGCAGTTCGTTCAACAGGGATTCATGGCAAAAAAGAAATGATGACAAGTGTTATGAAATCTGCTTTCATTGCAGCCGGTTTACTTGCGGTAATCTATGCAGGGCTAGCATATTTAGGTGCTACCGGTGTGGAAGAGATTGGTGCATTTGATAATGGGGGTGCGATATTAGCAGCAGCATCTCATTATTATTTTGGTTCTTATGGAAGATTAATTTTAGGACTTGCTGTTATTGCAGCGTGTTTAACGACTAGTATCGGTCTTGTGACGGCTTGTGCGGCCTACTTTAATACATTGGCTCCGAGATGGTCCTATAAAACATATGCTATTGTTTTATCGGTATTCAGTGCATTAGTTGCCAATGTGGGACTTGCCGACTTAGTGGCTATTTCAGTACCTGTCCTGACAGCTATTTATCCTTTGGCTATATGCTTGATTTTCCTTACATTCATGCACAATGTATTTAAAGGTTTTTCAGAAGTATATATTTGCAGTTTGGCATTAACCTTTATTGTTAGTTTGTTTGATGGTTTTAATGCAGCGGGTCTGCAAATAGAAGCAATCAATAATTTATTTGCTTATTTACCGCTTTACTCCGTGGGATTAGGATGGATTGCACCAGCCATATTGGGCGCTATTATTGGTTATCCGATTGGTATGATGAGACAGTCTGCTCCCATAATGAATGAAGTTCCAGATATGCAGAAAGACTAGTTAGTACATGTAAAGCCAGCGTGAGACACCGCTGGCTTTTATAATTTACTTTTTTACCAATAAAGAAAATAATCCCGGCTCTATGATGGAGCTGGGATTATCTTTTATTCTACACGCTTAGCAAGGTCGATATGATCGGCAGCAGAATTATGAGTAGAAGGCAGTGGATTCTGTATAAGAGATCCTTCTGATGGCTTTACATAATCATCATAGAAGACAGCTAATGAAGTAGTTATATAAGGTGCGAGGTATATAGCAATACCCAAGATTGTGATATACCCGATAATCAGGCTTGCCATGCCGCTTAAATATACTCCATCATTTACAGTATCAGCACCAATAGCAATAGATACGATTCCGATAAAAATTAATACGATAGGGATAATAAACCATGGTAAAAAAGATAGGTATAGTACAAATAAATCTTTCTTTTTACCATTCATGATTCGTCGGCTTTCTGTAATCGCTTGAAGAGCGGTTAAATCGGAACGGTCACGCAAGATAAATAAAGTCATAGAATAGGCTAACGCTTTAATGATGCCGGGTATAATTAATAAAACTGACCAGAGTAAGGTAAATAAAAAGATTAAAAAGTTTGTTAAGGCATTCCTGAAATAGTTCAATTTAAAACCATCAAATAGTGTTTCAATAGAAGGATTTTGCTGCCTCTTTATGGCTAAGTGGAACCATTGATATCCTACAGCCAATGGGCTTGATATAAAGAAAAATGCAAGAATAAAAAGAAATGATTCAGCAACTCTGCTAACAAGGAGAGTTATGAAAAAAACTCCTATCGCAATTCCCCAGTAGCCAGTTAATTTTTGTTTGGCTGTGTTTTTAATCAGTTTGATATTCATTTTACAACTCTTTCCTTCTTCCTGTGTGTTTATTACTATTTATAAGAATAATATAATCTGACTGAATTTGTAAAACTATATAAGTATTTGTAATTTTTGGATAATTAGTTGGAATTTAAAAGAGCATCAAGTATAATTGGGAGTAATTAACAATACCTACCGGTCAGTATGTGAAAGGAGTGAAGGAATGGATTTTTCCTATTCGAGTAAGGTGATTGACTTGGAGAGACAGTTAAGTGATTTTATGAATGAGTATGTATATCCTAATGAAGGATTATATGAGGTTCAGTTAAATGAGCAAGAATCACGGTGGAGTCAGGTGCCTCCGATTATGGAAGACTTAAAATCAAAAGCTAAAAATGCAGGGCTTTGGAATTTATTTCTGCCTGAGAGTGAATATGGTGCTGGTCTGACCAATTTGGAATATGCACCTTTATGTGAAATAATGGGACGCTCATTAATCGGCCCTGAAATGTTTAATTGCAGTGCTCCTGACACAGGTAATATGGAAGTATTAGAAAGGTATGGGACTGCTGAACAGAAAGAGGAATGGCTTAAGCCTTTATTAGCTGGTGAAATACGTTCCTGTTTTTCAATGACTGAGCCAGATGTCGCTTCATCAGATGCTACGAATATTGAAGCAAGTATTGCAAAAGATGGAGATGGCTATATCATTAATGGTCGCAAGTGGTGGTCTTCAGGTGCAGGAGATCCAAGATGTAAAATTGCAATTGTGATGGGGAAGACGAACAAAATGGCAAATCGGCATGAACAGCAATCTATGATTCTAGTACCTCTTGATTCAAAAGGAGTAAAAATTGAAAGAATGCTTCCCGTTTTTGGATATGATCATGCCCCTCATGGACATGGAGAAATTACATATGAAAACGTTAGGGTACCTGCTGAGAACATAATTTGGGGAGAGGGAAAGGGATTTGCGATTGCACAAGGAAGGCTGGGTCCAGGAAGAATTCATCATTGTATGAGGCTGATTGGGGCAGCAGAGCGTTCGCTTGAAATATTATGTAAGCGTATACAAAAAAGAACTGCCTTTGGACAGCCGCTATCTAATCAAGGAGTAATAAAGGAGTGGATTGCAAACTCAAGAATTGAAATTGAGCAGGCAAGATTATTAACTCTAAAAGCAGCTTATATGATGGATACGGTTGGGAACAAAAAAGCGAAGACCGAGATTGCGATGATCAAAGTCGTTGCTCCAAATATGGCTTTGAAGGTTATCGACAGGGCTATACAGGGACTTGGGGCAGCAGGAGTTTCAGAGGATTATCCTTTGGCAGCTCATTGGGCAAATGCAAGAACATTACGATTAGCTGATGGACCCGATGAAGTTCACCGTGCCCAGATTGCCAAGCTTGAGCTTAAAAAATATCTGGGGGAGGAACAAGCTAATCATGAACGTTTTACAAATGTTTGATTTAACCGGTAAGACAGCGATTATCACAGGAGGCGGACGCGGGCTTGGAGCCCAGATTGCACAGAGTTTGGCAGAAGCGGGAGCAAATATTGTTCTATGTTCACGCAAGATTGAGGCTTGCACCGAGGTGGCAGACCATCTGAAAAAAGAATATGGAGTTGAAACCTTGGCTTTAAAATGTGATATCACGAATCCGGAAGATATTCATAGTGTCGTCTCAGAAACACTAGATAAATTTGAGGATATTGATATTCTTGTCAACAATAGCGGTGCCTCATGGGGAGCTTCTGCATTGGATATGCCGCTTGAAGCCTGGAATAAGGTTATCAATACTAATTTGACAGGTACCTTCCTGATGTCCCAGGCAGTGGGAAAGGTGATGATGGAACAGAAGCGAGGAAAAATAATCAATATTGCTTCAGTCGCGGGGCTCGGTGGGACTCATGCTGACATGATGGATACCGTTGGGTACAATGCTAGCAAAGGAGCTGTCCTTACTTTAACAAAGGATTTGGCAGTGAAATGGGGTAAACATAATATTCATGTTAATGCAATCGCACCTGGGTTTTTCCCAACCAAAATGTCTCAGGTTTTACTCGAACGCGGAAAAGATGCAATTGAATATATGACACCGCTTGGAAGGCTTGGAAATGATGAAGACCTAAAAGGAGTTGCTTTATTCCTGGCTTCTGCTGCATCGAATTATATAACAGGTGAGGTATTGGTAGTTGATGGCGGAAAACACGCCATGGTTTAAATAAAAGATGAAGGAGATTTGACTATGGAAAATATGAAAAATAAAGCTTGGCTTACACAATATCCGGAAGGTATTGCATCTGAAATCGAAATTCCGAACAAAACACTGCCAGACATTCTTCATGAAACGACAATCCATTACCCCACAAACAATGCCCTATCTTTTTTTGGAAGAAAAATGACCTATCAGGAACTTTTAGGGACATCAAATCGCTTCGCCGCAGCACTTCAGAATAATGATGTTAAAAAGGGTGACAGGGTGGCAATAATGCTGCCAAACTGTCCTCAGTATGTGATTGCCTATTATGGGGCCCTATCGATGGGAGGAATTGTCACTCAAATCAACCCCATGTTAGTAGCCAGGGAACTGGAATATATATTGCAGGATTCCGAGGCTGAAACGATTGTTGTTATGGATGCATTCTATCAAACTGTTAAAGCGGTTCAATCTACTACGAATCTCAAAAATATTATTGTAGTAAGTCTGCAGCCATCCGGGGCAGAATTTGGAGATGATTGGACATTTGAGCGATTTATCTCTGAAACAGTCATGCCGGTAGAGCCAGTAGTTATTGATCCGAGTCATGATGTTGCTGTGCTCCAATATACAGGTGGCACTACGGGGAGATCGAAAGGAGCCATGCTCACTCATCGTAATTTAGTGGCCAATATCTATCAAACAAAGGAATTTTATAAACAGATTGTAGATAAAGGTAATGAAAGGTATCTGACTGTCATCCCATTATTCCACGTATTTGGTATGACAGCCTGTATGAATAATTGCATATTAATGGCGAGTGAAAACATCTTGCTTCCTCGTTTTGATCTTGAAGAGGTCCTTCAAACGATAAAACAGGAGAAGCCAACTATATTCCCTGGCGTACCAACCATGTACGTGGCGATCAACGCTCATCCGAAAGCAAAGGAATATGGTATTGATAGCATTAAAATTTCCAATAGTGGAAGTGCTCCTATGCCTATGGAATTAATGAAGGAATATGAATCTAAAACGGATTCTAAGATTTTGGAGGGCTATGGTCTTTCAGAAGCATCGCCGGTTACACATTGCAATCCGGATTTTGGTGTTCGTAAACCTGGGACGGTTGGAATTGCCTTTCCATCTACGGATTGTAAAATCGTGGATGTAGCAACAGGGGCGGAGGAAGTCCCTGTTGGCGAACTGGGAGAATTAATTGTCAAAGGTCCGCAGATTATGAAAGGTTACTGGAATATGCCTGAAGAAACGGCTGTTGCTCTCCGCGATGGATGGCTATATACAGGAGATATTGCCAGGATTGATGAAGATGGATATCTAACGATTGTTGACCGTAAAAAGGATCTAATCATTGCAAGCGGTTATAATATCTACCCTCGTGATGTAGAAGAAGTCCTGTATGAACATCCATCTGTACAGGAAGCTGTTGTAATAGGAGTTCCGGATGAGTATCGCGGAGAAACAGTCAAAGCAATTTTAGTATTAAAAGCGAATGAGTCAGCTACGGATAAAGAGATTATAGAATACTGTAAAAATAATATGGCGTCCTATCGAGTGCCGACAATAGTAGAATTCCGTGATGAATTACCAAAAACAAATGTCGGAAAAATACTTCGCCGGGCTCTGAGGGAAGAAGTCAAAACAAAGTAAGGGTGACGTGAATATAAACGAACTGGGGTCTTGATGATGAAACAAAAAATTAAGAACACCAGCATTTCTTTATTTGAACAAAAGGGTTTTGCAGAAACATCCATACAGGATATTGTTGATTCTTTGGGTGTTACTAAGGGAACCTTTTATTACTATTTTGCAAGTAAAGAAGAATTATTGATGAATATTCATCTCGATTATATTAATGGATTAATTGAAAGACAGGAAGCGATCCTAAATACCTCGAGGAAAACCTGTAGACAAAAAATACACGATATAGCGTATTTACTAGTGAGTGATATTCGAAGCCAAGGTTTAAGTGCAAAGGTGTTCTTCCGGGAAATAAAACTATTATCCGAAGATAAGCTTGAAGAGATTTTGCCAAAGCGTGATCAATTTCGCTTTAATATTGAAGATTTAATTAAACAGGGAATAAAGACAGAGGAGTTATGTTCAGATATAAATCCTACCATTATCACGTTTGGTATTCTTGGAATTCTGAACTGGAGCTATCAGTGGTTTAACCCTGAAGGTGTCATTTCTGAACATGAATTAGCAGACATGTTTGTAGAGATGATCATGAAAGGAATTGAAAAAGGGGAGTAGGAAATCACGACTCCCTTTTTTTGAATAAAATTGTCTAATTGGAGCTGGTTGGTGTAAAGATTACGAATATCTCTGAGGCATAAGCAGGGTGTAAATATGGCGAGGATACTGTAAATGGGTAAAAGGAGGCCGCTATGGAATCTATGGTAACCGTCCGTTTTTCGGAAACAGATGCACTTGGTCATGTGAATAATACAAGTTATTTCATCTATCTAGAGGAAGCTCGTCTTCATTTTTTGAAAGAAATGGAACTGGATTTGAAAATAAGAAATTGGTCATTCATTTTGGCCTCGACTAAATGTGATTTCCTCTCTCAAGCCTATTTTGATCAAATATTAAAAATTAACACGACTGTATCCAGAGTGGGGACAAAGAGCTTTCAGCTTGAACATGATATTTACTGTGCCCAAACCGGTAACCCGATTGCCAAAGGGACTGCCATCCTTGTTCAGTTTAATTTTGACAAACAGGAAAGTGAACCGATTCCTGAATTGCTAAAAGAGAAACTGTTGAGGCTGGTCGAAGCTGTTTAATGAGTCCGATTTTTGAAAGAGGTGGGATAGACATGACCCAAAGAGTTAGTAAAGATACGATTCCCGTACGAAGCGGAGAAGAATTGCAGCAGCATGTACTTGAAGCATTTCTGCGGAGTAAGATTAACGATTTGCCAGAAGGAAACCTGGAAATTGAACAATTCTCGGCAGGTCATTCAAATTTAACCTATCAATTGAAAATAGGAACATGGGAAGCTGTTTTAAGGAAACCACCGCTAGGTCCTGTAGCTCCAAAAGCCCATGATATGCAAAGGGAATACAGCATCCTCTCAGAAGTACATCCTCTTTTCAGTCCGGCTCCAAAACCAATCCTTTACTCAGATGATGAACATGTTGTAGGGAGTCCGTTTTTTATTATGGAACGAAAGCAAGGTATTGTATTTGATACTTCTGTCCCTGAAGGCATTAAACCTTCCCGTGAACTCTTTCAAAACTTATCTCGGGAAATGGTAGGACGGCTTGTTCAGCTTCATAGCATTTCATATCAGGAAACTGGATTAAAGGAAATCAGCAAGCCTGATGGTTTTATGGAAAGACAGACAAATGGATGGATAGCACGTTATGAAAGAGCAAAAACAGATGATATTCCACATATACAAGAATTAGAAAAGTGGTTAGTCGATCATATTCCAGCTTCATGTGATGCTTCAATTATTCATTATGACTATAAATTGAACAATGCGATTTTTAATGAGGATGGAACGGAAATGGTCGGTCTATTTGACTGGGAAATGACGACGGTTGGGGATCCGCTCGCTGATCTTGGAGTAGCTATGAGCTATTGGGCAGAGGGGGACGATTCTGAAGTATTGAAGAAAGGACTGGGGAAGCCATCTGTTACGATTCGGGATGGATTTTATACAAGGGAACAATTTATTTCAGAATATGCAAGACAAAGCGGCCGTGATGTCTCCAATATGAATTTCTATTTAACATTTGCCTATTTCAAATTAGCGGGGATTTGTCAGCAAATCTACTATCGTTATCATAATGGCCAAACAAAGGATCCGAGATTTGCCAGCTTTGATAAGTATGTAAAAACATTGATTGAGCATGCTTATTCACTTACAAGGAATCAATAAGATGCTGAAAGTTCATGTCTTGCTGACCAAGGAAGATATATCACCAGAAAAACTGGCCTCAGGCAACAAGATAGCTGTTGTACTAGATATTCTCCTGGCCACAACCACGATTGTAACAGCTTTGCAGAATGGAGCAACAGAGGTTATTCCCGTTCTAAATCAGGACGAAGCTATTAAAGTAAGCAGACAATTTGAGAACGGACAAGCCTTGATGGCTGGGGAATTACATGCAGAACCAATCGATGGATTTTTTTATCCAGGACCGGTTAAAATTAGCACGCGTATCCATGGTAAAACCTTGATTCTTTCAACTACTAACGGCACAGTGGCTCTACATAAAGCGGCATATGCAAATCTAGTGTATATATCCTCCTTGCTTAATAATGCTGCCGTGGCACAGGCGATACTGAATGATAGCAAGGATGAAACTATTGTCGTGATTTGTTCAGGAAATTCAGGAGAATTCAGCCTAGAGGATTTCTATGGTGCCGGCCATTTAATTGCAAATATAACCTGCAGAACCAATCAAGGGATTGAGCTGAATGACGCTGGAAAAGCTGCATTGGCTTTTTATGACAGCCATCCATCTAATTCATACTCAGTTCTGGCGGCATCCAGAGTTGGATTGCTATTAACCAAATACGGATTAAAGGAAGATCTTCTGTTATCAAGTACAAGTGGATGTTATGAGATTGTTCCTGTGTTTAAAAATAATCGCGTTATATTAACGGTAAAAAAGGAGGTATAGGATGCGATTTCATGAGCAAGTTGCCGTGATCACTGGCGGTGGCAGCGGGATAGGAAAGGCTACAGCTCTGCGTTTGGCTAAAGAAGGAGCAAATGTCATTCTAGTTGGAAGAACCTTAGAAAAGCTTGAAAGTGTTGTTGATGAAATTAATAATCAAAGCCATCATATCCAGGCAACCTGTTTTGCGGCCGACGTTACGAAAGAAGAGGAAGTAACCGCGTTGTTAGATTTTATTGAGGATCATTTTATGGACTTGCATGTGGTCATCAATAATGCAGGTGGTTCAGTGCAATCAAAAATAATGGATACGGCCGTAGAGGCTTGGGATATCGTTCAGGAAGTGAATTTGAAGAGTGTGTTTTTAGTTTCAAAAATACTTGGAAAGTTTATGATGGAGCACGCTAACCGTGGAGGTAATAGGGCATTTGTCAATATAGCGAGTCTATCTGGCCATAAGGCTGCTGCTCATATACCTCATTATAGTTCTGCAAAAGCAGCTGTGTTGAATTTTACGAAGGCACTTGCTTTTGAAATGGCCCCATATGGTATCCGTGCAAACTCCGTATCACCTGGATTTGTTGAAACACCGTTGACAGAATGGTCTTTAACGAATGAAAGGTTTGTTAAATCAATTGAACGCAACACAGCATTGAAAAGAGTAGGAACCAGTGAGGAAATAGCCAATGTTATTGCCTTTTTAGCATCGAGTGAAGCTTCATACATGACTGGTACAGATGTACTGGTCGATGGGGGATGGATGATCACGTAAAAGAGAAAGGGAGATGGATGATGGAACACTTATTAATAAAAGAGATAGGTTCAGTTTTAGTATTAACATTAAATAGACCTGAAAGCTTGAATGCTTTTAGTCCGGAAATGATAACAGGACTAATTAGTGAATTAAAAAAAGCTGATAAAAATCCTAATGTGAAAGTGATTATTTTAAACGGAGCTGGCCGGGCGTTTAGTGCCGGCGGAGATGTAAAAACGATGGGAACCAAATCAGCAGCTACTACCTACGAGTATTTAGGAGTCATAAATGAATGTATTTTAACGATGAAGGAGATTGAAACTCCTATTATTGCTGCGGTACATGGTTTTGCGGCAGGGGCTGGTTTTAATTTGGCGCTTGCCTGTGATTTGATTGTGGCCGCTGAGGGGAGTAAGTTCGCTTTAAGTTTTTCAAAGGTTGGCCTTATTTCGGATGCAGGAGGTTCCTATTTCCTTCCACGCTTAGTTGGTCCGCACTTAGCAAAACAATTTTTCTTTTCAGCTGAACCGATACCAGCAGAACGTTTATATGAACTTGGGGTTATTAATAAACTTGTACCTTTAGAAGCTTTGCGTGATGAAGCGATTCAATATGCGACTATGCTATCCTATGGTCCAGGAAAAGCATATGGGCAAATGAAAAAACTGATTGATTATTCTTTTACGGCCACTATCGAAGATGTCCTGGAGAGAGAACGCATCACTCAAACGATGATGATAGCCACGGAGGATCATCAAGAAGGTGTATCTGCATTTAAAGAAAAAAGAAAGCCGCAGTTTACCGGCAAATAAGAGAAAGGGAGTATGTATTATGAAAGCCATTCAATTTACTGAGTACGGAGGACCAGAAGTATTAAAAATGGTCGAATTAGATAGGCCGAAACCTGGTTCACATGAAGTATTAATTGAAATACATGTAGTTGGTGTGAATTATGCAGATACTGCCAGACGCGAAGGCCAATATGTTGTACCAACCAAGCTCCCTTTTGTGCCAGGAGCAGAAGTTGCCGGGATTGTAGTCGAAACTGGCTCAGAAGTGACGAACGTAAATATTGGAGCAAGAGTGGTCACGCTGATTGAATCTGGAGGATATGCTGAGTATGCTGTTGCAGACGCTCGGTCCGTGATCCTCCTGAAAGGAGAACTGGATTTAAAAGAAGCGGTCTCCCTCCCGCTACAAGGGTTGAGTGCCTACCATATTTTAAAAACAATGGGGCAGTTGCAAGAGGATGAAACCGTTCTCGTTCATGCGGCAGCTGGAGGAGTTGGGACTTTAGCAGTCCAATTGGCTAAATTAATGGGCGCCGGTAAAGTAATTGCAACTGCCAGCACAGAAGAAAAGCTGGAGCTTGCACGTTCTCTGGGAGCTGATGTTTGTATCAACTATACAAAAGAAGGCTGGTATAAAGACGTGCTGGAAGCGACAAACGGCCGTGGAGTCAATGTTGCGCTCGAAATGGCAGGTGGAAACGTCTTTAAAGATACACTGAAATGTTTAGCTACGTTCGGAAGATTAGTAATATATGGTGTCGCAAGCGGAGAACAGGCCGTCATGCACCCCTCATCCTTAATGGCGAGAAACCAGTCGGTCATTGGATTCTTTCTTCCACAAATTATGAAAAAACCAGAATTGCTGTTGCCGAGCATGCGTGATCTTTTTTCTTTCTTAGAAGAGGGAAAATTAAAATTAATAATAGGTGAAGTCCATCCGATTGAGGAAGCAGCGAAGGTACATGAGTTGCTACAATCGAGGAAGACAATAGGAAAGGTATTACTCCAGGTTCGTCGTTAAGGTGATGACATTCTCGCAAAGCATGCAGTTCTAGCATGGTTGTTATTGTAATAAGAGTAAGTATAAATGTGACATTATTTGATATTGCTATATTGATATGTTTTATATCTATTATAGTGAAGTAAAGAAGCATCATTAAATTTGTATTATGTGCCATTGTTTTTACTAGTTCTTATTTTGTAAACTATTATAGTGAAATAAAAAAATAAGGACTGAAGATAATGGAATGGAAAAACATATATCGTGGTATGTTAATGGGAATCAGTGATTTAATTCCCGGTGTAAGTGGAGGAACCATAGCGTTTATATTAGGTATTTATGATCGCTTATTATTATCAATCAGTGGCTTTTTTAGCCGTGATTGGAGAAGGTATCTGGGCTTTTTATTGCCACTCGCAATCGGTATGGGGTTTACTATACTGACGTTTAGCCGATTGATTGATTATTTGCTGGAGCATCATCATGAACCGACACAATTCTTTTTTGTAGGGTTAATCATCGGTGTACTGCCATTTATTATAAGACAGGCAGAGGTGAAAAAACACTTTACAGGAAAGCATTTTGTGGTTGTCGTTTTGGTCGCGATCATGATGGCAGCACTAGGTTTCCTGAAGCCGAATGAATCTGTTGTTATATCTGATGTAACGCTTTTATCTGGGCTTGGATTATTCTTTTCCGGCTGGCTTGCAAGTATGGCTATGCTGCTTCCAGGTATTAGTGGCTCGTTTATATTATTGTTGCTCGGTGTTTATTCAACTGTTATTTCTGCTTTATCAGATTTAAACTTTACAATTATTATACTTGTAGGGGCTGGAGCAGTGGTTGGCTTTATTGTGAGCAGTAAAGCAATTAGCTTTTTACTGAGGGCATATCCACATATGACGTTTGCAGTCATAATGGGGTTGATTATTGGATCTATATTTGTAATCGTTCCTGGATTGCCAACAGGAATAGGTACTATACTGCTATGTTGTATAACTTTTGTGGCAGGTCTTTTGGTAACGAAAATTTTTACGAAGTAATAATTGACTAGAAAGTATAAGGATTGTCTCGGACAATCCTTTTTTATTTTGTTTCGACTGCACTGTTAAAACAATTATGTGGGATAGATAGGAAAAGGGCGTTTATGCTTAGAATATTAAGACATAAGCAAATGTATAGATTAACTACAATTTTACAATAAAAAGTATTGGAGGTTGAATCGTGCAAAAGGGACTGAGGTTTATATTTTTGGCATGTCTTATTATAGGAGTATCAGCATGTGGAAGCGAAAAAGAAGAGACGATAAATAAGGATAATAAAAAGAATCAAACTACAGAAGATGTAAGTACGGATAATAAAGAAGGTACCGAAGATAAAGAAACAAAAAATGGCGTGGCATCAAAAGGAGAAGAGCCATCTGTATCCTCTGAGGTGTATCAAGATCGATTTACTTCTGGCAATATGGGTGTGAAAAAGATACTATATGAAAATTTAAAAATGTATGACACTAAAAATATTGAGGACGTAATCATTACGTTAGAAGGTATACAGTATGCTGAGATAACCCCATCAGAGGAAACTAAATCAAAGTTCAAAAATTTAAATGAAAGAGACCGTATCATACTTACCATGAAAATAAAGCTTGTGAACAATTTCAAACAACCATTAATATTTAAATCCATTCGTTCTTTTTTAAGAGGGAACGATAATCAAATAACCTATCTGCCAGAAACAAATCTGGAGCCGAGCCAACAAGGAGAAATTGCTGCCGGAACATCTAGTGAAAAGCTTCATGTCTTTTTAATAGACAAGGATTTGTTCTTAATTACACGAAATTTAAAATTGGAGTTTGGGCCATTCCTAAACAGTGAAGGTAAAGATTTATTTAATGGTAAAAAGACAGAATTTGAAATCCCATTACCGAAGTAATAGCTATAAAAAGAACCGTAATTCTGCTTGTCAGAATCACGGTTCAATCCCTGTGTTAAACATGTTGCAGATTGTTAAGAATTAATCAAATCTGGAGTCACTAAGAATGCGGCCAATCTCTTCCATATGGCCTGTTTCATCGGAGATAAGATCTTCTAGTTTGACAACTAATTCAGTTAAGCCTAATTCCTCAGCTTGTTTCTTGCGTGTTTCGTAGCGATCTATTGTATCTTTTTCTGCCTGATAGGCAGATTCAAGCATTACCTTAACATCAGTGGTTTGTTTAACTTCTGCTGGTGTTACAGTTGGTGTTCCACCCAATGTACTGATTTTTTCTGCAAGATATAAAGCATGTCCCTGTTCATCGGCTATTTCACCTTCAAAGAAAGGTTTCAGTGTTTGTCTGTATAAACCAGAAACCATTGCCGCATAGCTAGAATACATGATTGATGCAGCATATTCGTTTGCTAGATCTTCATTTAAACCATCTATTAATTCTTTTAATTTTTTTTCCATTCTATAATCCACTCCTTCTATATTCTATAATTCAAATGTACCCTACTTTACTACATATTAAGCATTTTTTTTGTGGCAGGATTTTGAAATGTTCAGGGAATATTTTTACATAATAAAAAGCCTGATCCGATAAAGGACCAAGCTTGGATTATTAAGTCAGATTAATTTTGAGAAATTAATACGTTTATTGAGAGCATACATAATTGGAGCACCAATTGTCATGACTGCTAATTCTCCAGCTGCGGTTGTTGCCCATGCAAACCAGAAAGGAAGTTTCAAAACAATATTTAACTCTATAGCAATTAAGAACATGGTAAAAGTAAAAACGAATGTATTAATAGCCATCCTTGCCCAAATATTGCGGACAAATCGGAAGGTTAGAATGGTGATTGTTAATGCTAGTATGGATTGGCCAACACCAAATATTAAATCATATGCACCCATTGATGAGAAAAAGAGGTTAGAGATAAATACTCCTATCACAATCCCATACATGTATTTTTTATTAAATACAATCAAGTGATTGAACATTTCAGGTACTCGAAACTGAATGTTCGAAAATGCGATTGGCTGTACGATTATAGTGACAGCAATATATAAGGCTGCCAAAACTCCATTTACAGCAAGCGTTCTAATATTCATTTTTTTCTCTCCCTTAGTTTTTTATCGTGGGATGGTTACGAACCACGTTTAGTATTTCCGAAGACACCAAATAATCATAAGCATAATAAGATGCCTAGTCAACAAAGAATTGTAGTTGCATCATGTTCGAAACATCATCGTATAGTTATGATCGACTGGCATAAATCAATAAAAGACGCCGAGAGAAATCTCGGCGTCGTCTCTTATTTAATCGTTAGTTTAACGACTTGGAGTTAATTTTTTTGTATTGATTGGTTTTATGTCATCCTTTTTGAAGATAGTTTTACGAATCCAGGGAAGAACGTAATAGTCTCCACCGAATCGGCCGGCATTTGCACCTGCTACAAGAATAACCATTCCCAGTATGATGTAGAGCGGGTTAGTAGATACTGTTCCGCCAAATAAAAACATAAAATTCATTAATAATCCAAAGAAGGCAGCTGTAGTTGTTAAGACACCAAGCAGTAACCCAAGCCCAACTAGAAATTCTCCCCATGGAATTAAGATGTTGATTAACCCTACGTTAGGAATCGCAAATTTTTCAATGAATGAACCATAAATCGGATACAGTGCCCCTCCGTCTGGCCCAGTTACAGGATTAGCAACAATATTTCCAAGGAATCCGGATGCATCAAATGCTCCGCCTTTAATTTTCTCAAATCCATGAATCATCCATTCATAACCAAGATACAGTCTTATAATCAATAATAGTCCGGAGGCATATTTATTAGTTCGTAACCAATTCATCATTTTAAATCACTCCCATATGGATTTAACTGGCTCTAATCCGCGGTTTTTAGTTCCAGTAACTTTCTATACCTTATTTATATACCATATGCTTGATAATGTGGTGCATTATCCCTGTGTTTCTTTTTTTGTACAAAAATATGTGAACCTTTTAAGTTAATACTAAAAACAACTTTACAAACGTGATATTGTTCGTTCCTTCACAAACTTTTACATAATGAACCAATTAGTGTTGTATTAGAATGAAAAATAACACTCTTAATTAAATGAGCTATTTAAAAATTTATATATAAGAGTAAAATATATTTAATGATAAAAGGTTAGAAAGAGAACATTTAAGGAAAATAATAGTATAGGTGTTTGAAGGAGGAATGGGAATGAGCTTACAATCAGTTATTATTGAAGCATTACATGTTAAACCGGAAATAAACCCTAAAGAAGAAATCAAAGACAGAGTTGGGTTCCTAAAAAGTTACTTAAAGAAGAGCGGAGCAAAAGGATTTGTTCTAGGAATCAGTGGCGGTCAGGATTCTACATTGGCAGGACGTCTGGCTCAGATGGCTGTGGAAGAACTGCGTGAGGAAGGGGTTGCGGCTAAATTTATTGCTGTCAGACTTCCATATGGAGTACAGCAAGATGAAGATGATGCTCAGCGTGCTCTGCAATTTATTAAACCAGATGAAAGTATTACTTTTAATGTCAAGTCTACTGTCGATGTCATTACAGATCAATACAAAGAAGCAACTAATGAAGCATTAACCGATTTTAATAAAGGGAATGTGAAAGCAAGGCTTCGTATGATTGCGCAATATGCCATTGGTGGACAAAATGGACTTCTGGTAATAGGTACAGACCATGCTGCTGAGGCAGTGACAGGTTTTTATACAAAATATGGAGACGGCGGAGCTGATGTTCTTCCTTTATCGGGTCTCTCTAAGCGCCAGGGCAGAGAATTGCTTAAAGAATTGGGAGCTGAGGAAAGACTTTATATGAAAGAGCCGACTGCCGATTTGCTGGATAATAAACCGCAGCAAGCTGATGAAACAGAGCTTGGCTTAAAATATGATACGATTGACGACTATTTGGAAGGCCGTAAAGTCGATGCTGAAGCTGCATTAAAAATTGAAAAACAATATTTAAAAACAGAACACAAACGTCAAATGCCTGCATCCATTCACGATAATTGGTGGAAATAACTAACCAAAAAGTAAGCCTGTGATTTTCATAATCATGGGCTTATTCTATTGTAAGGTGAAATGAATCGTGATTAAGATAACGATATACTGGTATAATTAATTGGAGAAAAATAAAAAACACGAATTGTTTTAGTTAATTTTCTGAGGGTATAGGATATAATCTATTAATATATTTATTTCAAATATGACAAATGTTCCATTTTGCTATCATATTGTATTGAAGATGAAACTTTACCGAAACCGTTTTGCAATCAAATTTTATTACACTATATAAGTTATAAACTATTCTATTGAACAAATTTGTGTGAGAGAACCAGGGAGGGGTCGTATGATGAATAATGAAAATAACTTGATTGAAAAGTCCTTATATAAAACCTTATTAACAAACGATAATGCGGCGAATCCGTTGCTTATAATAAGTGAAGAATTTTTGGCAGAACAACAAAAGGAATTGCCTGAGCTATCAACGCTTAGATTTGCTCAGGGAGAGCTTTATTTCCATTATAAAGACTATGAGACATCCATTTTTAAATGGGAAAAGGTTAGCAATGACCTGGCGCCTTGGGCTATAAAGAATATGGCGGATGCTTACTTTGCAATGGCTATGTATAAAAACGCTGAAGAGCTATATAAATCTATCGAATCAGACTCGATTATATTGAATACCGAAGTTGGATTGCAATTATTTGCTCTATATACGAAATTGGATAAAACTGAACTGGCTGATAAAACGATTAAAAAGGTAGTTAAGTTGAATCCAGATGACTCTCAAGTAACAGAAATAGCACGTTCATTCTTTGAAGAGCAACGTGATTGGAATAGTGCAGTTGAACTTGCAGTAAATGAATCCATCCGTACGGAGTCATTGCTTTGGTATGATGTTCTGCAGTCCTATATTGATCAGGGTGTAACGGAAAATATGGAACCTGGCTATTTTTACCAAGTATTACATAAGCTCTATTCCATAGATAGCGGTCAATTTGAACAACTTGCAGTATCTCTTTGGAACAGCTATAAGGGCGAACCGGCATATTTGCAATGGGTTCAGGGATTTAATGATTTACTGCAGGATCTGGAACTTGTTCATCCCGAACCATGGTCAGATTTATCTTTCTTATTTAAAGAGGGTTACTTCGAGTTAATTAATGGACATAAATTATTAAAAACATTAAAGGGCTTATTACCAAGTTTATTACGTAACTGGATTCGCATAACAGATAGGAAGCATGCTCTTTTAGCTTCTTCTGCTATATTGGCATGGAACGATAATTTTCCTGGTATGATAGGTCAAATAGATATTGATCATGCAGAGAGAGTATTAATGCAGGCTGAAAATAACCGGAATGGCTTGGAGGATAGCGTTCGATTATTTGAGGAAATTGATCAATGGGCAAATCAAAATAATTTATCTGTCAGCGAAAGACAAAAATGGATTATTGATGAATTATTAGATGTAAATGTACAGCATATTATGATTGCCGGAACTAGCGGTAGCGGTAAATCTGCCTTAATTCATTCTATTTTAGGAGAAGAGTTATTTGATAAACCAACTTCATCGGCTATCATGTTTAAAAATGCCGAAGAAGAAAGCATAATGGAAGTGACAGACTCTTCGATTAATCCACTAAATTTAGAGGAACTTGAAGATAAGGTTTCAAACAGAAACTTTGTTGATAACAAGCCAAGTATCATTGAATACCATCTTCCGAGTCAATTCTTGGCCGAAAATCAAATAGCAATCATCGATACTCCCGGATTCAGTATTGCAAATAATAAAATCCAGGAAGTACGCCGTTATTTGAATATGGCAGATGGTCTTTTACTTGTATTAGATGTAAATGATCCATTTACAAACAAAGAACGCGAAATTGTTATGGCCCTTCATGAACAAGTGCCAGATCTGCCAATTCATTTCTTATTAAATAAAATGGATCTTGTTCACAATGATCAGGAGGCTATTCGTATAGTGGATGAAGCTTGGTCCAGAATCAGTCCTTACCTGCCAAATGCTACAATTTTTGCTCATTCTGCTCATTATAGAAGCAATAGGCAGCTTTCAGATTTTGCTGAATTTATTAAAATGAATCTAACAAGCAAATATAAGGAAAGCGCTCGTACTGCTAAGCTGCTTCACTTTGTACGTGAGACTATATCAAGCTTGCTGGACCAACGATTGGAAAGGGAAGAAAGCTTGATTGAATCCATTCATTGGAATGAGGACCTTTTAGCAAAACTAAATGGTGCGAAGAATCAGATGGAGGATTTGGAGAAAGAAAAAGCAGTATTGTTGCGTAAGACGTTTAAACAAAGGAAGGAAGCCATTCGCCTTGATGTGGAGGCGGCGGTACCTAAAATTCTCCGAGCCAGCAAAGATTTAATTACAGAGGACAGTGATTTCCGCAAGATTCATATAGACTTAAATGAGAAAATGAATGTACGGATTCAGGAATACCTGGAGAATACGATTTTGCCTAAGTATTTTTATTCCTTAAAGGATTGGATTACCGAAGCGGAAGTAGAGTTAAAAGAGAGTCAGGCTTATTTAAAAGAAATGGCTGAAGGCTTCAATGCCATTTATCAGGAAGAACGAATGAAAATGGAATGTGATTTCAGAGTGCTGGATGACTGGCGCAGGGATGCAAACCGAATGACGAGCGGTGTACAAATGGAGACCATTAATATACTGCTTCGCCACACACCGCAACAATTATTATTGAAGAGTGCAGGCATGTTATTCGGATCGATTGCGAATAAAAGTGTTATGTACAATAAATATACAACGTTGATTGAAACACAGGATTATACAGAGGTTGCTCAATTGATTGCAGATAAATTCCTGCTGCAATTTGATATGTTTGAAAAATCGATTACTCGAGATGTTTCAATGTTCTTTGCAGATCCGACAGAAGTAATGAATGGTGCAATGTCAGATACGAATGAGAAAATTGCTGAACATAATGGCGTACTTGAGAAGATGCGTTCTCAGCCAGAATTGTATCGTGACCCATTAAAGCTATACGAATTGCGATTACGACAATACGAATGGATTTTAATTGGCCAAAAAGAAGTTCAAACTATTTCAAGGTAAAAAAAGGTGATTCAGGATGGTGGTTAAGCCATCCTGAATCACCTTTTTTATGTGAAGTTTAGGAGCTTTAAGATGTTCGCAGTTTATAGAATTTAATGAAATTTTTAACAATAACCTTTACTACTGAATAAGTAGGTATAGCTATGAGAATTCCTATAAATCCGTATAAGGAACCCGCTACAAGCAGCAATAATATGACCGTCAGCGGGTGGATATCCAGACGTTTTCCCATTACCTGAGGTGTAACGAGATGACCCTCAAGCTGCTGGACAATGACTAATAATATCAGAACTTTAAAGGCTGTAAATGGGCTGATTAATAGACCTGATATAATCGCAGGGATGGTTCCAAGGAACGGTCCAAGGAAAGGTACAACGGTCAGTAAAGTTGCAAAAATAGCTAAAATTAATGCGTTCTCAAGCCCAATAATTAGATATCCAATATACATAAGGATGCCATCGACTATTGCAACGATAAATTGACCGACGATATAAGTGGATAAGGTTTTATCAACATCCATTAAAATTCTGTTGCCCTCGTCCTCTACATTAGCAGGGATATGCTTTAATAAAAAGGGTCTGAGTTTATGCCCATCCTTAAGAAAATAAAAAACAATAAAGGGAACAATTAAAAGTACAGTGACTATGCTCGTAACTGTCGAAAATATGGTTACAGCATGATCGGATAATACTTTAGGAAAACTATCCGCATATTCTTTCCCGTATTGAGTGAGCTTGTCTACGGAAAAATAGGTTGAGGCGGCATTCTCATTTATAATTTCCTTTGACTGGGATGTGATTGTTTCTATTCTGTCCGGTATTTTATCGATGAGTTCTTCGCTCTGAGAAACAATGACGGGCCCCAAGAAATGGACAGTAGCATAACCCATTCCGCCGATTACTGCATAAATGAGAAGTATACTGATAGTAATCGGCATATACTTACTCAAAAAATGAACGACCGGCCTCAATATATAATATAAAAGCCCAGCTATTAAAATCGGAAAAAAGATGGTTATAATCAGTTTTTGAAAAGGCCATATAAAGTAATCAATCTTCCCTAATAAATAGATAATGATTAGTATTAAAATAGTGCCGGTTGCATATTTATAAAAAGGTTTATTAAACCACATAGAGCATCCCCCAAATGTATAATCAATGTATTCACAACTATACCCATAATAAGTTTAGTTTTAATCAAATGTCTGGTAAATAGTTGGCACCACATAACCTGAGAAAACAAACAGCGATTATCATAATAATAAAGTGATAACCGCTGTTTAATATTCTAATATATTAATTTGGTGAATTTTTCATCATCGATGATGAAAAATTATTGTTCTTTAATTATAATACCTAATTTAGTAAATGCCTGATTTACGCTGCTTTCTGTTTGGATACATGAAAAATCAATTCCAAGCTGTATGCTTGTTTGTGCCACCTCGGCACGAATTCCTGTCATGATTACCTCTACACCGATTAATTTGAGTGCTTCTATCATTTGAAAAAGGCGGTGTGCTACCAAAGTATCAACGATAAAAACCCCTGATAAATCAATAATTAATTTGGAGATTTGATTGTCTGCACTTTGCTGAAGGGTACTTTCGTTTATAGCTCTGGCTCTGGTGGAATCAATATCACCCACTATCGGCAGTAATCCGATATTTTCAGTCAATTTAATCACAGGAGAACTTAACTCATTGATTAGGTTGGATTGTGAGTGGATTCGCTTTATCAATATGTTTGTATAGTTTTCTGTATAGCTATGTGTAAGTTGATCTATTGTAGAATTAAACTTTTCCTCCCAGAAAAAAATATCTTTAAAGGTAATATCCAAGCTGGTAATATCGATAAATTTTTGGGTGTACTTCCATATAACTCTTCTTAAAAGCCCGGCAGCATTAATAGAATTACTTAGAGGTGTACCGGATTCAAGGCGTACCTCTGCAATAGATAATGTGCGTTCTTTTATTATATAATCTCTCTCTTCTTCTGATTGAAACAAGCTGTTTGCTATTAAAAACAAATATTCTTTAAACTGCTTCTTTAATGCATTAATTGTATGGATAGATCCGTTAAGAGAATAATCTGCTTCAGTACTCTTCGGCATTAGTGAATACCAATCTTCAATTATTTCATCTGAATGAGTAATCAAATAATCATATAAGGCTTTTGATTTAGTTTCCATAATGACCTCTTTTCTTTACCATTCTATATTCAATATTTTGCGTGTATTATGAGAAAAACACAATTAATTAATTACTATTTTTGGAAGAAAAACATGGTTTATTTTAAAGGAATTTGTAGTTTTGACTTTTAGTGTCATAAAATACAAAAAAATCAAAATTAAATTGCGTATTCTTGTAAGCAACCTTATAATGTTATTCATAGACTTTTCTGAATATTTAAAATAGAAAACGAGAGGGGGCGTCATTTTGAAAAAGAAATCATTATTTATGTTTATTATGATAGCTATTATTACTGTCATTGCAGCTTGCGGTTCGAAAGAGGAAGAGAGTGCCGGCGGTGAAGGCGGTACAGATAAGACGTTGAGAGTCGTGACTGATGCGGCATATTCACCATTTGAATTCCAGAAGGAAGGTAAATTGGTTGGTTTTGACGTTGATATTGTGAATGCTGTGGCGAAGGAAGCCGGTTTTAAAGTGAATATTGAACATGTAGGATGGGATCCATTATTTGTCGAGATTAAAAACAAAAGGGCAGCGTTTGGGATGTCAGCGATCTCAATAAATGATGAACGGAAAAAAACATATGATTTCTCTGTTCCATATTTTTTATCAACCAATAAAATTCTTGTCCCGGAAGGCAGCGATATTAAATCTGCACAGGATTTAAAAGGGAAGAAAATTGCTGTTCAGGCTGGTACGACAGGTCAATTTGCGGTTGAAAAGGTAGTAGGCAAAAATAATAAAGACATCAAGAAGTTTGAAACAACTGTACTGGCGATTATGGATATGAAAAAAGGCGGTGCAAAAGCTGTTGTAGCTGATAATGGAGTTGTCGAGGAATACGCAAAAAATAATCCTAAGGATAAGTTTGTGGTAGTTAAAGACCCAAATGCATTTGACAATGAATACTATGGCTTAATGTTTCCGAAGGACAGTAAAGATAGGGCTACCGTGGATAAAGCTTTAAAAGCAATTATAGAAAATGGAACATATACTGAGATCTATAAAAAATGGTTTGGAGTCGATCCAGATCTTGAAACATTAAAAGCTCAGCAATCGAAATAATAAAGGTGTGAGAGGACTGCGTATCACAGGTGTTGCTGTGCTACGCAATCTTTGTCTAAGGGGGAACAGATGTGGATTTCAGGTGGGATATTATTGAAATTTATGCTCCATTGTTAATGAAAGGAACACTATATACAATTGGACTCTCAATAGCTGGTATTTTAATAGGTTCGATTCTTGGGTTATTAATCGGTCTTGGTAGATTGACCAAAAGGAAATGGTTATCTATTCCCCTAAATTGCTATATTGCTTTTTTTCGTGGGACTCCAATATTTGTCCAACTCCTATTAGTTCACTTTGGTGTTGTACCAGCATTGACAGGAGAGACAAATGCCATACTCGCAACTATTCTTGCCCTCTCATTAAATTCAGCTGCATACATAGCTGAGATATTTCGAGGAGGCATTCAGTCGATTGATTCGGGACAAATGGAGGGAGCCAGGTCGCTTGGGATGTCTCATGGACAGGCTATGAGGTACGTTATTTTACCACAAGCATTTAAGCGCATTATTCCGCCTCTGGGTAATGAGTTTATTGTATTGATTAAGGAGTCATCTATAGCCGCTGTTATCGCAGCTCCAGAATTAACGTATTGGGGTAGAGCTATGGCGACTGAATATTATCGGGTGTGGGAGCCTTATTTAACATCCGCTGTGATTTATCTCATCCTTACGCTTTCTCTTAGCTTGTTATTAAATCGATTGGAAAGAAGGATGGAGACAAAATGATAGATGTTAGGAATTTGAAAAAAAACTTTGGATCCAATGAGGTATTAAAAGATATATCTATTAGGATTGAACCTCAGGAAGTTGTAGTAGTGATAGGTCCCTCTGGTTCAGGGAAATCCACCTTTCTTCGTTGTTTAAATTTACTGGAGCAAATAACGGACGGACATGTCATTATAAATGGAGTAGATCTTGCCGATAAAAAAATTGATATTAATAAGGTACGAACCAAAACAGGAATGGTATTTCAACATTTCAATTTGTTTCCTCATAAAACGGTACTGGAAAATCTAATGCTGGCACCTACCAAGGTGAAAAAGGTTCCTGATGATGAAGCAAAAAAACATTGTTTGGAGCTCCTTCGAAAGGTAGGTCTATTAGATAAGGAAAATGCTTATCCAGATTCATTGTCAGGTGGTCAGAAACAAAGGGTCGCCATTGCACGTGCATTGGCAATGGAGCCGGAAATCATGTTATTCGATGAACCAACTTCAGCACTTGATCCGGAAATGGTTGGAGAGGTCCTTGAGGTTATGAAAGAGCTTGCGCACGAAGGAATGACAATGGTGGTTGTTACACACGAAATGGGATTTGCGCGTGAGGTGGGAGATCGGGTTGTTTTTATGGATGATGGATATATCGTTGAAGAAAATGAACCGACCAGTTTATTTGAAAATCCGCAGCACAATCGAACAAAGCTGTTTTTGAGTAAAGTTTTATAATGAAAAAGGGACTGCAATAGCAGTCCCTGAGTCGTTATACACCTGTACGTTTGCGTTGGTTGTTTGGTTTCTTTGTCAGTTGGCTTTGCAATTCTTTTGTTTTTTTGACAGGTCCGTTTACATGGCTGCCGGCTTGATTTGATTGTTGCTTAGAAGCAAGTTTTTGTTTAATCGCTTCTTGAAGACTTACTTTTTTAGACATATTATAATGAACTCCTTAAATGGATTTCCTTTATAATATCCCCAATAAGCCATAACATCAAGATTAGAACTCATCCAACTTTCTACCCTTGGTTAATTTTTCGAATTCTTCCATTGATTCTGGTGTTTCATCTTTATTGCTCACATGGTAAGGGTTTTGACTTTGGTTAAATCCGGGCTGCAGGCTGCCGGTGACAACTCCCATTTTAGTAGCTTTAGAATCATTTATGATGGATTCCTGTCTGCCATCTGGATTTGGTTCTGGGTTAACGTGGATTTGATCACTGTTTCTGGGCAATAGGAACATTCCCTTCTTTTTGTGTATTCATTCTATAAGTTCCCTAAACTTCTTTTATTCATACAATTTTATGGAGTAGTCAAGGTTGTTATTTAATGCCATTAACTGAATAATAACCTCAGATTATTGGCATATTATTGGATAAATATTCAGAAGCGAAAGGCAACCTTCAAAATTAGGTTGCCTTTTGATAATTGATATAGTTCAGTAGGTTTTTTAATACTTTATCGTTATAATATTTATATTAGGTTAGATAATGTTTCGGTTGGAGTTGTAGATGAATGGGAATAACTGATAGCTATGTATGGCAATTTTTAATAGCAATCAATTTGATATTTGCTATTACTATAACCTTTTTAGAAAGGCGTAATGTCAGCGCTTCATGGGCGTGGTTAATGGTTTTGAGCTTTTTTCCAATTGGAGGCTTTATTCTGTATATTGTTCTAGGGCAGAATTTAAGTAAAAGGAAAATATTCACATGGGATAAACGGGGCTATGATTACTTAGAGCAGCGTATCGCTGAACAAAAAGAGCACATGAAAAATATGGAAGAACCATTTAATACTTCTATTACACAGAGGTATAAGGATTTAATTTTAATGAATATGAAAACAGACCATGCTGTATATACCAATGATAATGAAGTTGAAATTTTCACAGATGGCAAGGAAAAATTCAATGCCTTATTTCAGGATATTGCTAGTGCCAAAAAACATATTCATGTTTTATATTACATTATCCAAAACGATACATATGGAAACAGGCTTCTGGATGCGTTGATTGAAAAGGCTAAAGAAGGTGTAGAGATACGGCTGATTTATGACGACGCCGGTTCCAGGAGAATCTCTAAAAAGCGAATAAAGAAATTAAGAGAAGCTGGCGGAAATGCAGAAGCGTTCTTTCCTGGGAAATTACCGCTTATTAATCTCAGAATCAACTTCCGAAACCATCGGAAGCTTGTCATCATTGACAGGAAAGTAGGATATCTTGGTGGATTCAATGTAGGTGAAGAGTATTTAGGACTTGATCCGAAGTTTGGTTATTGGAGAGATACCCATTTACGGATCATCGGAGACGCTGTGAATGATTTACAGTCTCGTTTTATGCTCGATTGGGCTCAGGCTTCAGGAGATAAAATGGAATGGACGGAAGATTACTTTAAATATAGCAAGCAACACAACGAAAAAGGGGTTGGGCTTCAAATTGTTACCTCTGGGCCTGATTCTGAGAGGGAACAAATTAAAAAAAGCTATATACGTATGATTTTGGATGCAAAAGAGTATATATATCTGCAGACGCCTTATTTTATACCGGATGACAGTTTGTTGGACGCCATCAGGATTGCATCCATGTCAGGGGTGGACGTCAGAGTAATGATACCAAATAAACCAGATCATTTATTTGTTTATTGGGCCACTTATTCATACGTTGGAGAATTATTAAAGGCTGGTGCAAAGGTGTTTTTATATGAGAATGGGTTCTTGCATGCGAAAACTATGGTGATAGATGATCGATTGGCAACTGTTGGAACAGCCAATATAGATGTACGCAGTTTTCGATTGAATTTTGAAGTGAATGCAATTATATATCATGCAGACACAGCTGTTCGCCTAAGGGATACATTTGCAGATGATTTAAAACAGAGCCATGAACTTACATCAGAAATTTATAATAATCGTTCCCTTTTAATTCGGTTTAAAGAGTCTTTATCCAGATTATTGTCTCCAGTTTTATGAATAGAAGTAAATATGTACTGTTTTTAAAGACACTAGGGCGAGTTAGTGTCTTTTTGTTATGGTAATGCAGTATAATATTGGTATGTTTTTTAAAACATTCTAATCATACTCCTTATTAATAGATAGTAGAGAGTTTGGAACCAGGGGGAGGGGTACACACATGACATTTAAGCAAAAAAATTTAGTGGGTTTTGGCTCAATACTAGTGATTATAATTATATTGATGGTCATAATTGACGGTAGATTGAGCAGCTCTAGAGAAGATTTACTTGAAATAGTGGATGATCGCTACCAAAAGGTTAGTTATATTAATGATATTCAAAGAAATTTTGCGGAATCGGAGCGTACTCTTAATTTATTGGGACAGGATTCGCGTACTCCAAGTAAAGAAGAATTGAGCGCAGCCTCTGAAACAATAGATCAAAATCATATATATATCGAAGACCGTTTTAGAAAATTAGAAAGCATTGCTAATACGGAAAAAGGCGAGGCCTTGTTGGCGGAGTTCCGTGCATCATATGAGAACTATACAAAGCTAGAAACACAATTAATCACTGATATGCAAAAAGGGGTATCAAACTATGATGTCGTAAGGGCAGAAAAAGATAAAGCAAGTGATAATGTACTTGCTGTCATTGCAAATTTCGTTGATTTTCAAGAAAACCTTATGGATGACGCACTGGTGCGTGCCGACGGTAAATATGAACAAATGCAGACGATTATTATCAGTTCTCTAATCGTTACAATTGTTCTAACGTTATTTTTGGCTTATTGGGTAATCATGACCTCTTCACGGGAATTAAATAGAATTACAAAGGTGATCACTAATGTCGATCTAAGTGATACCACGACTATGCCGAGGATTGAAGTAAAAGTAGAGGATGAAATTGGCCGAATTGCATCTGCTTTTAATAGGATGTCAGCTTCATTGGAGACATTTAGTAGAAACGAAAAAGAATATACTCAGGAAATTGAGAATCAAAGCTGGGTGCAAACACAAGTTGCCGAAGTTGCGGAGATGTATCAGGGTATCTTTAAAGTTGGACAGCTTGCAGATGAATTCATTAATAAAATTACTCCAATCATGGGAGCAGAACTGGGTGCTTTTTATTTAAAAAGTGAAACTGAGGATGACCATTTTTATAAGGCTGCTTCTTATGGTGACGGAGGACGTGATGGATTTAGTTTTGGAGAAGGCGTAATCGGCCAGGCGGTTGCTAATAAAGAAGTTGTATTACTTGATGATGTTCCGGGAGATTATAAACTTATTACAACAGGGCTTGGAGAAATTAAACCCAAATCTATTGTCATTGCTCCAGTATTATACGAGAATAAAGTTATTGCTGTTTTGGAATTTGCAAGTATTAAAGGCTTTACTGATTTAGAATTAAAAACGATTAATCATATGCTTGATAATCTTGGTATGGCTATTAAGAGTGTACTGAGCCGGATGGAAGTGGAACAATTACTAAATGAATCACAGGCGATGACAGAAGAATTACAGGTTCAGGCAGAAGAATTACAAACACAATCTGAAGAACTTCAGATGCAATCAGAAGAATTACGTATGATTAATGAACAATTAGAAGAACGCAATCAGGAAGCAGAGCAGAAATCGAGGGAACTTGAGATTTCTAAAGAGGAGCTTGAGGTTAAAAATGAACAGCTCCTTCAAAGTTCAAAATACAAATCTGAGTTTCTTGCGAATATGTCTCATGAATTGAGAACGCCTCTGAATAGTATTTTAATATTATCTGAAATGCTGGCCGATAAAGAGCCTGGTGAATATACAGAGGATGAAAGAGAATTTGCAAAAGTGATCCATACATCAGGTAATGATTTAATGGCACTCATTAATGATATTTTGGATTTATCTAAAATTGAGGCTGGTAAGCTGGAAGTCTTCTTTAATGAAACCAATGTTTGTGAGGTTATTGAGAGCTTAGAACGAGTCTTTTCTCCTCAGGCAGAACAAAAAGGTCTGGAACTGGTTATTGGAAAAGAAGATGACCTGCCTTCCATTTTTTATACGGATGAACAAAGAATGCAACAAATACTAAAGAATTTATTATCCAACGCTGTGAAGTTTACGGAAAAAGGTTCGGTTACTATGAAGATGGAAAAAGTGAGAAATACTCGAGAGAAAGAACTTCTTGATGGTATTACGGAAACCGACTTCTGGATGAAAATTGTTGTAACCGATACAGGTCCTGGTATTGCAGATGATAAACAACAAATTATTTTTGAGGCCTTCCAGCAAGCAGATGGAGCAACAGCCCGTAAGTATGGCGGAACTGGATTAGGATTATCGATTTGCCGAGAATTTTCAAAGTTACTTGGCGGATATGTAACTCTAGAAAGTGAAGAGGGCAAGGGAAGTACATTTACTGTGTACTTGCCGAATCTGCCGGATGGAATGACTAATAAGAACAGTAAAGTGAACGATGACATTATTCATTTGCCAATTGCAAATGATGTAATGGAGCAAATTGCTGTTCAAAAAGAAGTAATAGATCCTGAGGAAGAAGAATTATTAATTTTGGATGTCTTTAATGGGAAAAAGGTATTAATCACGGATGATGACCATCGTAATATATTTGCTCTACAAAAAGCCCTGGAAAGTAAAGGTGTTCAAATCATTGTTGCCCAAAATGGAATCGAATGTCTTGAAATCATTAAGGAGCAAGATGATTTAGATATGATTCTTATGGACATTATGATGCCTGAACTCGACGGTTATGATACGATGAGACATATACGTGCAAATCCTGAATTTACATCGATTCCTATCATTGCATTAACAGCTAAAGCAATGAAGGGAGATCGAGAAAAATGTTTGGAAGCTGGTGCAACAGACTATATCAGCAAACCAATCAATTTAGAACAGCTATATTCAGTGATGTCTGTTTGGTTAACGAAATAGGAAGAAGGGAGCTGCATAGTGTTGGGTTATCCATCATCTATAGAAGAACGCGAGAATTTAGAAATTGATTTATTGCTAGAGGCAATCTACCGGATGACAGGGTACGATTTCCGTGGTTATATGCGTTCATCAATTGCTCGCCGCATAAAAAATCGACTGAATAAGGATCACCTGACAACTGTTTCCGAGCTTCTAGTACGAGTGATTCATGAAGAAGGGTATGTAAATAATCTTCTGAGTGACTTTTCGATTAATGTTACAGACATGTTTAGAGATCCAGATTTCTTTTATGCTTTTCGCAAGAAGATTGTTCCTAGATTGAAGGACCTCCCAGAAATACGGATATGGCATGCGGGATGTTCGACCGGTGAGGAAGTATATTCGATGGCAATCCTGTTGGAAGAAGAGGGATTGGCTGATAAAACAAAGATTTATGCGACGGATATGAATGAAAAAGTTATTGAAAAAGCTCGCCAAGGGGCATTTCCCTTAAAAAGAATGCAATCTTATACGAAGAATTATTTGCAGGCTGGCGGATTGGATGCTTTTTCTAAATATTATAAGACCGATATGCAATATGCATATTTTCGTCCATCCCTATCAAGAAATATAGTTTTTGCCCAGCATAATTTAGTGACGGATGGATCATTTAATGAATTCCATGTGATTATTTGCAGAAATGTCATCATATACTTCACATTGGAATTGCAGGCGAAAGTATTCCAACTATTTGATGAAAGTTTAAGTCCTGGCGGCTTTTTGGGGCTTGGTAACAAAGAATCCCTAAAGATCATGGAGTTGGCTGATACGTATATGGAACTAGATATTAATCAGCGGCTTTATAGGAAAAAATTATATTCATAATAGGATTTATAAAAGGAAAAGGAGATCTTCAAACTGTTCTGACACAGGTTTTTTAGTGTCAGTCGGGTTTAAGGTCCCCTTTTTATCTATATAGCAGCATATAAAAATCCTTTTATTTTGACAGCCGTGATCTTCTGCTATTGCCTTTAGTTTGATAAGAAACTTTTCCAAACGGTTTTTTCCACCGTAAAGTATTCTTCGTGGGAGCATACAGCTAATATACATTTATCATTATGGTAAAACATAAAGTCTTCTGGTAGCTCAGGACCAATCCAATCAAAAAGGGAATTACAACGTTCTTTCAAAAATTGTCTTGTAGCATTATTCATTTTAAAATAAAAAACGTATGCTGTATCTTCAGAAAGTCTTGTGATTTCTCATTCTTTTTGTATTCTTTTTTCGATTATATGTTCTTCAATGTCGGTTACCAAATTATCAATGAGAGTAAATCTATTTATTGCTTATAATCTTTGCCCTTTATATTTTTATTTACCATTAACATATTAATCTCCCCTAAATACTATATCTGCTTATTTACTACTCTTTACCTCTCTCTTACGGGGTATTTTCGGATGAAGCACTTGATATATTTATCGATTGACATTAATAGTTGGCTTCAAAGCTTGGTGATTTAAAAACAAGTGTGTAAAAAGGTTGATGTTGTCCGTAATCATCAATTAAGCAATAACAATTCCTGTATATGGTCTTGTCATCAATCCAAAAAGAGGACATTTTGATCTTTTGTCAGATGAGAATGCTTATATCAAACAAAAAGATAAAGAACAGACTCCATTAGAATCTGTTCTTTATCTTTTTAGAAAAGTTGATTTTTATCCCCTTACAAGGATGACACACATATCATCATGCTGATTTGCCTGTTTCTCCTCAGGAAGGATAACATTTAAAGGAGCCACTGCTTCTTTTTCTGACCATTGATACTTTCCTATTTCTCGCAAATGTGCCAAGGCTTTAGTTTCATCATTATCAATAGCCTCCGCCACACCGTCAGTATATATTAAAGCCTGAAAACTATCAGTATAAGGAATAGTTATTTTATTTATATGCATTTCCTCGAAAAATCCAATTGCTGTATTTCGCTGTCCCATTTCAATTAAGTCTTTCCCATCGATATAAAGGTAGCCCGGTGGATGGCCGGCATTGACATATTCAATCGTCTTTGATTTCGTATCTACCAATAAATAAATACCTGTTAAGTAGTAGGATGTTAACTTTGTTTTTTCCTCCAGTAAAGTCATACAGCGATTCAATTCGAGAATGACTTTTTCAGGATCAACCACATTCCGTACCGCTTCACGAAGGATAGAGGAGATATACATACATACTAATGATGCAGGTATGCCATGCCCCATCATATCAAACATAAATATGGCATAGCGATCCTGATCAATCTGCTGCCAATAATACATATCACCTGCGAGATTAGAGGATGGCTTATAGGACCTCGTTATTTTGATTTGATTATTTAATATGGGCTCACTTAACAAGCTTCTCTGCACCTTTGTAGCGAGATCAAGCTCATAGCTTATTTTTTCATCCTGATTTTTATGCCAATCTTTCTCCTCTTTTAAACGGAGAGCAGCACGTATCCGAGCCAATAGCTCTACCTTATTAATAGGCTTCATTAGATAATCTGATCCACCGGCATCCAGTGCTTCCGCGAGTTTATGGGTATCACCTAATGCGGTCACAAAAATAACAGGTATATCTTTATATTCCTCCGTTGCAGTGATTCGCCTGCAGGCTTCGATTCCATCAATTTCTGGCATCATAATATCCAAAAGAATTAAATTAAAGGAGCTTCTGCCGTGATTTTTACTTAAATCTTCTTCTAAAATATGAATCATTTCATTTGCTGATTTAGCCAGCTTAATAGACCTGTATCCTGCCTGCTTTAAGATGGTCTCAATTACAAATAAATTCACTTTATTATCATCTACCACAAGTATTGACATACTTTCTTTCACCCATCTTCTAAAATACTAAATCTTATATTAATTATGGTATGTCACTTTAACTTAAAATACAAATAGTTGAAACTAGGGAGTAAATGGTTAGGTTATTACACTATTAAAAATGATAAATTAAAGTCTGCAATTAAAGAATGAATAGAAAAAAGGACTTATCGCCAATGGATAGGATTCTATTCAAAAATAATTATGTCACCGGTGTTAATTTTTTGTTTTTTTTCAATAAACCCATTAATCCTGCTATCAGTAAAAGGATTCCCGGAAGTATATAGAAAGCCGAAGTGCAAATAAATCCACCAATAGCCGCAATAAGCATAAAGGAGCTTCCTAATTTAGGGTTGCTTTTGACAACAACTAATCCAATGATCGCAAGAATAGAACGGTTAACCATCCAAGATTGATGGTTGTACTTCACCTGTTTTATTGAGTACAGAATCTAAACCCCAACAAATAATGCTATACCAGCTGCGAAAATCCCCAAAATACCATCAAGTAAACCAAGAAAAAATTCTGTAGTTCTGCTCTTTTTGGAAACCTCCATTTTTTACCCACTACCTGATATTCTGAAATATTATTTGAAAGAATTAAATTGTTGATTTTTTTGGATACTGAAAACTCTGTTAAACAATTAAATGTACTAAATCAGTTTGTATGCTCATAGCCTGAAAGGAAAATGAATTTTAAAAAGGATGGTGTAGCTATGACTGAGCAAAATCGGCCTGAAAAATCGCACATGAAATCTTATACACCTTTTCACAGTCGATTTGATCCGTGCAGACCAATTGGTAAGAAGTATTATTCTACTCCTCCTAATCTATTTCTCGGATTTCAACCGCCTAATTTGCCTCAATTTTCACCAAAGGAGGCATTATTCAAGGGCACACTCTGGCCTGTATTTTATGACTTTTATGAAAACCCCTATGAACATAAAAGGAGGGATTCTCAGTGAAGCCCCAATTACCTGATGAATATTATCAGCTATTAGAGGAAATTCAGGCAATCGACTTTGCTTTAGTGGAGCTAACCCTTTATTTAGATACTCATCCCAATGATTTAGAAGCCATGCAGCAATTTAACGAATTCTCTCATCAGAGCAGGCAGCTTAAACAGCAGTTTGAAAAGAAATTCGGCCCACTTCAACAATTTGGTAATAGTTATACAGATGCCAATTGGAGTTGGGGAACTACTCCGTGGCCTTGGCAAATATAAAAGATGAGGTGATTAAAGAATGTGGTTTTATGAAAAGAAATTGCAATACCCTGTTAGAGTCAGTACCTGTAACCCGACTTTAGCCAAATATTTAATTGAACAGTATGGAGGGGCAGATGGAGAGTTAGCAGCCGCTCTTAGATACCTGAATCAACGATATACCATTCCTGATAAAGTGGTAGGCTTGCTAAATGACATAGGCACAGAAGAATTCGCGCATTTGGAAATGATTGCCACGATGATATATAAACTCACAAAAGATGCTACTCCAGAGCAGATGAGAGACGCTGGTTTGGCAGACCACTATGTTGATCATGATTCTGCTCTTTTTTACCATAATGCAGCAGGTGTACCATTTACAACTGCATACATTCAGACAAAGGGAGATCCTATCGCAGATTTATATGAAGATATTGCCGCTGAGGAAAAAGCAAGGGCTACCTACCAATGGATTATCAATATGTCAGATGATCCAGATTTAAATGATGGCTTACGATTTTTAAGAGAAAGAGAAATCGTTCATTCTCAGCGATTCCGTGAGGCAGTACAAATTATTACAGATGATAGGGAAAAGAAGAAGATATTTTAAACGATTTATCAATAATAAAAAAACCTGTGTTGGCTGTACAACACAGGTTTTTCTTGAGGCCAACAGGATGTTGGTCACAAAGACGTTGCCACACGACGTGGCGTCTTTAGTCTTTGTTCCTTAATACAGTCGCCTCAGCCTTTTAGTCAATCCAGCTTCAACGGCTAGAAGCTCAGGACATAAGCATGACCACTTCGGGAGGAAAAAGCGCCTCCCTACGTGCCCCTGTCTTATGCTCCTCACGGGCCAACAGGATGTTGGTCATGAAGACGTTGCCACATGACGTGGCGATTTTAGTCTTCGTTCATTAATCGAGCCCTTCAGCCTTTTAGTTAATCCAGCTTTAACTCCTAGTCCCTCGAGTCATAAGGATAGCCACTGCGGGAGGTTAGGGCGCCTCCCTGCGTGCCTTTCCTTATGCTTGTCGGGCCTGACCAGTCGTCTCAGCCTTTTTAATCAATCTAGCTTCAGGGCCTAGGAGTTCGGGACATAAGCATAGCCTCTGCGGGGGAGGAACGTCCCCTACGAGCCTCTGTCTTATGCTCCTCACTCCTGACCAAGGCCCTTCAGCTTTTTAGTGGGCGTGGCCCCAGATCATGGTTAGGATGGTTCCGAAGATGACTGCGTGTGCGACGAATAGAGCATAGATAATGTTTAGATAGATTGTTCTCTTTTCTTTAGATTCATTAACATGCATGAATAAAAAGAGTTGTACAGCTGTTTGAATAATGGCGGTTATGGATAGGATCACCATTCCGGCCGTAAAGGAAATATCATAAAAGGCTACGGATAGCGCAATGATGGTTAGAATTAATGATATGACATAACCCAAAACATGTTTAAGTGGAAATAGTTGTTTTATCATCCTATATCAACTCCTTCAAATAAACGAAGCTAAAGATGAGAATCCAGATTACGTCAAGGAAATGCCAGTATAGGGAATAGATAAAAGATTTATTGGCTGTTTCTGCCGTAAATCCTTCTCGTATGACTTGAATTAGTATACATAATCCCCAGAATAACCCGAATGTTACGTGGGCTCCATGCGTACCGAGCAGCATGAATAAGCTTGATAAAAATCCGCTTGTTTGCATGGTTGCGCCTTCTTCGATATAGGTCATAAATTCAAAAATCTCTACACCTAGGAAGACAAGACCAAGCAGCATGGTAATAATAAAAAATGTAATCATCGGTTTTTTCAAATTAAGTCTCATACTATGAATAGCTAGCCCGCAAGTAAAGCTACTTGTTAAAAGGACAATCGTTTCAATAATGACGCCTTTAATTTCAAAAATTTCTTTTGCTGTAGGACCATCGCCCGTACCATTAAAGAGGGTATAATAGGTTGCGAATAACATAGAAAACAATACAATCTCAGCTCCAAGGAATAACCAGAAACCAAAGATTCTTAATTGATTTTGTTCTGTACTGTATTCCAGTGGAAGGGAAGAGTCTATCTTCATAGTTTTTCACCTCGCAGTACTTTTTCAGTTCCTTCTATTTCCTCTACAGAAACATAATAGCCAGGATCTCGTTCAAAGGATTTAGCAGCCATTGTGATAAATACACCAATCCCAAATATAATAGCTGGAATCCACCAACTGAATACTAGGCAAAAACCAGAGAGAAAGAAGAATATACCCATAATGGCTGGTTTTCCTGTATTGCTTGGCATGTGAATAGGCTTTATTTCATCTTCGTAAAGCGGTTCATTATTAATTTTGGAATACCATAAAGGGTCGACGTTCTTAACGTTTGGCATAACCGCAAAATTATAGAATGGTGCCGGACTTGGAATTGACCATTCCAATGTACGTGCATCCCATGGATCCGCATGTTTGTCACGAGGACTTTTGAATGCACTATAGATGATATTATAGATAATTAATCCAAAGCCGATTGCTAACCCTACGGCTCCAATACTTGCAGTGAGATTCAGTGGGCCATAGCCTGTCGCTTCAGAATAGGTATACATCCGGCGCGCCATACCATCCAGACCTAAATAGAATAGAGGCAGGAATGTTACATTAAAGAATATCGCAATCAGCCAAAAACTAATTTTTCCGATTTTTTCATTTAAGCGGAAACCGAAAACTTTCGGGAACCAATAATAAGTACCTGCAACCATTCCAAAGACAGTACCCGGAATTAATACATAATGGAAATGGGCGACTAGGAACATTGTATTATGGTACTGGTAATCCGCACTTGACATTGCGAGCATAACGCCCGTTACACCACCGATTGTAAAAATCGGTATAAAGGCCAGCGAGAATAGCATGGCTGTAGGGAATACAATTTTCCCTTTTCGTAGAGTAAACAGCCAGTTGAAAATCTTAATACCGGTTGGTACAGAAATAGCCATCGTAGCAATCGCAAATATGCTATTAACCGTTGCATTGTGGCCCATTGTATAGAAGTGATGGGTCCATACAAGGAATGATAGCAATGAGATGGCAATCATACTGTAGACCATTGATTTATAGCCGTATAGATTTTTACGTGCGAAAGTAGAAATGACATCGCTGAAAATACCGAAAGCTGGCAATATAACAATGTATACTTCAGGATGTCCCCAAATCCAAAAGTTGTTTGCCCAAAGCATATCCATACCGCCATTGGTGGTTGAGAAAAATTGTGTTCCAAAAAGTCGGTCAAACATCATTTGTGCAAGTGACACAGTAAATGTCGGGAACGCAAACAAAATAATGATACATGTGATTAATGCAGACCAAGTGAACATTGGCATTTTCCAAATAGACATACCCGGAGCTCTCATTTTGATAATGGTTACGATAAAATTAATGCCCGTCATCAATGTACCAAGACCGGATAATTGAAGAGCAATTGCATAATAATTGTGTCCGACAGTCGGACTGAATTCATTACTTGCCAAAGGGAAGTAGGCACTCCAACCTGCATCTGGAGATCCGCCAATAACAAACGATAGATTGTAAAGCATAGCTCCGACAAAGAATAACCAAAAGCTGATAGCGTTGAGTGCCGGAAAGGCAACGTCACGAGCTCCAATTTGTAAAGGAACAACGATATTCATGACTCCCAATACAAATGGCATAGCCATAAAAAGAATCATAATAACTCCGTGAGTAGAGAAAACTTCATTGTAATGCTGTGACTCCAGGAATGTCATATTTGGAGTTGCAAGCTGCAAACGCAGCATTAATGCGTCAACGCCACCGCGAAATAACATAAGGAACGCAGCAAGGATATACATGATCCCAATACGTTTGTGGTCTACTGTAGTTAACCATTCACGCCACAGCCATCCATATCTTTTGGTATAGGTCAGATAGATAATGATTGCCAACATGGCAACAACAATGCTAACCATAGCACCATAGATAAGCGGATCGCCTGTAACAAAGAATTCATCCCATTTCATGGTCTAATCCCCTTTCCTGATTTATTCATGATTATGTTCGTTCGTTTCTGTATCTGTTCCATCTGTAGCATCATCATTGCTTTCATGGAATGGCCATACAGGAGCCGGACTGAAATCAAGGTGTGTGGAAGAGTAAGTGGCTCTGCCCATTACTTCCATATCAAGCAGTTTGTTAAATTCCTTCTCAGTTAAAGGTTCGGCAGTTTTTTGGACCTCATCTACCCAGCTATCAAATTCTTCTGGAGACATGGCTAATGTTTCGAACTCCATTTGTGCAAAGCCTTCTCCACTAAAGTTGGCGTTTCTTCCAAAATAGGAACCTGGTTCGTCTGCAACGATTCGTAATGTAGTTACCATATCGCTCATTGCGTATTTTTGACCTGCCAGCTGGGGAACCCAAAAGCTAGTGATTGGTCCAAAAGAATATAAACGGAATTCAATCTCCCGATCTGTTGGAATGTTGACATAATTGACTGTTTCGATTCCTTCTTCGGGATAGCTGAAATGCCATTTCCAGTTGGAAGAAGATGCATAAATCACTAAAGGCTCTTCGTCTTCATATCCAGCTGGTGTACTTTCCACCTGAAAAGTGGTGATGACCGTAACAACTGAAAGTACGACTACTATAATGATAGGGATGGCAGTCCATATAATTTCAAGCCACTTATTTCCTTTTTCATATGGCGGTACATAGTCTACGGGCTGTTTAGATGCTCGATATTTCACAATCATATAGATAAAAAGAGCGTAAACAACCACTAAAATAAAAGCCATCACGATCATAGAAAAAATAATCGTATCGGATTGAATTTTTGCTTGTGGCCCTTTTGGATTCAGTACCATCAAAGGGTTACAACCTGCCAGTGCGAATATAGCAGCAAAAGACATACTGAATAAAGTCCATTTCTTCTTCATGATAGTCTCCTTTCTTGAAAATTATTTATATTATATAAATAAAGTATTATACTATTATGATAAAATTTAAAATAATGAAAATTCAACTGATAACCCTCGTTTTTAATAAGTTTTTATATGAATTTTTGATATGAAATAGAAGTTATATAGAATATTATATTTTTTTGATATAGTGATGGGAAAGAGAGGGTTAAAAGGTAGGTTTTGGCCTTGGAGTGTTTAAGTGAATGCTGATTCCGATAAAGAATAAATGGGTAAATATAAAAAGAACAAAAAAATAAGCTACCAATCGGGAATCGGTAGCTCGGATAATTGAGTCAATTATTTAGTTTCCGGTGTCCATTGCTTACGGACTTGTTCATAGGCTAACTGTCTGATTTCTGATTCATCAGTGTCTCTTGGTGCAAGGACATTTGTTTGATAGTTTTTCCCCATGAAATCTATTAATACTGTAACATTTACCATATAAATCTACTCCTTTTGTTCGTTTAATCAATAGTTAATAGACGCATTAAATGCATCATTTTTGTTCATCTAAAATTGGTTTTCCAAGGTTTTAGAGTAAAAGTGAAGTGATGTTTTTCTAATGGACGGTATGTTGTTGAGAGGATGAATGTACTATTCCCGTTTTTTAAAAAATATAAACTTAGCAATTGGCAATTGGAATAAATTGAGAGGTTAAAGGAATTATATAATAAAATTGGCAATAATTCCATATGTTTTTTGTTTATAAATAAAAATAAAAATAAAAAAATTGGAGGGATTTTTTTGTCTGTATTGTTATTTGATCTCGATGGTACATTAGTTGAGACAACGAGATTAAGTATACCTATTATTCATGCGGAAATCAAGAATTATCCACACCTAAAGGTCCCTAATCCTAAAAAGATTCAATCTGCGTTTGGTTTACCTCATAAAGAGTTTTGGGAGCTTTTAACACCTGATGCCACCGAACAGGAAGTAAGAATGATTTCTGAGCGTTCAGAGAAAGAATTACTGGAAAGCTTAAAAACTGAAAATGTACTGCTTCCCTATGCCAGAGAAGTGTTAACTGAACTAAAAAGAAGAGGGCATATTTTATCAACAGCAAGTAATTGTTCAACTGCATATTTAAATGAAATACTAAATTCACAGCAAATTAAAGATTTATTTTATGAGCCTCTGTGTATTGAAAGGGTCGGCGGCCGTAAGAAAAAGGATATTTTGTTAGCGCACTTTCAACATTTAAATAAATCTGATGCTTTTATGATAGGAGATCGTTCGTCTGACATTGAGGCGGCAAAAGCGCATCATGTACCAGCTATAGCTTGTCACTTTGGATATGCTGAGGATGGTGAACTGGAGGATGCGGATTACCATATTTATTGTTTGAAAGATTTATTAGAGATATTCAACTAAACATATATAAATAAAGGGCAGTTTATTACAATACAATTTGCAGTATACATTCGATACGAAAAGCTTAAGAAACTTTAAGCTTTTCGTATATTTAAACTCATAATAATTCTTGAATCATTTCAATCCTGTTTCCAAATGGGTCTCTAAATTCAAATCGTTCAAATCCTGGTATGGGTAAACCCTTTATTAATTGAATATTTTGTTCTTCTAAAACCGTTTTCCAGTATGATAAATCCTCGACTATATAGGCTAAATGAGCTTTTGTTTTTAACCGGTCAATTCCATCTTCCGTACCTACATGTACATCCTGATCTCCAACCGATACCCAAAATCCCCCACGTCCCCTTAGTGAAGCAGGCTTTTCTTTTTCAACCAGACCGAGAATCCTACAATAAAAATGTTTCCCTTCTGTTTCATATCCTTTTGGAATGGTAATCTGAGCATGGTGTAATCCCAAAATCATAAAATCGTCCCCCTTTTGCAATAAACTTTTCACCTTTCATTTTATATCTTCAATTACGAGCTTGGAAATTCGGAGTCATTATCGTTTCTGATAAGCTTTACTTCATGTTTTATAGGTCTTGCCTTCCTAATCTAAAAATAATAAAAAACGCATTGAAATTCGGATGGAATTCAAATGCGTTTCATGGTCAATCTAATATGAGCTTTTTTATTTATTTGAGATTAGTTTTGCCACAGGTGTACTTTTCCATAATCTTTTTGCAGAAGGGAGAATTCCTTTTGCCTGATTGATGGGATAATTAATGGCGCTTTTTTTATATTCAACATCACTCATGATTGCTTGTTGCTTTCCTGTTAAACGATCTGTTTCATGTTTAATGCTATCCGTTTGTTGTTGTATTCGCGTAACGGTTGCTTGTATCTCATTAATAGTAGGTGTTGATTCTTTGAACGTTCGAAAAGCATATATACCGAGATATACAATTGATCCAACGATAATAGCTAAACTAATCCAAACGATGATCATGCACAGTCCTCCTTTGAAATATTCCCTTATCATAATTATATCTTACCCATTATTTAGCGTTTAGTAACTAATGACTTAGAAAGAAAAAGGATTAATAAGTGCTTAAGCGGGTATTGAACCCATATATTAACTTTTAGAGAGGGGATGAAGGGAATGGATAAAAAAGTAATTGGTGTTTATGATAATGGTCAGGATGCTGTACGCGAAGTGGAAAGACTACAGAAGCAAGGGTATCAAAAAGAAGATATTTCCGTAGTGGTGAAGGACAAAGAAAAGGCTGATAAAATCACATCTAAGACTAATACAAATGTTGATAGTGGGCTTGCAGCAGGGGCAACTACAGGTGGAATCTTGGGAGGATTAACAGGATTATTGGCAGGTGTCGGTGCATTGATAATCCCAGGTATTGGACCAATTGTTGCAGCAGGGCCGATTGCTACAACATTAGGAGGAATTGCAGCCGGCGCTGGAGCTGGTGGATTGACCGGTGCGCTGGTTGGATTGGGTATTCCTAAAGATACAGCTGATCAATATGCTACCGATGTAGAAAAGGGGAAAATTCTTATATTAGTCGACTCCGAATCACAAAAGAAATATGCAGCTCGTGATACGTATGAACGATCTGATGATCCATTAGTGGGAGCGCAGCGCGAAGTGAAAGTAACAATAAATCCAGCCACGGGTGGAGATCCCAATTTAAGAGGAAAAGATAGTTATAAATAATATATCTATAAGTGGAAGTCATCGATTCCTTGATGGCTTCTTTCTTTTTATGCATTGAAAAACGAACCAAGCATCTGCCTGATTCGTTTTAAAATAATTTTGAAATGTAAGTAACAACTTCTCATTTATTAGTATTCGTTTATGTGTGTGATGTAAATTGCCGCGGTTATCTATTCCACTTGGACGTTTTTACTTAGACGATATAAGCCCTACCTCTCTTATATCCTTACGGCTCCGAAGCCGTTCCAGTGTGAATAAGTGTTCCGAAAAACATAAATTGCAGAATGCCATATTTATTTACATATCTATGTGTAAGTCACTACTTTAAAATTATATCTTCTAAGTATATACTTTATAATTTCGTTTGTCAAATATGTTTTTTACAGAACGACGTCCGAAGATAACCACGATACTTGTTTAACCGCTATTTCTCATATACCCAAATAAAAATGATAAAAAACCTGTAGGTTATCTTACTTAGGTAGAAATTGTTCAAAGGAAACACGCATAGGATAGGTCATAAGGAAAAATGGGGAGGTTACATAATTGAGACAACAATCGATGAATGATTTAGTGAAACAAACCCAAAGGGCTATTAATGGAGAGTACAGTGCTATACAGTGTTATGAAAAATTAGCCCGACTAGCACCAACAGAAGATGAACGGCAGCGAATATTGGAAATCAGAGAGGATGAGATTAAACATTTTAAACAACTGGTACTACTATATACAGGCATAACAGGGAGAGATCCAAAGCCAAAACAGACAGAACCTTGTGAGGATGATTATTTACGGGGGCTTGAAGCGGCTTTAAAAGATGAGCAGCGTACCGTGGATTTTTATCTTTCAGTTGCAGACGGAACCATTAATTTAGCGGCAAAGAAGTTGTTTAATCGTGCAGCTAAGGATGAACAACAGCATGCAGTATGGTTTCTTTATTATTATATGAAGAATAAATGAAAAGGGTTAAATTGGATTTAGAACACATAATTTAAAAATGTCCTGCATAAGAGTCCTCCTATTCGGGAATAAGGTAACTGTACTAAACTGAATGGGAGGATGAAATATGAAAGCAGTCACATACCAAGGGGCCAAAAAAATTGAGGTAAAAGAGGTTGAAGATCCGAAGCTTGAAAAGAATGATGATATAATCGTCAGAATTACTTCTACGGCCATATGTGGTTCTGATCTTCATATCTATCAAGGGAATATGCCGATTAGAGAAGGATATATAATTGGACATGAACCAATGGGAATCGTAGAAGAAGTCGGTCCTGAGGTGACAAAAGTCAAAAAAGGCGATCGGGTAGTTATCCCTTTCAACGTATCCTGCGGGCAATGCTATTACTGTCAGCATGAGATGGAAAGTCAATGCGATCATACCGAATCCAATCCACATCAGGATACAGGCGGATATTTTGGATATACAGAGCGATATGGGAATCATCCCGGCGGACAAGCAGAATATTTAAAGGTTCCATTTGCGAACTATATGCCGTTTGTCATACCGGAATCCTGTGAATTAGAGGATGAGTCATTATTATTTATGTCTGATGTTTTGCCTACAGCTCTTTGGAGTGTGGAGCATGCGGGGGTAAAACCGGATGATACTGTGGTCGTACTTGGCTGTGGCCCAATTGGTTTAATGACACAAAAATTTGCTTATATGGCTGGTGCTAAAAGGGTTATAGCTGTTGATCACTTGGATTATCGATTAAAACAAGCTGAGAAAATGAATAAAGTAGAGACGATTAATCTTAATAATTATGATGATACAGGGAGCTATATAAAAGAAATTACACAGGGTGGAGCTGATGTGGTCATCGATTGTGTTGGAATGGATGGTAAGAAATCAGCTATTGAAAAAATTGAGCAAAAACTAAAATTGCAGGGAGGAACGTTAAGTGCTATTCAAATTGCCACGAAGGCGATAAGGAAATTTGGTACTTTGCAGCTTACCGGTGTTTACGGATCTGTTTATAATATGTTCCCGCTAGAGAAATTTTTCTCACGCAATATTACGATGAAGATGGGACAAGCTCCTGTTGTTCATTATATGCCTCGATTATATAAAATGATTGAAGAAGGAAAGCTCGACCCTACTGAAATTGTAACTCATAAGTTACCACTTCTGGACGCAGCGAAAGGGTATTCGTTATTTAATGAACATGAAGATAATTGTACGAAGGTTATATTAAAACCATAACTAAGATAAAACAAAGCATTCCTCCAGCAATAATAGAATGCTTTGTTTTATTTTAAGGTATAATTTTACATAAAAAGGGAGACTGACATGAAAATTGGAGTGATTGCTGATATTCACGGGAATGAGCCTGCCTTAAAAGCGGTACTATCTAAGCTTGATAGAAGGAGGGATATTGAACATATCTATTGTCTGGGAGATATGATTGGAATCGGACCGAATACCAATGAAGTTTTGGATATTCTATTTACAAGAAATGATGTATCCATGATTACGGGAAACCATGATGAAGCGGTTTTAGCACTTCTAAAAGGAGAGGAACATCCACAAAGCCACTCCCATGTAAAAGAGCATCATCAATGGATAGCAGAGAGGATGGATAAGCAATTCATCCGGAAGTTGGAAGGGTTGCCTAGGGCAATCAATTTAACTGTCGAAGGGAATTCAATTTTGTTTATTCATTATCAGATTGAGCCAACGAAGCTAAATGACCATATAAGCCAAGACCCTTTTAGCAGAATTGTTGAACCAAGTATTAAGGATATAAGGACTTTATTTAAAGGAAGGGAAGAAAAGTTAATCTGTTTTGGTCATCATCATCCACTTCATTTCTTCAGAAGTGACCGTACTGTCTTTCTAAATCCAGGCTCTTTAGGTTGCAATTCAAAACCAACTGCCCCTTATTCAATCGTAGAAATAGAGGGAGACAAGGTGGTTATCTCTAACGAAGAAGCTGCCTATGATAATACAAAATATTTAGCATCATATGAACGGCTTCAGGTCCCGGATCGTGATTTTATTCTTAAGATTTTTCATGGCAATCAATTAAAACAATAACTCTTAATTGCTGATCTGAGATTATTAAACAACTCCGATTCCATATCCCAGGTTACTGGAATTATTTCCGACTAATTCCTTGCCTATGCCAAGGCTAAGGCAGGGGGTAAAGAGTATAAAGTAAATAAAAAACCCGTTAACCAGGATGTAAATATCCAAAGCTAACGGGTGTTTAAGGTATAGCGTCGTTACATTAAAATACTTTAGTTGTCCAAGACTCACAGTTCCAAACATCTGTAGCTATGTCCTGATAGAAGTCAGGTTCATGGCTGATCAGTAGAATACTTCCCTTGAAGGCCTTTAATGCGCGTTTTAATTCTTCTTTAGCATCCACATCAAGGTGGTTGGTTGGTTCATCGAGAACAAGTAAATTATGTTCACGATTGATTAGTTTACATAAACGAACCTTCGCTTTTTCTCCACCGCTAAGTACTTCAACTTTACTTTCAATATGCTTGGTAGTAAGGCCGCACTTCGCCAGAGCAGCACGAATTTCTGCCTGATTATAGGAAGGGAACTCCTGCCAAATTTCTTCGATACAGGTATTATTGGATGTTTGTTTTACTTCTTGTTCAAAATATCCCATATACAAATGTTCGCCAAGCTCAACCTGGCCAGAGATTGGTTTAATTTCACCGAGAATACTTCTGAGCAAGGTAGTTTTTCCAATCCCATTGGCACCGACGAAAGCAATTTTTTGTCCACGCTCCATACGTAAATTTAATGGTCTGGATAGAGGCTCATTATACCCAATGACAAGATCCTTTGTTTCGAATATAAGTTTACCGGATGTACGTGCTTCGCGGAAATGGAATTCTGGTTTCGGTTTTTCTTTCGCCAGTTCAATGATATCCATTTTTTCAAGCTTTTTCTGACGGGACATGGCCATGTTTCGAGTAGATACACGAGCTTTATTACGTGCAACGAAATCCTTGAGGCCGGCAATCTCTTGTTGCTGTCTTTTATAGGCGGCTTCAAGCTGTTGCTTTTTCACCTCATACACTTTCATAAAATCATCATAATTTCCAACATAACGGGTCAATTCCTGGTTCTCCATATGATACACAAGATTGATAACACTGTTTAAGAATGGAATATCATGTGAAATTAAAATAAAGGCATTTTCATAATTTTGAAGATAACGTTTGAGCCACTCGATATGCTGCTCGTCAAGATAGTTGGTCGGCTCATCTAAAAGTAATATATCGGGTTTTTCAAGTAATAATTTTGCGAGAAGGACTTTTGTACGCTGGCCACCGCTTAAGTCCTGAACATCGCGCTCAAGCCCAATTTCATCGAGGCCCAATCCTCTTGCTATTTCCTCAACCTTTGCATCAATGACATAAAAGTCGTTGTTAGTGAGGACGTCCTGCAGTACACCTGATTCCTCAAGTAAGACTTCTAATTCCTCAGGAGAAGCTTCCCCCATCTTAGCAAAAATTTCGTTCATTTCATTTTCCATATCAAAAAGATACTGAAATGCTGTTTTCAGTACATCGCGTATGGTCATACCTTTTTCAAGAACAGCATGCTGGTCAAGGTAACCAGTACGAACTTTCTTAGACCATTCAACTTTCCCCTCATCAGGCTCTAGCTGTCCGGTTACAATATTCATAAATGTAGACTTTCCTTCCCCATTTGCTCCGACAAGGCCAATATGTTCGCCTTTTAATAAGCGGAAGGAAACTTTGTTAAAAATGGCTCGGTCACCAAAGCCATGGCTTAAATCTTTAACGGATAATATCATTTATCTATACTCCTGCCTCTTAATTGTTTGTAATTAATGGGTCTATACGCATTTAATAGTACAATATTTCACGATAAAAGCATAGATAATCAATTGATTAACAGTAATTGTAAAATTAATGGGTTCATAATTAGAAGGGGCAGTATTTACGAATGCTCACATAAGTTGTATGATGTTTAATGCAACAATTAGAATAATTCGAAAATAGCGAAAAGAGGGTAAGAGAGTATGAAAAAGGGATTGTGGTTATGCAGTATTATGGCCTTGATGCTTGTTATCGTCATGGGTTGTTCATCAAAAGAAGAGACAAAAGAGGAAGTGGGCACTAAAGAATCAGCGGATGTAAAAAGTGACTTATTAGATTTCTATCTTTCCATAGTGAATGTGATTAATGGAAGTGATCGTGATTTAAATACCTATGAGGGAGCAGAGAATCCTTCTGTCTTAACAGAGGAAGATAAACAAAAAGCTGCTGCTTCAGCAAATTCTGTTGTGGATGCTTTGGAAGATGTGAAAGTTCCTGATAGTTTGGAAAAATATAGCAAGGATTTTGAAAAGGCTATAAAGACTATTTCTGATTCATATAAAGAAAAAGGAATTCAATTATCCGGTACATCTGAACCCAATATGGATAAAGCAAATGAGCACTTTAATGCTGGAAGTGAAAAAGTTAACGATATTTTTAAAGCAGAGGATCTTATCGCGCCTAATTTAGCTGCTGAAGTAAATGGTTAATAAACGCAGGCACCCAGTCGATTGTTTAATCGGATGTTTTTTTGATTCGCTTGGGAGTGAAAATTCCCAAGCGAATCAGTTTATTTCCTGGATTTAGCGCGTGCATCAGCTGCTTTTGATCTGGCTTGTGCAACGAGGTCATCATGATCAGCTAATGCCTCAGAAAATTCTACATCTAATCCGTCAGATTTTATGGAAGGCGGTGTGTTTCCGCCAGTTGCCATCCTGCTTCTGCCGTGAAGTAAGTTATGGTTATATCTGCCCATTTTTGATTACCTCCCAAATGAAGAATATCTTCCTGATTAGATTGCAACAAAATCCAAGCCATTATTCTGGTAAATAAAAGGTTAGTTTATGGACGAATTCCTTTAGATCCTGTATACCCAGCCGCTCGGTCTGCTGCTTTAAATTCCCTTTTGTAACGAACTTCTTGAGTAGAGGTCAGTCGATTTTTCATTTGATCTCGCTTTTTCTTATCCATGAACATTCTCCTTTTCAAAGTAGTGTCATTCCTATAATTTCCATAATTAAATGTTTTAATTCATTTTCTAAAATCAAAGAAAGGACTAAGATAAGGATATATGCTACATTAAAAGAGGAGGCGAGCTAACGATGCCACTTATCTCAAAAATTGAACAACAAAAAAAGAATAAAAATCGTTTTAATATATACATAACAGAAGAAGGACAGCCTGAAAGATACGCATTTAGTGTGGATGATGACTTACTTGTCCGCATGCGGCTATCGAAGGGGATGGAAGTCGATGAATTATCCATTATGGAAATTCAGTACCGTGACCATATCCAAAAAGCATTTCAGTCTGCTGTCAATTATCTATCTTATCGTATTCGTTCAGAGCATGAGGTTACTTCCTATTTGAGTGAAAAGGAATGGGAACAGGCGGTTATTGATGAAGTAATTCATAAACTGCGTGAGTATAGATATGTTGATGATGAAGAATATGCGAAAGCATTTGTACGAACCCAAATGAATGTCAGTAAAAAAGGACCTGATGTCATCCGGACAGAGCTGCTCAATAAGGGAATCTCAGAAAAGGATCAACAGACTGCATTAAGTCAGTATACGAATGATTTGCAAAGAGAAAATGCTGAAGAATGGGCCAGCAAGACATTAAATAAAAGTAAGGGTTCCATGAAAGAAGCAAAACAGAAAACAATCCAATTTCTTGTACGGAAGGGTTTTTCAATGAGCCTGGCCAAATTGGTGACTGAAGAGTTAGCGGTTGATGATAAGAATGCTGAATGGGAAAGTCTTGTAAAAACAGCGACTAAATTTCACAGAAAGTATGCTCAACTGGATGACTATTCGTATAGTCAAAAAATGAAAACAGCTCTATTTAGAAAAGGTTTTGATATGGACTTAATTTCTCGTTTTGTAGAACTGGGCAAAGAGCGAATTGATAACGGAGATTTTGAATTGTACTGAGAGGGGTAAAGAAATGCAGGAGAAAAAATTCAGTGAGATGTCAGAGCATGAGCTTAGACAAACAATCGCAGATTTAAATGAAAAAGCAAGAAAGGCTGAGCAGCTTGGGATGGTTAATGAGTTTGCCGTACATAAAAGGAGAGCCGTTATGGCAAAGGCTTATACATTAGACCCGGCTGATATTATAGTCGGTGAAATGTATGGTATAGATGGAGCGCCTGGAGAATATTTTAAGGTGGAGTATTTAAAAGGTGTGTTTGCCTGGGGGTATCGTCTTCAACAAAATGAAGAAGAAGGGCTGCCTATTTCCTTGCTAATGAAATTAAAATAAAACGAGAAAAAAAGAGCTTTCTGTAGAAAGCTCTTTTTGAATTTATTCAGAATCCCGTTCTCCAGAGGCATGCATTCGCTCCTGTGGACGAGTATTTGTTGTGCCATCTGCTCGTTTTGAAGCATACTCTGGTTTGGCGCGGGGTTCCCCATTAAATTTATTATCATGCTCATAAGGAAAGCCTTTTGCTTTATTTCTCAAGATTCTCTCACCTTTCGTTCTGGGATGATGGATGCCTTATTAGTATTCTAAAATGGCTCCCACCCATTCATGAGAAAGCCTTCCTGATTATCCAGTGATCATATTTAGTTTCTTTTGAAGCTTTTCTTCTGTAAAAACCCAGCCAGTAAATGAGTTGATAATAGTTAAATCATCATCTAAATGAACGACAGCCACAAAGGGATATCGTCCTCTGCTCCGATAACGTAAATCAATGAATCGGACAATGTGCATGCCCTCCTGATAGTCCATTTCCCATCGGTATACCGGAGAGAAAGATACAAAGGCAGAGAGATTCACATCCTTTAGAGCAGCATCCAGTATTGGACTTTCCGGTAAAGGAATACGATCAAATGTATCGTAAAATTGTATTTCACGATTTTCAGCTACCCCAACATAATACTTATCAGGAGTTGTAACAGCTACCTTCCAGCGGTGATAACGCATGGTTGGGGAAAGTGTAATTCGCCGAGCGTCAGGGATTTGTAAACGAATCTGAGCCTTTAAGCTTCTGGATTCTGTTATCCGAGCAATATAATAACCGATAATAATTACATACATTATTAAGAATAAAGTTCCTGGATCAAAGCCGAATGTCCATAAAATAAGACCTACAATATGAATTCCGAAGATAAAGGGATCAAATGTATTAATAATCCCGAGCGCGACCCATTTTGAGGACAGGGGGCTTAGAGCCTGTGTTCCATATGCATTAAATATATCTACAAATACATGCAAAAATACAGCGAAAAAGGTCCACAACCATAGATGTAAGGTATTCGCTTCCGGAATAATAAGGGCAATAAGAGCCGTAATTAATATAGGCCAGAGAATTACAAATGGTATGGAATGTGTCCTTCCGCGATGATTGCGTATATATACTGCATTATTTTTCATTTTTAGAACCGTATCTATATCAGGTGCCTGGGAACCAAGGATTGTACCGATCATAACGGCCGTTGCTGTTCCTGTATGGGAGGCGACCTGAGGATCCAGGGTGGCTAATCCACCAAGTGCTATACCCATTACAAGATGAGTACCGGTATCCATAATACATCCTCCTTTTCTACTGACTTATAAAGGAAACCACTATTTTTATCCAATATTAATTACTTTTCATACCAGTCATGTTGTTTTAAAATGAAGGGAATTAAAAAATCATGGGTAAACCTATTCAGTATGATTACTTAATTTATTCCCTATTCCATTAATTTTTAACATAAACAGGAGGAAACGTGAAGACACTTGTAAGTTGCAATATAGAACAATTCAGAAAAGATCTTATAGTTTGGTTTATTCAGGAACAAAGACAGCTCCCGTGGCGATTAAATAAAGATCCCTATCGTGTCTGGGTTTCTGAAATTATGCTTCAGCAAACCCGTGTGGATACCGTTATTCCTTATTACGAACGTTTTATGGAATGGTTTCCGACACTTGATGATTTTGCTAATGCTGATGAGGAAAAATATTTAAAAGCATGGGAAGGTCTAGGCTACTATTCTCGGGTTCGTAATTTGCATAGTGCAGTTAAAGAGGTAAAGGAAAACTACGGTGGAATTGTGCCAAACACTCCTGAAGAAATTAAAAAATTAAAAGGTGTCGGTCCATACACTGCCGGTGCGATATTAAGCATTGCTTATGGTGTTCCGGAGCCTGCAGTTGATGGAAATGTCATGAGAGTCATTTCCAGGATATTAGAAATATATGATGACATAGCGAAGCCTGCCACCCGCAAACTATTTGAATCAGCTGTACGTGAATTAATTGATACCGAACATACGTCAGAATTTAATCAGGCATTGATGGAACTTGGCGCTCTTATATGTGTTCCTGGTAAACCTGCATGCTTATTATGTCCGGTAAGAGAGCACTGCTGGGCATTTGACAAAGGAATCCAGCAGGAGCTTCCGGTAAAAACTAAAGCTAAAAAGACCAAAATTGTTCAATTATCGGCACTTGTGATAAACGATGAAAGTGGAAGAATCCTGATTAGGAAGCGGCCGGAGACAGGTCTTCTCGCAGGGTTGTGGGAATTCCCAAGCTATGAAACAACAGGAGATGTGAAAGAACTTAAAGAAATGATTGCGGAACAGAATCAAGTTGAATTAAATCAATTAACTCCAATCGGTCATATCAATCATGTATTTTCACATTTGACATGGGAAATTGATATCTATACAGCCACTGTGAATAATTTGGAGAACTTTAAAAGCAATACACATAAATTAGCATATGTGAAAGATCATGATTTTCAACAGTATGCTTTACCTGTATCTCATCAAAAAATTTATGAAACATATGTATTTAATGGTTAAAAAATAACCCGGCATCAGCTACCTGCGAAAAGATAACAATCTTCAGGTATAGCTGATGCCGGTTTTATTTTAATTAATCGTAGGAAACACGCGTTCCTTTTGTCCAGGTTGCTTCCTGTCTCTTCAGGCCGCCTCTTCTTTCAATTTCCTCAATAATCTCTCTTTGAATGGTATGTCCCTCTATATTTAAATAGGGCATAATCTGCTGAAATGAATGATGGTAAAATTCCAGTTCATCTTCCTTCCATTCACTTTTAGGAATCATGGATAACTCTGACATATCTCTTCCTACAAACATAATAAAGCCTCCTCTTTTCCTGTTTTAAATTTCTATATAGGATGCCGTTATATAGTGAAGCAAAAACAAGGAAAAAAATAGAAACACTCTTTTTGTATATGAAAACCTCTGTTGGATACATTAATAGGTGTGGAGGTGATATTAATGGCTAACAACAGTTCAAAAACAAATGCAAATCAAGTGAGACAACAAAACGCACAATCTGCAGGTCAAAGCCAAGGTCAATTTGGTTCTGAATTTGCAAGTGAAACTGATGTGCAATCTGTGAAACAAGCAAACGCGAAAGCAGAGAAAAACAAAGCTAAAAACTCCGGTAACTCCGGACAACAATAATGTAAAACCTTTAATTAAAGCACTTGCCCGTAGCGGGCGAGTGCTTTTTAACGGCTCGACAAAACCTCTTAGAAGGCTACAGAAAAAGTCAAAGGTATTTTCTGCTTATTAGAGAAATGTATTATTATACTGATTTTGGGTGGTGTAGAGCATGAAGAGTTTTGAAGAGTTAGTTAATGAACAAATGGTCATTATGGATAAGCTTTTACATATGCAAACAGAACTTGACCGTTATATGGAGCTAGAGGAGGAACTGAGGAATCGAAAGAATGATGAAGATTTACTATGTGTCCAGGACGATATAAGTGAGATGAAAAGAGAATTAGATACAATCCAAACGATATTTATGCAATTAACAGAAAAAGTGATTGAAAGCTATCAGTCAAAATCTGCCCCGAAACTATAAAATATAAATACAATTCATCATTATTTAGGGCATCTCTATAGGTGTTCTTTTATTTTTATTCTCCGCTTCTGTTTCCTTCATTCATTATGACTCATGTTTGTAAACGATTAATTTTGGTTATAGGATTAATATTTCATTCTAAAAAAGAGCTGGTTAATGGCGATTTGTTTAACAATTTATAGCTTATCCGCTTTTCATGGTGGCTCTTTGTTTTAAAATTGTATGTGAATCGTTATAATAATAGAAGAATACGGAAAAAAGCATCTTAATTTAACGGTTAATATATTGTCAATTTGAACACAGAGACGGTATATAAGTGCCCTGCCCTATAGGGAGAGAAAGTAGGTAATACAACGTGCGAGTACCGAGAGAAGGAGAAGAGATCCAAATACACAGTTACAAACATAATGGACATATACACCGGGTTTGGCAAGAGACGACCATATTAAAGGGTACCCAATTTATTGTAATTGGTTGCAATGATCGGACTCTTGTAACCGAATCTGATGGTAGGACATGGCTCACAAGAGAGCCAGCTATTACCTACTTTCACTCACAGTATTGGTTTAATATCATCGGCATGCTTCGTGATGACGGTATTTACTACTACTGTAATTTAAGTTCTCCATTTGTATTTGATGGGGAAGCGGTTAAATATATCGATTATGATCTTGATATAAAGGTATATCCCGATATGACATATAACCTGTTAGATGAAGATGAGTACGAAGAGCATAAACTTCAAATGGGTTATCCGAATGTCATTGACCATATTCTCAGGAGAAATGTGGAAAAGCTGATTAGTATGATTCGAGCGAAAAAAGGGCCGTTTTCTCAGGAGTTCGTTCATAATTGGTATAACCGATATTTAACAATTAAAAGTTGAAAAGAAGCCTGTCTCTTTTATGGACAGGTTTTTATGCTTGATGGGAGAGACATTTGATGAATAGTATAAAAAGATATATGAGGTTTGTAAGGCCTTATAAGTGGCAAATCATTGTGACAATCCTAATCGGGATAGTTAAATTTGCGATTCCTTTGCTGACTCCTGCCTTATTGGCATATGTGATTGATGATATAATCGGTGCCAATGCTTTGCAAAAAGGAGAGCAATTAAGGAAGCTCTATATGTTAATGGCAATCATGTTTTTCATTTTTGTGGTAGTTCGGCCTCCAGTAGAATATTACCGTCAATATTTTGCCCAATGGACAGCAAGTAAAATCTTATTTGATATCCGCGATAAAATGTTCAGTCATATACAAAAGTTAAGCTTTAAATATTACTCTAATGCAAAAGCAGGAGAAATTATCTCCAGAGTGATTAATGATGTTGAAGAAACTAAGAATTTTGTTATAACCGGCCTTATGAATGTTTGGTTGGATCTAGTTACAATTTTAATAGCAGTTGGAATTATGCTTACCTTTGATGTAAAATTGACCATTGTATCGTTGCTTCTGTTACCGCTCTACTCATTCTCCATTAAATATTTCTTTGGTAAATTAAGAGAATTAACCCGAGATAGATCACAGGCGCTTGCTCAAGTACAGGGCTATTTGCATGAACGTGTACAAGGGATGGCCGTGATTAAGAGCTTTGCGATTGAAGATCATGAGCAAAAGCAATTTAATAAAGTGAATGGAAACTTCTTGAAAAAAGCGTTAGCTCACACAAGCTGGAACGCTAAATCGTTTGCTGCAGTCAATACAATTACAGATATTGCTCCTCTAGTTGTCATCCTATTTGCCGGATACCAGGTCATTAATGGGAATATGACATTAGGGACTATGGTTGCCTTTGTCGGCTATATCGATTTATTGTATGGACCTTTGCGTAGATTGATGAACTCATCTACCACATTAACGCAATCACTGGCATCAATGGACCGTGTGTTTGAATTTTTGGATGTTCCGTATGATATTGAGGACAAGCCTGATGCACGTCCATGTAAAGATGTACAAGGGACCATTACGTTTGATCATGTATCATTCTCTTATGGAGAAGATGAGACTCAGGCACTGAAGGATATTAATCTTGAAGTGAAAAGGGGAGAAACAATTGCGCTTGTCGGGATGAGCGGAGGAGGTAAATCTACTCTGGTTAGCTTGATTCCACGATTTTATGATGTGACACAAGGGCGTATACTATTGGACGGAGTGGATATCCGAGATGTTCAGGTACGCTCACTTCGGGACAATATTGGAATGGTGATGCAAGACAGTATTTTATTTAGTGAATCGGTTCGTGAAAATATTTTACTGGGTAGGCCAGATGCGACAGATAAAGAAATCTATGAAGCTGCCAAAGCAGCAAATGCTCATGATTTTATCTGCAAATTACCAAGTGGATATGAGACAAAAGTAGGCGAGAGGGGCGTCAAATTATCAGGAGGTCAAAAGCAGCGTATTTCTATTGCACGTGTGTTTTTGAAGAATCCATCCATTATTGTGTTGGATGAAGCAACCTCTGCTCTTGATTTGGAAAGTGAGCATCTTATTCAGGAAGCACTTGAAAAGCTCTCCCGTGACCGTACTACATTTATAGTGGCTCACAGATTATCTACCATTACACATGCTGATCGAATTGTTATGGTTGAACATGGCCGTATAATAGAAGTGGGAACACACCAAAAATTAATGGCTAAACAAGGAGCTTATTATAGACTCTTTCAGGTTCAACAGTTGGGTGCCTAGCTATTCTACTAAGGTTTGTGAAGGAGAGTATAATCGAGTAATCAAGAATATGGAGAGCATGGGGGGAAGGAATGTATCAATCCCAGCATGAGGAGTAAAGAAAAGACAAGATAGATAAGATATATGCCATTTTATTTATTATATCTATATTGATAAACGTTGTTTTATTGTTGGTGGATGGTGATATCTTTCGTGGAATAACCTTTCTCGTAATTTATTCTATTATCTTTTACTATGATTTACGAAAGAGAGTTTGGGCAGTAATTATCGTGAAATGTATGGTGTGGATGCATATAGTTTTATTGTTTATTATATTTCTAACTATGATAAAAAATTAAACAGTAAGTTTGATTAACTGGGAAATACAAGTACAGCCACTTCCTTTCTGGAGGTTGTTTCACAATTCAATTATAACAACAATCCTCCTGAAAACAGCCGAGAATAAAGAGCGACATAGGTTTTGGAAAGGAGGAGGTTTTTTCTTCGTTGAATGGAGAATCTTCTTTTTGACTATCAGATAAAGAAGGTACAAAACCTATGGAATGAAAAAGACATCCTAAAGCCTTTTTGTTGGCTTTGGGATGCATTTAGTGATTGTTTATAATTGATCATCATCATTTATCTTGATCGATTTGTTCTCTGATTTGTGATAAGAGTGAAAACTGTTAACAAGCATTTCTAGATGCTCTAAGTAGTCACCATATTCAAGCATAGATGAAATTAGTGTAACCATATGGTAGTGGACGGGAGAATCCTCGTCTGTATTTAATCGAAAACCTTTAACAATATCAATCAGCAATTGTTTGTTATAAGTGTCCGTAGATTCCTCAAGCATTAGTCCCGGCTTTACTTTACCTATAAATTTCAGATGAATATGTTCATGTTTTCTCAACAACAAATCCAGTTGATGATGAACCTGGATTTGAAAATCCTCAGGCATTTGATGGAATTCGTTTTCAAAGCGATGTAATCTTTTTAAGATATCCAATGATCGTTTGTTTGTTGCTATCATATAACGGTAGATTACGAGTTTACGGGATTTGGCAACCGTATTTTTCCTGAAAGTTTCACGCTCTTCTTTATATAGAGCGTACAAGCTATCGGCCTTTGTGACATTCTCTTTAATACGATTAATGTCCTTTTTCATCATAATATGTTCAGTTGAGCTTCTAGAACCAATTCTGATCCATTGTAGAATATCGTCTGTGGTTGTGCTAATTCGTTTATAAAGCTTTGTCTCATACTTTGGAGGAAGAAAGACAAGGTTAACAATAAACGCTGATAGAATACCGATTAAAATGGCAGCAACTCTCCAAAAGGCGAATTCAGTAAAATTACCGTCTTGTTGCTCCATAATCAAGATTAAAGTTACAAGCGAAATTGTCAGTTGATTTTCATTTTTCAGCTGTAAGTTGATTACAATTGTTATAATGGCTGCCAAACCAATTAATAAGGGATCATTACCAAATAATAATACAAACGATATTGCGATTAGAAATCCGATAATATTCGCTTGTATTTGATCAATTAATGTCCTGTACGAACGGTATATGGTAGGCTGAACGGCAAATACAGCCGAAATCCCGGCTAGTACGGGAGCCGGTACATTAAATGCTGTCGCAACATAGATGGCTATCACAATGGCTATTCCCGTTTTAAAGACTCGGGCACCAACCTTCATAAATAATACCTCTTCCTTTTATTCATAGTTGTTTACGAATATCTATTTTTATCTCGAACATGACTGTACTATACAGGGTTTCGTCTTCATGTTCAAGATATACAGGCAAAATACTTCTTTTGTTTACTTTCCCCTTTAGACTAAAAGGCATGCATTGAATACGATTTTTTCAAGATTCATCAGGTATACGCTATATGGAGAGAAGGAATTTATAGATTTTTCAATGAAAGGTTTATGTGTTCATAAAATAAAAAAAAGAATTGAGAACGGCTTAACAGAAAGTTAAGAAATGAAAAGAAAAGAGGCCGCCGCTTTAATAAAGCGAAACGGTCTCTTGAGGTTCGAAAATAATGTATCATCCTGATATAAATTGATATATGGCCCATAACTGACCACCAGTCGCCTCAGCTTTACTCGTGTATTCTAGCTTCAACTCCTAGCCCCTCGAGTCATAAGGAATAGTTACTACGGGAGAAAAGCACTCCCTACGTGCCTCTTCTCTTATGCTTGTCGGGTCTGGGCAGTCGTTTCAGCCTTATTCTGTAGATACAGATGGGTCGGCTTGGGTTTTAACTGGGACGATTTGGAGGAAGTGCTGGCTTGGGTTGCCTAGCAATTGGGCCAGTTCTTCCGCTTCAGCCTGTTGACCATTTTCTCTAAGAATAGTTGTATAGCGTGTAAGTAGTTCAGTTACATCATTTATACCTGTTTCATTTAATTTTTCAACAGAGACGAGGGCTCCTTTTGCAATTCTGCGTTGGATCGCATCTTTTGTAAGGCCTCGTTCAGGCAAATGACGTTGATAAATGACACCGCCTGTCATTCCTGCGCAAATCCACGGACCTGGGTCTCCAAGAACAAGTCCTCGGCCGTTTGTCATATATTCGAAGGCAAAGCCCTTAATATTTGAATAAACGCCAATGTTTCCATGTTCTTGTACAGGAATATCCCGTTTTAAAGAACCTCCGACAATCATGTCAGCACCAGACAGACGGATACCTGCGCGCGCATCAGCGTCACCCTGAGCAATTAATAGACCTTTTTGTGCACCATATCCAAAGCCTTTTCCGACGGAACCATTATAGAATTTGTCATCCTTGCCGATTCCTTTAAGAATTGCAATTGTTCCTCCAAACGAGGTTTTGCCGGTGCCATCCTGAGAACCGCCATCAACTGTTATCGTAATGCCTTCTGTATTGTATGCACCAAGTCCATTTCCAGGTATGGAACCTTTATAGGTTAGATTAACAGGATCCATTTTGACATAGGAACCATCTAATCTGCCTCTTACCCGGTGGCAGGAAACACGGCTTCCAAGTACGCGCTGAATAGAATTGATATTTTTAAATTGTCTGGATTGAAGCAGATCATTTACACTTGCATCCAGATATTCTGCACCGACTGCGGCCATTTGGACGATTAATTCGTCCTTTGTAGCAGCAGCTTCGAGATGTGTGATCTGGCCAAGCTCAATCGTTTTAAGTAAGTATTTTAAATCCAGCATTTCTTTTCCTTTTGTTTGTACTAATAAATCGGAACGCCCGACAGTTTCCTGGAGATTTGTGATTCCAAGTTCAGCCGCAAGTGTTTTTAATTCATTGCCAAAAGCACTGAATAGGTTGATGATTCCCTGGACGGCTAAATCAAATTGTCTAGGAACAAATCTCCTTAGCCCATGTTCCTTTGCTTCCACTTCAGAATCAATTTGAGTAGCAATCCCTACATGGCATGTATCCAGGTGGCAGCCTCGACATGTTGTACAGCCAATAGCAATCATAGAGAGGGTTCCAAAACCTACACGGTTTGCTCCAAGTAGCATAACCTTCAGTACATCCTTTGCACTTTTGAGGCCACCGTCAGCCCAAAGCTCAACATCCTGTCTTAGACCGGCTTCAAGCAAGGCATTATGAGCAGCTTTAACACCAATCTCCACTGGTAATCCAACGTTTTGAAGGGCATGGATACGAGCGGCTCCGGTACCGCCGTCAAATCCACTTAGCGTGATAATATCAGCACCAGCTTTTGCTATCCCGACAGCAATTGTCCCAATATTTGGAACAACAGGTACTTTAACAGCCACCCTTGCCTGATCATTGGCTGTCTTTAACTCATGGATCATTTGAGCTAAATCTTCAATAGAATAAATATCATGGTTGTTTGAAGGTGATATTAAATCGGATCCAATCGTTGCATTACGTGCTTCGGCAATTTTTGATGTTACTTTGGATCCAGGAAGATGACCGCCTTCACCCGGTTTAGCGCCCTGTCCGATTTTGATTTCAAGTAAATTAGAGGAATTCAGCAATTCCGCATTTACACCAAAACGACCGGAGGCAATTTGCTGACCGCGAGTTCGCGGGTATTTACCAAGCATATCTTTAATTTCTCCGCCTTCACCATTCATGCTAATCATATTAAGACGATCGGCACCTTCTGCATATGCGCGAAAGGCTGTTTCATTTTGTGAGCCAAACGACATCGATGCAATTACAAATGGTAGACTGTGATCGCCAACACCAATATTCACTGTTTCTGGATTAACTTTTTGTTCGGTTTTCTTGAAATCTGTTAAATGGCGAATAGTTGTGGGATTTTGTTCTTCCTGTTCAGAGATTTTTTCTCCAAAGGCCTGATAATCTCCAGTTGAAGCCACCTCACCAATTGCTTTCCAGATTCGTGGGAACAGATGAAAGGTCTTGCCGACACGTTCTTTTTCATTGGCATAATCAATTGCACGCTGTTTCGCATCTTCCTTCAATTTATCAAAATTATAGATTAATTGATTGGATCCAAAGAAGTTCACGATTTGAAGGATGTCTGCTATTTCTTCCTGTAGTCCAATCGAAGAGAATAGTCGTCCATATCCGCGAAGTTCATGAATTCCAAGTGTTGAAATGACCTTTTCTAATCCTTTAGATAAAGAGTTATATAAATTAATTACTGGTTTCGACTGCTCATCTGATACGGTACGGAACATATAATATGGATTAATCAAATTAGCTCCTAATCCGTAAATCACGACAATGTCATGCAAGTTACGAATGGCAGCAGAGCGAACTAAAATGGAACAGTCTCTTCGTTTTTCTGCTTTTACTAATGCTCTATCGACTGCTGCGACTACAAGGGCAGGATCCAACCATAATTGCTCAGCCTGATGGGATAGTTCATCATCTAGGCAAAGTAATCCACAGCCGTCAGTAACAAAGGTAAGAGCCTCTTTACTGATACGATCTAGAGCTTCCTTAATCGTTTCACTCTCCGTGAATGTCATGGATATCGTTTTCAATTCTTCTGTATCCATAAATAATTGGTGAATTTGTTCATAAGAAGGTTGTTTTGCAAACTGTGCACAAGTGTGTCCAGCTTTTCCATCAGCTAATAGAGGCGTTAATAGCTCAATCACTGTGTTTACAGATTTTTCATCTGTAAACAGAGAAGGGCGTTTACCGATAATGGTTCGGGTCGAAAAATGTTCCATTTCTCGGTCGCGATCTATCGCAGGGTTTGTAACAACTGCAACACTTTCTTTAATAAAGTCTGCAATATTCTTACGCTCAGGATTGAGTGCTGCCAGTGGAGCATCGTGACCAAGTGAACGAATTGGTTCTGCACCTTTTTCAGCCATTTGTTCAATTAGTTGAATATGGTCACGTTCCCATCCGAAAGCTTTATATTGTCCGTTTTGGATTTTGTCCTCTTCCTGTGCAAAAGTATGCTCTTTTACATCAGGAGGATTTAAGCGATTACGAGATTCTGTAAAGTTAAGTCTCTTGTTAAATCTTTTGAATACTTCTTCCTGATAAGTGATATATTCATATAGTTCTATTGAATCACCATTCCACTTTAATCCGACCTTTTCTCCTGGACCAATTGGTTTAGGATTGGCTACATATTCTGTTGGTGAAATAACACCTGGTTCAGAGCCAAACAAATAAGAGGTTGAAGTTTCCATCATCCATAAAGGACGTAGACCAAGTGCATCTACAGAGAAAGCAGCTTCATTGCCGTGGCGGGAAATGATTCCTGCCGGACCTTGAGCGAAATGGCCCCAGCTTTCACGCAAATACGTATATAGATCCTGAAGATGATCGGGATATTCCTTCATTTCATTAATGATTGGAGGGAAGACAATATCAAGTGCTTCAAATAGAGAATACCCCTCACGGTAGATGAATGTTTCCAATGTACGACTTAAATCCTGTGAGTCACTGCCGCCGTTTACTAATGGAACACCAACCATTTGCGCTTCATCGCGTAATTTGGCGATTGTATTGATTTCACCATTATGTCCAAGGACGCTAAATGGTTGTACGCGAAAAAAGCTGGATAGTGTATTAGTGCAATAGCGGTTATGTCCAAGTGTCATCGTTGATGCGACGAGTGGACTTGCAAGGTCTGGATAGTACTTAGGTAGAATATCGCCGGCTCCCATCACTTTGTAGATGGCATGATATTGGCTAAGCGAAGATACGTGGATGTGGTCATTTTTTTCAATTGTAATTGTGAGATCAAATAACAGAGATGAAAGGTCAGTTTGTTTTAAATCTTCTTTTGCTATAAAAGCAACTTGAAGAAATACAGGGTTTTCCTGTAATGCTATTGGTCCCAATGCATCGGTGGAATAAGCTTCATCAGATACATAAATTTCTTTTAAGTCTTTTTCGTTTGCCAGTTTGATTATTTCCTCAATAGTTTGTTGTTTCTCAGCCTCACGTTTAATAAAAAAGTGGCCCACTACAAAATGGTTATGATCCGCAAGGTCTGTATCAGCACCAGAGTTCTTTAGCTTCTCCTTCCATAATTGACGGGGGATATCTATGTGAATGCCGACACCATCGCCTTCGCCGTTAATAAAACCGGCCCGATGGTTCATGGTAACCAGGGCATCAATACACGCAAAAATATTATCACGGGTAGGTATTTTTTTCTTTTCAATACATGCAATAATTCCGCAAGCATCATGTTCTGATTCGTGGTAATTCATAAACGTACTAGGATTCCATCTTTTGTTCATACGTTGGGCAACTATAAGCTTGCGCCTATTCGATGCCGGTTCACCTCCTGCTTTAAACTTGTGGTTTTTTAGATTACTTTGGAAAACGAACGAGGAAGGAAATACAGTTTTGAGGGTAATAAATAATCAATACTAGTATGATTTATATTATCATTAGAATTTTCAGAAATCAATTAAATATACATTTTAGTTTTTTTGGAAAATAAACATTATCTGGTTATTAAAATCAAAATATCTCAATGTAAACGCTTTCAACAACGTTAAAACATCAATTCTACCGTGATTAGTAGAATTGATGATATGCATAAATATTCAAAAATTTGTATTTATAATAATTTGAATGCTTGATTTACAGCTTTAATAGTAGTTTCTATGTCTTCTTCTGTATGGGCTGTCGTTAAGAACCAGGCTTCATATTTTGATGGAGCCAAGTTAATCCCTTGTTCCAGCATAAGCTTAAAGAATCGGCCGAACACTTCGCCATTCGTAGCTTCAGCTTGAGCATAGTTACTGATATCTTCCTTAGCATCAGTAAAATAAACCGTTAATGCACCTTTTAATCGATTTACTTTAATCGAAACATGATGGTCTTCCGCTGCCTGAAGGATTCCTTGTTCCAGCATCGCCCCAAGTTGATCTAGTCGTTCATATACTCCTTCTTCCTTCAATACTTCAAGGCAAGCAATACCAGCTAGCATGGAAGCGGGATTTCCGGCCATCGTCCCTGCTTGATAGGCTGGGCCGAGGGGTGCGACTGTTTCCATAATCTCTTTTTTGCCACCGTAAGCACCAATCGGTAAGCCGCCGCCGATGATTTTTCCGAGCGCCGTCATATCAGGCTCAACACCAAGAAGGTTTTGTGCACCACCGTACATAAAACGGAAGGCTGTAATTACCTCATCATAGATAACAAGTGCCCCTGCTGCATGAGTAATGTCATTAATTGCTTCAAGAAAACCAGGGTTTGGTTCAACAATCCCGAAATTACCGACAATCGGTTCAACTAAAACGGCCGCGATTTCATTTCCCCATTTATTGATTGCTTCCTTATAGGCATCTATATCATTGAACGGCACTGTAATGACTTCCTGAGCAATGCTTTTTGGTACACCGGCGGAATCGGGAGTTCCAAGTGTGGAAGGGCCTGATCCGGCAGCGACTAAAACAAGATCGGAATGTCCGTGATAACAGCCAGCGAACTTAATAATTTTATCCCTTCCTGTATACGCTCGTGCTACACGAATCGTGGTCATAACCGATTCAGTTCCGGAATTTGTAAACCGTACTTTGTCCATTGATGGTATGGCTTCCTTAAGCATCTTGGCAAATTCAACTTCAAAAGGAGTAGGTGTTCCATAAAGAACGCCGTTTTCAGCTGCCTTTGTAATTGCTTTGGTAATATGGGGATGGGCATGCCCGGTAATTATAGGTCCGTAAGCGGCAAGATAATCAATATATCGATTGCCGTCAACATCCCAAAAATACGCGCCTTTTGCTCTTTCCATTGCAACTGGAGAACCCCCTCCAACGGCTTTGTATGATCTGGATGGTGAATTGACACCGCCGACTATGTGCTGCATAGCTTCAGCATGCAAACTTTCAGATTGAGCGTGCTTCATTTTATTTCTCCTCCTTCGTATGTAACTGCTTCATTTTAGCACTGGATTTCTTTGTTTGTACAACATGGTCACCTAAGCAATTGATTCCTGTACAAGCAATCATAGGTATGCCTATAAGAGCGTATATATTACAAATGCGGTTGTAATAAAAGGGGTGCTACCTTTGTTTTATATTATCCTTGCTGCGGTTGTTATCACGTTACTAATGAGTTTAAAAGGATTATTGATGCCAACAGATCCAACCCGGGCTGAACGGATATCACTCGATTATCTTTATTGGATCATTACGGTGTACTTCACTTTTTTAATAGGTTTCGGAATCCTATACGTATTGGTTGAAATGAAATTTGGAACGGTTATTCATTTGAATGGTTTACCTATTGAGGGAGGTTTGTTTCAAAAGCTTGCCTCTTCCTTCTATTTCAGTACTATGACTCTTCTCTCGGTAGGGTATGGAGATATGGTACCCGTGGGATTTGGCAGATGGATTGCATCAATGGAAGCTTTAATTGGATATGCATTACCGGCAGCTTTTGTTGTAAGGACTGCCATAGACCTTGAACATGCAAAAACAACCCGAAATTAGGTATAGTAATAATAGAACAAGCTGTTCTTAATTATTTTTATCTAACAGGGGAGTGAGCTTTATGAGTAGTATAGTTGGTGAAAAGGCGCAGGATTTTAAGCTTCAGGCAAGTAATGGGAAAGAGGTTACATTAGCTGATTTTAAGGGGAAAAATGTAGTTCTCTATTTTTACCCAAAGGATATGACACCGGGATGCACGACTGAAGCATGTGACTTCAAGGAAAATCACACCTCATTTGCAGAATTGGATACAATTATTGTTGGCGTTAGTCCAGATCCGGTTGAAAAGCATGAAAAATTTAAAACGAAATATGATCTTCCTTTTATCTTGTTGTCAGACCCAGAACATACATTGTCAAAAGCGTATGGAGTATGGGTATTAAAAAAGAATTTTGGTAATGAATATATGGGTACGGAACGTTCTACATTCGTTATCAACAAAGAGGGTATAGTGGTAAAAGAGTGGCGTAAGGTGAGAGTGAAAGGGCATGTGGAAGATGCCTTAGCATTTATTAAAAATGAATTATCATAATTTAGATCGTGAGCAGGCATGAAATAATGCCTGCTTTCTTTATAAATAAAAAGCTCTCTCAAGGAAAAATATGTATATTAATAGTAGATGTTTAATAAAGAGAACAGGGGAGATGACGTATGAAAGATCCACGAATTAAAAAAATGGCAAGACAACTGCTAACCCATTCTGTCCGGTTAGAGAAGGGGCAAAAAGTTTTGATTGAAGGTCACTACATAACGAAACCTTTGTTGGTAGAACTTATCAATCAAACGTATGAGCTAGGAGCATACCCATTTGTCCAAATGCTCGATGATGAGATTCAAAAATATATGGCAAAAGGGTATAGCCGGGAACAGTTGGAAATCATGGCTAATTGGGATTTGAAAAAATTTGAAGACATGGATGCTGTCATTATTGTGATTGGAGAAGAGAATGATGCGGAATTTGCTGAGATTCCGTCAGAGAAATTTCAGCTGAGCGGAGAAGTAATGAAGCCAGTCGTTGATTACTATATTAATAATTGCTGTTGGGTATTATTGAACTATCCGACTAAATCACTTGCTCAAAAAGCAGGGATGAGCACAAGTCAATTTGAAGATTTTCTGCTTGATGTTTGTACAATTGATTATGCCAAAATGCAGAAGGCAATGGAGCCATTGAAATCTCTAATGGAGCAAACAGATCAGGTCAGAGTCACGTCACCGGGAACAGATCTTTCTTTTTCTATAAAGGGAATTCCGGCAGTGATGTGTTTCGGAGAAAGAAATTTACCTGATGGAGAAGTATATACAGCCCCCGTTAAAAATAGTGTAAACGGAACGATTACCTTTAATACGCCTTGTCCTTATCAAGGGACTACCTTCAGAGATGTCAGTTTAACGTTTAAAGATGGAAAAATAATTGATGCAAGAGCAGATCAAGCGGATAAAATCAATAAAATATTTGATATAGATGAAGGTGCCCGTTATATTGGAGAATTTGCCTTAGGCGTAAACCCGTTAATAACAAATCCAATGGGAGATATTTTATTCGATGAGAAAATCTGTGGAAGCCTGCATTTCACACCGGGATTAGCCTATAAAGCAGCCGACAATGGAAATATATCTTCTATTCACTGGGACATGGTGCTTATCCAGCGAACTGAATTTGGCGGAGGAGAAATCTATTTTGATGGTCAATTGATTCGAAAGGATGGATTATTTGTACTACCGGAGTTAAAAGGATTAAATCCTGAATCACTTTTATAGTGATTGTTTTTAAAATCTATGGCAAAAGACCAAGCATAACAAGCTATTTTGAATAAGATAGAATCAGGGAATACCTCCTCATACAACTATTAGAAGGACAGCCGGAACTGGCTGTCCGTTTTTTTTATTTAGTTTCTGCTTTTATGTGAGCTAGCTTAAAACGCTCGAGACATAAGTGGAGTTGCTGCGGATGCCAACAGGATGTAGGTCACAAAGGCGTTGTCACAGGACGTGGCGAATTTAGTCTTCGTTCATTGAACTAAACCGTTTCAGCTTTTTATGTAATCCGGCTTCGACTCCTAGCTCCTCGAGACATAAGTGTAGGCATTACGAGAGGAAAGAACGCCTCCCTTCTTGCCTCCTCTTATGCTTTTCGAAGCTGAACAGTCGTCTCAGCACTTTATACTGGTAAAAGATGTTATTATGTTAGTGATGTGTGGATGAAGGGGGTATTTGGATGAAGGTTGTTTCTGCAATTTATCCTCCGGGGGAAATTAGGAAACGTTTGATTGAGTCATACAAAGAGCATGAGTTTCATTTTTGTAAAGGTATCAAAAATGCAGGTTCTGTTATTAAGGATATGGATGTGCTCATAACATATGGAGAAGATGTGGATGAGGAAACAATCGACCAGGCGTTACGCTTGAAATGGATTAGTGTAATGTCAGCTGGGATTGAAAAATTGCCTTTCGAAAAAATTAGAGAAAGAAATATCCTGGTAACAAATGCGAGAGGGATTCATGCGATACCTATGGCAGAGTACGCCATGGGGATGATGCTTTCATATATAAAGCAGTTCCCGATCATGGCAGAGAATAAAGATAAACGTATATGGGACAAGAGGCTACCTTTCGGTGAGCTGAATGGGAAAAATCTTCTTATATTAGGTACTGGCGCAATTGGAGAAGAGATAGCTAGATTAGGAAAAGCCTTTCGGATGAAAACGATTGGGATGAATCGCAGCGGGGTTTCCGCCAGTTCATATTTTGATGATATTATTACGATGTCTCAAATTGAGGATGCTCTCCCGAATGCAGATTTTATTATATCTGTACTACCTAGTACATCAGAAACTAAGGACCTCTTGAAATACAAACATTTTGAAATGATGAAAAATATAGCTATGTTTATCAATATTGGTCGTGGAGATTTAATTAAAGAAGACACGATACATGAGGTGTTAGAAAATCAAGTTATAGGTCATATGGTGCTTGATGTTTTTCCGAATGAACCGTTAAATGAAGATAATAAGCTATGGTTATATCCTAATTTGACTATCACACCGCATATTTCTAGCGTTTCAAAAAATTACTTGCCACGCGCATTTGATATATTTGAGCAGAATTTTCAGCGGTTTGTTAATCATAAGGATGATAACTATGTGAATAAAATTGATGTAGGAAAGGGGTATTAGAATGAAAATTTATACAAAAACCGGAGATAAGGGTCAAACCTCTCTTGTTTATGGTACGCGTGTATCCAAAACTGACCAACGTGTAGAGGCGTATGGAACATGTGATGAAGGGAATTCTATGATTGGACTTGGGATAAGCTATTTAAATGATGTAGAGTTCTCAGGGAAAGATAAGTTATTAGAGGAGTTCCATAAAATACAAACTGATTTATTTCACGTTGGTGCAGAACTAGCTACTCCATACGGCAAAAAAGTTGGCTGGGTTATAAAAGAAGAGTCGATTGATGAATTGGAAGCCTATATTGATGAACTTAATGAGGAATTACCTCCATTCAAGAATTTTATACTTCCAGGTGGACACCCAGCTGGAGCAGCTTTTCATGTGGCGAGAACAGTGATACGTAGAGCTGAACGAAATTCAGTTGCTCTCGGAGAAGAGGTAAATCCTTTAGTTATAAAATATTTGAATAGGTTATCCGATTTCTTGTTTATTGTTGCCAGATATGTAAACTATAAATTAGGAAAAATGGAACCAACTTTACATAATTCTTGAGACAAGAGTTTCCAACACCCTGGATATAATATATCTGAATGAGGTGCTGGAAATATTGACAACTCAACCAATCATCAAGTAAACTTATTGTAACAATTACAAAGTGAGAATAATATAAAAAAGGAGTGCATGACGGTGTCTCAACCACAACTTAAAGAAGCGTTAGATACTTTGAAACAAACTGGTGTCCGCATGACTCCGCAACGTCATGCCATACTCGAGTATATAATAACTGCCCATGCGCATCCAACAGCTGATGATATATATAAGGCGTTGGAAGGCAAGTTTCCTAATATGAGCGTAGCGACAGTATATAATAATTTACGTGTGTTTAAAGAGGTTGGCTTAGTAAAAGAGTTGACGTACGGAGACTCATCCAGTCGATTTGATTTTGTGTCATCAGATCACTATCATATAATTTGTGAAAAGTGCGGAAAAATAGTTGATTTTCATTATCCAGGTCTTGATGAAGTGGAACATCTTGCATCGCATGTTGCGGGATTTAAAGTAACACATCACCGAATGGAGATTTATGGTGATTGTCCGGAATGTTCTGCTAAAGAAGTTCATTAAAACCAGATAGGGAAGTTAAATAAAAAGAAAAAGCTGGACGTTTGCCAGCTTTTTCTTTTTATTTATTTTTTAACTTTTTCTTATTGTAATCCTCGTTAAATTCTTTACCTTCCAAGTCTTTATCAAGTGTTAATGGTTCTTTACAGTACATACACATATCCACTCTGCCTAATATTTTTGTATATTTATTACAATTTGGACAAACAACTTGAACAGCTTTTGTGGAGAGCATACCTATCCAGAAATAGACGGCCATACTTGCAAAAATAGCTAATAGCCCGAGTACCATAAAAATAGTCATAACCAGTGGTGAGTTTCTAAAGAAAATACCTCCGTACATTATGATAAAGCCTATAAAAATTAAGCTGAGTGCAAATGTTCGTATTTTATTTATCTTACTTGAATACTTTGCCACCGTTTTTCCCCCTTTTATCTTCTATAATATACCATAATATCCAAAGAATTTAATAATAATAGATATTAAAATAGTGGCAGGAGTCTGTCGAATATTGTTGAATAGATAAGGAGAGCGAATTAAATTGTGGAGGAATGGAACATGGAGGATATCCTAAGACCCGTTTATCAAGAAAGAGCCAGCAACCCGGATACAAAAGGAGTTTTATTAATTGAGAAGAACTCTCCTGAGAGTTCAATTACAGATACATTTGATTACATTTTATTAATCATTACAGATAGTAAGGATAAGCAACCGGTCTTTATTAAACATTATGCTTACGAAAATAAAAAATCAGCACTCCACATCGTAACAGATGAAAAGTTAAACGAGTGGAGGTTATTAGGATCCAATAAAAAAATTATTGATTGGATATACCATGGGAAAATTGTTTTTGACCGTAATGATTATCTTGCCTCATTAAAAAGAGAATTAAATGAATTCCCTTTCTATGGAAGGAAAGTAAAAAAAGGTATAGAGTTTGCGCGTTTAATTAGAAGTTATATGGAAGGTAAAGAATTGTTTGATCAAGGGAACTCTCTAGATGCGTATAATCAAATAATCCATGCACTCCACCACCTTGCAAGATTAGAGATCATTGAAAAAGGGTTTCACCCAGAAGTAACTGTATGGAATCAGGTGAAGCAAATTGGTCCTGATATTTATAAATTATATGAAGAGCTGGTTTTTAGCGAAGAAAGTCTTAATCAAAGACTAGAACTTCTTTTCCTTGTTAGTGACTTTTTTATTCATACAAGAACAGAATCCGGGTCTGGGCATATATTAGAAATTATAGGTGAAAGAGGAGAAGAGTACTGGTCATTTGATGAGCTGTATGGACATCAAGAGTTATGCTATTACGGAGAGGACTTAAGGATATTAATTGAGTACTTGATTGATCGTGGCTATATTGATGTTGTACTAGAAAACACTAAGGGAGCAAAGCTTTTTCATAGGTTTTATAAAATTCATAAAGAAATTTAAAAAATTATATTGACCAAATGATTTTAGGGTGGTATATTAATAAACGTCGCCGCTGAGGTAAACAAAACGAAGCGAGACGGCAAAGAAAAAATGAAAAAAGTTGTTGACTTACGATTCTAACGATGATAAGATAAGAAAGTCGCTCTTTTACAAACGAGCTTGAAATGTTAGTAAATTACATTAAAAGAAATGCTTGACAACAAAAAGTTATCTTGATATAATGTAAAAGTCGCTAACACGACA
>NZ_MAYV01000016.1:0-301138 GCF_001685035.1 Bacillus sp. FJAT-27986 | reverse complement strand
CAGCCGGGGATCTAACTGAAGATTCTCAAGCAGACGTAACAGTGAAGGAAGACCCAGGCTTCTCAGTAGACAAGACCGTCAATGGCGAAAAAGAAGTCACAGCGAAAGCTGGAGATGAAGTCACCTATAAAATCACCGTGAAAAATACCGGTAATACGGATTTGGAAGGTGTAACATTAACTGATGAGTTCAGTATGGGTGAGATCGAGTTGACGTACCAAGTGGGAGAAGAGACAAAAATCTATGCCGGTGAAGAGTTTAACATCGCGCATCAAGATGAAGTCATCTTCACAGCGACTCATACGATTGACAAGGATATTAAAGCAGGAACGTATCCGAACGTGGCAACTGTGACAGCTGGAGGTCTAACAGAAGATTCTCAAGCAGATGTTGTGATTGAAGCAAAACCTAGCCTTGAAGTATCCAAAACAGCAGAAAAGTCTCAATACAAACCAGGTGACACTGTAAAATATACAATTACTGTTAAGAACAATGGTAATGTTGATTTGCCAGGTATTACTCTTAAGGGAATCTTCAGTAAAAATGGAGATGACAGTATTGAACAATTGAAACTTGAAGGCTACACAGGTCCAATTGATCTTAGAGTTGGTGAAAGTGCTACATTCACAGCTACCTATGTCATTCCAGAAACAGACCTTGCGGATACAGTATACAAAAATGTGATAATTGCAACTGTAAAAGGTGTGGACATGGATCCAATTATTGATGAAGCAATTATCACAGTTGATCCAACTTACGCTCTTGAAGTGGATAAAACCGCTGATAAAGAAGAGGTTAAAGTTGGGGAAACGATCACTTACACAATCAATGTAACCAACACAGGCAATAAAGCCTTGACTGATGTGAAGGTAGTCGACGAAATGGTTGGTCTTGATACTGTCATCGAGAAACTTGAAGTTGGCAAAACTAAAACATTTACAGTCAAACATGTGGCTACTACTGAAAACGTAGGAGAATTAACGAACGTTGCGGTAGCAAAAGTGGTTATCGATGGCAAGGAAATAGTTGAGGAAGGTTCTGTAACAGTTACAGTATCTGAAGAGGATGCTGCAGTTGTTACACCAGATCCTAAAGAACCAACTATTATTGAAGTAGTACAAAACTTCATTGAAAATCCTAAAACTGGCCAATCTACATTAAATATTCTGTTGGTTTTAGGTGTATTCCTTATCGCTGGTAGCGGCTTGTATGTTTGGAAAAGAAAACACTAAGCTTTCAGAATAAGCGAATACTAATTAATAGAAAACCAGCTTGGGTGGATTAATTCCCTCAAGCTGGTTTTTCTTATTTTATGAATGTTGTATTAATGGTAATCCACTCTAAGACGATTTTATATAAAAATTGACTTTATAATAATGATTCCAGCTTACTAATCCTTGTCCTGCTTAGGTAGATAATATCTCTATTAAATTTAGAAGGTAATATAATTTCTATTTATGATAGTAGATTGTTTAGTAGAGGTGTAAATCTTAAGATGTGAGATTAGTAAGCCGGGGTTAGTGTGTATTAAGATTTCTTAAGTCTGTCATAAAATCTTCGTAAAGTTCTTTTTGGCCCAAAGACTTGGCCAGGTTCATAAGGTCTAAGTAGTCGTCCGTTTCTAGGGCTGTTTCGTCTAAGCTGTGGAGATAATCGTACCGAAATGTTCTTTTCCTTAGGTTATAAACTGGTTTTCTGAAATAGACAGTAGCTGTTTGCCTGGTATTGTCAATTTGGGCAATGACCCCTTCTACCTTTTCGCCTTTTTCCATAATAAATACGGGATTACCAACCTTGAATGTTTTCATCTTTAAACATCCTTTATCATTGATTTTTATACTTCTTTATATAAAATATATACCCTTTGCTGTAAATTAGTACTCAATTTAATAATTTTCAAAGAAAATAATAAAATATTACTAGAAAGCATGAACAGTGTGAGAGATTTGCCCCATCTATATTACAGATATGAAATAAGCTAATCTACCAATCCGATGAATTACTTCCATTTAATTATGGGTATAAGCAATAGATAGGATTAGAGAGGATTGGGAGGGTATTGTATGAAATGGAAAGGCAGAAGGGCCAGTACAAACGTGGAAGACCGCAGAGGGATGAGCAGTAAAGGGATCATCGGCGGTGGGATTGGCGGTATTATACTATTGTTGGTGATTACGTTTCTAGGTGGAAATCCTGCTGAACTATTGAATCAGCTGGGAGGAGGAACATCTACCAATACTACAAATACTGAGTATGTTGGAACGCAGGAAGAAGAGGAACTCGCTGAATTTGTATCAGTCGTTTTAGCTGATACTGAGAAGGTTTGGACTAAGCTTTTTAAAGAAGAAGGGTTGGTATATGAAGAGCCTACTCTCGTTATCTATAATGACAGTGTTCAATCAGCCTGTGGAACGGCTGGGTCATCTGTTGGCCCATTCTATTGCCCAGGAGATCATAAGCTTTACATAGATTTAAGCTTTTATAATGAGCTGAAAAGGGAGTTTCAAGCACCGGGTGATTTTGCGATGGCCTATGTTGTCGCCCATGAAGTCGGCCACCATGTACAAACCTTATTGGAAACCGACAAAAATCAGCAGCGTACAAGCTCTAATGACTATTCAGTACGGTTTGAATTACAGGCTGATTATTTAGCCGGTGTATGGGCTCATCATGCAGAGAGTATGGATTTACTTGAGGAAGGGGATTTGGAGGAGGCTATCACAGCAGCCAGTGCTGTTGGCGATGATACAATCCAAAAAAGGGCTCAAGGGTATGTGGTTCCGGAGAGTTTTACTCATGGTTCATCTGAACAGCGGATGCGCTGGTTTAAAAAAGGATTTAATTCCGGGAATTTAGAGGATGGGGACACCTTTAATGTGAAAAATCCATAGGAAGAAAAGAAGGCCTGCTTCGCGAAGCAGGTTTTTTTGTTTTTATCTATTTTAAACAGGAAAAGAATACTCGATATCGAACTAATAGAGTAAACCATTTAGGAGGAGAAAAAATGAATCGATTAAACTTAGTGACACTAGGGACAAGGAATATCATAGAATCATATCGGTTTTATAAAGAATTGGGGTTCGACATGTCCGTGGTTGGGCCGGAATCTAGTCCGCATGTGATTTTCTTTAGAAATGAAGGGTCTCGTATTTCCTTGTATCCATTGGAGGATTTGGCACGTGATCTTGATAAGAATAATCCACCAAATTTAACTTCTGCTTTTTCGGGAATTACGCTAGGCTATAATGCGAAATCAGCCGAGGAGGTAGACCGTTTTATGGCAAAAGTGGAGCAGGTTGGCGCAAAGATTGTGAAACAGCCGGAAAAGACAGACTGGGGCGGATATGGCGGTTATTTTACAGATCCGGACGGATATTATTGGGAAGTGGCATATGGTGAGATGTGGCAATTTGATGAGTCCAACATGTTGGTTATTGAATAGAATTGGAGAATGTTAATCTACCTTTATAGGTAAAAAATGACGTTCATCAACGTATGCGGCAACATACTAGTGTTATGGATCTTACGACTTTAGTTACCTTGGAACTGATATTGCTGGCTCTACTTTACGGTGATCGCTCATACAGTTCCTTTTTTTGTGATTTTTCTTTTGACTGTATAGATACCTTTAGAATTGGATTTTGCTAGTCTAAATGTTTTGTTTCCAGTACTTCTACTTAATCATTCTTATCCACTTTGTTACGGGAGGCAATAAAAAAGGCCAACCTTATAGGTTAACCTTTGATTGTTTACAAACCAATTGGACAAAATTTTCAACTGCGAAGGCTGAGACTCCAGGAGCAGCTGAATAGATGGATAAATTGGAAAACTGAATCTGCAGCTGGGATTTAGAAGCATCCAGGGCACATTCTTTTACAACATGTTCAACTTCATTTTTCAATAAATCTTTTGCCATAGCAAGGCGGTTTCCGATAATGATTTGCTCGGGATTCAACGTGTTTGCGATGTTGGCAATACCGATTCCAAGGTACTTTGCTGTTTCGGTAAAGATTGCTTGTATCTGTTTATTGTTCTCTGCTTGTTCAATTAATTTTTCGAGCGTCCATTCTTCACTTGATGGAAGCAGGGTGGAAGCCTTTTTAATCAATGCCTTTTCAGAAGCATATAATTCCCAGCACCCTTTACTTCCGCATGAACATGGCAATCCATCATATTGAATGATCATATGGCCCATTTCACCGGCAAACCCATTAGATCCACGGTAGAGTTCACCGTTTAAGATCATTCCAACTCCTATTCCAATTCCGGCACTTATATAAACCGTATTGTTTGATGATTGTCCGGGACCTATCATTTTCTCCGCAAAGGCACCTGCATTTGCTTCATTTTCGATTATGACAGGCAGATTAAATTCGTCCTGGATTTGGTTCTTTAATTGCTTTTGCTTCCAATCTAAATTAGGAGCGAGCAGAAGTTCCCCGTCTATGTTCACCATTCCTGGAACAGCCAGCCCAATCCCAACGACCCCATATGTACTATCAGGAGCTGAAGTGAGGAGAGAACGAATTAACTCATTTATAATCTGTACAGCTTCGTCATAGTTTGGATTCATAGCTGGCTGTTTGAGTTCTTTAATGATGTTGCCATTAAGGTCTGTAAGAACGCCAAGTATGTAATTCACTCCAATATCAATACCAATCACATGAGCAGCCGAATGTTGAAAAAGAAGCATGACCGGACGCCTGCCGCCACTCGATTCCCCTGGCCCCGTTTCATAACAGATATTCGCTTCCAAAAGCTCGTTGACAAGGGTGGAGACCGTGCCCTTTGTCAGGCCGAGTTTTTGCGCTAAATCAGCTCTTGATATAGGTGCATTATCTCGAATGGACTCCAATATTTTTAGTTTATTATTGATTTTAATGGTTTGCTGATTCCACTTCATATCTATACTCCTTCTTTCTATCTCTATTGTTAGTTATACCATACTCTTTCAAAACAAAAAACATCGTTCATCCGCCTGGGAAAAGTAAGCTAAATGTAACGAAATAGATGATCAAAAAATGTGTATAGGCTTTTCAAGACTGATGTAAGTAAGATGCGGTATCTGATTATTTATAAGCCAAACAATTTCTTCAGGAGCCTCTGCTTTCTAACCAGAATGTAATTTTATAATTATTTATAATATTAAAATAATAATTATTATTATGATATAATTTTTTTATCTATTAATATATTTGGAAGAGGGGAGTTCTTTGGCTATTAAGATACCATCGATGTTGTTTTCTCTATGCTTATTGATTGTTCTTACAGGTTGTTCGGACAAGAATGGTACTTCCACTTATCGGGAGCATGAAGTGAATGATGATGCGTATATTATGTTAAAAGGTACGGACCTGTATATGAAAGAACATGAGTCTGATATCGAAAAGGTTGATTCAAATGTTAGGGAGGATACGATTCATTATCGGGATGAGCATCGCGGGCTCATGTATATAAATGGTGACGATGATTTGTACAGCTATAAAGATGGGGAGAAAAAAAGAATAGCTAAACAGGTTTCTGCCAGTAGAATACCGTATCTGCTTTCCTTTGATGAGAGCACTCTTGCCTATTTGACTGATGAAAATAATCAGTTATACGTAATCTTTGATGAGAGTAAACCTCGGAAAGTTCGTTCAGATATTGTCCAATACAGATTATCTATAGACGGTAAACGATTATTCTATATCAATGAAAATATGGACTTATATATTTTTACAAAAGATAGCGGTGAAGAAAAAATCGCTTCAAAGGTGGTTAATTTCCAGGAATCAGAGGGTGGTACCAGGTTACTCATCAGTACGGATGATGGTGAATTATACATCAGGGATTTAGAAAAGACTGAGAATGTCCATCTTCATGCAGATAGCCATGATTACGGGGGATTTCAGGTTGATGATTCTGGGCACTATTCCTATTTAGCAGATTATCAGGGTGATATAGGGGAGCTTTACAGCCTATCTGCTGAAAATGAACCAGTTCGAGTCGCTTCTGATGTTCTCGATTATGAAATGAAGGAAGATTCCTATATTTATTTAAATGGAAATCAGCAATTGCTTATGAAGCAGATGGAAGATCAGAAATCTGATTTACTCGCAGAGGGAGTTGTGGACTTCTTTATACTCAATGATGATATCTATTATTTAGATGAGACACAGGCGATGTATAAAGTAAAAGATTCAGGTGTTCCTGAGGAAATTGCCCCCAATGTGATGATGGATTCCAGCAGCCGGCTTTGCTGGTCCATTGTAGATGATAAAATTATTTATTTATCTGCTAATCATTCTTTAATTCTAGATGGAAAGAAAATAGCGGATGATGTCACCGGTTTCGTGTCATATGTGGACCATGTCGTTTACAATACCGAGGATGGCCAAATAAAATCCGTAAGTGTTCATGACACGGATGAACTACAGACATTTGACCATGCTGATTCCTATACGAGGATTTATTACGGTAATCAGCTGGTCTATAGCAAGACATTATCTCTCGCAGATATAGACGGTATTTGGGGAGTAGAGGGCACGGAAGAGGAGAAGTTGGATGGGTATGGAGAGGAATATGGTCCATACTTTTTCGAAATCATTACGGGTGCCGATCGTAATATGGGGTATCTTGTCATGTATGATGAAGAGGAAGAGCTTGTATTGGAACTGAACATAGAAGACTCCGACTCTGAATATATTACAGTGATTACAGATGTGGAGGATACATCCTTCATGTTCAAAAAAGTAAGCGAACAGGATTTAGACTTTATTTTTGATGGAGATGAATCCGACCCGCTTCCTCTTTATAAAACTACTGTGGATGAACTTGAGCAGTATTATGAACAATATCAACTTGCTTATTTTTAAGTAGAAGCATGAAAAGAGATGTTTAGATTAGTCTTTCGGGGGCTGATCGACATCTCTTTTTTGTGGTGTAAGAGAGGGGTACTTTTTCAGGAGTAATTAGTGTATAGTTTGATAGATTCGCTCAATCACTGTTATGCACGCTCAATGGGTAAAATTTTCGCTCGATTGCTTATACTTTCGCTCATAAAAATGAGGGTTGGCCCAATTATTGGCTGTTTTCGCTCAATTATAGTCTAGGTCGGCTTGATTAAGACTGAGTTTGGCTCTATTATTCTCGTAATCGGCTCCATTACAATAGAATTCGGCTCGATTGCTTGAAATCTTTGATTCCATATCACCTAATAGAGAGAATTACCTCTTGAAACTGGCAATCTAGTTAGCATCCCTCGTTGAATTCAATGAAAAAATAGCATCTGGCGCATTATTTAGCCAGCAACAGAGACACACGTTAAGCCGCCTTACGCTACAAACGAAAAAACCGGTGGAGGAAACATCTTAGTTTCCTCCACCGGTCCATCCATACGAAATACATTAATTCGCTGCAGCTTTTCTGCTCTTTGCGGATCTGAACAGATTGGATGCTGTATAAATGATTAAGGCAATCCAGATAAACAGGAATGATATACCTTGAATCAGGGTGAATGTTTCATCGTAGATCACGACAGCCATCACTAGCATGAGGGTTGGAGCTAAATACTGTAAAAATCCAATCATCGTATAACTGATTCGTTTCGTTCCTTCGGCAAACAGCAATAACGGAATTGCGGTTACAATCCCCGCTCCCATAAGAACTAAATCAACTTGGGTACTGTATGATAAAAAGGAATGCTCAGCAAAGAATAACAGATAAATGAGCGCGAATGGTGCAATGATCATCGTTTCGAGTGTTAAGCCTGTCCACGGATTGATTTGAACCATTTTCTTAATGAGTCCATATAATCCGAAGGTCATTGCCATGCATATAGCAGGCCACGGGATTGAGCCCTGGCTCCATGTCAGAATGATTACGCCAATTGCCGCAGATAATACAGCTATCTTTTCGCCATTGCTCAGCCTTTCCTTTAGGAAGATGGTTGCCAGTATGACATTGACGATTGGATTGATATAATAGCCCATGCTGGCGGATAAGATATTATTGCTATTGACTGAAAAAATAAAGATAAACCAGTTGGCTGAGATTAATAGGGTTGCCAGGGTGATTGCTAACGTCAATTTAGGCTGTTTAAGGATGGTGGTGATTTCCCCAAAAACATCCTTTGACTTTCCGAAACAAAAGACGAGCAGCACCATAAACACAAAGGACCATAAAATACGGTGTGCCAGGATTTCCAAATCAGATACATCACCGGCTAATTTCCAATAGACCGGTAGGCATCCCCATAAAAAATAAGCTCCGCCACCAGCTAAAATGCCGAGCTTTTTCTCTTTTGCTTGATTCTCCATGCTTACACTTCTTTCTACTATAACATTCTTTTATATCAACCTATTATACTGCTGAACAGTTGAAACGAAAATATTAATTGTGATAGTTATCATTATAGTTTTACCTAAAGGAAGATGAACCTGGCAATCACAACAGGTTCATCTTCCTTCGTTCTGTATCTTACAGCCTTGGGTCGACCGGGTCTGATTCGAGAGAGAGTGTGCCAAGGACACATTCATGTACGCGCTGCAGGGAATCTCCGTTGACAAAGCGGCGAATGCCTTCAACTCCCAGAACAAATTCACGTAACGCCAACTTTTGTTTTTTGGAGGTGTTTCTATTTTTCAAGCGTGCTAGATTAGCGGGGGATAAATAATCCATCCCATAAATAATTGATAAATATTTTCTGCCTCTTACTTTAATAGCGGGCTGCAACAGCTTGCCTCGTTCTTTAGCGATAAAAGTTTCAGGCTTGATGACAATGCCTTCGTGTCCTTCCTCAGTCATTTCCCTCCACCATTCTATGACATCTTGCTCGCTCGCCTCGCTATCGATTACTTTAAATTCGGTTTCAATAAAGAATTTGGATAGAGCGGCTAATTCAAGATTCATGTGCATATGCCATACGAAATAATAAACTAATAATACCATTTTAAGCCATGGAAGGTTACATATTATTTTTGGCTCAAAGAGGGGTTTGGCAATGAAGGGTCGAATAAATGAAGTGGACTTACTGCCAGAAAGGAATCTGCAAGAATAGGACTGAGATACTATAAAGAATACAGAGTAACGTTGATTTAGGGGGCTGGGAATTTTGATTACACTCTATATAACCAGGCATGGAGAAACAGTTTGGAATACGGAGAAAAGAATGCAGGGAAGATTAGATTCACCTTTAACAGTAAAAGGTGTACAAAATGCGATTTCACTGAGCAAAGGACTGCAGGATATTGATTTAACAGCTATTTATTCAAGCCCGAGTGGCAGAGCAGCAGATACAGCAGCTTATATTAAGGGTAATCGGGATATTCCGCTAGTCTTTGATGAAAATTTACAGGAAATCAATATGGGAGAATGGGAGGGAGAAACACAGGGAGCCATTAGGGCTACCTATCCGGACGAGTTTGATGCTTTCTGGAACAATCCTCATTTATATAAGCCTGTAAAAGGGGAAACGTTTGATGAGGTGAAAGAACGAGCGATGAACGCATTGAATCGGATTCAGCAAGAATATAAAACAGGCAATATCCTGATTGTTACTCACTCCGTTGTCATAAAATGCTTCTATTCTATTTTCAAAAACACCTCTATTGAGAGCCTATGGGATCCTCCTTTTATCCATGATACGAGTCTTACTGTTGTAAAGATAGAGGAAGATGGTTTTAACATCGTCCTGGAAGGGGATTTATCACATAGACAGATTATTATATAGGATGTCTATATCAGAAGAGGAAAGGTAGGCTGATTGAATTTATCATTTATTTGTTTTAATAGAGTTTATTTTCGACCAATCTATGATTACTGCCATCATAATACCCAGTGTATACCGCAATAGATCTATCCACAGAAATCCCTTACCGAGGATTAAAGCCCCGATGGTTGTGTTTCGTATTTGGTTGATCCATGCTGCTTGATATAACTGGCTGAATTCAATCCCGAAGCTGAATAGGACGCTGAACCAAAAAGCAGTAAATGGTTTCTTTTGAACGAAAAGAAATCGAAACCCAAAATAGACCATCATTGCCTATAAAGCATCTCCGGCATGCTGAGCTACAAAAGTATGCAGGATCGAACTATATATACGGGAAGCTAATCCGAGAATGATACATAGAGTAATGGCTGCTAAATAAAAGAATCTATTTATATGGTTGGTTGGATTCATATTCATTCACTCATTTACTATTTTTTATAACGGCAAATTTTAATCTATAAGAATATAAACATCTATCAAGTAATTTTTGAAATATTCTTGATATAATTAAAGTAACAAAGGATTATCATGCTTTGCAACACAGAAACTACTAAGAGATATGAGGGATGGCCTATGAAATTAATATGCTTTGGTGATAGTTTAACTAGGGGAGTATCCTATGTTAAGGGTCGTTTGAGAATTTTAAGAAATAATTATCCTGCCTATTTACAAAAGCTTATGTCAGAGGATAAATTGAATCCAGAGATTAGCCGGGCAGAAGTGATCAATAAGGGAGTATTCAATGATAACTCTGATTTACTTTTATCCAGACTTGAAAAGGATGTTATTCAAGAAGAACCGACCTACGTGATTATTGGGATTGGCGGGAATGATTGTGACTTTGTTTGGAAGGAAGTAGCGGCTAAACCGAATGACGAGCATCAGCCAAAAGTGCCTCTATCACGGTATGCCAATAATTTAAAAGAGCTTATTACCAAATTAAAATCAAATGGAATTACACCGGTTTTAACCACGCTGCCTCCATTGGATCCGGCTCGCTATTATCAGACAATTTCCACGCGTTTCGGTACAGAAGTGAGTCAATGGATATGCAAGGTGGGGGGAATAGCCTACTGGCACAGTAAGTATAATCGAACCGTAAAAAATATAGCAGAAGAAATGGATGTATTCCTGATTGATGTAAGGAATGCGCTGAAAAACAGAGGTCAGTTAAAGGATTTAATTAGTGAAGATGGCATTCATCTGACCGAAAAAGGCTATAAGGTTATGGCGGCTGAGATTTATGATAACTTAGGTAAGCTAGCCCCGCAAAAAGTACTGCAGGAACAATAATTTTGGTTATTATGAAGAATTCGAGAGCGGAATAAGGTGATTATAATAGCCGCAGATGAAAAGTTATAATCGTATAATTAAAAGGAGACCTCTCAATCGAAAGGTCTCCTTTAATTATATTACTCAGCTGAAATTAATTCTAGTTTACGCAGTCTTTCTGCAACCTCTTCCTCAGTTAGGTTATGCTCTACAACATAACGATTGCGAGGATGTACACGACATTCATCCGTGCAGCTGCGCATATATTTATGCTCATTTTCTTCACTGCAAAGAATTTGATCGTTACATTCAGGGTTTGCACAATTAACGTAGCGTTCACACGGTTCACCATCGAAGTGATCTCTTCCGACGATCACATGTTCTACTTGGTTAATTGGAACAGCGATTCTTTCATCGAATACATACATTTGTCCATCCCATAATTGACCTTGTACTTCCGGATCTTTCCCATATGTGGCAATCCCGCCATGGAGCTGACCGACATCTTTAAATCCTTCTCTTACTAACCAACCGGAAAATTTCTCACAACGGATTCCGCCTGTACAATAGGTTAGGACGCGTTTTCCTTCAAACATTTCTTTATTATCACGAACCCATTGAGGAAGCTCGCGGAACGTTTCAATGTCCGGCTTGATGGCGCCGCGGAAATGTCCAAGTTCATATTCATAGTCATTACGCGCATCTAAAACAATTGTGTTTTCATCCTGTAAGCCCTCGAAAAATTCTTTTGGGCTCAAATACTGTCCAGTTAATTCGTTCGGATTAATATCATCTTCTAAAGATAAATGAACAAGCTCAGGGCGTGGTCTCACATGCATTTTTTTAAACGCATGACCGTCCGCTTCATCTATTTTAAATACAATCCCTTCGAATTGAGGATCGTTCTTCATCTTATCCATATAAGCATTTGTTTGTTCCACAGTACCGGAAACCGTACCATTAATTCCTTCTTTGGCCACAAGTATACGGCCTTTCAGTTCAATCCCCTTACAAAATGCAAGGTGTTCTGCCGCGAATGCAGCTGGATCTTCAATTGGAGTATAAAAATAATAAAGCAAAACTCTGTATGGTTTGTTTTCTGTCATGGTTCTTACCACCTATTTTTTAATATTTGCAAGATACGTATTCAAAAGGTGATTTTTAGATACTTTTCTTACACATCAAAACATTATAACAATTGTTAGTAAAATGTGCTAATTAAACAACTTATTTCCTCTGGAAAATAAAGAGATAGGTGGTTAGTGCATAAAAAAACACCAATTCTTCTATTGAAAAGAATTGGTGTTGAATAGAGTTCTTTAATCCGGGAAAACAACGATTGTTCTGCCGCGTGCTTCACCTTTTAGAAGGACAGGAAATACATTTGGCAGTTCTTCGAGCTTTACTTCTTGCTGGATATGATTCTCATACTGATTGAGCTTTAAATCCGTAGCTAAACGTTCCCAAATTTGTTGGCGTGTATTCATCGGGCATTGTACAGAATCAATGCCTAATAAATTAATCCCTCTTAATATAAATGGGAATACGGAGGAGGGAATCTTCGTGCCAGCCGTCAGTCCGCTGGCAGCAACAGAACCGCCATATTTAATTTGGCTTAAAAGAGATGCTAAAGGTTCCCCGCCAACAGGGTCAACTCCAGCGGCCCAACGCTGTTTCCCTAAGGCGCGAACCTTACCGTTGTATACTTCATCCCTTGAGATCACATTCGCAGCACCGATGGATTTTAAGTACTCAGCTTCCTCTAATTTTCCTGTGCTGGCTTCAACGGTAAATCCGAGTTTTGCTAAGAAGGAGACCGCGAAACTGCCAACGCCTCCTGTAGCTCCAGTAACAATCACAGGACCTCGATCAGGAGTTACCTTATTTTCCTCCAAACGCTGGACGGATAAAGCGGCGGTAAATCCAGCTGTACCAATGATCATTGCTTCTTTTAGAGTGAGCCCTTTTGGCAATGAGACAACCCAATCAGCAGGAATATAAGCATATTCCGCATATCCTCCATCACGGGATACACCGATTTCGTAGCTTGTGGCAATTACCTCATCTCCTTCCTTAAAGCGAGTGTCAGTCGATAAAATAATCGTGCCTGCTAGGTCGATGCCTGGTACCATTGGGTAGGAAGTCACAATATTTCCATTCGGAATTGTAGCTAGGCAATCCTTATAATTTACACCTGAATATTTTACTTTTATGAGAACTTCGCCATCTTGTGGGGTATGTAACGGTTTTTGTATGAATTTGATTGCTGTTTGTTCATCCTGTTTATCTACGATTAACGCTTTATAGCTTTGTTCCATTATTCTTACCAGCTCCTTTTCTTCACTATATACCATTATATAATGAACGTTGAACCGTCTTTGTAAAAGTGATTTTTGATGATTTGTTTTATTTACCATCGCTTTAATAGGTATAATCTTGCAAAAGAGTTTCAAAAAAATCATGATTTGAAGAAAAATTTAAAAATAATTGAGGTAATCGTTTGCACTTCCGTTCAGAACCTGTTATTATTAGGTAGAATTATTTTTGTTTGATGCGGTTGAAAGTTGAACAATTATTGTCGTCTTACGATCGAAAAGCAAGGATAGTAATACAATTGTGTGTTAGCACACTAGGAGGCAACAAAAAATGGAACATGGTAAAGTAAAATGGTTTAACGCAGAAAAAGGTTTCGGATTTATCGAGCGCGAAGGTGGAGACGATGTATTCGTACACTTCTCAGCTATCCAAGGTGAAGGTTTCAAAACACTTGACGAAGGTCAAGAAGTTACTTTTGAAGTAGAACAAGGTCAACGTGGACCACAAGCTACTAACGTTCAAAAAAACTAATCTGATCGACACATAAATAAAACAGATCCTGGTTACAGGATCTGTTTTTCTTTTGTTTAAGCTTTGTTGAATGATTCATTTGAATTTTGAATATGTATTTCCTGAGGATTGAGAACTAAATTGTACGGCAAAACTAACTATCTCTACTAGAAAACGTTTATACACAGCGTTTTTATTTAGGTGAAATGTGTATCCCTTCATCATTTTTCCACTCAGCATAAAAAATGCTTTTTAAATCAAAACCTTTATTATTCAACTCACTAATCAACCAATTTTCGTCAAATCCACATTCTGCTAAATTATCACGTATAATTTCCCCATCGCTAATAAGGGTTCTCGGTAGCAGGACTTGTTTTTCCGTAAGGTTTAAATCCTCGATTGTTGGATTTTTATATTTAGACTTCAGAGCGATACTTATTTGACCATTATATTCTAATATTGCAAATTCAACTTCTCTTACAGAAAAGACACTTTTTTGCCGTAACATGCTTAATAGTTGATTTACATCCAACCTTGCTTTTTTGGCTGCTTTATAATCAATTATTCCATTTCTAATGAATAGAACTGGCTTCCTCTGAATGAAAAATCTAATCTTTGTAAACTTAAGAGTGGCATACTCTAAAATAATCATTAAAAAAGTCCATATTCCAATTGCATATAGATATTTTAAAATACTTACATTATTTTCATAGATGATACGTCCTAAAAAATCATCGAGCAATAGAATAAAAACAAAATGAATTGGTGTTAATTGAGAAATGGAGGTTCTTCCAGTTAAAATGAGTATGATGTTTATAGATATAAATCCAACCAGTACCTTTATTGCTATTAAGCTTAAACTTATCTCATCCACGTTTCTATCCTCCAAAATTCTCACACTGCATTATTGTTTATCTTTTCATTATGCTTAAAAAAAGCATCGAATATGCTTGATTAGCTATTACCTGTAATTGCTAATCCAAGATGGTTCTATGGCATTATCCATTATTCATAATATAAAAGTAGAACATTATACAGCTGAGAGAATTAGTGTAACAGGCGTGAAATGTAAACCACATTAAAACGGGTAGATGTACTGGGATATTCAGAAATGAATTTCGGGGGATTAATCCAAGGTGGTTTAAACCTTAGTATATCAACTTCTTTTGTGCTGGTATAAGGTAGTTTAGTGGAAGAAATAAAAATGCCCTGCTCAAGGCGAAGAGAGCAAGGCAATTGAAACAGTAAAGCATAAAATAGTATAACAGTTTTAAAGGTTGACTAGATTATAGCATATAATTAAAATCGTGGCTAATATATTTCTCCTGTTAATTTTAGTAAATTCATTTTTGTCATGTACGTTGCTAAATAAGTACTAGTTTTCTATAATTAAATGGATATATATGGAGGTGGATTATACTGAGACCTAAGCTTACTAGAAGTAGTAGTGTCCAAAGTTTTAGAGAATTTTATTGGGTGAAGGAAGAATTGCAAATATTTTGCAGAGAAAATGGACTTGCTGTTTTAGGCTCAAAGATAGAGATCTCCAATCGAATTGAAGTCTTTCTTGAAACAGGGGAAATAAAAAAGCCGATTAGAACAGTAAGGCCTATGTAAAACCACAAACACCCGAAAAAATCTTAAACCTCCATACAATCATCAAAGAAAATCACCGTTGCAGTCAAGAAGTAAGAGCATTTTTTCAAACGGTTATTCCTACCTTTCATTTTACTACCCACATCCAGGAATACTTTAAAAATCATGTCGGGAAAACCTACCGTGAGGCGGTGAATGCTTGGTATGAAGAAGAAAAACGAAAAAAAGATCCATCCTATACGAAAAAAATTTCCCCGCAATTTGAATACAATCAATTTATCCGTTACTATTTTGCTGACCCGAACAATCAAGGGAAGCAGCACAAAGATGAGGTAGAAGCCTGGAAGAAGATCAAGCAGCTCCCAGGCAGCAATCGCTATTCATCTAACCATGTGTGAGGAATTTCCAACTTCAAAATGGTTCTCCGCCTATCAAACGCAATAGGCAGGAAAAAAGGAGGTTGCATGAAACGATTCAGTTTGTTGTTTACTTTCCTATTTGTCGTTATCAGCATTTTCAGCGCTTGCTCCACCAACACGCATCTAGAACTGGTCAGTGCAGAAGCAGATATTGTGAATGATAAAAATGAAACAGGCTCCACTATTCTGCAAGAAGGTGAGAACGCAGGAAAAGAAGTCGTGCCCACATCCCTGTATTACACATTTGTGATTAGAAATGTAGGGAATAAAAAGGTTGGAGACGTAAGTAAAGGAGTAGGCTTGACGGTTAGGATTGAACCTGCCGAAAAATTAGTATCGGCTTCTCATAAAGTGATGGGCTTTAATATTTTTGAACCGGCAGATTATGATGGTTCAGGCTTGGGTTTCGGCTATTCCTATACTGCTACTATTGAAGAAAAAGAAACAGGAGAATTCACCATCCATTATGATTTAGGCGTTGAAGAAAAAACAGAGGAAGTTCTTTCAGTACCTTCTCTAGACAAGATAGAACATTTAAAAGAGAACGCACTGGAGGCAACTTTAATTGTATCCTTGGGCAAAGAAGAAATAACTCGTTTTGATTTGAGTAAAAAGAACTAGTAGCTGTCTTGGTTTTGTTTAGTAATAGCTTTATAAAATGATCCCGCAAAGAAAAACATAAAGGCCCGGCTTATAAACCGAGCTGATTTTTAGTTGATTGCTCTGACAGTTTATCTAATTTATTTTCAATTCGATCTAGCTGTTCCTTCCGTTTTTTTGAAGAACGAAAGAAAGATACAATCATAACAATAAAAAAGATAACAACTAAAATTGAGATTAACTGAAAAATGATGTCACCGATGTTCAACATAAAATCCACCTCACTTTAGAATATTATACCATTTTTGATGTAGGTACTTTCCGCTTGAATCTATTAAGTTAAGAGTAAATAAATCGTTTATCACTATGTATGTGTGTTGCCCTCTGAAGTTTTATACAAAATTTTTGTAATATTATGAACTCTTAAAGGGGGTGAAATATTCTTGGTAGCTGAAATGACCTATCAGGTCCGTGTGGCTGATTTTGAACAAGGCAGGAGATGGTATGAAGTATTTTTGAACAGGGCACCAGATTTTGTGCCTCATGCTGATTTTGTGGAGTGGGAGATAATTCCCGGGGGTTGGCTGCAAGTCGCTAAAGGGACACCGGCTGAAGGAAGTGGTCCGCTTCGGCTTGAGGTTACATCTATAGAAAAAGAAAGACAAAGAATGAAGGAAGAGCTGCATATTGATTTTTTTGACATCTACTCCCGTGAAGGCGTACCAGTTAAATGGGTCACATTTACAGATCCATGGGGAAATCGTTTAGGCTTCTTTGGAAATATGAACGAAGAAATGCAGCAACCTAAATACAATTAGATAAGAGGCAAAAAAGATGGAGTATTTATTAAGAAAACGTACCGAAGAGGATATAGAGGAGTTCTTATCATGGACGTACGATGATATGTATTCGTTTTACGATAATTCGATTCAGCAAGAAAAGATAGATGGCTTTAGGCAAAGTGTTCAGAAAGAACGAGAATTATCGGTAGTAAATGAATGTGAGGAGCTTGTAGGGAACTGCGAGTTTTTTGATGTAAGTGATGAGTATGAAGCAGAGATACTGGCAGTTGGAATTCAGATGAAGCCCTCTCTGACTGGAAAAGGACATGGTCCCGCTTTCTTCCATGCCATTGTAGAGCAAGGGAGATTCCTTATTCATTATCACCATTTAGAATTGGCGGTAGTCGACTTTAATCACCGGGCCATTAAAGTGTATAAAAGAGAAGGATTTCAACAAGTAGGAGAATTCATGAATGACATAAGAGGAGAATCATATCGATTTATCATTATGGCGAAGGATTGGGAATAAACAGATTGATTACAGGGGAGATGGGATGAAAAATAAATTAATAAGAGTTGGTACAACTTATATTTCTGTAAGGAATGTTAAAGAATCTTCAGCGTGGTATGTGGATAAGCTTGGAGCAGAATTAAGCTATGAAGATGAGGATAAAGCGATTATTAATCTTGCAACTCAAAGCTTTTTCCTTGTTCAAGCACCAGATGGTGAAAGTTCTAATTTTATAGATAAGCATGGAAATGAACGCTTTTCGATTACCTTTGAAGTAGATGGATTGGCAAAGTTAACGGAGCTTCATATGGAATTAACAGAGAAGAATGTAAGGGTAGGGAACATTGAAGATCGAGGGCATCCTGGACGGAATTTTGTTTTTTATGATTTAGATGGTCAAGTATTTGATGTCTGGAGTGAATTAAGTCCAGGATTTAAGGTCAACTATTTGCTGTAAGTTGTTATCTATCAGATGTTTTACATAATGTGGGTTAGATTGATTGGGTATCACAAAAAAATGAATATGAGGAGTATGTCTATGTTTACATTTCCAAAGCCAGATGTAGAACAATTGCTGCGAACCGTTTCTATAATTGATTTTGCTGTCAGCCCCGATGAAAAACAGATTATCATCAGTACCAATATAAGTGGAAAATATAATCTTTGGGCGATGAATATGCCTATTGCTTTTCCGTATCGGCTGACCTTCAATGATCAGCCATCTGAGTATTTACTGTATGACCCAAAAGGAAGATTCGTTATAGCTGGCTTTGATCATGACGGTGATGAGAATACTCAATTTTATGCCATGCCGACATATGGCGGTGCCTTGAAGGAGCTAGTTTTTCAAGAGAATACACGTAATTTTCATCCGTTCCTATCAAAAGACGGCGAGCGATTATACTATACATCTACCAAAGAAAATGCGTCCTTCCTCAGTAGCTATTGCTTACAAATGAATACGGGTGAAGAGACGAAAGTATTGGATGGGAACGGAGGCAGTACCATTCTAGCGGAAGTGAGTGAGGATGAATCCGTTATTCTCTATACCAAACAATTTTCTAATACCAATTCTCTTTATTATGTGAAAAAAGCGGATGAACATATCCTGCTGACTCCGCCAACTGATAAGGAGCATACCGTAAGTGATGCTGTGATTGTTTCGGATCAGGAGATCTTTTTAATCACGGATTATGATGCAGATTTTTCTTATTTAGCAAGCTTTAATTTGGAAACTAGGGAGTTTACTAAGCTTAAAGAATTGCCGCTGGAGAGCTTCACCAATCTTACATACGATCAGACAAACAAAATAGTCTATATTACTGCTGAAAAAGGAGTGCGGGATTATTTATACGCCTATCATATTGAGAATCAAGCATGGGTAAAATTGAACCATCCATGTGACCTCCTAACGAAAAAGGTTGTTTCTAATTCTGGTTCCCTTTATTTGCTCGGAAAGAGTTCAAACACACTTGCGAATATATTTAAACAGATTGGTGAGGATGAATGGGTCGCAATTACTGACAATACCCTAGCTGGTATCCAGAAGGAGGAAATAGTAGAACCCGAGATTGTTACGTATCCATCTTTTGACGGTCTTCCAATTGAAGCGTTGTTATATAAAGCAAAACCGGAAAATGATAACGGAGAGACTCTTTTATGGGTCCATGGGGGACCACAGTCTGCAGTACGGAAAGGTTTTGGTCCATTCTTTCAATATGCCTTAGACAATGGATACAGTGTTTTTACTCCTAACTTCCGTGGTTCCACTGGATATGGATTAACATTCACCAAAATGGTGGAGCGTGCCTGGGGTGCAGGAGCCCGATTGGATATTATTGCTGGCCTAGATTGGCTAATTGACCGTGGATATACTAAGAAAGGTGACATCTTCCTAATTGGAGGCAGTTACGGTGGATACATGTCATTGCTTTTACATGGACGCCATGCTGATTACTTTAAGGCAGTGGTAGATATTTGTGGTCCATCCAATTTATTTTCCTTTATTAATTCAGTGCCGGAAGATTGGAAACCAATGATGGATGCTTGGGTAGGTCACCCCGAAAAAGATCGCGAGAAATTGATAGAAGACTCACCTATTACTTATATTGAGCAGATGACAAAGCCAATGCTTGTTATCCAAGGTGCCAATGATCCAAGAGTTGTAAAGGCGGAATCAGACCAAATTGTGGAGACTCTTAAGGAAAAGGGGAGAGATATCTCCTATATGGTCATGGAGGATGAAGGACATGGATTCTCTAAAAAGGAGAATGAAATCGCTGTGTATCGCAGGGTTTTAGCTTTTTTTGAAGAGCATCGTCTTGTGGAAGTAAAATCCTAGCCTAGATTTTCTCGAGCGGCGAAAAGTAATGTACTGGAGTTTGTGGCGTTTTCCTTATGAAGAAAATGAATTGAGATTTTCGAGTGGAGGGACTAACGTGAAGCATTCTAAAGTAAAAGAATGTCCTCAATGTGGTGAGAAAGAGCTGGGAATCGGGAAACATACTGGATATGGAGTCATGTACCCCAAAAATAAAGTGAGTATAGGTTCAGAGATTGAATACATGATTTGCACGGAATGTGGATTTATCATCGAAGGCTATGTAAAAAAGCCGGAGAAATTTAAAGAAACATTTTATTAAAAAGGTAAATCATTTAATTCACAAAATAAAAGGTCTTTCCAAGTGTTTTTGGAAAGACCTTTTAGTATAAATTAGTTTATTGGCGCTGCTTCTTTCACGGATGCTACTCTAAATGTAGTTTGTTGGCTTCCTAACATAGGAGAGTCCTGTTTAGCCTCATCCGGTTTGCCTTCCGGACGTTTGTGCGCTTTTTTGAAGGAATCACTGTTTTTCCAGGCAAGGAAGCTTTCTTCATCCTCCCAGTACATATTGACGCTCATTTCATCATACTCTGTTAGGCCTTCTGTAAGTAAAACCTCTACTTTAACAAATCCTTTGAATTTGTCTAATTCGTTACCGGAAGTGAAACGGCCTGCCATTTTTTCTGCGAAACCTGGTTTGGTTTTAATTTTGTTTTGAACAATAATCATGGAATCATTCTCCTTTTATTTTTATTTTTATTTTTTTGGAAAATATATCAGATTACTTCTTCGAAAATCACTCTTGCACTGCTATTATAACCTTTTTTAGAAGATTCCAAATTAAATATGCTTTTACTTGAGAGGTAGTTGTACAAATCCTGGAATCATCACCTATGAAGTGAGCCATAATAAACGCTCTGTACAGATTTATAGTTAAGTAAAGATTCTTATTCTTATTAGAATGAATGATTTCTGCAACAAAAAGACTGAAATGAGGAGTTTTCCAGACTTACGGATAAGGTTATGGCTGCTTAAACAGCTGTATAAGCAGAATTAGTCTATTAATTGAGCCGATTCCAGCAAGAATAGAGTAAAGTGATTGGGGAAGTCAATCCATATCGCTGGAGACATCATTGAAACAGCATCTGTCCATCAGATATATTATAGTGTACTACACAAAAGAAAAGGTAAGAGTATAATAAACAGACCTGCATTTGATAAATATAGATATAATTATTGGAAATCTCGTAAATAATAGAAAAGGAGTTTGTTGTTATGTCAAACTTAGAAGAAGCCTTTAAGCTTATAGAAAAAGATATCGAATTTGCTGATTTTGTTGGAGGGCTAAGCACAGAACAGATAGATAACTTGCAAGATGAGTTGAATTTAATTTTTCCAGATAGTTATAGAAAGTTTTTGTCGATCTATGGAATGGGTGATATACATGGGGTAGAGATATACGGAGCAGGTAGTGACATTGACAATGATGGTGTACCAAGTGCTATTTGGTATACTAAATTCTTGAGAGAAAGAGCAAATTTACCACTCTACTTACTTCCTGTTTACGAATCTGGATTTGACGGAGAAATTTTTTGCATTGATTGCTCCAATAATAGTAGCAATCCTATTGTTCTGTTTATTGGTGGATTACCAATTGAGGAGCAGGAATTCGAAGTGTACGATGAATCATTTGGGGATTTTTTATATCACTTATTAGTTATGGCGACTGAAGAATAAAGATGGTAAGAATATTATTCGGGAAGAGGAAAGTGGAAAATGAATGAAGATTTTATAAAAGCACTATATAAATCAATTGTCATAGAAAATTTGAAAATATATAACGAGTTGTTTAATACTATCACAGTAAATAAAAATACAGATGAGTATTGGGTTGAGGCTTTAGATTTATATTCTTCTTTATCAGAAGAAAATAAAAAAACATTAATGAAGATAATAAAGCAAACAATGATTGATACTATATCAAATGTTTTAGGAGTTATAGATGGTAATAGTACGTTAGATAATTTTTCAAAAGAGTTGACTCTTTATATAGAGGAAATGGAAAATAATGATGATTTGCAGGATTTGTTTTTAGAATTTATTGAAGATATTAACGAATAATAATTGGTTAAATCCAAATAATGTGTAACTATACAAAGAAAAAATTTTTAGAGAATTAAGAGGATTAAAATATAAGCTATGTAAGTAAAAGAGCATAATACTTTTACTACATAGCCTTTTTTATGGGACACTAGTTTAAGGTGATATGCTAATGGAACAAAAGTGGAATTTGTGATCAAAGATTATATGAGGGGTAATTTATGAATAATTCAAATGATTTGATAGATTCATCTGAAACAACTTTGAGGTTAGTAAAAAGCTGGATAAAAGAATCAAATAACAATGTAACACTCTTTGAGCCCGATTTAAGTATGAATTCAAAAATTCTTTCAAATTACCAATTATCCACAAAGTCAGTGCTGGGAACAATCATTTACTATACAGGTGGTCTGTTGATCGAAGATGGTTGGTTACGATTATTGGGGTCTAGTAGTAAAATGTTGGGGATATTGGTGGAAATGTAGGGAATATATATTATTTTGCACCAGACACACTTGAATGGGAAGATATGGAGATGAAGTGTTCTGATTTTGTACATTGGCTTTGTTATGATGATATAAATTCTTTTTACTTAAACTTTCAATGGACAAACTGGAGAGAAGAGGTAAAGTCGACTGAAGGAAACAAGGGTATCCTAATATATCCTTTTTTATGGGCTGAAGGAGAAGAAATCGACTTTAGAAAAAGATCAATTGTGCCTATTGGTGAGTTGTGGGAATTGAATATCTCAAATAAAATGAAATTAAATGGTCATCTATAAAGTTGATAAAATATTCTATTGAAATGAATTGAAAATATGTTATAGGTAAGGTGTATTGGATAAAGAAGGGAAAGCTACAAATGGGGGGAAAGTTACTCTATCTCATTTGTAGCTTTTTGTATTTCAGAGGATATTATCGCGAAGGTAATCGTTCATATGTTAGCAAAGAATAGTTGTTCAAATGCAAAAGTCCTTACAAGAAAAGAAAATAGACGTAAATCTAATAAATAAGGAGGAGTATATGGAAACAAATCCAGGTATTATAAGTGATTGGAAGTATAAGCAACTATGGGAAGGTTGTATTTTAGCATCTATTGCACATGCTATTATGGTGGAGCAGTTTCCATTTTTATCAAACGAACACTCTTGGGATGATATAAATTATAATGTTCAGGATAGTAATGGAATAAGAGGGACGGTTACCTTTGTAGAAAACAAATTAGTTGCAGCATTTAGAAATGATAATAGAATATCCTCAGACATCGAAGCTTTAAAATATTTTCAAGGTGCGCCCAAAGATATTATAAAAATAGCAAAAGAGGAAACATTACAGTATTTATTAGAAGAAGTTAATGGAACAGTAGTGCCATTAATTACTACTGCGATATGGGGGGATGAAACCGGGCTGCTATCAATTAATACATCGGAGGAGCTATATGAAAACGGTGGTGGAATATTAAAGAGACAATTGATGGATACTAATTCAGCCATTCAATCATGGAAAGAATATTATGAAATGAATGAAGAACAAGTTAACTTATTGGAAAATTTATATCAAAGAAAATTATTAAATCCAGATAAAATCATATATCTATCAGATAGTGAAATAAGAATGATTGGAATAGACGATGAGGAAGGATTATTTGAAAGTAAGGAATCATTTAATGAACTAAATATCGTCTTGGAAATTTAATGTCAAATCGTGTAATAATAAGCCGATGGTAGAATATTTAATCCAAAATGGAAAGGAATTATTTTGGGATAAGAGTAAAAAGAACTGGTCATTCGAATATGGGACGATTAATAGTACCGTGATTATCACAAAAAAATAGCTGAAAAAATGAGTGATAGAGATTTTTTGCTTCGTTTAAAGACCTGAAAAATTATAGACTTGAAGATCCATTTTCAAATAGAAGTAAAAAATTTATGCAAGTTTTGAATGGATTGTAGATCCAGAACCAAAGAAAGAAGGAGTTACTCATCGTAGATTTATTAGGAGTCGGAGTGACAGGTAGGTTAAATGCTGTAAAAAAAGGGTGAAATAATAAATGTATGATATAAAGATTTTTGAAAAATATAAAATCGAATATAATTGGGGAACATTAATGGAAGGAATAAAATTAGGTTGTTTGAATCTCGGAAGTATAAGTGATTTTGCAGAGAGTTTTACATTACGCAATCCAAGTATTATTAGTACTAATTTAGACGAATTATTATGGAAAAAAAACAATAATGATGAACTAATAACTCTAATTACAGAACTATTAGATGAAATTAATTATAGCTATAATCAACAAGATGAGATACGTAAATGGAGATATTGCATCTTAAAAGAAATGGTGGGGGCAACAGAAGACAAAATTCTTCTGTTGGAGAATGTCGATCAAGTGTATAGTGATTTTGATTACCCGGAAGAAATGGAGAGTTCTATCTATTATATGGAGCCGAAGGACGATTATGACCCAACTGCTCATAATAAAAATGACAATATTGATAGACTAATTAGTAACCTAGTCGAATTTTTAGATAGTGAAGAGAGTTATATAAATAATTTAGATAACTCGCACAATGTAGACCAGATAAGTAAGGGGGAAGAGAGATAATAATAAATTTTCAAGCTGGAGGGACAAATAGTGAAATATTATAAATTGCTTAAAGACTATAATAATAAGTTCGAAATCGGTATTACTTGTAACGAAGATTATAATTGGAATAATTACGATTTATCTACAGGGGGATTTGTGGAAAATTGGGGAAAACCTCTGATTTTTGATTATCTTCGTAATGAAGATGAAATTATTGCCGATTATGCTCTTAATGATTTATCATTATTTATTATTTCACCTAAATTCAATACCCTACTATCAAAATTTGCCCTTGATAACATCCAAATGCTTTCGGTTATTCTAAGAAATCAAAAGAGTAATTTATTAATTGAGGATTTTATTATTGCTAATGTATTAGAAGTTGTTGATGCAATTAATTATGAACACTCAACTTATGATGTATTTGATTTAGATGATGACCAAGTGTATAGCTTTGTAAAATATGCGATTAATAGGAATGAAATCTATGGGAAACATATTTTTAAGTTAAAAGGTGCGGAGCAACCAATCTTTATTTCAGAAAAAGTAAAAGATGAAATAGAAAGGCAAGGTATTACAGGATGCGATTTTTTGGAAGTTAAAATTATTGATTAATATATACATACATAATCACTATTTTTACTAGTGTAAATTTTATAGTTAAATAAATTGAAAGAAATAGTGAAATAGCAAGCTACTTCGCGGGTATTGGTTGTCCGCTCATAGTCGCTGTTTTGTGTGATCTTTTGTTACTCCTAAAGCCAGATATTTCATCCCTGTTCCAGAAAAAATAGGGATAGAAGCTATTGATTTTCTACTGGGTGCATTGGCTGTAGACGCACGCTTTGGTAAAATAACTGCTGCTTTATTAGCCGTTATTAAGGTGCTGAATTCTACCTATGTTCACTCTAATTCTCCACAAAAGAATCATTTTAGTAATCTAAAACAGTTTATTTTACGATAAGCTGTTATTTTTTTTGCTGAATTTTAGGGTAATCTATGTCAGTTGTCTTAAAGTATTTGCACGCTTGCATGCTCTTATACATAAATTGTAAATAATTTTCCATTGAACACGAACGTATATTCGCTTATCATTAAGAATATAATAAGGACGAACATATATTCTATTTAAAAGAAGGTTTTAACATGATTGATTACAGTACTTTACCGCATCATTATGTTATGTGCGTGGATATGAAAAGTTTTTTTGCCAGCTGTTCAGCGGTGATGATGGGACTGGATCCGCTTGAATGTTATTTGGCTGTGGTGAGTGATACGGAACGGAGCGGCAGTGTGGTGCTGGCTTCATCTCCCAAAATGAAGAAAGAGTTTGGCATTAAGACAGGCTCGAGATTGTTTGAGATTCCGGATGATCCGCGCATTATAAAGGTTAATCCTAATATGGCTACGTATTTGCGTATCTCTACTGAAATCAGCCGTTTATTCAATCGATATGTACCTAAAAGCGCAATTCATACGTACAGTGTGGATGAAAGCTTCTTAAAGGTGGATGGGACCACTCGTCTATGGGGAGATATCGTAGAAATTGCTGAAAAAATCCAGGATGAAATTGATCGGGAATTCCAGCTTCCATGCGCGATTGGAATCGGTCCGAATATGCTGCTTGCTAAGCTGTGTCTTGATTTGGAGGCCAAGAAAAAAGGAATCTCCCAATGGACCTATGAGGATGTACCAGAAAAATTATGGCCCTTATCCCCCTTGAGCGAAATGTGGGGAATCGGAAAGCCGATGGAAAAGAAGCTGAATGGAATGGGGATTTTTTCAATCGGTCAATTGGCGCGTTATGATCTGGCGACGCTTGAAAAGAAGTTTGGCATTATGGGCAATCAATTGTATCACCATGCCTGGGGTGTTGATTTATCGGATATCAGTGCTCCAATTATGGAAGGGCAAATCAGCTTTGGAAAAGGCCAGGTTTTACTGCGTGATTATAAAAAGCCTGAGGAAATCAAGCATGTTATTCTGGAAATGAGTGAGGAAGTAGCAAGAAGAACACGTGCAAGCGGGATGGCGGGCAGAACCGTCAGCTTGGGGATTTATTATAGCCAGGATGAATTTGGAGGTGGATTTCATCGCTCTATGACAAGAGAAACACCGACCAATATTACGATGGATATTTATGAAATGTGTTTAACCTTGTTTGAACGGTTTTATACAGGCAAAACAGTTAGGAAAATTTCTATTACACTTTCGAATGTTATCCCCGATCGAGAGATGCAAATCAGTCTATTTGACCAGGATAGCTGGCGCAAACGCGAACTTGGCTTTGTGATGGATCGAATGCGTAAAAAATTTGGATCGAATGCGATTTTACGTGCCGTGTCGTATACAGAGGCAGGAACGGCCAAGCATCGAAGTACGTTGGTTGGAGGACATAGAGCATAACAGACAAGTGAAATGGAGGCTGCAGGGAATGATTCGAGATCGCGGAAAAATAAAATGGACATCAATGATGCTGCCTGAACACGTAACAATGCTTAGAGCATGGGCACATGAGGACAGCTATGAAACAAGGAATGAGCTTGATGAACAGCAAGTGGAAGCGATGAATACGATAATTATGGAGGCTTTGGAATATGGGAAGCCTGTGATGATCCGCTATTACCGTACAGCCAGTCGCCGGTACGGTACGGTGGAAGGACATATTCATTATTGCAATGAACAGGCTCAAAAGCTTCATATCGTTGATGAGGACGGAGATGTTTGTTTTGTATTTTATCAGGAAATTATGGACGTACAATTGAAAAATTGATGGCCTGCAATTTGCTATAAGCTTATGCATATGTTGGTTATGGCTCTTCTTTTTTGTTCTAAATAAACTTTACTACCCAATTTTGAGGACATGAAAACGCAAATATTAGACAAAATTCCACAAAAAGTTTACTATGTATATAGACCTAGAAGTAAGAAATATACAGATAATGAATTTTTAACATCGATTTCAGTTCTGATAACTTTGCCATGGGATATCAAAACAAAAGGGGTAAAGAAAAATGGAAAAAGAAAAATATAGCACGATTTATCAAGCACCTTATGGATTAGTTATAGGAGAGTTAAAAAAAGAAATGACTAAAGAAGATGCTGTAGCATTAGGGCAAAAATATTGCTCAGAGAATGGTTTCAGTTATAAAGGTACGTATACTGGCGATGAAGCAGTGGCGGCTTTACAAAGTTTGATACAAAAACATACGAGAGCAGTTCATTAAGCTGAACGTTCATTTTTAAGACATAGAGGCAGTGTTCATTGAATGCTGCTTTTTTTATTTCAGATTTAATTATTAACAGGTTTGCGGGTTAAGTGAAATCGGGAACCTATGAGATAAATAGAGAGAAAGCATGGTGGACAACAGTGGAAATTACATGGACAGACGCAGCATTAGAAAAGGTAAAAGACAAGCTGACAGATCAAGAAGGCGTATTTTGTTTGAAGTATGAAACAGAAGGCTGTGGCTGCGTAGTAAGCGGTGTAACCAATTTATATTTTGTTAAAGAAACTACTTCTCAAGAAGTAAAATGGGAAACCAATGCCTATCCTGTATGGTTAAATAAATATCATGAAATCTTTTTAGATGAAAAGCTTATTATTGATTATTCCAGCAGTACAAATAGCTATCAGCTGAAAAGCCCTAATCAGTATTTAAATCCAATGATGAATGTCATCTTTCAATAGGCTCTATAAGGAGAAAATTCAAAAGGTTCAGTCAGAAATTTTGACTGAACCTTTTTTTAAACGAAAGCAAAGGGAAATCCCACTCATTTTTTTGTATAAAACACCTTAGAAATAAGCAGCCCAATTACGCCAAGTATGATGAATAATATTGCTTTCCAAACTACATCTATACCTGATAGGTCGTAGAAAGTAACTTTTAATAGCGTAATAAACAGGAATATTAAGCCGATGTTTTTCCAAACTTTTTCTTTAAAGTAACTAAATAACCCGTATGTTACTCCAACGATAATGACCCAAGATAATGACAAACCGATATTCTTAATCATTAAAGAAGAATCATCTGTGAAATAGTATGCCATTTTGCTTATAAATATGATCAGTAATACTTCTATTATATAGGGTAAAGTAGATTTCATTATATTTCTGTCGATGATTTTTGTTATTGTTTCTTTTATATAGAGAACAAAGAAGAAGCTGATTATGATCATCCATACAACAAAAGTTTCTAGTGATAGCATGTATCCCGGCTTGTCGAATAATTGTACCAATACGGATAAGAGCAGTATTATGCTAGCTATTGTCCCTAATATACTCTTCCTTATTTGAGCAAAATAGTAAACTAGTACGGCTTGCATGGTAAAGAGGATTAATTTTGATGATGGATCAATCACTATATCGTTTAGCAGTATAAATATGTAGAACATCGAAATAACAAAGAAAATGTTTTTTAGTTCAGTGTGACTTTTATTTTTCACGTAACTAAGCAAAGAGTATACGATGGCCATTATTGAATAGAACGTGTATTGGTAGCTTGGTGTTTGATCAAACACATCAACTCCGATTAAGAGCATGAATAATGAACCGATCGTGATAGCTGGAATATACATATTTTTAACAAATATGTTGTTTGTTTTAAATGTTAAATAAATAATAAAGAAATGCTGAATAGCGATTGTGAGGAACGTTAAGGTTGAAATTTCCCCACTGCCTACTAATCCAAAAAATAATACAGTGAACATAAATGCATAGTTTGCCACATTCCAAGTGATTTTATATTGCCCTCTAAGAGATTCTAGTATTAATCCTATAAATACAGCAGTTTCGTATATATAAAATACATATTCATTCCCTTTGTCTCCTGCAAATAGGAAAGGGTAAAAATAAGCACCTACTCCTATAATGGTAAGCAAGGATTGAGATTTGTATTTTCTCGATAGATAAACTCCTATATATATTCCGAGCGCTAATAAACATACAGTCACATAGAATGGGATAATGTGGTACAAAACATTACCGGAGAAGACAGATATAAGATAAACAATTATACTTCCGCCTAACAATACTATTCCTAACGTATTCTTTGCCTTTTTATATTGCTTTTCTCCAATGATATATAAGAATCCAGCTAATAAGAAACCAACTATTACACGAACCACGGGATTTATCCATCCGTTTTCAGATGCTGCCATAAAAGCCCAAATAACTCCTAAAATAAAAACGAATATAAATATTCTAGGTAACCAAGTTGAGATCATAGATTCAAAGCTGATTAATTCTTTTTCTGGTTTTATTTCAGGTTTTTTGATATTTCTTTTTATCTCAACTTTTTCACTTTTGTTTTCCACATTAAGATTAACTTCATTATGTATGGTTCTTAACTCTTTTTTTAACTCCACTAACTCTTCTTCCATATATCTTATTCGTTTGGATAAATCATAAATTTTATCGTCCAACCATTCCGCCTCTTCTCTGTTTAATCATTTACACACCTCTAAACTCAGAATTTTCAGTATCTCATTTCCCTTATTATACCAGTATTTTTTCTGTAAACATATGCTAAAAGGAGGTGGGTATTAATAATTCAATCTTTATGTTATTTACGTTTCGAATCCTAATATGTTTATTTAAATTTTCCCTTTTTCACTAAATAGGTCTAAGAGTATGGAAAAAACAACTTTAAATATTCAGATTATTGTGTTAGTATTAATCATCTTTAAAATGGAATTTTATAGGAGGTTTGTTATGTTAGTCTTTGTCCCGGTTGGTTTAGGTGTAATTATTGGCATTATTTTTATTGTTATAACTTATTTTCTTAAGAAATATCAAAGCGCTTATACAAAATTGCCCCCTTTTTTATCCTTACTAACTTCTGTTGTGATTTTCATCATCAGCTTTCAAGTAAGGGGTTTTGAAGGTGCTGCATATGGAATACTTGCAATTACTCTTTTATTTTTCACACCGTTTATCTTTGCTATGTCTTCTATAGGCAAAAAAAAGGATGCATTCTTGTAAACAATGATTAACAGTTTTATCAATAAATTGTTAGACGTTGAGAATAAATGTATTTAAACAAACAGGGCGTTGATTTAAGAAGAATTAATGCCTTTTTGTGTTGAATTTCTAATGGAAGTAGGGGCAGGTGAGCTCTAAAGGGACTATGATAAAATTACAATAATAAATGTATATAAAAACCAATTAAGGTTTTAATCCGGGGAGATAAAGTTAATCGAAAACGATTTTATGGGGGATATTTAAATGAGTAAATATAATGAAGGTTATTTATGTGGCTGCTGTGGAAAGTTCCACGATGAGCTCCCTATGAGCTATAGTAGCCCTGTTCCTGACTATTGCTACGATATACCGTTAGAAGAACAAGAAGAACGGATTGAAATGAATGAAGATTTGTGCATAGTGAACGATGAACATTTCTTTATACGTGGATGTATAGAAATTCCTGTGAAAGACGGAGATGGACCGTTTATTTGGGATGTCTGGGTTTCATTGAGTGAAACAAATTTTAATAAAACAATTGAATATTGGGCTGTGGAAGGAAGAGAAGATAAACTAGAACCGATGTTTGGTTGGTTATCAACTGATATTTCTTGTTACCCCAATACAGTAAATTTAAAAATAAATGTACACACTCGACCACTTGGAATCCCCCCTTACATAGAGATGGAACCAACTAACCATCCCTTAGCTATTGAACAAAGAAAAGGTGTAACAATGGAACGTATAAAGCAGGTTGCTGAAGAATTATGTAATGAAGAGGAACAATAATACCTCATTCTAATTCAGCTGACGGAGGCATTGATTCAAGAAGGTCAATGCCTTTTTATAATGGGCTTATAATTGGATTGGTAAAGATCAACGAAGTATCAAACAAATAGGGCGTAATAAAAGAACTCATAAGATAGGATATCAAAGGAGATTCTAAATAATAGAATTGCTTTTTTCGACATGGACAAATTTTCAGAGCTAGTATTTACCAAAATGGTAATTATATTTAAGGAGATGTGATAAATGCTTGGTATTTTACTTTTGATTTTGGGCTTGGCGGCGTATCTATATTTTAAGCGTCAAAAAGAAAGCCCAGTAAATCGAAATCAACAAACGACGCGTGAGGCTGAACCAATAAAACAAGAAACTATACAGACCGTTATGCCGCCAAAAAATGAGACTGCACAAGACGCTGAAATCTTAAAACAAGAGCAAGCGCCCGTTGTATCTATTGAACCTGTTGAACAATCAAGCCCGGTTGAAAAGCTGGAAAAAGAAACCGTTACCGTTACATTTTCAGATGGAACAACTAAGGAATATAACCTTAACTTAACACTTAATGACAGCCATATTTGCTTGTTATCTGACGGCGGGAAAACGTATCATACACACGTTAATTGTTTTAAGAACTGGCCTGCCGAATATCAAGAAAATTTTAAAGGATGGAAAGCAATAGCAACAGATGAAGCAGAAAAAATGGGCTACAGAAAATGCAAATATTGTAATGAAGCTGATAGAACAGAATGGGACTATTACAAGGACACTAAACCCCTTAAAACTTTCACTGTCACTCATAGGGATGAATTTGCTATTACAGAGATTTATAACGTAGGTAATGAAGTAAATACGGGCTATGATTTTGAAAAGGACAAAGACACGTTAGAAATAGACTATGAAGAAATTTGTTATATGCCAAAAAGCGCAAGAGATTTCTTTGATGAGAATTACGGCGATTATAAAATGTTTGTATTAGATGTGTATGAAAATGACAATGGAAAAGTGAAGCTTAAGATTGGAATATTTGAGGAATTAGGGAAAAATAATTGATGATAAAGTATAAAACCGCCTAATGGATAGGCGGTTTTATTATATGTAAGGCGAGGGTATCCTTAACGGGTTCTGTTGTGTAATACAAAAATGAACCTATTTCTAAGGTAAAGAAGTATAGTTATTAATTTTAGATATACATCGAGCTTCTAAAGTGTTAGATAAGAACAGCCCATATCTCTTATGGTTAAGTAAAGTCGATATTTTGATTTTTACATATGTTTAATTAACTAAGGGATATGATATAGAACTTTGTAGAATATGAAAAATCAGAAGAAGTTTTTAATTTCTATACCAATAGATTAGATGAAAAGGGACGATAGATAGTGGAGAGTTGCATTAAAACGAACTGGAGCATAGATCTAGGGAGGATTAATGTTCTTTTCTGTTGAACTCTTAAGGAAGAAATGGAATTCGCAATGGTTATTATTGAACATGAGCTTTCTGGGAAACGAGTTGAAACTATGAATGGTTTTACTGTTAAAGGCAATCAAGGCTTTATCCGAATTGAATCACAAAATATAAGTGGTTTTCCTGAAGATACAAGTCATTTTGGTGGTTATGATGCTGTGGGCATCGTTGAAATTAAGAGCGGAAACTATTATGTCTTAGGTGAATTGTGGTTTACGACTGGGGATATATATAAGTTTTATAAGCAATTAGATAAGTGCTATCGTGAACTTAAAGGAATGGCTACTTTTTGGAATTACGAAACTTCTCTTAAATTAGAGGTTGTATTCAATCAAATGGGGCAAGTTGTTTTACAAGGTTACTTTAAGGAAAAAGCACATATGGAAAATGAATTACACTTTGAAATGGAATGTGACCAAACTTTTTTATCCTCAATATTAGAGGACTTGAGATCATGTTGACCATTACGGAAATACAAATGGAATAAAAAAGTAAGTTCTTATCTTACTTAGGGCATTGTTCTAATATCAGGAGCTGTGTAGGGGCAGGTTAGCGAAAGAAATAATTATTATAAGATATATAATACAAACGCCGTATAAAAGGAGGAGAAATGATGGAGCTTTTTGTTGGTCTTATCACTGCAGGGTTTCATTTTTTGCTTGCTTATATCATTTGGGGAAAGGGGAAAGTGCATATTTTAGCAGGATATGTGGAAGGTCAAGTTAAAGATAAAAAGAAACTTTCAAAGTATGCGGGCATATTATTTATTGGCCTTGGCATTATATCTGTTTTTTTCCCTTTGGTTCCGGACAGTTTTTTCTATTATGTATTTGCATTATATATTTTATGGCTTTTGATTGGTATTGTTGTTATCAATGTCAAAATAAAATAGAACATATCAACCTTATAATACGAATGGGGCTTTAGTAGAATAACGAGTTAATTGAATAATAGCAAAAATGATCCTTACGAAAACAGCCATTAAAAAAGTGCCACCCTAAAAGAAAGGGGGCACATGTGCTTTAAGAAAAGAATCGATTACTTTTTCATAAGCTTCAGGATTCGTATTATAGGATTGGGCGTGTTGGCCTTTTTCGGCTAGGTACAGCTGTTTCGGTCCTTTTTTGTGTTCATATAATTCCTCGCTCATGGTTGAGGGAATATACGCATCCTCTAAACTATGGATAAAAAGAACAGGGCTTTTTATATTCTCTACTGCCTTTAAAGGAGAAACTTCTCTAAATGAATAGCCATCTCTCCGTTTAAGCCACCAATCCCCAAAGGGGAGAACCATCCATTTTGGAAGATGGAAGTCTTTTTTTAGGCGGTAAGCTATTTGCTCGGAGAATTCGGAGAATGGACAATCCGCTATGTAAAAATCAGCTCCATCCTCAACGGTGCCGGCATATAGTAACAGGGTGACCGCACCCATTGATTCACCGTGGATGCCAAGCAAAATATCATGACCCTTTTGAGCCTTTAATTCTTCTACAATAGCGGCAAGATCATCTTTTTCATAATATCCGTAGCTGCTTGTTTTTCCTTCCGAATCACCATGGCGGCGATGATCATAAATGACGGTGTTAAATCCTTTTTTTGCAAATAAATTGACATAGCGAATCGAATTCCACTTATTTTCAGTGATTCCGTGCGCAATGATCATCCATTTTTTTGATTCCTTATGTGGTTCTGCAAATATAGCATGAATCCGGTATCCATGTTTGGATTGAATCCATTTCTCCTCCTGAGGCAGTTTTTGAAAGGAAGCAGTGTCAAAACGGCCTGCCTCGATTTCACGTTTCCGAACGACCTCAACATCTTTTCGTTTCATATACATCAGCATGTTAGAGAAGAATACGCCAATTCCGATTATGTATGCAATCATGACACCGAAGATAAAATACCATCTTTTCTTTTTCAAATGAAACCCTCCGAAAAACACATTATCATCCTTTAGTTTACCATTCTGCAGAGAAAACAAACATTGAAATAATAGGCAGATTCACAAACGAAAAAACCCTATATTGCTATAGGGATAGATGCTATTGTTTAATTATTGTTTAGTGGCATGCATGAGCCAGACAAATGTATTTAGCTGCTCAAATGTTACATGAAATTGATGCTTTTCCAGGATTGATTTCAAGTAAGGGATCGTCGTGTAATATTCAGTTCGTAAATCCTCTGCTAATCGATCGAAATTGTTGCGCTCAGCGTTATCAATGACCGCCTGCTGATCCTCTTTCGTTAAAAACATCGTATCCGCAAAAACGATTTTTCCGCCTGGTGTTAGAAGATTGGAGTATAGAGCAAAAGCTTTCTCTTTTTCCTCATCGGTTAAATGGTGAAAGGCATAGGTGCTTACAAATGTGTCGACTCCATTTTCAACCGGAAAGTGAAAGAAATCACCGTCTACAATTGATAAGGATCCGAGCTTTTTCTTTGCCTTTTTTCTCATTTCTGTGGAAGGCTCAATTCCGAGAACTTGGTTTCCTTTTTCCAGTAGCCGTGCAGTCAAATTCCCTGTTCCGACTCCGAATTCGATTACAGAGCCATCCGCATGGGATGCAACTGTTTCTAGGATTTGTTCATAATGTAAAAAAACATCGGTATATTGGTCATCAGAACCGGATACCGTTTCATCATAATTAGCAGCCCATTCATCAAATAGCTGGTCAAATTCTCTGCCCATCATACCCCTCCTTTAGTTCCTAATAAATCATATCATATTTATATGAATAATATGGTATAAAGTTACAATTTTTACCTTAAATAGGAAAAAGGAAATAGAGGCTATTAAAAAGTATTAAAACCATACCTGACTTAATTTGACTGACCCATTATAATAGAAAGAAAAAAGGAGCTAATATCCGATGATGAAACATAAACCATCCAAGAAAAACGATGATGGCTCAATTAGCTTGGGAGATCTGCTAAATCAAGATATTTTGAGCCAATTGCAGAATAAAAAAGGTGAATTAAAGGAAGAAGAGCAACGTCGAATACAGCAAATGGAAAAACAAAAGCGTGAGGAACGAAAACGCCGCGAGAAAAATAAAAGCTTTGAAGAGCTATTAAATGAGAGCAATCTGAACTGGAAGCAGTTTAAGGGATAAAGGAAGGGACCACCCTAAATGTAATGCACTCTTAAAAGGAAGTTGAACACTACCTTTTCGAGGCACTGCAAAGCAGGGTGGTCTTTTTATTTGTATAAGTAAATAGTTCTAACCACTATTTACCATTATTTCTGCAAAAAATTATAGGTTTCTCCACAAAATGGTTACATATTACGCAGAACTGGCCGATATAGATAACGGGAAGATATATCGGGAATTTTTGGAGGAATTTTAGAGATGAATATCAGGCGAAAAATTGTTATCACTTTTATCAGCGTTACTGTTTTAAGTTTAATAGTAGCTGCTGTTCTCGCTTACAATCTGTATTCGAATGAAAAGCGCATTCAGGAAATAAATAAGAGTTCCTTAGAGATTGTACTACTAACAGATCAAATGAAAGTCAATGTTATTCAGGTGCAGCAGGTATTCAAAGGAATCAGTGCTACGAAAGGCTCGGACACGATTGATACTTATTCGTTGGCTGATACGTATGCAGAAGAATTTAAGAATCATGCCGAGGATTTAAAAAAACTGGGTGTATCATCCGGAAAATTGGATTCATTAGCAGATTCCTTTACCGAGTTTTATCAATCCGGGCAGCTAATGGCTGAGAGTTTCACAGAAAAGGGGATAGAAGCTGGTAATGAGCCTAAGGTGATCTTTACTCAATTTGAACAAACTATGGAACAGCAGCTTGGTGACTTACAGAAACAGGCTGTTGATGGAATTCATAAGGATATAAATCAATTGACAGAGCAGACGAGAAAGGCCTTAACGACTGCGTTAACGGTTTTTGTTATGAACCTAGCGATCGGCTACACCATGGTTTATAGAGTGACACGTCCGGTTACTCGGGGAATAGAGAAGTTATCTAAACAAGTCATGTTGATTGCCAAGGGAAATTTAACAGAACCAATTGTTGCAGAAACAAAGGATGAAATCGGCACACTTGCGAGTGGAATGGAACAAATGCGTACAGAGCTTGTGTACTTAATAGGTGCCATCAAGGAATCATCTGATAAAATCCATGCCAATACCGTTAAGATGGCAGAGGGTACTCAGCAAACCGGTGTGGCTGCTGATCAAATTGCCACCACTGTTTCGTATATCGCATCTGGAATTGATACTCAATCACATAAAGCTAACCATATCTTTGAGACAATGGTGAATATTACAAAACAGGTTGAAACAGGGACTTATTTTACAAAAGAAACATTGGGCAATGCAGAGGAATCATCACTTATAGCAAGGGATGGACAAGTGATGATTCTCGAAGGACTGCAGGTATTAGTAGCACTTGGTGACGATATTGCTCATGCCAACGAACAAGTGAAGCATTTAGGCGAACGAGCAAATGAAATTGAAAATATAATTCGGTTTATTACAGATATTTCGGCCCAAACGAACCTATTGGCTCTGAATGCAGCTATTGAAGCCGCAAGAGCGGGGGAGCAAGGGAGAGGCTTTGCAGTAGTGGCAGATGAAGTACGTAAGCTGGCCGAACAGACAAATAAAGCTACTGAAGAGATCAAGGATTTAATTAATAAAATTCAAAAAGACACATTTAACACGATGAACGTTATGGAAAATAATTTAAATCAGTTCCGTACTCAGGTTGAAACAGTGATGGAAGGCAGCAGTACACTGACAATCATAAATGAAAAGGTTGGGTATACAAAGAATCATTTAGAGAAATTAACTGAGTCCTTTCAAATGATTAATGAAGATGTTAAAAGAGTTGAGGGCATGATTGAAGAGACATCCACAACCATTCAGGAATCAGCGGCTTCTGCTGAAGAAGTTTCTGCATCCGCAGAGGAACAGAATGCGATGGTAAAAGAGACAGCAGAATATGCTAATGGACTTGCTCAAATTACAAATGAACTTATTGCTCTGACAGGGAAATTTAAAACTGAGAAATCAATGGAAGAATAATGGAAGGCCCTCATCACTGAAAAGTGATAGGGCTTTTTTGTAAGAAAGTACTATTTTCTCCACGGCAATAACCAATAGGCTTTTTATTCATATACTGTTACTGACTTATGCAGATAGAAGGTGAACAGGATTGCTGAGGGCAAGAATTGGAAATCATCAGCGAGAATGGTTTGGAGAGCTGGAGCAATATTTCCATGATTTTCGCAAATACATTATAGGAAATGACAAAACGTTTTCAACCCCATACGGAGAAAAGCCGATTATATATGCGGACTGGACAGCAAGCGGAAGATTATATAAACCGATAGAGGATAAAATCACGAAGGAATTTGGACCGTTTATGGCAAATACCCATACGGAATCAAACCAAACCGGCTCATTCATGACGAATGCGTATCATCATGCAAAGAAAATCATAAAAGAGCATGTAAACGCTGGTCCGGATGATGCGATTCTCCTTGATGGCTTTGGAATGACGTCGGTCATTAACAAATTTCAACGTATACTTGGCTTGCGCATACCAGAAAAATGGGAATCGAGGCTTGAACTAAAGCCTGAGGAAAGACCGGTTGTATTTATTACCCATCGGGAACATCATTCCAACCATACCTCCTGGCTTGAGACGATTTCCGATGTAGTTATCGTGGAACCTGATCAAAAAGGGAATGTCAGTCCGGAGCAATTAGAACGGCAGTTACAATCCTATTCAAACAGACCGTTGAAAATCGGTGCTTTTACCGCATGCTCCAATGTAACCGGACTCATTACTCCATATCATGAACTGGCAAGCGTGATGCATAAGCACGGTGGTATCTGTGTGATAGACTTTGCTGCATGCGCTCCATATGTAAATATCAATATGCATCCCGAGAATCCTGCAGAACAGCTGGATGCGATTTGTTTTTCTCCGCATAAATTCCTGGGCGGACCCGGTACGAGTGGTGTTTTAATTTTTAATAAAAATTTGTATCACAACCACATACCTGATCATCCTGGCGGCGGCACTGTCAATTGGACGGATCCGTGGGGAAACAAAAGCTATTATGAGGATATTGAAACGAGGGAGGACGGTGGAACACCAGGAATCCTGCAATGCATTCGAATAGCATTATGTATAAGGCTAAAGGAGGAAATGGGGGTAGACAATATGTTGGCAAGAGAGAAAGAATTGCTTTCCATCCTTCTTCCGGGATTGTTATCCATACCTGAAATTAAGGTTCTCGAACCAGAGAAAGAAGAACGATTGGGTATTATTTCATTTATGATTCCGGGGGTACACTATAATCTGATTGTTAAACTATTAAATGACCGGTTTGGAATTCAGGTACGGGGCGGATGTTCCTGTGCGGGAACGTATGGGCATTATTTATTGGGAATCTCCAAGGAGAGTTCCCAACAAATCATGGAATTGGTTGATCAGGGCAATTTAGAGGTTAAACCTGGATGGATTCGATTTTCCATTCATCCAACCATGACGAATGCGGAAGCCTACCAATTTATTTCAGCCATGAAATGGATTGTTGACCATTTCGAAGAGTGCCAGCAGGATTATGTGTATGATTCAAAAACGAATGATTATTTTTATTGTGATTACCAACGGGAAGATTTCGACTGGTTATTCTATGTATAGGATAAAAATAAGAAAAGGAATCAGGCTATTTAGATGAAATAGCCTGACTCCCGTTTAATCGCGATGTGTCTCATATTTATTTGCTTTAGTTAAGGAGCGCAATAGTTCCAGCTCTTCGGCTGCTAACGGTTTGCTGTTTATAGCCTTTATATTTTCAAGTAATTGTTTTTCGCTGCTTGCCCCAGGGATCACAGCAGCTACCGCTTTAGAAGAGAGGATATATTGTAAAGCCAGTTCATTCATGGAACGGCTCGCTATTTTTTCTTGAATGGATGGAAGCAGAGACTCTAGCTCCTCATATGTATAGTCCAAATATCCATTTTCGCGGATAGAATCGGAAGCTTTATTTAACATTTCCTCTGTTAAAAGGCCTTTTGCTACAGGACCTCTGGCAATGATGCTGATTTGATGCTCCTCCAGTAATGGCATCCATTCCTCCGGTCTTCGATCGAGAAGACTGTATTGCATCATGACCGATATGATACTTGAGTGGTTTGCAAATTCCTTGATGACATTGGGACGGATGGAGGAAATGCCGTACTCACATATATAGCCTTCTTTCTTTAATTCTTCAAAGGCGGAAATGGTTTCATCCAAGGGATCGTCTATTGTACCGCCATGAAGCTGGTATAAATCGATATAATCGGTCTGTAAACGCTTTAGGCTATCCTTTACGGCCTGCTTAATATAGGTTCGCGAAGGGTCCCAGGACCATGAAGTTTTCTCGTCATTCCATCTGTTACCTGCCTTTGTAGCTAATATCAGGTTCTGTCGATATGGTTTTAACACCCTTCCGACCATTTCCTCATTAAGGCCAAAATCATACAAATCGGCTGTATCAAAATAGTTGATTCCGTGTTCGATAGCTGTCTCCAGTATTAGTCGGGCTTGTTTTTCGTCTTTGCCGAGAGACATGCATCCTAGTCCCATCTCCGTAACATATAAGTCAGATTCTCCAATTTGTCTCTTTTTCACAGGAAATCTCCTTTCGCTATTACAGTGTGTCTTTTCTTTATTGTAATGGAAGGAGTTAAATCCGTCATTTTATTTGCCGAGCGGCCTGCAGCCAGTCCGTAACATACACATATTGATTGCTATATTGCTTTAATTTCTCTTTTACTTCCCAAGCTTTTCCGCTCAAAATGATTTGATTGTCACTGATCCATATTTTCATAACGCACCCCTTTGGACATGCTATATGGTAAAATGTATGAACAGAGGAATGCTTTTTAGAACAAAAGGAGAGATTTAACGATGTACAAATATGAAGAGAAAACGATCAAATCAGAACCTATTTTTAAAGGAAGAATTTTAGATGTACGTGTGGATGAAGTGCTTCTTCCGAATGGAAAGACGTCGACCAGAGAATTAATTAAACATCCTGGAGCGGTCGCAGTGATTGCCGTTACAGATGAAAATAAGCTCGTGCTTGTTGAGCAATACCGTAAGCCGATGGAAAAAGCGTTAGTTGAAATTCCTGCCGGTAAATTGGATGCCGGTGAAGATCCAAGAGATTGTGTGGTTCGCGAGATGGAAGAGGAAACCGGATATGCCTGCGAGTCCATTGAACATATTATTTCCCTCTACACATCGCCTGGATTTGCAGATGAGATTGTACATATTTACCTGGCTAAGGGTCTTTCTAAAAAGGAAGATGCAAGAGGCCTTGATGAGGATGAATTCGTGGACTTGATGGAAGTCACATTAGAAGAGGCTTTGGAACTGATTAAAGAAGAGAGAATTCAGGATGCCAAAACAGCCTATGCGGTTCAATATTTACAGCTCCAAGAGGCACAGTCTAAATAAATGAAGACATATTACGCGGATTTTCATATTCATGTGGGGAGAACGAAATCTGGGAAGCCTGTCAAAATTACAGGAGCGCGGACCCTAACGATTTCAACTATTCTTGAATATGCTGCGACAAGAAAAGGACTCGATATGGTTGGGGTCATCGACTGCCATGTTCCTGAGGTGATAGAAGAACTTGAGGGGCTCATGGCAAAAGGAGAGATGAAAGAACTCGAGGGCGGCGGTCTTCAACATAAAGACGGTACCGTTTTGATTCCTGGGAGTGAGATTGAAATCAATGATGCAAACTGCAAAGGGCCCATTCATGTGCTGGCTTATTTTCCTACTCTTGAAAAAATGAAGCTGTTTTCGGAATGGTTTGCAACGAGAGTTAAAAATAATACTCTCAGCTCTCAGCGTATTTATGAGAGTGCTACCGTATTGCAGAAAAAAGTAAAGGATTTGAGCGGGTTATTTATCCCTGCACATATTTTCACTCCCCATAAAAGTTTGTACGGCAGAGGGGTCTTAAAGAGCCTAAACGAGGTTCTGAATCCAGACTGGATTGACGCTGTTGAGCTGGGGCTCAGTGCTGATACGACAATGGCATCCAAGTTAAGCGAGCTGAACCGCTATCCCTTTTTAACAAATAGTGATGCACATTCGTTGCCAAAGCTGGCTCGTGAATATCAAAAACTGTTGCTGCAGGAGCCTAACTTTACCGAATGGCATAAAGCACTTCAACAAGAAGAAGGACGTGCCATTTTAGCTAATTACGGACTGAATCCGTATTTAGGTAAATACCATGAAACAGTTTGCGAGAATTGCGGCGAAACTCTAGCTGTGTATTCAGAGCGCTGTCCTTATTGCGGCTCTAATCAGGTGACACGTGGAGTAGCTGAACGTATCAATGATCTTGCAGATGCAGAGCTGGGAGATGTTCTGCAAGAGAGACCGCCTTATATTCATCATATCCCGCTTGAGTTTATTCCAGGGCTAGGACCGAGAACATTGGATAAATTAGTAGCTGGTTTTGGTTCAGAAATGGCTGTCATCCATGAAGCCAGCCTGGAGGAGCTAAAGGGGCTAGTTCCTGAAAAAATAGCCATGCTCATCTATCAGGCACGGGGTGGTACATTGTCTCTGCAAAAAGGCGGAGGCGGTATTTACGGGAAGATTATTACGGATTAATGGAGAAAAAGGGCAGTGAATAGCATTCACTGCCCTTTTTTCTATTTTACAAATCACTTCTTATTTTAGAGAAAATGCATGTATCACGAAGGGAGGTACCTGTAGAATCATAGCTGTCGTGTCTTAATGTCCCTTCAAGAGTGTAACCCAGTTTTTCAGGAATCCGTCTGGAGTTTATGTTTTTTGAATCACAGCGAATTTCCACCCGGTTAGCTAGTAATTTATCGAATGTGAAGTTCGTCAATAATTCAACAGCCTCTGTCATATATCCTTTTTTAGTGTAACGAGAATCCATCCAATATCCGATCTCGAACTTTCTTGTTTCCCAATTCATTCTATGTAGTCCGGTGGAACCAAGGAAAATATTATCTTCTTTTCTCATCACATATAGACGTATATCTTCTCTTAAAATAAACTCTGCCTGTGCTCTTCGTAAATTGTCCTCTGTCTCCTCTAATGTCTGATCTCGATTAGCCCAGGGCATCCAGGGTTTTAAATCTTCTTTTGAAGCCAATATGGCATCATGGACCATAGGCCCGTCTCCCGGCTTGCAAGAACGCAAATAAATTCGGCTTCCATCAAGTTTTTCTGGTATGTCCATCAGGATCGGATTCATGCCAATCTCCTCCTTTTATGTAAATTAAAGAGATTATATCATACTATTTAGACTAGTAAGAATTTATTTTTTACTAGAATACAATCTCTAGTAAATACATAGAATCTAGTAATGGAACCGGAGAGGAGAATTCCCCTGTGAAAAAATCGTATTATAAAAGAGCTTTGCTTTTTCATATTAAAGATCATTTATCTATTTTCATTTTTATTATGGTCCTATTCCTGATGGGAATCATTTTTGGGGCAATTATTGTCAACAGCTTATCTTTAACTCAGAAAGAGGACCTGTTTTATTATTTGTCTCAGTTCTTCGGAGAATTAAAGCAAGGGAAAGTCAGTGCAAGCAGTGAAATTTTCATCTATAGCTTTCAGGAGAATGCGAAGTTTATTATCTTAATGTGGATTCTTGGAATCTCGATTATCGGGTTACCAATGATTTTAATCCTTCTTTTTATAAAAGGAATCGTGATCGGCTTTACTGTCGGTTTTTTGGTTAGCCAAACAGGGTGGCAGGGCTTTATGCTTGCGTGTGTATCCATATTACCTCAGAATATCATCCTTGTACCCGTAACCATTATCATGGCATCATGCGCCGTCATTATCTCCATTAAAATGATTAAACGCCAATTTTTAAAATCAAGCCGCGAAAAATTAAGGCCTTATTTTTTCCAGTATTCTCTGTTGCTTGGAATGGCCTTAGTGTCTTTTGTTGTTGCAGCCTTGATTGAATCCTTTTTATCACCGGGGCTAATGAAAGCTGTAATTGATAATATGAGTTAATAATAATTATTAGATAATAATCATTATTATAAGTTGTTTATAATTATTATATTTTACATGGACGTTTTTTTTGCTATACTATAAATGGTGATAGAAGGCCGGACTCATAATCCCTTTTTGCCTTCTTCTATAATATGATGATGAAATCCGGACAGATTCAGCGGCGAGGAGGAAAAGGGTTGGAATCTAGATTAGATCGAATAAAAAAGCAATTACATTCTTCAAGTTACAAGCTGACGCCGCAGCGAGAGGCCACGGTTAGAGTGTTGCTCGAGAATGAAGAAGACCATTTAAGTGCAGAGGATGTATATTTGCTCGTTAAAGAAAAAGCACCGGAAATCGGTTTGGCAACTGTATATAGAACGCTTGAATTGCTTACTGAGCTTAAAATAGTAGATAAAATTAATTTTGGTGATGGGGTATCCCGTTATGATTTGCGACAAGAGGGAGCAGCGCATTTTCATCACCATTTAGTCTGTATAGAATGTGGAGCGGTAGATGAAATTCTTGAAGATTTATTAGATGATGTAGAACCGATTGTTGAACAGAAATTCAGATTCAAAATTAAGGATCATCGCCTGACATTTCATGGGGTTTGCCATCGTTGCCAAGATAAAAAAGAAGAGCCGGAGACTGCAGGGTCCGGGAATAACCATGCAAGATAAGCCTTTCCGTTGTGGAAAGGTTTTATCTTTTACTCATAAAACGTGGATGATATGTATAAAACATGTCCAAACAGGCATAAATTGATAAAAAGGCCTGGAGGACTAGAGAATTATGAGAAATTTGATTAAATTATTTTGGCAAACAAGCAAGGTATTCATCATGTTTGTTGGCTTTACGATATTATTTTATTTTGCTATTGTTTGGTTTAATGAGGAATATGAAAATTATCATCGCTATGACGAGCCTAAGGGAACGGCTGTAAAGGTTTTTCAATCCATCAATGATGAAGAGGAGCCTGGATGGAGAGAAAGACTCTTTCTATTTTATTTAGATGGGGAGTAAATGAAAATGAAAGATCCATTGCAGGATTTTATCCATTATTTAACAATCGAAAAAGGGTTGGCTAAAAACACCCTCCTATCGTATAAACGAGATTTGGATTCCTATTATAAGTTTTTGAAAAATCAACAAATTGACAACTGGAAGGACGTTTCCCGTGTTCATATTGTCCAGTTCCTGGGTAAATTAAGGGATGATGGAAAATCGTCCAAAACGCTGGCACGCCATACAGCTTCCATTCGATCCTTCCATCAATTTTTATTAAGGGAACGTATTTCGGAAACAGATCCGTCTGTCTTGATTGAAAGCCCTCATACTGAGAAATCATTGCCAAAGGTTTTAAGCCAGGAGGAAACGGAGGCATTGCTGAATGCACCTAACCCAGCTGACGCTTTCGGTATACGGGATAAGGCTATTTTAGAGCTGCTCTATGCAACTGGTATGCGGGTTAGTGAATTAATAGAGTTAAATATTGATAATGTACATATAGAAATGGGATTTGTTCGCTGTATAGGGAAGGGAAATAAAGAGCGAATTATCCCGGTGGGGCAAATGGCCCTTGATTCGATTACCACCTACTTAACATCAGGTAGACCTAGATTGGTTAGCCAAAAGAATAAATCGGATGCTTTATTTTTGAATCATCACGGCGGACGTCTCAGCCGCCAAGGGTTATGGAAAATTATCAAGAAGCTTGCTGAGCAGGCGAATATTCAAAAGTCATTGACACCTCACACCCTTCGCCACTCATTTGCCACTCATTTACTAATGAATGGTGCGGATTTGCGGGCTGTTCAGGAGATGCTCGGACATGCTGATATCTCGACAACACAAATATATACACATGTCACGAATGTCCGTTTAAAGGATGTATACAGTAAGTTCCATCCCCGAGCTTAAAAGGGGATTCTCTAAGTTTAGGATAGTTACGGCGGCTTCCGGTAAGGTGCCGTCTTTATTTTTGAACACGTTTCTAAAAAGAAATAAGCAGTAGGTCTAAAGACTTTTTGAATATTGAGTGAATACCGAAAAATAAAACTATTAAAATTTGGTAAACTTAAATTGGCAACGTTTCCCCGGTGATGTAAAATAAAGAAGTCAGACCTCTGACGCCTGCAACTTTTGACCCGTAAATTCTACTGAAATTTATGGAAGATTACAGGCGTTGAGAAAGGGTAACCTACATATAAAAGAAGCTGGAGGTTTCAGGTATGAAATTTAAGCGAGTATTTTTAACTGTAATGGATTCTGTTGGGATTGGTGAAGCGCCTGATGCAGAGAAATTTGGCGATAAAGGTTCGGATACACTTGGACATATAGCTGAAAAAATGAATGGGTTGAACATGCCTGTCATGGGTAAATTAGGCTTGTCAAACATCAGAGAAATTAAAGGGATTCAAAAGGCAGTCAAGCCAATGGCTTATTATACAAAAATGCAAGAGGCATCCAATGGGAAAGATACGATGACTGGCCACTGGGAAATCATGGGGCTGCGCATTGATACACCGTTCCGTGTATTTCCGGATGGATTTCCGCCGGAATTAATTCAGGAGCTGGAAGAAAAGAGCGGCAGAAAAATTATTGGGAATAAACCGGCGAGCGGTACAGAAATCCTAGTAGAATTGGGAGAAGAACACGTAAAAACCGGAGCATTAATCGTGTACACTTCTGCTGACTCCGTTCTGCAAATTGCAGCTCATGAGGATGTAGTACCTCTTGAAGAGCTCTATCGTATCTGTGAAATTGCCAGAGAAATGACTCTTCGTGAAGAATATATGGTAGGCAGAATTATTGCTCGCCCATTCGTTGGAGAGCCTGGTGATTTCAAACGTACGCCAAATCGCCATGATTATGCGTTAAAACCATTTGGACGCACGGTAATGAATGAGTTGAAGGATAGTAACTTTGATGTAATCTCCATTGGGAAAATTGCTGATATCTACGATGGCGAGGGCGTAACAAAAGCGCTTCGCACAACAAGTAATATGGATGGAATGGATAAGCAGGTCCAAACATTGGACATGGACTTTACTGGTCTAAGCTTCCTGAACCTTGTTGATTTTGATGCTGTATTTGGCCACAGACGCGATCCTATTGGGTACGGTAAAGCATTAGAAGAGTACGATGGAAGATTGCAGGAAGTACTGGATAAAATGAAGGAAGACGATCTGCTAATTATTACAGCAGACCATGGTAATGATCCGGTTCATCCTGGAACAGACCATACGAGAGAATATGTTCCTTTACTTGTATACTCCAAACAATTTAAAGAAGGTAAAGAACTGCCGATCCGCAGTACATTTGCGGACATTGGTGCAACCGTTGCTGATAACTTCGGTGTGAAAATGCCTGAGCATGGAGTAAGCTTCCTTAAGGAACTAAATTAAAAGGAGAGAACAGAATGTTTGAAAAAGTAAATGAAGCAGCAGCGCATATTTTAGAGGTATCCGGTCAAAAGCCGGAACTAGGATTGATTCTTGGTTCAGGGTTGGGAGTATTGGCTGATGAAATTGAAAATGCCACTGTAATCCCATACAGTGAAATACCTCATTTCCCAGTTTCTACTGTTGAAGGACATGCCGGCCAACTTGTTGTTGGAACGCTGGCAGGCAAAACAGTAGCGGCTATGCAGGGGCGTTTCCACTATTATGAAGGATATTCCATGCAAGAAGTTACATTCCCGGTACGTGTTATGAAGGCAATGGGAATGACGCATATTCTTGTAACAAATGCAGCAGGCGGAGTAAATGAAAGCTTCAAGCCTGGTGATTTGATGATTATCACAGATCATATTAATTACATGGGCGCACACCCATTAATTGGACCGAATCACAGTGAGTTTGGACCAAGATTCCCTGATATGACAAGTGCTTATACAAAATCATTAGTGGAATTGGCAGAACAAGTTGCTTCTAAACAAAATATTTCGATTCAAAAAGGTGTTTACATTGGATTTACAGGTCCTACTTATGAAACACCAGCAGAAGTAAGAATGGCACGTATTTTAGGCGGAGATGCAGTGGGAATGTCAACAGTTCCTGAAGTTATCGTTGCTGCTCATGGAGGCATGAAGGTACTCGGTATTTCATGCATTACAAACATGGCTGCTGGAATCCTGGATCAGCCTTTGGCACATGACGAGGTAATTGAAACGACTGAAAAAGTAAAATCTACGTTCTTGAACTTAGTGAAATCAATCGTATCAGAAATGAAAATTGAAGCGTAAGTAAGTTTTAACAGGAGGCTGTCTAATAGTTTTTATTAGATAGCCTCTATTTTTTTACGGTTAATAGTAGGAGTAAGATACCATGCGTAATGACATGCTAGGGTAAAATGAATAAATAATTCACTTTGGCCTGATATAAATTGCTCTAGTGTCCAAATTTGATTCAATTACTGTGTAAATCGTTCGTTCAAATGCTTAATGATCGCACAATAGCCATGCTAATCGCTTAAGAGTCTTACATGATTGCTCAATCACCAGAATTCCCGCTCAATTAACCTCATTTTCCGCTAATTGCTTTACCGTTCGCTCAATAAATTGAAATATCGCTCAATTCCACTCCCTTTTCGCTCAATTCCTTTCAAAATCGAACTATTGCTATAAAATTTCGCTCAATTGTTTATAGGTTGCCTGTTATATAGATGAAATTTAAATACTGATTATAAAAAGCAGACTGAAAAGTCTTCGCTTTAACCAATTTCCTTTAAAAATAAGGATGTTTTTATGATTTACAGGCTCAAATTTCTCTCCTCTCGAGTTTTGCTCGATAATTTAATTTCAGAACATCTAATGTTAGTTAATTTGGTTCTACTAACACAGAAATAGCTGAATTCCCTTTGAAATTAAGACTGCATATTTAAAATCTTCATTCAAATTAATTAGGTCCTCACCAGGAAATATAATTTTATCTGAGATAAGATTCTGGACTGTATAAAAGTGGTGTTGTTGGTAAAACTGGAATTTATCATGAGTAGGAGGTCTGTCCATGAAACGGTATGTTTCAGCTTTATTAGTAGTAGTGTTCACTTTAAGTATGTCTGTACCATCATTTGCAGCCGAAAAAACAAAAACGGCGGAATTAGATTTAGCACCTAAAACGAAGTCAGCAATACTGATAGAAAAGGATACGGGTTCTGTCATATATGATAAAAATAAAGATGAGCGGCTGTCTCCCGCCAGTATGACGAAGATTATGACTATGCTGTTAATCATGGAGGCATTAGATCAAAAGCGTATAACGATGGAAGATAAAGTTCGAACAAGTGAATATGCTGCCTCAATGGGTGGTTCGCAAATCTTCCTTGAACCAGGTGAGGAAATGACAGTTGAGCAAATGCTTAGAGGAATTGCGATTGGTTCAGGGAATGATGCCTCCGTTGCCATGGCTGAGAAAATTGCTGGAAGCGAAGAGGAATTCGTGAAAAGAATGAATGCCAAAGTGCAGGAATTGGGATTGAAGAACACTAAATTTCAAAATTGTACGGGACTGCCGACAACTGATCATTACAGTTCAGCATTTGATATGGCGACTATAGCAAAAGAGTTACTAAAGCATGAGGAAATCACAAATTTTACGAGTTTATATGAATCTTACTTACGTGAGGATTCAGATAAAAAATTCTGGCTTGTGAATACGAACAAACTGGTGAAATTTTACCCAGGTGTGGACGGATTAAAAACAGGTTTTACACATCAAGCAGGATATTGCTTAACCGCAACAGCTAAAAAAGATAATTTACGAGTCATTGCAGTTGTATTTGGAGCTGAGAATCCAAAGGAACGAAATTCTCAAATTACAAAAATGCTGGATTATGCCTTTGCTAATTATCAATCACGTCCGGTCTATAAGAAAGAACAGCCTCTTGCACTTTTGAAAATTGAAAAAGGTCAACAGAAGAAAGTAAGTCTGGTCACAAACGATTCAGTTTCTCTTTTAAATAAAAAAGGGGAAGACAATGTGAATATCCGTCCGAATATCGTACTGAAAAAAGATGTACAGGCCCCAATCAAAAAAGGGGATCAGCTTGGTGTCTTAAAAATGATGAGAGACGACAAAGTAATTTCAGAAACCCCTCTTATTGCATCAAAAGATGTAAAACGAGCAAGCTGGTTTGATTTATTTAAGCGTTCTTTCGGCATGTTTACCCATACCGGCGACGAATAAGCATTGGTATGCGAAATTAAACGAATAGAAAGAGAATATCACTAGTTTTGTCTTTAAGAAGGAATTGAAGTGGAGCTTGGCGAAAATCACCACTATACTTTCTTTGAAGGGGGCAAAGGTACTGTGAGTCTAGAAATTGATATGAAGACGATTGAGGATATATTATGTATTCGCCTGAAGGGAGAATTGGATCATCATACGGCGGAGGATTTAAAGAACAAGGCATCTCAATTAATAGAAACTGGTGGCATTCGCCATATCATTTTAAATTTGGGCGAGTTGAGTTTTATGGATAGCTCCGGTCTTGGGGTGATCTTAGGCAGATATAAACAAATTCAGCAATTTGAAGGGGAAATGATTGTTTGTGCCATCTCGCCTTCTGTTCATAGGTTATTTGAGATGTCCGGAATGTTTAAAATTCTTCGTCTTGAATCTTCAGAGGAAGCAGCTATACAGGGATTGGGGGTAGCGTAAATGAAAAACGAAATGGCTATAGAATTTTCTGCATTGAGTCAAAACGAATCATTTGCACGGATTACGGTGGCAGCTTTCATCGCGCAATTGGATCCTACACTTGATGAGTTAACCGAAATTAAAACGGTTGTATCGGAGGCGGTCACCAACGCGATTATCCATGGATATGAGGGAGATGCCAAGGGCAAAATCTATATCACTGCGATATTGGATCTTGAGGAAGAAAGAGTGGAACTGACAATCCGGGATAATGGCATTGGAATCAGAGATATCGATGAAGCAAGGCAGCCTTTGTATACAACCAAGCCAGAATTGGAAAGGTCCGGTATGGGCTTTACCATAATGGAGAACTTTATGGATGAGATTTATATCGATTCATCCAGAGGTGAAGGAACAGAGGTAAGGCTTATGAAAAATCTTTCCAAAAGCAAAGCTTTATGTAATTAAGGAGACTAATACAATGGATGTGGAAGTCAAAAAGGGTAAAAAGACCGCCCAGCTTAAGGACGAAGAGGTAAAAACACTTATACTTCAAAGCCAGCAAGGTGACCAATTAGCTAGAGACGAAATCATCCAGAAAAACATGAGGCTTGTATGGTCAGTTGTACAAAGATTTCTTAACAGAGGATATGAACCAGATGACTTATTTCAAATAGGGTGTATTGGTTTATTGAAATCTGTAGATAAATTTGATTTATCCTATAATGTTAAATTTTCAACCTATGCAGTTCCCATGATTATTGGAGAGATTCAGCGTTTCATTCGTGATGACGGCACGGTAAAAGTCAGTCGTTCATTGAAGGAAATGTCCAACAAAATCAGAAGAGCGAAGGATGAATTATCTAAGCACTTCGGACGGACGCCAACCATTACAGAAATCAGTGAGTATTTGGATTTATCACCTGAGGAAATCATTATGGCACAGGAGGCAAGCCGATCGCCTTCTTCAATCCATGAAACGGTTTATGAGAATGACGGCGATCCGATTACCTTGCTAGACCAAATAGCAGATAGTTCAGAGACAAAGTGGTTTGAAAAAATTGCTTTGAAAGAGGCAATCGCCTTATTGGATGAACGAGAGAAATTAATTGTTTATTTACGGTATTATAAGGATCAAACGCAGACGGAGGTTGCAGAGAGGCTAGGAATCTCCCAGGTACAAGTATCTAGATTAGAAAAAAAGATTTTAAATCAAATGAAAGACCGTATGGACTAGAGTGCTGGTTCGTACGGTTTTTTTTTTGCGATTGAATGTATCTCTCTATAAACTAATTTATGATTTTTGGTATGGTTCCTGATTTTTCTAACCATACTATAAATACATGTGAATTAAGGAAATGGGGATGAAAATATTCATGGAGGAATGTGTTTATATCCGTTTAAAATATCGGGCGAAAGTTTTGCCGAACCATCCGATAAGACTTTCGGATATTGCCAATATAATTGGGACAGACGAAGTAAAAGAAAAGGTTGGAAGTTTAGTTCTGGGTGAATTTTCGAAGAATAAAAATGTTTTTATTCTGGATGTAACGGTTGTTCTCCAAGCAATTTTTCAGCATTTTCCCGAAATGAAAATGGACACCTATGGCCCATCGCAAACAATTGTAGAGGTAGAACGTAAAACGAAGAAAGTATCGAACCTTTTGTTTATTCTTGTGTGGATTGTCCTTTTTATAGGGGCTGGCTTTGCGATTATGAATTTTCATGAGGATGTCAGTATGAGGGAGCTGCATGAACGTCTCTATTATATGATTACCGGTAAGCATTCTGCAAATCCACTTGTATTTCAAATACCCTATTCATTTGGACTCGGAATTGGGATGATTTTGTTCTTTAATCATATTTTCACAAAAAGATTAAATGATGAACCAAGTCCAATGGAAGTAGAGATGTTTAACTATCAGCAGGATTTAGATCAATACATCATTATGAATGAAAACAAACATTCGATTACTTCCGTAAAAGATGACTGAGTTCGTTTTTGTGCTGATAGTTGGATTCTCAGGTGGGGTATCGGTCGGAGCCGGATATGTGGCTTTCCTGACTGTCCTTAATATTATACCAAGGCTTACACAGCTTACGAAGGTTCAATCTGTTCATTATTTTGAAAGTGCGGTTATACTCGGAGCAATAGGTGGGACCATATCCAGCTTATGGGACTTTTCATTGGGATTAACTCCGATACTCCTATCAATCATGGGCATATTTAGCGGCGTTTTTAACGGGATGCTAGCAGCAGCTTTGACAGAGGTTTTAAATGTCTTTCCGATCTTGGCAAAAAGAATCGGAATGCAGGAGCGGATTCTATATATTCTGATGGCGCTTGTTCTCGGGAAAATAATGGGCTCACTATTTCAGTGGATTGTTTATAATCAATAAAAGTCATAGGGCGGTGAAAGAGTTGAAAGGGAAGCGAAATATCATCATTATCACAGATGGAGACGAATATGCGAAAAGAACGATCGAACATGTAGCAAAAGAAATCGGCGGTCGCTGCATTTCATCCTCCTATGGAAATCCAACAAAAATGGGCGGAGCTGAACTGATTAAACTCATTAAATCTGCAGCCCATGACCCGGTGTTGGTTATGTTTGATGACAGTGGTCTGGTCGGAGAAGGGGCTGGTGAGCAGTTAATGAAATATGTTGCGGAACACCCTGATATCAATCTTCTTGGAATTCTTGCCGTTGCTTCAAAAACGAAACAGGAAGAATGGACAAAAGTAGATGTCTGTATTGATCGCGAAGGGAATCTTACCGGATTTGGCGTTGATAAATTTGGAATACCAGAAATGGATGTTAAACGAATTAATGGAGATACAGTCTATAGTATCGATTCTATTCATGCACCTATTGTTGTCGGTATTGGTGATATAGGCAAAATGTCTAAATATGATGATATTGCTAAAGGCAGTCCCATAACACTTAGTGCTGTAAAACTGATTCTCGAAAGGAGTGGATACCATGCAGGCCAATCAAAAGGAGAAAACACCCATATCGAGTGACATACAGGCCGTAAAGCAATACATGGAGAAAAATGTGGGTCTTGGAGTAAGTTTTGATTTAGGAGTAAGAGAAATCCTGATTCGCGATACAATGATGCAAATGTATTATGTTAATGGTTTGTGTGATACCAGTTTTATCATAGAGATTTTAGAGACATTGACTGATATTAATGAACAAGAAGACAATGCCTTGGATGTCCCTATCTATGACCTGGTTAAAAATCGGCTAGTACAACAATCTGTCGAGGTTGTTCAAACGATGGATGAAATGGTAGATCAGGTATTGTCAGGCTTGATTTCCATTATTGTTGCAGGCAGCGGAAAAGCTCTGATCGTAGATGTGAGGAGTTATCCGGGGAGACAGCCCCAGGAACCGGATACAGAGAGGATCACAAGAGGAGCAAGGGACGGTTATGTTGAAAATATTATTATTAACACTGCCTTAACACGCAGGAGAATTCGCGATGAACGTTTGCGATTCGAAATTATGCGTGTTGGAGAACGCTCCAAAACAGATATTGCGATTGGATATATTGATGGGGTAGCTAATCCGAAGCTCGTTAATATCATTCGGGATGAACTGAAATCAATTGAAATTGATGGATTGACGATGGCCGAAAAAACGGTTGAGGAATATTTGGTCAATCAAGGGTATAATCCTTATCCAATGGTTCGCTATACCGAGCGGGCAGATGTAGGAGCCAACCATTTACTCGAAGGGCATGTCCTTATTTATGTAGATACGTCGCCAAGTATCATGATTACACCGACGACCTTTTTCCATCATGTCCAGCATGCAGAGGAATACAGACAGGCAGCTTCAGTGGGCACCATTCTTAGATGGTTCCGTTTTCTCGGTATTTTTGCTTCTCTTTTTATATTGCCATTATGGTTATTATTTGTATTGGAACCCCATTTGCTACCAGAAACTATGAAGTTTATTGGTCCGCAGGATGATGCACATGTTCATATTCTATTACAGATTGCTGTAGCGGAGGTTGGAATTGAACTGCTCAGAATTGCTTCGATACATACACCTGCTCCTTTATCATCAGCCATGGGACTTATTGCTGCCGTCCTAATTGGTCAAATAGCCATTGATGTTGGTTGGATGGTACCTGAGGTATTACTATATGTAGCCATTGCATCGATTGGCAGTTTTGCCACTCCAAGCTTGGAGCTCGGCTTGGCCAATAAATATATGCGCTATCTGATTTTAATTTTTACTGCTTTGTTCCATGTACCCGGGTACATGGTTGCCAATACGCTCTTCATTTTTTTTCTAACCAGATTAAATACGTTATCTACACCCTATTTATGGCCGTTTATCCCATTTGCACCCAAAGCGCTTTCGAATATTATTATCAGAAGGCCGGTGCCTGGCAGACATTTAAGACCGCGGATTTTACATCCGGTGGATCGTACAAAATAATTCATTTTGAATTAGGGTATTAGTGTGATAAAGTAGTTATACTATTCAAAAAATAGACAGCATTAATGGCTGTCTATTTTTGTTATAACGTCAAGGGGGAGTTTACATGCACTTTTATGGGACAGGAAAAATGAGTGAACATGGCCATTTAGAAATAGGGGGAGTAGATACTGTTTCTCTTGCAGAGCAATATGGCACTCCCTTATACATATATGATGTGGCTTTAATTAGAGAACGGGCAAGAATGTTCAGAGATACGTTTGGCAGGCTGGGTGTTGATGCTCAGGTGGCCTATGCGAGCAAAGCCTTTTCTTCCATTGCGATGTTTCAGCTTGCTATGGAAGAAGGGCTATCTTTGGATGTAGTTTCTGCAGGCGAATTGTATACAGCCCTCCAGGCCGGATTTCCGGTTGAACGGATTCATTTACATGGAAATAATAAAAGTGTTGATGAATTAGAAATGGCGCTTGAAGCGGGGGTTGGCTGTATCGTAATTGATAATTTTCACGAGATTGCTATTTTAGAAGAGCTGTGCAAAATGAAAGGTAAACTATGCTCCATACTTTTACGGGTAACTCCTGGAATTGAAGCGCATACTCATGATTATATTCTAACAGGACAAGAGGATTCTAAATTTGGATTTGATCTATGGAATGGCCAGGCGGAACAAGCTCTGCAAATTGTACTGCGGAGCGAGTATTTTGACGTATTGGGTATACACTGCCATATTGGTTCACAAATATTTGAAACAACCGGATTTATTTTGGCCGCTAAAAAGATTAGTGAACAAATTGCGAATTGGAATCAAACATATGGATTTTCACCAAAGGTTTTAAATTTAGGTGGTGGTTTTGGAATCCGTTATACAGAAGAGGATGAGCCTATTCCTGTCTCTCGCTATGTAGAAGAAATTGTGAGTGAAGTAAAATCCGATTTTGAAGAAGCTGGTCTGTCTATGCCGGAAATTTGGATTGAACCAGGGCGCTCATTGGTTGGGGATGCCGGAACAACCATTTACGAAATTGGATCAAGTAAGCATGTGCCGGGAACTCGTAAATATTGGGCGGTTGATGGAGGAATGAGTGATAATATTCGTCCTGCTCTCTATCAGGCAAATTATGAAGCTGCTCTTGCCAATCGCCTGAATGATGAAGTATTTGAAGAAGTAGCCATAGCAGGGAAGTGCTGTGAAAGCGGGGATATGTTAATTTGGGACTTTCCGCTGCCTAAGGTTAAGCCTGGGGATCTGCTGGCGGTCTTTTGTACAGGTGCATATGGTTACTCAATGTCCAATAACTACAACAGGCTCCGTCGTCCTGCGGTTGTGTTTGTAGAAAATGGGGAATCGCGTCTTGTTGTGAAAAGAGAGAGTCTTGAAGATCTAATAAAAAATGACCTGCCATTATATGAATAAATAATTAGAGGCTGCCATTTCCGGCAGCCTCTAATTGTATTAGGAGAATAAGGATTTAATTGCGTCGATTAGACTTACAAAAAATGCTTTTAATTTATCAAGGAAGGATTGCCCTTCTTCTGATTGAAGATAATTGGTCACTTTATCTTTAGCGGCATTTATTTGCTCTCCAACTTTGTTCCAGTCAATTCCTAGATCCTGAAGCTTGTTAAATAAATCGATTAGGCTCTGGATCTGTTGCTCCGTTAACGTGATGCCAAGCTGCTCTGCTGCCTTTTCGATGATGCTGCGCAAATCAGCATCATTTTGAGGCGGGTTAACAGCGATCTCTTCTTTAATGGACTCAACCAGTGATGTAGCTTCATCTGTACCGATTTGGTCACCTAGTTTGGCTGTTTCAACCATTTCTTCATTGGCGGCTTGTTTTTGTTCCTCAGATATTTTGGTGTCTGTTGTCACTTCGTATGCTTTAATTAAGCCCGTTAAGGCAGCTGTACCGGAAACTTCAAAAGGAGCCGTAACATAAATCTCTGCATCTTTTATACCGGCAGTTGCCAAGGCGTTTTTATACATATCTTCTGTTACCCAATTGATATTTTTCGTTTTGACCGTAATCCCGGAACCTTTGGCAGCAATCGTAATGGATGAAGAGGAGATTGCTTTTGTTCCAATCAGTCTGCTTGCAATTTTACCATCCAAGTATTTATGCTCTTCTGAATTAGAAACTGTTACAATCTCTACATCCTTTGGAGCGTCCATTTCAGCTAACAATAATTTTTTTTGTTCCTGAGTCAGGTTTTCGCCAAGTGTAACGACCATGTCGCCTCTTTGCATATCAGCCAAAGCTACACTAGGGATGAGAAAACTAACTGCCAACAAAACTGACATTAATTTTAAAAGCTGTTTTTTCATTGTGATAACCTCCCGTACCAGTTAGACGTAAAAAAATGATAAAAGTTTCATTTTTTTATGTAGTTATAGTAATCTAGGCAAACAAATTGCCAATTGTGTTAACTCTGTCATATTATAATGGAATTGGAAGATTGTCTATTCTTTCTTGCGTTCTTTTACAGTTATTTCTATCCATTTTGGCTATATTGTATAGGGTACGAATCGTTAGAATTGTATATATAAAGCCTTTTTGGGATAAAATGTATGTCTGTTGTCTAGCATGGCAAAGAAAGGACTTTGCATTTGTGTCAGTTGAATTCATTGTTAAAAACTAGTATGATAAGAAAGATTATTAAATACCATTCTATTATTCTCATTTAATGAGGGATCAAACATGTTAATTAGATACAAGAAGAGCTTTGAAAAAATCGCAATGGGTTTATTATCTTTTATGCCTGATGAAAAAGATTTAAAGAAGCTCCAGAATACTGTTAAATCATATGAAACAGAATCAGACAGGCAACTATATCTTTGGAAACAAGATGAGGACATTATAGGTCTGATCGGGGTAGATTTGGATGGAAAGACGGTTACGGTAACCGATTTATCCGTTAATCCCTCTCATAGGGGTCTGGGAGTTGGCCATGAAATGGTAAACTGTCTGATTGAATTATATGAGGGATACGAAATTATTTCCAGAGATATAACAGCGGAGTTTATTTCAAAATGTCTGGATTGTGAAGCCGATAATAAAGCATGAAAATAGAGAAACCCTTATTTAAGAGGGTTTCTCTATTTATTTTTGCTGCGCTTTTGAAGTTGCTTGAATCGTTCCTGAATAACATCTGTACGATCACGGGTAGAATGCCTATTCACTAATAATGGATCAGTAAGATTGCTGCTGCAATTCCATGAATATCCATATTCTTTGCAAATGGTTTGGCAGGCCGCGAGCAAATCTGGATCTTCAATCGGCAAAAATGGACTTTTGTATGGTTCATTGTTTTTTAACCTATGTATGGAGTCAGTCAGTAATTGGAGTAAACCATCTGAATCCATACCTAATTGATTCATTTCTTCGGTATGTTTGTTTAAAATTTGCTTTGATTTTTGTAAGGTGCGAATAGCTCCTGATTCATTATTTCTGCGGTAATGATACATACCGACGGCCAGCTGGATAAATCCGACCCATACAGATTCTCGATCTAACGGGAGATGTTTTTTCCAGTACTCTTCAAGTATTTCATGGCATTCAAAATAATCTCTGCTTCCATGAAATTCGGCTAAGTACTGAATGAACTCAATTGGGTAGTTCATTTGGTTATTGTCACCTCAATATCTCTCTATGATTATAGATAAATATACATGAACGAACATGGATAAGAAAAGAATAAGGATTTTAAATGGTGAGAAGAGCGGGATTATCTAGCTGATAACAATAGAAACAGGCTATCAACCTAGTCGACAGCCTGTTCCTTAGATTCATCATTTAATTAACACCAAGCTACTCCAACAATTACGAGTAGAATGAATAACACTACGATTAGCGCAAATCCGCTACCGTAACCTCCAACTGCGCCATCTCCCATTTGTGAATCCTCCTCTTTGGATCTTTTCTTTACATTGTCATACTATGTAATCCATACTGGAATGTATGGGCTTTTGCCCACCTTTTAGAAAATCAATTTGTTCATTCTATTGGAAAGAAGCTTGAGTTAAATTATACTTAAACTAGTTGAAATAAGTAGGAGTGCCTATAAAGAGATGAGTTATAAAATAAAGATAGATGCATTTGAAGGTCCACTCGATTTATTACTGCATTTAATAAATCGATTAGAAATAGATATTTATGATATTCCTGTTTCTGAAATCACCGAACAATATGTTGCCTATATCCACACCATGAAGGAGCTGGAACTGGATATAGCCAGTGAATATTTAGTCATGGCGGCAACACTTTTAGCTATTAAAAGTAAAATGCTCCTACCCAAACATGAAGAGGAATGGGATGAGGAAGAGGATGAATTCTTGATGAGTGACGATCCTCGTGAAGAATTAGTTACACAGCTGCTTGAATATAAAAAATATAAAGAGGCAGCTGATGAGTTTAAAAATATGGAAGCTGAAAGGGCGTTATTATTTACTAAACCTCCGATTGATTTATCGCCATATACGGAAGATGTAAAAACGGAACGCCATGACTTAGATGTCAGCCTTTATGATATGCTGAGCGCCTTTCAAAAATTAATGAGACGAAAAAAATTAAGAAAACCGTTACAAACTCGAATTACACGTCAGGAAATTACGATAGATAAACGGATTCAGGAAATAAAGGATTATCTTAAGGAAAAAAGAGAAAAGGTCTTATTTACCTCTCTCTTTAACACAGAGGAAAAAGAGCAGTTAGTTGTCACCTTTCTTGCTGTCCTGGAATTGATGAAGCAAAATGAAATTCAGGTGGAACAAACAAATAACTTCGAGGAAATTTTCATAGAATGGAAGCAGGAGGATTTTACAGTTGGATATCGTTAATTGGAAATCAATATTGGAAGCATTACTTTTTGCGGCAGGTGATGAAGGGTTATCTCTTGAGCAAATTTCATCCGTAATGGAAGTGACAGAAGAAGAGGCAAAAGATGCGTTATATGATCTTAAAGAGCTATATCAAAATGAAGATCGCGGGATCTGTGTTGTTGAATTGGCCGGTGTCTACCAATTGGCGACAAAAAAAGTGCATGCACCCTATTTGAAAAAGCTTGTTGAAACACCTTCGGCACACACACTTTCGCAGGCTTCACTGGAAACATTGGCGATTATCGCCTATAAACAGCCTATAACCAGAATTGAGATTGAGGCTATCCGCGGTGTCAAAACGGAACGCCCTTTACAAACCTTAATGGCCAAGGCTTTAATTCAGGAAACGGGTCGTGCAGAAGGGGCGGGAAGACCCTATTTATACGGAACGACCAAGGAGTTTTTGGATTACTTCGGTTTAAAATCTTTGGACGAGCTGCCGGCGCTGCAGGATGACACAGATGATGGATTTAATGACGAGGAAGCAGATTTGTTTTTTCATAAATTCCAAGAGATGGAATAAGGAGGATGAAGCTTGAAAATCTTGTCTTGTATAGGATATGAGTTAGAAAAGGAAAAACCCAATTCACCTGAGGATTTTTTCAATCGTTCAACCGTGACATACAAGCAAAATGGAAAAATAAAAGAATTTCAGGTTATTTATCTTCGGTATTTTGAAGAAGTTTTGTTAGAACAAAAGGCTGAGTGGATGTCCCCAGTTCGGGAATTACTGACTGGATATACGTTGAGAGATATTGTTGCCCTCCTTTGTTTGTTGCAAAATTCGCATTTTCATGAAAGAAAACGGGTATATATAAATTCTGAGGCTATCTTTTTAACTATTTTTAAAGATTTACCATACGCCCAGATAAAAGAAATTTTAAATAAAATGCAGAAAAATCCAGAAGTTTGAGCTTGAATTGTCGTATAATAATGTAAAATATTCCTCCCTGAACGTTAATCAACAATAAAAAGTAGGTTGAATATGGTAAACTATTTAGTAACTGAGCTTAAAAGAAACGATTATGGCCAGGGAAGGTTAAGAGTTTGTTTGTCCTATTAGAAAGTAAATGAACACAAGGAATAGTGGAGTTTTACATGATCAAAGGGTTTGAATTTTTAAGGGAGGGTTCCGGTTGGGTAATACATTAGTGAAGAGCCAGTTGGAGGATGTAACAACATTTTTGGAGCAAACAGTACAAACTCTCGAGATTTACATGAATGAAATGACAATTGAACGTTTGATGGAGGAAAAAAGCGGCGATGAGCTCTATTATAAGGGCTTGTTTTCAACAATCCGTAAGCTGCTGGTTTATTGTGAAGAAGGCTTAGAGGCTTGCAGGATTGTCCTTAAAAACGAACCATTTAATAAAGGTGCTGCAGAGCGAGTTCTTTACCGCGTATATCATAAATGTATTGAAGAATATTTTGCTCCAAAAAGTGATTTATGGTTTGAGGACAGCCGTTCAGCGTATACAGGGCGCAATTGTATAAAATTCCGTGAAGAAGCACCAGAAAGCTTGAAAAGCCTGATTACAAAACTGGAATTTGATGTTCAAAAAATCAGAGAAGAACTTGAATACTATGAAACCGATTATCGAACAAAGATGGTTCAATCAAATTAACAGGATATGAAGTGCGATTACGTATAGTGTAATCGCATTTTTATTTGGGTTTATTTTTAATTGGAAAGTCATACCTATTTCATTGAAAAAATAAGAATTAAGTCAACCTCCTTTTGAATATTGTTGTATGACGGGGAGGTTGATGAATATGAATCCTTTTAAAAAGTATTGGGAAGAAGTAGATAAATGGAAGACTGCGATTGTTGAATGGGCAACCAATCAAGAGGAGTCATTTCGAAGCTTGATCATGGAGCGGGTTGATAATCTCACGGCCCTTTTAAACAGCATGAAAAATAAAACCCCATCCCAAAATGAGTTAATAGAGCTTCAGAATATGATGAAGGAGCTGGATGAATCTGTTCAAAAGGCACATAATGGCGATTCATATGTACCGCCTGGAAGACATGCCTTGCCGCCATTGCCATACTCCTATGATGCTTTGGAGCCCTTTATAGACCGTGAGATTATGAGATTGCATCATACTATTCATCATCAGACATATGTCGATGGTCTGAATAAAGCCGAAACTAAAATGAAAGAAGCCCGCGATAAAGATGATTATGACCTTTTAAAGCATTGGGAAAGAGAAGCTGCTTTTCACGGATCAGGACATTATTTGCACACTATATTTTGGTACAATATGAAGCCTGATGGCGGTGGGGAACCAACAGGTGAATTAATGAACTTTATTAAAAGAGATTTTGGCAGCTTCACAAAATTTAAAAAGGAATTTACCGAAGCTGCTAAAAAGGTTGAGGGTGTAGGCTGGGCGATTTTAGTTTGGTCCAACCGAGCCCATCGGCTGGAAATTTTACAATCTGAACGGCATATGATTCTGACGCAATGGGATACAATCCCTTTATTAGTATTGGATGTTTGGGAGCACGCGTATTATTTACAATACAAGACTGACCGTCCGGCTTATATAAACAACTGGTGGAATTTGGTTAATTGCAACAATGTTAGCGAACGATTTGAACAGGCGCGGAAAATTGGCTGGAAAATATATAAGAAATAAAAGTACGTTCAAATACGCCAGGTTTATTTTTGAAGGTTGACCAAGACTTTGGTTGACCTTTTTAGTTGAGGTCTAGTTTATCCCCTTATACTTCCTTACCTGAGCAAGTCTATTACTTCCATTATTTGTGATAATATGATGGGAGGGAGGGATAGGCATGAGTTTAATAGAGCATCGGAGATCGGCTCCGGATTGTGTGAAGGTAATGGTGCTTACGGTAAGTGATACAAGAGATGAGCATACGGATCGAAGCGGGCAGCTTATGATGCGTTTGTTGCAGTCAGCTGGACATATCATTACGCGCTACCAAATAGTGAAGGATGAGCAGGATGTTATTCAGCAGGAACTCTCAGCTGGGTTGGAGGATAGAGAGGTTGATGCCATTATAAGTAATGGCGGTACTGGGATTGCCTATCGGGATGTAACTATTGAAACAATTAAGGGTTTACTAGATAAAGAAATGCCAGGGTTTGGTGAGATTTTTCGAATGCTGAGTTATCAGGAGGATATTGGTTCCGCAGCTATTTTATCCAGAGCCATCGCTGGAGTAACTCAAGGGAAGGTAATCTTCGCAACACCTGGTTCCACTGGCGCAGTGGAGTTGGCAATGAATAAATTGATTTTGCCGGAGTTAGCACATGTCGTAAGAGAATTGAAAAAGGATCTATAAGGTATAAAAAAGATGAAGCCTTCATGTAATAGGTTTCATCTTTTTTAGTCAAATAATGATTCACTGGTGAGGTCTATTGTATTTAATTTTCTGATAATATAAAATGGAATACAATCCATTATCTGGTCGGCAGATTGGAGAACGTGTAAGACTATTAAAGAGATGAGTAGATAGTTCGTTTAAATAAAGGAGCCAATGAACATGGGTACCCGATTTTCTAGGCAAGAGTTGTTTAAGCCTATTGGCTGCGATGGTCAAATACGCTTGGCTGAATCAACAGTAGGTATTATCGGTTGCGGTGCACTTGGATCGGTAATAGCGGAGACACTTGTTCGTGCAGGTATAGGGGCGATACATTTAGTGGATCGTGACTTTGTAGAAATGTCCAACATACATAGACAGCAGTTATTTGTGGAGAAAGATGCTTTAAATCTGACAGCTAAAGTGATAGCTGCTGAGCAACGATTGAAGGAAATCCGTTCAAATGTTCACCTCTTTACGTATTTAGAAAATGCAGATGGTACACTCATTGAAGACATAGCAGAAAAATGTGATATCTTGGTAGACGCAACTGATAATTTTGAAACAAGAATGGCTATAAATGATGCTGCACATAAATATGGGATACCTTGGGTGTATGGGGCCTGTGTAAGTGCGAGTGGCACTGTTTTCACTTTCATACCGGGTAAAACGGCTTGTTTCAGATGTCTTTTCCCGGCTTTGCCCTCGTTAAATGAAACCTGTGATTCGGTTGGAGTTATTGCTCCAGCCGTTCAAATTACAGCAGCCCATCAATGTACAGAGGTTATGCAATGGTTAACTGGTCATCCGGAGAAGCTGCGGGGAAAAGTATATCATTTTGATGTTTGGAATCATACCAGCTTAGAGGTTGGAGTATCTCGTATTAAAAAAGAGGATTGTCCTACATGCGGACATTGTCCTGTATATCCTTCGCTCGAAAAAAGCGAAGAAATGAAATCTATGGTGTTATGCGGGAGAGACACTATACAAATCATCCCTCAAGCTAATCGCCGTGTATCTTTAGAAGATGCTGAGCGACTGGCAATAAGGCAGGGATATCGATTTAAAAAGACTCCTTATTTTATCCAATTTCATACAGAACAATATCGAATGATCTTGTTCACAAATGGGAGACTGTTAATACATGGGTTACAGGATAGCACGGAAGGACTAAAATTATTTCATCAAATGTTTGTGTAATACAGTGTCGGAAAAAGGTCATGGAAGACTGGACAACTGTGTCTAGCTTGCTGCAGGAGAAATGGAAGGAAGTCCATTCGGTTAACTTTTATAAAATATATAGCTAACCGAAAAGTGTAGCTAAACCTTCAATTTATCTCTTCAGCTACGCGTGTAATCACCGTTTTTGCCACCAGTCTTTTTCAAAAGCATGGTTGGCCCAATGACCATTTCTTTACCGGAGGCTTTACACATATCATAAATGGTTAATGCTGAAACAGATGCTGCCGTAAGTGCTTCCATTTCGACACCGGTCGCACCTATTGTTTTAACTTCAGTAAGAATACTAATTTCATAATGGGAGTTTGCTTCATCTATTTCCCAATTGAATTCGATATTGATACCAGATAGCGGGATAGGGTGACACATAGGAATAATAGAAGATGTTTGTTTGGCAGCCATAATTCCAGCAACCTGGGCAACGGCAAAGACATCTCCTTTTTTATTTGAATAATCAAAAATTTGAGCATAAATATGTTGGTTTACAAGAATAGAAGATTTAGCAAGAGCAGTCCGAACGGTTTTATCTTTATGGGAAACATCAACCATTTTGGCACGACCCTGTTCATTGAAATGAGTGAATTCTGTCATGGAAAAACATCCTTTCTATATGATTTATCCATAGTATAGCATTCTATTTGTAAGGAGATAAAAGAATGGTAGAAAAAAGAATACCAATTCAAATTTCAGCAGCAATAGAGAAAATTATGAAGGAAATACAACCTGCTTCAGCTGAAATTGTCCCTTTGTCAGAAGCATATGGCCGAATTTTAGCGGAACCGATTATTGCTAAACATGATGTTCCTCCATTTGATCGATCGGCATATGATGGATTTGCCATTCATTCCTCCGATTCAGTTGGAGCCTCAGACGGGCATCACGTATCCTTTCAGGTAATTGATGAGGTTGGAGCTGGATATATTTCTAAAAAGACACTTGCTCCCAGAGAAGCCATTCGGATTATGACCGGGGCGATGATGCCTAAGGATGCAGATGCTGTTGTTATGCTTGAACAGGTGATAGAACAGGAAGATCACATATCTATTTATAAATCATTTGAAATGAATGAAAATGTTTCTCCTAAAGGAGAAGATGCCAGGAAAGATGAACGGCTTATTGAAGAGGGGGCGTTCATTACTCCAGGTGTGATTGCGTTGTTGGCGACCTTTGGATATACGCACGTGAAAGTAGCCAAGAAGCCAGTAGTTGGTATTTTATCTACAGGTACAGAATTATTGGCAGTAGAGGATGATCTTGTACCAGGCAAAATCCGCAATAGTAACGGACCCATGATTGAAGCACAGCTGAAACGGATGGGAATTGAAAATCATACATATGGTATTCAAGCGGATAATCTAAAGCAATCCCTACAAACAGTGGAAAGAGCAATTGAAGAGACAGATTGTCTTATTACAACTGGTGGTGTTTCAGTTGGAGATTTTGATTTTATGCCAGTCATTTATTCACATCTTGGAGCGAATGTCTTATTTAATAAAGTAGCCATACGCCCAGGTAGTGTTACGACAGTAGCAGTGAATAATGGAAAGTATTTATTTGGTTTATCTGGAAATCCATCTGCCTGTTATTCGGGCTTTGAATTATTTGTTCGTCCTACCCTGTTAAAAATGATGGGTAGCTGTAAACCGTTTATGCCAAACGTAAAGGCTGCATTAGCAGAAGATTTTTTGGATGCTAATCCGTTTACTCGTTTTATTCGAGCAACGTATGAAGTAACTTCTTCAGGATTAAGCGCGACTCCTGCTGGTTTTAATAAATCGAATGCGGTTACATCCATTGCTAGGGGAAATGCATTTATCGTTCTCCCCGGTGGAAAAAAGGGCTGGAAGGCTGGAGATGAAGTTGATTTATTGCTATTGGGAGTAGAGGAAGGTGCATCTCGATGGATGCTATGAAAGTTTGATTAATCGTAGGTTTATAAAAATAGGGGGAAACAACACTTATGGGAACCGGTTGGATATTATCAAAAAATCTATGTCCGTCAGTAAACATATGATGTCGCAGTCGGTAGAAGAAGAGTCATTGAATAGATGGATGCTAGTGATGGATGCTAGATTATACAGGGATGTGATGATCATGAAACCATTTGAAATAGTTCAAGATCCAATAGAGGTTCAAAAATATGCAGATTATGTATTACACGAGGGAGCGGGCGCAGTAACCGTGTTCTCCGGTCATGTAAGGGAATGGACAAACGGTGTTCGAACATTATCCTTGGCATATGAAGCGTATGGACCAATGGCTGAAAAAAAGCTGGCGGAAATTGGTAGAGAAATTGAAATGAAATGGCCGGGTACACGAGTGGCGATTGCTCATCGTATTGGACAATTGGAAATATCAGATATAGCCGTTGTTATAGCTATTTCTTCACCTCACAGAAAGAATGCTTATGAAGCAAACGAATATGCGATTGAACGGATTAAACAAATTGTTCCAATTTGGAAAAAGGAGATTTGGGAAAATGGGGAAGTATGGGTGGGGAATCAACATAAAAAGCCATTATCAGAGGAGTCAATAAAATGATAAAAATTCTCTATTTTGCAAGTATGCGAGACTTGACCGGTAAAGCGGAAGAGAACATCGAACGAATGGAATGGTCTGTCCGAGAGTTGCTGCAATGGGCAGAAGAAACCTATCCAAACTTCGAAAAGCATTCAGTCCTTGTTGCGATAAACGAAGAATATGTGACAGAAGATGAGAAAATTAGAGATGGAGATGTGGTGGTGTTTATACCTCCAGTTAGTGGAGGTTAAAGAAAACGCGTTTTTACAGCTGTTAAGGACAGTAAGAGTTAGATGGATAAATGAAATTCCGCCGGAGAATACAAAGGGTGGTATTTGATAATATCAATGACCTGGAAACCGAATGAAAAGAAGGGAATAACCATGACCTCACAGTCTTTATTGGATAAATTAAAAAGACCGATTCGTGATTTGCGGCTATCAGTTACGGATCGCTGCAATTTCCGCTGTACATATTGTATGCCTAAAGAAATCTTTGGAGATGATTATGCGTTTTTAAAGAAACAAGAGCTTCTGACATTTGAGGAGATAGAACGAACAGTCCGTTTATTTGCAGGTCTTGGTGTAAAAAAGCTGCGTTTAACAGGCGGGGAGCCCTTATTACGAAGTCATTTATCTAAATTAGTTGAAAGGTTAGTGAAAATAGAGGGAATTGAGGATATTGGTTTAACTACGAATGGTCTTTTGCTTTCAAAGTATGCTCATGACTTATACAATGCTGGGCTAAGACGTTTAAATATTAGTCTTGATTCTTTAGATAACGAAGTATTCGGTCAGTTGAATGGTCGTGGCATTCAGCCCTCTATTATTCTTCGTAATATAGAGAATGCCGTTAACCTTGGCTTTCAGGTCAAGGTGAATATGGTCGTACAAAAGGGAGTCAATGATCATGATATCATCCCAATGGCTTCTTATTTTAAAAAGATGGGCGTATCTCTGCGCTTTATCGAATTTATGGATGTAGGTAATGATAATGGATGGAGTTTCAAAGAGGTTGTAGCGAAAAAAGAACTATATGAAAAGCTGTCTAAGGTTTTCGATTTAGAGGCTGTTGATGAGCAATATTTTGGAGAGATAGCTAAACGCTATCGCTATAAAGATAGCAAGAGCGAAATTGGTTTTATCACATCCGTGTCGGATTCTTTTTGTTCTTCCTGTACAAGGGCACGGGTTTCATCGAATGGACATCTTTATACGTGCTTGTTTGCCTCAAAAGGCTATGATTTAAAAGAATTAATCCGTAGAGGTGTAACAGATGAGGAACTGCTGGACCACATTCGTCAAGTTTGGGAATTGAGGGCGGACCGTTATTCTGATGAACGGACGGAACAAACGATATCTAATAGAAAAAAGATAGGGATGTTCTTTATAGGTGGTTAATAGATCAATTTACTAGATTTTTTTAGTGAAGTCCTAAGAAGGACTGGTCAAGGAACATAGGCTAAGAATATCACGTTATGAGGCTAAGCCTTTGTGACCCACACCCCCTGTTACCCATCTTAAAGGGGATCCATAAACCCTTGAGGAACCAGGAGACTAAGCTGGATTAAGTGAAATCAGAAACGCTCTTCATTAAAATTAGACTGAATCTTGAGATGATTTCTGTTTAAGTAGGTATACATCAAGGAGGATTACATGAAAAAATCTGTATCGATTTTTACAATGCTATTCCTTTTAGTCATTACTCTAGTTGCATGTTCTGAACAAGAAGTTAAAGAAGAAAAAGTAGAACTAAGAATTTCAGCTGCAGCTAGTTTGCAGGATGCGCTAAGAGACATTCAAGCTGTTTTTGAAAAAGAAAATCCAGAAATGAATATTACATATAATTTTGCTGGCTCCGGTGTGCTTCAGCAGCAAATCATGCAAGGTGCTCCTGTGGATTTGTTTTTATCATCTTCAGAAGATAAGTTTGAATCATTAATTACGGCAGAAATGATTGCGGACGGGGAGCATATCAATTTATTAGAAAATGAACTTGTTTTAATTGCTCCGAGTCCTAATGAAACTAACAAAATTAGTGGTTTTGAAGATTTAATGAATGGAACAATCGATAAGATCGCAATTGGTATTCCTGAATCTGTTCCTGCAGGAAAATATGCCAAGGAAACATTAGAAGTACTAGAAATATGGGATGAGGTAGAGAGTAAACTCATTTTAGCAAAAGATGTTCGACAAGTTCTGTCGTATGTTGAAACAGGTAATGTAGACGCTGGTATTGTATATAAAACAGATGCTCTTGTATCAGATAACAGTAGGATCATCTCGACGGCAAATAAAGAAAACCATACACCTATTATGTATCCTTTAGGTATTCTAAATGATACAAAATTTCCTGTTGAAGCAAAGAGATATTATGACTTTCTTCAATCGAAGGAAGCAACGGCCATATTTGAGGAATACGGATTCATAGTGAACTGAGGAATGAATATGTTACATGAATTTTTATCACCTATTATTCTTTCAATTGAAATAGCAGTGGTTTCGGGAATAATTGTTATCATATCAGGGACATTTATTGGCCGCTATTTAGCTATGAAATCTTTTAAGGGAAAAGCGGCTTTTGAGACATTTCTTATGTTGCCTCTAGTTCTGCCGCCATCAGTAGTAGGATTTATTTTGATTGTCTTGTTGGGAAAGCAAAGTATCATTGGACAAGCAATTGAGTGGATTTTTGAGAAGCCAGTCATATTTACTTGGTGGGCGGCTGTCATTGCTGCTACGATTGTGGCTTTTCCCCTTATGTATCAATCAGCTAAGTCTGGTTTTCAAGGTATTGACCATGAAATCGAAGATGCTGCTCGAGTAGATGGAGCAAGTAAATGGCAGGTTTTTCTTCATGTTTCCCTTCCGTTAGCATCGAGAGCGCTTATGACGGGCGGTATTTTAAGCTTTGCTCGAGCATTGGGGGAGTTTGGCGCTACTTTAATGTTTGCTGGAAATATTCCAGGCGTTACGCAAACAGTTCCGATAGCTATTTATACAGCCCTTGATTCGGGCAACATGCTCATGGCATGGATGTGGGTTTTAGCTATATTCTTACTATCTTTTCTCATGCTGTTCGTGATTCAATTAAAAAAAGAGTGAAGATTCATCACTGATCGTAAATGGGCAACGAAGTTTACATAAACTTTTAGTTGCCTTTTTTTTATGTAATTATTACCTGAAGAATTTTAGCATCCTCCTTCATACATAATCTAATTCACTTATCACTCACCCTGAATAACCTGTCTTCGAATATTTAAGAAATTAAGCGCATAGACTTGTACAAAAACATGAAGGGGACGAGTGTGGTGAAAGTGTACTCTTTCAAATATAAACGTAAGAAATATAACTCGAAACGTAATCTTTCAGTAAAGAACGATCCAATCCGCTTAGTGTTATGGAAGCTGGCAGGCACCATCCTCATTATGATTTTGTGTTTGGCAAGTTTACTTTCGCCGATAAAAACAGTTTCTGCACAAGCGCAAGAACTTGAAAGAATCCAAACAGGGGCTAAAAGTGCAATTATGATTGAGCAGAGCACCGGCCGGATTTTATATGAGAAGGATGCCCATACAAAACGAAGGATAGCGAGTATTACTAAAATTATGACCGCAATTCTTGCGATTGAATCGGGGAAGATGGATAAAACTGTAACGGTGACAGATGCGATTTTAAAAGCAGAGGGATCGGCGATCTATTTGCAGGTAGGAGAAAAAATAAAATTAAGCGACCTTGTTTATGGACTTATGCTCAGATCAGGAAATGATGCGGCGATTGCCATTGCTGAATATGTGGGAGGAAGTGTGGAGGGTTTTTCTGCATTAATGAATCAGAAAGCAGAATGGATTGGCATGAAGAACAGTCATTTCACCAATCCGCATGGTCTTGATGATTCTGATAACCATTATTCCACAGCCTATGATATGGCAATCCTAACTAAGTATGCGATGGGGAATAAAATGTATCAGAAAATTGCCGGAACTAAGATCCATCGGGCACCCAACCCGAATGAAGTATGGGACCGTGTTTGGAAAAACAAAAACAGGCTGTTAACGGAAAAATATAAATACACCACAGGCGGTAAAACAGGTTATACAAAAAAAGCGCGCCGCACGCTAGTGACAACTGCATCCAAGGATGGATTGGATCTTATTACGGTTACTATCGATGATTCTACAGATTGGGCTGATCATATAGCTCTTTTTGAGGCGGGATTTAACAATTACACATTAACTGAAGTAGTACCGCGTGGAGACATAAAAACGATAAAAAAAGGATTTTATAAAAATAAAGCTTATTTAAAATCATCGTTATCCTACCCGCTTACGCAAAAAGAACAAGAGGAGGTCGAAGTAAAGTATGAACTGAAAAAGCCCAAAAAACAGTGGAAAAAAGGAAAAAATCTTCCGGCTAAGGTTGGAAAGGTGAATTTAATTCTTGATGGACAAACGCTTATATCTAAACCGGTTTATCTACATAAAAAAGATCAAACTGTCTTCGATATATGGAAAGACGTCTTCTATACTTTTTCAGGTGTAAACACAAATGGTTAATTATATATGGGTCGGAATCAGTATAATTGGAATCATTTATGCGATGTTTACTGGAACAATGGCGGAAGTTAATGAAGCGATCTTTAAGAGTGCAAAAGAATCGGTCACTCTATGCTTCGGCCTTATGAGTGTCCTTGTTTTTTGGCTGGGCATCATGAAGATTGCAGAAGAGGCAGGTCTATTGGATAGTTTAACACGTTTGACAAAGCCAATCGTATCCAGGCTTTTCCCAGATGTGCCGCCAAATCATCCGGCAATGGGATATATCGTATCCAATATAATGGCGAACACATTTGGACTGGGAAATGCAGCTACACCCCTGGGTATAAAGGCGATGGAACAATTAAAGGACTTAAATGGCGGAAAGGATACAGCAAGCCGCTCTATGATTACGTTTCTGGCATTGAATACCTCTGGGCTGACGCTTATTCCAACAACCGTCATAGGAATCCGCATTCATTATAATTCAGCCAATCCGACAGAAATTGTCGGCCCGACCTTTTTGGCAACCGTCATTGCAACGATAGCAGCTATTATTTTAGATCGGTACTTCTACTGGAAAAGAGTAAGAAAGGGGATGGATTGATGCACTGGATCTCAACCATATCAATTTGGATGATACCTGTGGTTATCTTGCTCATCCTTGTCATGGGTGCCATAAAGAAGGTCCCGACCTACGAGAGTTTTGTGGAAGGCGGAAAAGATGGGATAAAAATCACATTTTCGATTATTCCCTATCTCATTGGTATGATGGTGGCCATTTCTATTTTTCGTGCTTCAGGTGCTATGGATTTGCTGATAGGCTGGATGAAACCGGTATTAAACTTCTTAGGTGTGCCTTCAGAGGTAGTACCTTTAGCCTTAATAAGACCCATATCGGGAAATGCTTCTCTCGGCATGGTCAGTGATTTGATTGCCACATATGGACCTGACTCTTTTATAGGGAAGGTTGCTTCCACAATCCAGGGGAGCACGGATACAACCATATATGTCTTAACTGTTTATTTCGGTGCAGTAGGAATTAAGAAAATGGGAGATGCTTTAAAGGTGGGATTGTTAGCTGACCTCGTCGGGATTGGTGCGGCAATCTTATTAGCTGCTATTATGTTCCAATAGACACAAATTTGTCACAAAATGCTAAAAGAAGTGAAAAAAATAGTCAGATTTAACAAAAATCGGTATAAAAAGCCGATTTTTTTGTGTTTCTTAGTAAGTAATGAAATAATATGCGTGATAGGACATATCACTTTCTGCAAAAACAAAGTATAATGAACAACTAGGTAGAATGCCTATTATTTGAGTAAAGAATACAGAAAAAGTAAAATTAGACAGGTGATTAAAATGGAAAGATTACAAAAAGTGATAGCACAGGCAGGAATCGCCTCCCGAAGAAAAGCGGAACAGTTAATCGTAGAAGGCAAAGTAACTGTTAACGGTAAGATTGTAAAAGAGCTTGGCGTTAAGGTTGGCCCAAATGATCAAATAGAGGTAAGTGGAGTACCTGTAGAAAAGGAAGAACCGGTATATTTTCTGCTTTATAAGCCAAGAGGTGTCATTTCCGCTGCCAACGATGACAAAGGGAGAAAGACCGTAACAGATTTATTTCCACTGATCAAACAACGGATTTATCCAGTAGGCAGACTGGATTACGATACATCAGGTTTGATCCTGCTGACGAATGATGGTGAGTTTGCCAATGCCCTGATGCATCCAAAGTACGAAATAGAAAAAACGTACGTAGCGAAAATTCAAGGTATTCCATCCCGCGAAATAATAAAGAAATTGGAACGTGGTGTTCAATTGGAAGACGGTAAAACAGCCCCTGCGAAAGCTAAATTGCTATCAATGGATCGCAGAAAACAGTCCTCTATTGTAGAGCTGACGATTCATGAGGGCAGAAACCGCCAAGTCCGCCGTATGTTTGAAGCGATTGGGATGCCCGTTATCAAACTTAAACGTGAAAGATATGGATTCTTGACGTTGCACGGTGTTAGTCCTGGAGATTACAGAGAGTTAACACCACATGAAGTAAAGCAACTGCGTTCTATGGCGCTTCATAAAGATAAGTAAATACAACCGTAGCGCTGCCCTAAATTAGTGCCTTTCTGGCAGCGCTATATTCTTGTGTGTCTAAAGCATAGCGGGAGGGAACTTTTTTGACCAAACAAAAGCGTAAATGGATGAGAATAGGGGTTCTGGCCCTTTTAGCTGGAGCCGTCATTTATGTGGTATTTTCGAGTTTAACCATGGACAAGGAAAAAACCCTTAAAATGAATGAAACCGCTCCAAACTTTGCTCTGACAGATCTTGAAGGGGTTAAGCATGTGTTAGAGGATTATAAGGGGCAGGGAGTGTTTCTGAATTTCTGGGGGACGTGGTGTAAACCATGTGAATATGAAATGCCTTATATTCAAAGTCAATATGAAGTGTTCAAAGATAAAGGTGTACAGGTATTAGCTGTCAATGTAAATGAATCTGATTTTGTCGTGAATAAATTTGTTCAAAGACATGGGCTTACTTTTCCGGTTGTCATCGATAAGGACAATCAGGTGCAGCATCAGTATCTGATTAATCCCTTGCCGGCCACATTTTTAATTGATAAAAATGGTAAGGTCGTAGATTCAACCACTGGTAGTTTAACTGAAGAGAAGATTCAAAAGATGATGGAGAAAATACAGCCATAACAAGGGGTAATAAGGATGAAGGAAATAACTTGTGAATGTGGTCATGTTAATCCATATGGAACGATATTTTGTGAAGCATGCGGTAAGGTGCTCAATAAGGAAGAAGAAGAAAAAAAATTATTGGATATGAAATATGAAGGCAGTGCCAGAAGATCGCAAACCTACAATAAATCAGTAGTTGATAAGATTTGGAATTTTTTCTCATCCGTAAAGGTTGGCGTAACCTTAATCATTCTTCCATTAATTGCAGCTTCTATCGGTACCATCTTCCCGCAAGAAATGTATATTCCAAATGGAGAACCCGCTGAAACGTTTTATGAAAGTAAGTACGGCTGGTTTGGTGAAGTGTATTATGAGTTAGGATTACATAATTTATATAGTTCATGGTGGTTTTTACTGTTAGTGTCCCTCTTAGGAGTTTCACTTGTTATCGCCAGTCTTGACCGCTTTATTCCGCTATTCAGAGCTTTAAAGAATCAGAGAGTAATCAGGAATGAGGGTTTTTTACGCAGACAGCGGATTTTTGGTGAAGCTGATATAGCAGAGGAAAAAGAAAACTATGAATTAATCAAAACGAGATTAAAAGAAAAGCGTTATAACATAAGAGAAGAGAACGGCAATATTTTAGCAGAGAAGAACCGTTTTTCGAGGTGGGGTCCTTATGTTAATCATATAGGCCTGATCATTTTCTTAATTGGCGGAATGTTGCGTTTTATTCCAGGGATGTATGTGAATGATTACCTCAGAATTCAAGAAGGTGAAAAGAAAGCTGTACCTGGAACGAATGGTGAGTACTTTGTTGAAAACCATAAATTTACTGTAGAAGTTTATGATAAAGATAAGGAAAAAGAAGAGTTTGAGGCAACGCTTGACCGGGTTGGTACGGTCGTAAAAAATTATCAAACAGATGCCACTCTTTATCAAGCGGTAGGGGATACCTTGCCAGGGGAAGAAGTAAAGCTTGAAAAAGTTAAAGATTATCCGATACGTGTAAATGAACCTTTGAAATTTGATTCCTTTGCTTTATATCAAACATCCTACGAGGAAAACATGACGAAAATGTCATTCACCTTAATTGATAAAGCAACTGAAAAGGAGCATGGCAACTTAACCGTTGATTTGAATAATCCGAAAGATAGCTATGACCTGGGTAATGGGTACTCCGTGCACCTGGAGAGTTATTTTCCTGATTTTGAATTTAATGAGAATGAGCAGCCGACAACAAAGAGTCGATTTCCAAATAACCCTGCGTTTATCTTCAAAATGGTATCACCAGAGCATCCAGAAGGAGAAGTTAGCTTTGTTGCGATTAAACAAACCCTTGAGCCTTTGGGTGAGACCGAATATAAACTTAAATTCAAAAATATAGAGACAGGTTTTGCAACTGTATTAACAGTACGTAAAGACCTAACTTTATGGGTACTTGCGCTCGGAGGGCTTATCTTTATGATTGGCGTTATACAGGGGGCTTATTGGAATCATAGGCGTATTTGGATTCAAAAGAGTGGGGATAAAATATTTGTGGCCGCTCATACGAATAAAAACTGGTTTGGTATCAGGCGGGAGATTAATGAAATATTAGAGGGGACTTCTATTCCATTACCGTATGATCAAGCCGAAGGGGAAGAGATTCAAGAAAGAGGGGGAAAACAGAGTGGCGACTTTAAGCAGTAATTTGCTATATATTGCTTTTGTGCTGTACTTAATAGCAACTTTTGTATTTGCGGGATCCATAAAAGGTAAGAACGATAAGTGGAGTTATGAAAAATGGGCAAAAGCTGGAATTATTATCACTATTATTGGATTTATTGCACAGCTGGGTTATTTTATCACACGTTGGATAGTGTCAGGACATGCTCCTGTCAGTAATCTATTTGAGTTTACAACATTCTTTGGAATGATGTTGGTTGGAGCATTTATAATGATTTATTTCATATATAAAACAGCCATTCTGGGAGTATTCGCGCTTCCGATTGCGCTGTTAGTTATTGCGTATGCCAGCATGTTTCCACGGGATATCTCGCCGCTTATTCCGGCATTAAAAAGTGATTGGCTGTATATACATGTTACTACTGTAGCAGCGGGAGAAGCTATTTTAGCAATAAGTTTTGTGGCCGGATTAATTTATCTGATACGGGCTGTTAAACAAACGAAAGCATCAAAAAGTACGTTTTGGCTGGAAGCCGTTTTATTAGGATTAATTTGTACGATTGGTTTTGTTGTATCTACTACTATGTTTTCTATAGCTGATTATAAAACTGAATATACTTGGGTCAATAAGAGCGGTGCAGAGCAAACAGAGGAATATAATATGCCGGCGTTGTTTGTCCCGAAGGAAGCAAAATTGGTTTCCGGTACAGGGATGGATCCGTTAATTGAATTGCCATTAATAATCAATTCAAAAAAACTGAATACAGTAGTTTGGTCCATCATGATAGGTGTCGTGCTATATGGAGTGCTGCGTTTAATTTTACGTAAGCGTATAGGAGCAGCTATACAGCCGTTGGCAAAATCAGTGAATTTAGATTTACTTGACGAGGTTGGATACAGATCCATTCTAATTGGATTCCCTGTATTTACTTTGGGAGGGTTGATATTTGCCATGATTTGGGCCCAAATAGCCTGGTCAAGATTTTGGGGTTGGGATCCTAAAGAAGTATGGGCTTTAATTACATGGCTATTTTATGCAGCATTTCTGCATCTGCGCATATCGAAGGGGTGGCATGGCGAAAAGTCAGCCTGGCTTGCAGTTATAGGATTTATTATCATTATGTTTAATCTTATCGCGGTGAATTTAATTATCGTTGGATTACACTCATATGCTAGCAATTAAGAAAAAAGAGGACTTCCAAGTATGGAAGCCCTTTGTTCTTAACTCTTCTTTAGAAAATCAGGCTTAAGCTATTAACTGCAATTATATTCCGATTTATGATGCTTTTACTATTTTTAAGTTGGATGACAACTGAATAGGAAGTTAGGCAAAATCTTATATTAAAAAAATCTGGTTGTATGATAGATATTATTTTTCTATAAATTTAACTTTATAGAATCGCTTTATTTATGTAAATATTCACTTTTCTATTCCTAAATATTTAGTATGCATGTATAATAAAACTGATATCGTGGATAAATTTGTATCGTTATTAGTTAATGCTTAAGGAGGTCCGGGTGATGGAAGAGAACAACATACGATTGCTTATAGTAGATGATGAGGACCGTATTAGAAGACTATTGAAAATGTATTTAGAGCGCGAAAAATATACAATTGATGAGGCTGCTAATGGGGAAGATGCTTTAGAACTTGCTTTGGCGAATGATTATGATTTAATCCTTCTGGATTTGATGATGCCTGGCAAGGATGGAATTGAGGTTTGTAAAGAACTGCGTGAAAAAAAGGCAACACCTGTTATTATGTTGACTGCTAAAGGGGAAGAAATAAACCGAGTGCAAGGTTTTGAAGCAGGCACGGATGATTATATCGTAAAGCCTTTTAGTCCAAGGGAAGTAGTCTTACGAGTGAAAGCATTGTTAAGAAGGTCATCGAAAAATTCCTATATTCAATCAGAGACCTCAACTAAAGATGTTGTCGTCTTTAATCATCTAACGATCGATAATGATGCGCATAGAGTATTGGCGGACGGTGTAGAGGTTGCATTAACACCTAAAGAATATGAACTATTATACTTTCTCGCTAAAACCCCGGATAAAGTGTATGATCGGGAACAATTGCTAAAAGAAGTTTGGCACTATGAATTCTTTGGGGATTTACGTACCGTTGATACACATATTAAAAGATTAAGAGAAAAATTAAATAAAGTATCTGAGGATGCAGCTAGAATGATTGTAACCGTTTGGGGTGTTGGTTATAAATTCGAGGTAGTCAACGACTAATGTTTTGGAAAAGTGTAGTCGGGAAACTTTGGATGACCATTATTTTGCTGTTTTCCTTCGTTCTATTCATCTTAACTGTATTACTGCTGGAGTTTTTCCATAATCAAAGTATGGAGGAAGCTAAATCTTCTTTGTTTCGAACAGCCAAACAAGTTGAAATGATTTTAGAGGAACATTCAGATATCGAGCAATCAACACAAATTGTTTGGCAAATCATCGATCCGAATAAGGATATTGTTATTATTTTAGATGATACCAATATATACAGCAGTTTGAATGATTTGAATAAGAAAGAAGTCTATCAACTCTTTTCTCGTGATGAAACCTTAAAAAAGTCATTAGTGAATGATAGACAAGTTTCAGAAACCACTTATCTATCGTCTATTTTGGGCGGGGATAATGTTACTCAGGGTACAATTGTCGGAATTCCAATCACTAATGACGGAATGGATGGCGCCATCTATGCATTTCAGTCTGTAGACTCGAGTGAGAGTACAAACGCACAAACGACAATCTTCATCTTGATAGCTGTCGGGATAGGGATTGTTTTAACGACGATTTTTGCGTTCTTCCTGTTATCAAGAGTGACTGCTCCGCTTAGAAAAATGAGGGAAGCAGCATCTGAATTGGCCAGAGGAAAATTTGACATGAAGGTTCCCATTTTAACAAACGATGAGATTGGCGAATTGGCGATTGCATTCAATCAAATGGCACGGCAGCTGAAGTATAATATGACGGCATTACAGCAGGAGAAAGAGAATTTATCGAATATTTTAATTAATATGGCTGATGGAGTGATCATGTTTAACAGAGACGGTGAAATTCTTGTAACGAATCCTCCAGCAGATGACTTTTTAAGGTATAGTTTTTTGGATGAAACCAATCAAAAAAAACAGTCTGGAAACCAAGTCCCTGATGCATTAAGCGATTTATTCCTCGAGGTTAAGGGAACGGGAAAAGCTAAAATAGCCGAGATTACCACGCAGGGGCACGATTGGGTAATACTTATGAATCCCCTTTACCGTCAAAATGATATCCGTGGAGCTGTAGCTGTATTAAGGGATATGACGGAGGAACGCCGGCTTGATAAGATGAGAAAAGATTTTATTGCCAATGTATCGCATGAGCTTCGTACGCCTATTGCTATGCTTCAAGGATATAGTGAAGCAATTATAGATGATATTGCGGAAACAGCAGATGAGAAAAAAGAAATGGCACAGGTCATATATGATGAATCATTAAGAATGGGACGCTTGGTTAATGAACTCTTAGACTTGGCTCGAATGGAAGCAGGACATCAGACTTTAAATATTGAGGAAGTAGAAGTTGGCAGCTTTCTTGGTAGAATATCGAAAAAGTTCCAGCGGGCAGCTCAGGAAAAAAATGTTGATGTCTATACAACCCTTGACCATCCTGAGGCGCTTGTTGAGCTGGACCCTGACCGCATTGAACAGGTATTCACCAACTTGATTGATAATGCCCTGCGCCATACACCTGGGGGAGGTGAAGTGCAAATTATCCAAAGAACATTGGATAATGGTACTCAATTTGACGTGAAGGATTCTGGTGTAGGTATTTCTGAGGAAGAGCTGCCTTTTGTTTTCGAAAGGTTTTACAAGGTTGATAAAGCAAGAACAAGAGGGAGATCTGGCACAGGCCTTGGCCTTGCAATAGCAAAAAATATTATTCATGGTCATGGCGGTAAAATAGATGTCTACAGCAAGGTTGGACAGGGTACGACATTTACATTTTTTCTGCCAGCGAAAAAGTAGAATTAAGAAGATAATTCTTGTTACACAAGGAACTGTTTGATGAAAGCATATCACTTAGGTGATGTGCTTTTTTGCATTCTGATACTGGACATTTTATAGGAGAGCTATTGAATCCTGTTAGTGGTATTTAACATTAAAAACTCTACGGAACGGTGTACAAGCACTTTTCCGGATACACCTGGGAGGATCGCTACAGACACTTCGCAGAAATTAGGAATCCGATTTGGGGAGACTATCAAATTATATGCCGAAAGAAATGACCTTCAAATAACTGATTTAACATTTATTCCTTTAACGATTGCGGCTTGGTGCCGGTATCTACTTGGTGTGAATGATGCTGGTAAAAAAATGAACATCAGTCCTGATCCTATTTTAGAAGATTTGCAGCAGTATCTTCATGGAATCGAGTTCGGCCAACCTGAATCAGTCAGTAACCACTTACAGCCTATTCTTTCAAACGAAAGAATTTTTGGGGTGGACTTGTACGAAGTTGGCTTAGGAAATACAATCGAAGAATTTTTTAAGCAACTGATTGGGGGACCCGGAGCTGTAAGAGAGACATTGCATGAGCAAATCCAAAAACATGAGAATAAAGTGGCTTATTGAACTGAGACTAAGTAATTTTAATAGAATATAAGAGGAAAGGGCATCTCATAAGCTAAGCCAGCTTATGAGATGCCCTATTCTTATTATTCTATGCCTCACTCAAATTAATTGCTTTGGCGACGGATATTTCATCATTGCCGGCAAGTTCATTTATGACGGAATGAGGAATTTTTTCATCAAACGTAAGGATCATAATGGCTTCACCGCCGGCTTCTTTCCGTCCTACCTGCATGGTGGCAATATTGAGATTAAGATCGCCGAGTTTTTTACCGACAATGCCAATCACGCCTGGTCTGTCGTGGTGCTGGATATATAGGATATGGCCATCAGGGTAAAAGTCGATTTTGAAGTCATCGATGGCAATGATACGCGGCCCATATTCTTTTATATAGGTTGCTTTCATTTCAATTTGTCTGGTATCGCCTTTAATTCTTACCGTTATACTATTTGAATAACCATATGTTTCGTTTGAGATTTTTTCACCTATAGTGATGGAACGTTCCTTAGCGTATAACAGGGCATTTACTTCGTTGATGGTGACATCAGCCCGTTCTTTAAAAAATCCAGAAACAAGTGATTTTGTTAAAATTGATGAATCAAAATCAAAAGCATCACCGCCATATGTAATGGAAATTTCTTTTATGCCTTCGTTTATATATTGTGATAGGAAAGAGCCAAGTTTTTTCACTAATTGATAATATGGCTGTATTCTATTAAATAATTCAGCAGGTATAGCTGGTAAATTGATGGAGTTTGACACTGGTATTCCATCCACAAATGAGACTACTTCTTTTGCCACCTGCTTAGCCACATTTAATTGCGCTTCAGCAGTGGACGCTCCAAGGTGAGGTGTGACAATGATTTGATCCAAGGACAATAATTTATTATTCACCGGAGGTTCTTCTACAAATACATCCAGTGCAGCTCCGGCTACTTTTCCCTCAAGAACCGCATCATATAAAGCGTCCTCGTCAATTATGCCTCCTCTGGCACAGTTGATCAGATAGACACCGTCTTTGCATTTATGTATTGTATTTTTGTTTAATAAGCCTCTTGTATCCTTATTTAATGGGGTGTGGACGGTGATGAAATCAGATACTTGAAGCAGGTTATCGAGTGAACCGACCGTTATGCCTAATTCTTTTGCCCGATCTGACGTAATGAAAGGATCAAAGGCAAAAATATTCATCTGAAAAGCTCTCGCCCGCTTGGATAATTCAGTACCAATTCTCCCCATACCAACGATTCCTAACGTCTTACCTTTTAATTCAGCTCCGGCAAAGCGATTTCGCTCCCAAGCACCATTTTTTAAAGATTGGTGAGCCTGAGGAATGTTTCGGGCCAGGGATGCCATCATGGCAAAAGTGTGTTCAGCGGTAGAAATTGTATTGCCATCCGGTGCATTGACCACAATGATTCCACGACTTGTACAGGAAGGAACATCTATATTGTCGATCCCTACGCCAGCCCGGGCTACAATTTTTAGGTTTGTCATTTTTTGAAGTAAATCATTTGTTACTTTTGTAGCACTTCTAACTAAAAGTGCATCAAACAGATGCAATTCACTGCTTACTTCATCTATCTTTTTTTGGACAACCTCGATGTCATTCCTGCCAATGAATGGTGTTAAACCATCAGGCTTTATTGAATCAGCTATGAGCACTTTAAACAATCTTGTCACCATCCTGTAGAAGTATTTAATCTTGTTTCCACTCTACAAGACTTATAATCTGTGTGTCAATCAAGATTCAACATTGCAAGCGCTTACTATTTTAAAATTTTGGAAAAGTCTAATTTTTGTTGCCGGCAGATACTAAAAAGACTTCATTTTCTATAATTTAGACGGCTTAGTTGGTTCGAGGAAAATAGAGGTGAGGCCATTAATTTATGAATTTTTTACAAATATATATTTTTTGATCTATTTATATAGGATTCTAATCTCTTGTATTATTTAGTTTAGTGGGATAAAATCAATATAGAAATGGTCTAGTTAAATATACAGGTGGAATGTCTAGCCTGATTATTTTTCTAAAGCATTTTACTAATTAAATACGGTCTATCTTCGGGGCAGGGTGAAATTCCCTACCGGCGGTGATGATTTATAATCTAAGCCCGCGAGCCTGTAAAGGCAGGATTTGGTGAGATTCCAAAGCCGACAGTATAGTCTGGATGGGAGAAGATGGAGGTCTCTGTTAACGTTCAAAAAACGATCTTTCGTGAACGTTTTGTTTCACATTGCCTTTTTCTCCCTTTATCTAATTAAGATAAAGGGATTTTTTATGGCATGGCTTCATGATTGACGTTTTAGGCAGAGCCTTTCTTCTGGAAGAGGTAGTACCAAACCTAAAGGAGAGAGGAAATAATGAAAAGCAGTGGTGTAAGTAAGATTCAAAAAATGGTTACGATTGGGATGTTGGGTGCGATTGGATATGTTCTAATGATTATTAATTTTCCATTCCCTGGTTTTCCAACATTTCTACAAATTGATTTTAGTGATATTCCAGCTTTAATTGCGGCCATCATTTTTGGGCCGGTTGCGGGTATCCTGGTAGAATTATTAAAAAATATTCTGGATTACATGATGACAGGAAGCGACACAGGAATTCCGATTGGGCATTTTGCTAACTTTATCGGAGGCGTCGCGTTTATCCTTCCAGCCTACTATTTTTATAAAAAAATCGGCACCAAAAGAGGCATGGTGTACGGACTTGTAGGAGGCACAATCGTATTAGCTTTATTTATGAGTCTTGTCAATTACTTCATTTTGCTGCCAAGCTACAGTGTGTTAATGAATTGGAACATGTCTGGTACAGAGATTCGAGCAATGATCACCACGGCGATCATTCCTTTCAATTTAATAAAAGGAACCTTAATTGCCATTGTATTTATGCTATTATTCACTAAAATGCAGGGCTGGTTTTCGAAGCAATCTGTATTGCGAAATGTATAAAATAGATTAAATAAAAGCCTCTGCGAAACCGCAGAGGCTTTTATTAATGGGAGACTATTCGAATTTTAATGCGTCTCCGTCAAAGGATTCGTCAGCAACTTTAATAGAATCTGTTGGGCAACCTTCGAAAGCATCCATCATGTCATCAAGCAGAACATCTGGAATTTCGACAATACCTTGGTTATCATCTAAAGTAACAAATGCAATACCTTCATCATCATAATCGTAAATATCTGGAGCTGCTGCTCCGCAAGCACCACAAGCAATGCAAGTTTCTTTGTCAACAATAGTAAATTTAGCCATGCTAAATACCTCCCAGGTAAAAAAATATATATTTTGATACCGAACTGGATATCAAACCCCTCACCTTATTGTAAAACTCATGGTATAACTTTTCAATAGCCAATATTTCGCGTGTTTTTAGCGAATAAAGGAAAAATAGGCTATTGAATTTTAAGCATGAGGGTACAACTATTTGGTAAGATAAAAAGTGTCAGACATGTAGGATAAAGGGGTTAAAACATGATTATACCATATTTTGACGGATTAATACTGTATTTAATAAATGCATTAAAGGGGCAAAGAACAGTATATTCCCCTTTACATATACTTAATGGGAAAAAATCCTCTCAGCCCATTCAAGATGCTCGTTTGTTTAATATATCTCGGTTTTTTGGCGTACTTCCAAAGTTAAAAAGAGAGACTTGGGATCAAAAGATTATTGAATTAACCAAAAAAGGATATATAAAAGAAACAGGTATTAATACCTATGTCTGTACGCAGCATGGTAAACAAGCACTTTCCTTTTGGGAAAAGGATTATCCTCAGTTAACTAACCTGGATGGTCGTACCTTTCAAGATGCAGCTCATGGATTTTGGATGAGGCTGCAATTATTGGTACAAACGTCGTCCTGTTTGCTAAATGGCAATCATTCTTTCATTGCGGTTTCCCGTAATCAAGAGGAACAACTGTTAGTGAAAAAATTATTTAAAAAGATTCCTCTCTCTTCAATGGAATTGGCCCAGCTTCTATATCAGGAGCTTGATGATTTATTAAGTAATGTAAATGAAGCCGGAGCAGAATTAATTGTTTCAGCCTTCTCAGGTCACCAGCATGCGGGTTTGACAATCGAACAGGCTGCACGAAAGCTTAATATAGATGTATTTTATGCGAGACTTCTCTTTTGGGATACTATTCATTATATGCTTAAAGCCAGTGTTCAGTCTCCTTATATACTATTGAAAGAACTTGTGCTTATAGGTAAACCTGTTCAATCTCTTTTAACTGCTTCTACGCAAAGAACATTAAAAATGCTTCAAGCCGGGATGTCCAAAGAAGAAGTAGCAGCCGTACGGAATTTAAAAACGAATACGATTGAAGATCATCTTGTTGAAATCGTTTCAAACGTACCTGATTTTCCGATAGATGATTTTGTAAGTGCAACAGAGAAAGAACAAATCAAACAGGCCATTGCTACTAATGAAACAAAACAGTTAAGATCTTTAAAAATGGTCCTTCCATCTGAGATAACTTATTTTAAAATCAGGCTCGTTATGGCAACTATAAAGGAAGTGTAAGTATGCAGCCGCTAGAAGCTCAATTAGAAAAAATGTTCGGATTCCAAACGTTTCGAACTGGACAGAAGGAAGTGATAGAATCCATTATCACCGGCAAAGATACACTTGCTATGCTGCCAACTGGGACCGGTAAAACCTTGTGTTTTCAGATGCCCGGATACTTGATGGATGGATTGGTTATTATCATTTCACCATTGTTGGCTCTTATGCAAGATCAGGTAGAACAAATGAAGGCGAAAGGCGAAAAAAAGGTTGCCTCCTTAAATTCATTTTTAACCCTGCAGGAACGGGATATGGTGCTGAGGTCATTATCATTATTAAAATTTATATATATCTCGCCAGAAATGCTGCAATCCAGATTTATTTTAGATAAATTAAAAAAGCTCAACATTGCATTGTTTGTTGTAGATGAAGCGCACTGTATATCACAATGGGGTTATGATTTTAGACCGAGTTATTTGCAGCTCGGCCGTATTAGAGAAGAACTGAATAACCCATTGACCTTAGCTTTAACAGCTACTGCTACTCCTGAGGTTCAAGAGGATATTTTAAAAAATTTATGTATGGAGGATGCGGCGAGAGTAATCCATAGTGTGAACAGGGAGAATATCAGTATCCTGGTAGAAGAAGCCGCTGATTATCAGCATAAGCTTCAAATTTTAATTGATGCACTGAATAAAGTGCCAGGTGCAGGGGTTATATATGTATCCAGCCGAAAACTTGCTGAACAATTAAGTGGATTTCTACTAGAAAAGGGCTTTGATGGTGTTGCTTATTATCATGGCGGTATGGAAACTAGTGACCGAATCCTGATTCAGCAGCAATTTTTATCTGGGCAGTTAAGAATCATCGTGGCCACCAATGCATTTGGTATGGGGATTAATAAAAATGATATACGATTTATTTTACATGTAAACATGCCGTTGAGTGTGGAGGCATATGTACAGGAAATAGGCAGGGCTGGAAGAGATGGATTGCCGGCAGTGGCCATATTGTTATATTCAGAAGGAGATGAATGGCAAGCTTCCCATCTGATTGAAAGAGATTTTCCAATTCGTTCAGAAATTGAATGGGTTATTCATCATGAGGCCTCCAATCTTACAGCTGAGGAGTTTATTGGTGATGACAAAATAGAACGGATAAAAGAATTAAATAAGGCTTTATTAAAGGGGAATATTCTTGACCCCTATGAACGAATTGAGCGAATAGATGTAGAACTGGAAAATCGAAAAAAAGAAAAACTCATGAAATTATATCTATTGAAAGAATGGATTCTTTCCACTGAGTGCAGAAAGAGCAGCATCGCTTCCTATTTTAATCAGGAGCTACAGAATAAAACAAAGACTTGCTGTGACCGGTGTGGAGCAACACTAGATGCACTTATCGCTATCCTTCCAAAACAACGGCAAGACATTCCTCGGGAAGATCAAAATTGGCGTATGCAATTGAAACAATTATTTACTGGAAGGGCAGAGTAAACAAATGAAAAATAAACAGGCAGAGCTCGTGAGTCAGTTAAAGGATGAAGAACTATACAAGGCATTGATTCAAACTCAATTGCTTTTGCTTATAATCTCCTCTTTTTTGGGGATATGGGTCTTTGATGATATACAGGAGTTTTTATTGTTATTTGATTTTCAAGATTGGTCTATCCTTCTTATAGGAATCCCAGCAGGATTGCTGGTAGTTCTCTACGACTTACTTTCGATGAGGTATCTTCCCGAGAGATACTTTAATGATGGCGGAATCAATCAACGTATTTTTAGTTCTCTCAATGGACGGCAACTAGTCTTTATTGTCCTTTTAGTTTCTATCAGTGAGGAATTATTATTCAGGGGAATCATTCAAACATATGTTGGTTTATGGATGGCCAGCCTCATATTTGCACTAATCCATATAAGGTATTTATATAATGTATACTTGTTTGTGAATATCTTACTGTTAAGTTTCTTTATTGGGTTTATCTATGAGTGGACAGGCAATTTATTTGTTACAATCGCGATGCATTTCACCATTGATTTAATCCTTGGATTTGTCATAAATAAGCAAGCTGGCAAGGTAAAAGCAGTCTTATAATAGATTTAGTAAAAGTAAGCATGTATAGGGAACGGGTAAATAAATAATGGACAAGAATTACATAATTGACCGCTTCTTTTCATAAACATGATTATGAAAAGGAGAGGTGGTTTATGGAAGCGTATATCAATGATTTGGACGAACATACCGATGAGGCTACAAAAATAATGCTCAACAATGTGGTGAAAAGAAAACGCAAGTTCGATCATTATAAATCCCGTCATTTTTTATTTATTTACATTACATTAGGTTTAACAGCAATTCTAGTTGTTTATGTATATAAGAACATTATTCCTCTTTATTCTTATTCTTTTATGTCCATGTATAACTATTTTTTTGACAATGAGTTTATCATTCTCTGTATGCTAATGCTTGCCTTTATGTATGGAGGGATGCTTTATTACAAAAAAAAGATGGACAAGGCAGAAAAGGAATTTCACGCACTGCGATGTGAGATTATAGATAGGAGTAAGGATCTATGGAAAAATGATGTAGCTTGGAAAAATAGACATATCCTCTTTAATAAATTTAAAGATTTATATGATATTAATCTTTTTCACGAAAATAAATAATTTTTCACAAAATAGGCAGGTAAAGTCTGAGATTTGTCGAATAAGTATCAATTATAGGGAATGTTTATACTAGATTGCGGTGGGGGTGCTTTGATGTTTGTAAAGAATATCATGATTTCAAAATATCATTGTCATACGGTTTCTTACAATGATACTCTTCAAGAGGTTTTCTCGGTGCTGGATGAACATCAAATTGAGGGAGTGCCAGTTCTTAAAGGAAATAAGTATATAGGTACGATCACAAGGTATCGAGTATACAAAGCAGCCTTCTTATCAGAGCTGCCGAGAGATATTTTTTTAAAGGAAACAAAAGCAGAATCGATCGCTGAGGTAAACAAAACATTAAAAGAAGACGAAATATACGAAAATATATTTTTGGACTTAAAAGAGACACCTTTATTAGCCGTAGTGGATGATTACGAGTATTTCCATGGCATTGTTACGCGCTATGATATAATTGAACAATTCCAGAGTACCTTTGGCGTTCATGTACCTGGTGTGAGGATAGCATTAACTACAGTCGAAACCAAGGGGCGTATTGCCAGGTTAACTGAGATTGCAAGGCAATATCAGCAACAAATAATTTCATTAGTTACCTTTGATGAAACCGATAAACTTTTAAGGCGCATTGTCATTAAAGTAGTGAAAGCGCCGAATGTAGATAAATTTATCCGTAAATTAGAGGAATCAGGCTTTAGAGTCTTGCATATTGATGAAAAAGTTTTGCATATTGATCAAAAATAAAGATATAAATAAATGTAGAGCTAGTCATTTATTAGGCTGGCTTCTTTTAGTTATAAGATATAAAGGATTGAAAGGGAGATACTATGGCAGTGCTGTTCTTTTTTGGTTTATTAATTGCTTTATGTGTGTGCTTACTCATATATATGTACAGGCTTGCGCATCAGGACCGAGTGATTGATCATACGTTTGAATTCAGTACATTTCCAAGTGATGAGACCATCACAATCTTTTTTATTTCAGATATACATAGGCGGGTCATCAGTAATGAAATTATTGGGCAGGTAAAAGGGAAGGCTGATTTTGTTTTAATTGGCGGTGACCTAGCTGAAAAAGGGGTACCGCTAGATAGAATAAAAGAAAATTTAACTAAATTAAAAAGTGTAGGTCCTGTTTATTTCATATGGGGTAATAATGATTATGAAATAGATAGACATGAACTGGATGCACTTTTTGTAGAGTTGGATATCCATGAATTACTAGATACAAGCGTACTGTTTGAAACAAAGGATGGCGGTAAAATACGCCTGCTTGGAATTGACTTTTATGATGAAGAGGAACAAACGGGGCGGCTTGATTTGGCAATGGAAGAAGTGGAATCTGACAGTTTTAGAATTCTAGCCAGTCATACTCCGAAAATTGAAAAGGAAATTGAGAAATCATATGGAATTGATTTAGTATTGAGCGGCCATACACATGGGGGACAAATTAGGATTTTTGGAATGGGCAGATATAAATTAGGCGGCGTCAGCGAGAGGAATGATACGACCATCCTAACAAGTAATGGATATGGAACAAGCTTACTTCCGCTGCGATTAATGGCAAAACCTGAGACTCATTTAATCCATTTAAAGAAGTTAACTCCTTCATGATTTTAAAACAAGGTACCGACTGTGACTCCCTTCATACAATGGAATGGAGAGAGTAGCTACAGGAGGATTTTTTCATGAAGCTTAAACAAATCAATCCGACATTGTTCAAACTATTTATTCCCTACGATGAATTGGAAGACAGAGGTGTTACCTGTCAGGTGCTAACCAGTCATTCGGTGGAAACCCATAGCTTTTTTTATCATATTATTCAAGAAGTGCTTGAAGAATGTGGGAATTTGGTTGCTGGATTTTTTCAGATGGATGTATACTCTTATCCATGCTACGGAATCTATATAATTTTAAAAAGGGATGCGTACAATTTAAACGAAGATCTCGAAGAAGAAGAAGAAGAAATAGAAGGGTACCTATCTGTTAATATAATGAAGCGAGATCAAGTCATATATGAATTTGCGGAGTTTGATGATGTGGTACAAGCTTGCAGAATTATAAAGACTAGCTGGAATGTGAAAGGAATCCTTTATTTTTGGAAGTCCAAATACTATTTAGAGATAAAAGAAGATACTCTTATAAACCAAGCAACTCTTATGTCTATTCTTTTGGAGTTTGGAGAATTCTCGACCTTGAGTAAAGAATACCTGTCGGATTACGGACACAGGATAAGTAAAGAGAATATAATTACTATTATAAAAAAATATTTCCTATCATAATCGCATCTAAAAGATGTGGTTATTTTTATTTAATCTAAGCGTGTTTATAAAGGCCAAAACAGTACTCTTGCACTTTCCAGGCTTTATTAAGTATACTGAATTTATAAAAGCGAATAATAAATCTGAATATTTTTTCAAAAATTTTTGTTTTGTAATTTTTAACCCTATTATTCTATTATTTCACTTTCCAGACAATTGCCAAAGTTGTATACTTATGCTGGTAGGAAAATATTACTTATTATACATCTGTAGGAGGTACTATAATGACAGCCGACCATCATTCCACTGAGGACAAACTAGATGTTTTAAAATCGACTCAGACTGTCATCCATAAGGCTTTAGATAAGCTTGGATATCCAGAAGAGGTATTTGAATTATTGAAGGAACCGCTTCGTATGCTAACTGTGAAAATCCCTGTTAAAATGGACGATGGTTCTGTAACGGTTTTCACTGGTTATCGTGCTCAACATAATGACGCTATAGGTCCGACAAAAGGTGGAATTCGTTTTCATCCTAATGTTACAGAGAATGAGATTAAAGCTTTATCCATATGGATGAGTTTGAAATGTGGCATTGTAGACTTACCGTATGGAGGGGCAAAAGGCGGTATCATATGTGATCCGCGCAATATGTCTTTTCGGGAATTGGAAAGGCTTAGCCGTGGATATGTCAGGGCGATAAGCCAATTGGTCGGTCCTACAAAAGATATCCCGGCACCGGATGTTTTCACCAATTCACAGATTATGGCCTGGATGATGGATGAATACAGTCGTATAGATGAATTTAACTCTCCGGGATTTATTACCGGTAAACCGCTTGTTCTTGGCGGTTCACATGGCAGGGAATCAGCCACTGCCAAAGGGGTAACTATTTGTATCCATGAAGCGATTAAAAAACGTGGAATGGATTTAGTAGGAGCGAAAGTTGTTGTCCAAGGCTTTGGAAATGCAGGAAGCTTTTTGGCAAAATTCATGCATGATGCCGGTGCCAAGGTAATCGGTATTTCAGATGCAAATGGGGCTTTACATGATCCCGATGGCCTTGATATTGATTACTTGCTGGATCGTCGAGACAGCTTTGGTACAGTAACCAACCTATTCACGAATACGATAACCAACCAAGAATTACTTGAACTGGAATGTGATGTTTTGGTACCTGCCGCAATTGAAAATCAAATTACAGACGAAAACGCTCACAATATACGAGCGAAGATTGTCGTTGAAGCTGCTAATGGTCCAACCACTTTGGAAGGAACGCGTATTCTAACAGATCGCGGTATACTGTTAGTACCGGACGTTTTAGCTTCTGCCGGTGGTGTTACAGTATCTTATTTTGAATGGGTACAGAATAATCAAGGATACTATTGGACTGAAGAAGAAGTTGAGGAAAAATTACAAAAAGTAATGGTTAAATCATTTAATACCATCTACGATACAGCTCAATCCCGCCGTGTAGACATGCGCCTCGCTGCCTATATGGTTGGGGTACGGAAAATGGCCGAAGCATCGCGTTTCAGAGGCTGGATTTAATACTGCAAACAATAAGAAAGTTTTCTGTCCCTCGTGAGATAGAAAACTTTTTTGCATGTGGTGGATGAGTTTAGGTTCTAAAAATGTTATTCTAAAAGGGTTATTTAAATATTCATTGAGAAGTACTAGATACTACATACAAATTGAAATTCCAGTTTACGGTTATTTGGAGGAAAGAAGTATGCACTATGAAGAAGCAATTGTGATTGGCGGCGGACCATGTGGTATGTCAGCTTCCATTAGTTTAAAGGAAATTGGTAAAAATCCATTGATTATTGAAAAGGGGAATATTGTTAATTCGATTTATCATTACCCAACACATCAAACCTTTTTCTCAACCAGTGAGAAATTAGAAATTGGGGATGTCGCTTTCATTACTGAAAATCGGAAACCTATTCGACTCCAGGCATTAACATACTATAGAGAAGTAGCGAAGAGGAAGAATCTCAGAATAAATACATATGAATGTGTGGAAGTAATAGAAAAGCAGAAGAATGGATTATTTAGAATAAAAACAACCAAAAATGAATATGAAACACCATACTGTATCATTGCAACGGGCTATTATGATCAACCAAATATGATGAATATACCAGGTGAAAATTTGGATAAGGTATACCATTATTTCAAAGAAGGACATCCTTTCTACGATATGGATGTGGTTGTGATCGGTGGCAAAAATTCAAGCGTAGATGCTGCGCTAGAGCTTGTAAAAGCGGGAGCAAGAGTAACAGTCATATATCGGGGAAATGTTTATTCAAAAAGCATTAAACCTTGGATTTTGCCCGAGTTTGAATCATATGTCCGCAACGGAATTATCAAAATGGAATTTAATTCAGTCGTAAAAGAGATTAAAGAGCAAACTGTCATTTATGAAAAAGAGGGGCAAATAATCGAAATACAAAATGATTTTGTTTTTGCTATGACAGGGTACCATCCGGATTACAGCCTTCTAACCAATGTAGGTGTTGAAATACAAAGTGATACAGGGAAACCAATGATTGATGAGCAAACAATGGAAACAAACATAGAGAACCTATTTGTGGCTGGTGTGATTGTGGCCGGAAATAATGCTAATGAAATTTTTATTGAGAATGGAAGATTTCATGGTGGACAAATAGCAAATGCGGTAAAAGATAAGGAAGGGTTGGAGTAGCATTAAGAATGCTTGATTACTTGTTAAGAGGTGTAAAATGAAGAAAATTTCACTAATTACGACTGGTGGAACGATTGCCAGTAAAGAAATCTCTAAAGGACTTCTGAATTCGGGTGCTATGAGTGGTGAGGAATTAGCAGCACTCTGTCAGTTGCCGGAGGGTTTCGATATAAAAATTATAGATTTAATGCAAAAGCCTTCCATGCATATTGGTTTCGAAGATATGGTTTTAATAAAAGAAGCCATTGAAAAGGAATTGGAGGATGAAGGAGTTTGTGGAGTGGTAGTCACTCATGGAACGGATTCGTTAGAGGAAACGGCTTATTTTCTTGATCTAACAACTAAAGATCCAAGACCAATAGTGGTAACAGGCTCACAGCGCTCCCCTCAGGATGTCGGAACCGATGTATATTCCAATTTACGGAATTCAATCTATGTAGCCGCAAATCAACACTTAAAGCATAGCGGAGTTTTGGTTGTCTTTAATGAGCGGATATATTCTGCAAGATACGTGAAAAAAGTCCATGCTTCGAATCTCCAGGGCTTTGAATCATTTGGTTATGGATATCTTGGAATCATCGATAATGATGTAGTCAGCGTCTATCAAAAGCCGATCTATAATGAATCTTACAAAATCGGTCCGGAAATACCGCGCGTTGATATCGTAAAATGCTATACAGGTGCAGATGGGATTATGATTGATGCCGCTGTAAATGCCGGCGCACGTGGAATTGTGCTAGAAGGAGTCGGCCGTGGGCAAGTAACACCTTTAATGGTCAACTCAATCCAATCTGCTTTGGATAACGGGATAACAATTGTTATCAGTACAAGTGCGGAAGAAGGAAAAGTGTATCCTGCCTATGGATACCACGGCAGTGCGCATGACCTGCAAAATAGGGGTGTGATTCTAGGTGAGGATTATGACAGCAAGAAGGCAAGATTGAAATTGGCCATATTATTATCCAATGGTAATGTCGATATCAAGGCTGCGTTTAAGTTGTAGGGTTCGAATTACACTAATCACATGAAAGCTGTGAGAATTCTTGATTTTCTTTTTTTTTCGTCCGTGTTACGATTAAAGGACGAAAGAGTAAAAAAGAGAGGGTAATCCATGTTAAATATATTAACAGCGGGCGTTGCACCTGGTATAGCCTTGCTAATTTATTTTTACCTGAAAGATCAATATAACACTGAGCCTGTATCAGTTGTATTTAAAGTATTTATCTATGGTGCGTTATTTGTCATACCTGTTATGTTTATTCAATATGTCATCCAGGCAGAAGGGCTTTTTCTTTCTGTTTGGGCTGATGCCTTCTTTGAAAAGGGAATGGTAGAAGAGCTGATTAAGTGGGCTTTATTCCTTTGGTTGATCTATGGCCATGTTGATTTTGATGAACCCTATGATGGAATTGTTTATGGAGTTTCTATTTCTTTGGGGTTTGCAACATTGGAAAATATCCTCTATTTATTTTCGAATGGGCTTGAATATGCATGGGGAAGAGCGATGTTCCCTGTTTCAAGTCATGGACTGTTTGGGGTCATCATGGGCTTTTATTTTGGGAAAGCCAAATTCCAAACCCAGCCCAGGTTAAAGCTGACTTATATGCTGACAGCCTTGTTCATTCCGATTGCCTTGCATGGTTCCTTTAACTATATATTGATGGAGCAGGAAAAATGGTATGTATATTTAATTCCATTTATGTTCTGTCTATGGGGTCTCGGACTTTGGAAAGTAAAAAAGGCAAGAATTTTAACAGAAAAGGCTTTTAAACAGTCATTTGAATCAGTTTAATAAACTGTAAACTGCAGTAAAATAGAAACAAACACTAAATCTAAATCTGCTTCTTTTTAGGAGTAGATTTGATTAGGGTTTGTTTTTTTATTTTAAAGGATGTTTTATCTATTTATGTTGTCTGCGGCTTTAATCCTCCAGGGTAAATAAAGGTCATGAATTCATCCTGAAATTGTTGCTTATTATGTTACAAAGAATATGCTTCATACCCCACTGCTTCTACAATCCTAAATGATTTTTCCCTACCTCCATTCAACTTTGCTTTTCTCTGCTATCAGCTCAAAAAGCTTTTGTATGCAACTTATTTTTATAATCATCAATCCTCTAGTTTGAAAATGATTTTCATGTTGGACTGAATATTTTATATGTGTTTGCAAAAACTACCCTTACTGTCATTAATTCTACAGGAGGGCATGAAATGAAGGGTTTAGTAAGGAAGTTAGTATCCTTTTCAATAATTGGTTGTTTTTTATTCCTCTCACCCATTTTTGATATCCAGACTGAAGCATTTACCAATCAAGTGATTCAAAGGGGAGCTGTCGGAGATGATGTCATCGAATTACAGGCGCGTCTTCAAAATATAGGCTTTTATCATGGAAAAATCGATGGGGTCTTTGGATGGGGAACATACTGGGCATTGCGTAATTTTCAGGAACAATTCGGCTTACCTATTGATGGGTTAGGTGGAGCAAAGACTAAAAGTAAACTGGTTAGCGCCTCTAATTACAATGCTTCCTGGGTGAAAAAACAAATCAATTCAGGAAATGAGTTTACTTATTATCAGGGAACTCCAATTGAGCATCAAGTTAAGCCAAAATCATCATCGAATAAAACGACAAAATCAACAAATACGGCGAAAAAGAACACATCCACAAAGACGACCGGTACAGCTGCAAATATACCAGCTGGATTTTCGGAAAGTGATATAAAGTTAATGGCGAACGCAGTTCATGGTGAAGCGAGAGGTGAACCATACGAGGGTCAGGTAGCAGTTGCTGCGGTTATTTTGAATAGGGTCCAAAGTTCATCGTTTCCAAATACAGTTTCAGGGGTTATATTTCAGTCGGGAGCATTTACTGCGGTAGCTGACGGACAAATCTGGCTTGAACCTAATGAGAGTTCAAGAAACGCAGTTATAGATGCTATCAATGGTTGGGATCCGACCGGTGAAGCTGAATATTATTTTAACCCGGAAACAGCGACAAGTTCATGGATATGGAGTCGTCCGCAAATAAAAAAAATCGGCAAGCATATATTCTGCAACTGAGGTGAATGTAATGATAAGAAATATCGTGATTGCTGTATTGCTAATCGGTTTAGTTGGAACAGCGTACTGGGCATATCAGGATCATCAAGAAAAAATAGCTATCATGAATCAAACCGAGAATAATTATCAGCGTGCCTTTAATGATCTGAACTATCAAATTGATGTGTTAAATGATAAAATCGGGACGACATTGGCTATGAATACAAAGGATTCTCTATCTCCGGCATTGGCTGAGGTTTGGAGATTAACAAGTGAAGCACATAATAATGTTGGTCATTTGCCCCTAACATTAATGCCATTTCATGAAACGGAGAAATTTTTAACAAATATCGGTGATTTCGCCTATAAGACATCTGTGCGAGATTTAGATAAAAGTCCGCTATCTGATGAAGAATATAATACATTAAAAGCTCTGTATAGTGACGCAACGGAAATAAGAGATGAGCTAAGGAGTGTTCAAAGGAAAATCAGCGACAATGATTTACGTTGGATGGATGTGGAAACAGCCTTGGCGGATACGAAGGGGGACAGCCAACGGGACAACCAAGTTATTGATGGACTTAAAACGATAGATAAAAATGTAAAGTCAATTGGACAAAAAAGTGAATATGGACCTACATTTACATCTGTGGAGGAAAAAAACATAGATTATAAAAATTTGTCCGGAAAAGAAATAACCCGTAAGGAAGCAATTGAACTGGCAAAAAAATATACAGGTGTCTCTAATGCTAAAACTGTCAGCGTAACTGCAAATAAGGATGGTTCAAAATACGAGTTCTATCATGTGAATTTGAAGAGTGCTTCTACAGGTAATATGATTGGAATCGATTTGACTAAAAAAGGTGGACATCCAATTTATATTATTAATGATCGTCAAGTATCCGATGCTAAGATCGGGTTAAACGATGGATATAAGAAAGCTCGGCAATATCTGAATAACATGGGCTATCAGAATATGGAGTTATTTGAAAGTACTCAATATAATAATGTTGGTGTTTATACGTTTGTAACGGTTAAAGATCAAGTGAGGATCTATCCTGAAGCAATCCGTATCAAAGTAGCACTAGATAATGGAGATATCATCGGATTGGGAGCAGACGATTATCTTCAAAATCATGATAAGGAAAGAAAAATTAATAAACCGGCTATCACTGAAAAAGAAGCTGAAAAGCAAATCAGTGGAAAAGTAATGATTATGGAAAAAAGATTAGCCGTTATCACAAATAATTTATATGAAGATGTACTCTGTTATGAATTTATGGGAACAGTAGGTGATGATACCTACCGAATTTTTATTAATGCTGAAAACGGGCATGAAGAAAAAGTAGAAATCATGCATGAAGCAAGAAAAGTGTATGATGATGTCTCATAAAAAATAATCTAAGGAAAAGGCTGGAAACGGTCTTTTCCTTTTTTTGTATTCTCTGTCATAATAGTACATAAGTCCTTGTTTTGGAATATTCTTACACATGTCAGAGGGGAAATGGTTTAACTATGTTAACAATCGGAATGACCATCATACTTGAGAAGAGCCAATTAGATCAGCCTGAAACATATAGATGCAAGTTAATGGATGTTAGAGATGGGATTCTTTATATTGATTATCCAGTTAATATATATACGAACAGAATAGATTACTTAATAAATGGAACGAATTTCAGGGGAACATTTGTTGGAAAGGATCAAAATACCTATCTGTTTAATACGGAAATCCAGGGAAGAGTAAGGGAAAATATACCTTTGCTGCTTTTAGATTATCCTGGTGATGAATATCTGGAAAAAATTCAGCGAAGAGAATATGTGCGTGTAAGCTTGTCCACAAAAGTAAATGTACAGCCCATTAATAATGAATTCCCCCCCTTTACGGCATTAACAACGGATATTAGCGCAGGAGGAGCAGCAATCATTGTTCCTCAAAATTTAAAGATTGATACTCATACTAATCTAATACTGCAGTTTACATTTGAGATGAGAAATAGGGAAGTGTGTGAACTACCCATTCAGGTACAAGTGAAAAGAATTGTCGAAGTTTTGAATAATAGAAAAAAAGTATCTGTCGAATTTACCGAAATCACTGAAGCAGAACGGCAAATTTTGCTGCGTTATTGTTTTGAAAGGCAATTGGAGGAAAGAAACAGAGGTTTTGGGGATTAAATACATATCTGTATGGACAAACTCATAAGTAAGAGGAGGATTGTTCCATATGAATGCGGTAGAGCGATTTATCAAGAAAATGGCTATCATTCAACTTTTATTTTTATTATTTTTTCAGCTTGTTTTTCATCGTGAACATACCTTTACTAAATGGAAAACACTCGCAAGATATGAAGGCGTCATCGAAAATAATTATACAGCAATTATGGATGCAATTTCCAGCAAATGAATATTTAGGTTTTCTAAAGACAAAGTAAAGTACTTTGTCTCATTTTTTTACATTCATATTGATTTATATCCTGTAAAGCTGTGTTAAAATAGTCATGATTAATTTTTGTGTACAACAAGGAGGAACAAATGAAAAAGAAATTATCGATTGCTATTGATGGTCCTGCTGCTGCAGGTAAAAGCACAGTAGCGAAAATTATTGCTAGAAGGCTAACATACATATATATTGATACAGGTGCAATGTACAGGGCTTTAACTTATAAGGCATTAAATAATGGAATAGATCCGAATAACGAAGCAGCTCTTTATGATCTATTAATGTCTACGGATATAAAATTGCAGAATAGTGAACAAGGACAAGATGTACTGGTTGATGGAGTTATTGTATCTGAAGAGATAAGAACGCCGAATGTAACTAAAAATGTTTCCGCTGTCTCTCAGCATAAACTGGTCCGTGAAGAAATGGTTCGACGACAACAGCTCCTGTCTGAACAAGGCGGCGTTGTAATGGATGGCAGAGATATAGGTACTCAAGTTATGCCAAATGCTGAAGTCAAAATCTTTATGCTTGCAAGTGTAGATGAGCGTGCCAAAAGAAGACATGAAGAAAATATCTTAAAAGGGTTTGACTCGGATATTGAACAATTAAAACAAGATATTGCGGCCCGTGATAAATTTGATTCAGAAAGAGAAGTATCTCCTTTGAAAAAAGCAGCAGATGCAATTGAACTTGATACAACAAGTCTTTCAATTGATGAAGTGGTGGATGCTATTATGAAGATAGCGAATGAGAAAGGAGTATATGGATGAGCTTTTATAGATTTGCCAGGGGCGTAGTAAAGATAGCTCTAACTCCCTTATACCGTGTCTCAGTTTCAGGAAGAGAACATTTTCCTGAGACAGGCGGTGTTTTATTATGCTCCAATCATATCAGTGAATTAGACCCGCCAGTTGTAGGGATGACGTGCCCGCGGGATGTTCATTTTATCGCTAAAGAAGAACTGTTTAATGTACCTGTTCTTAAAACTATTTTACCGCGTGTTCATGCCATTCCTATTAAAAGAGGTATGAGTGACCGGAATGCCTTGCGAAAGGGATTGGGTGCTTTAAAAGATGGACATGTCTTAGGTCTGTTTCCTGAAGGAACTCGCAGTAAGACAGGCGAATTGGGAGAGGGTCTTGCGGGTGCAGGCTTCTTTGCGTTGAGAACGGACGCTAAAGTTATTCCCTGTGCCGTGATTGGTTCCTATAAACCATTTTCTAAAACAAAAGTTATATACGGTCCTCCAATTGACATGGAAGAATACCGTAGTCAAAAAGCCTCCCCTGAGGAAGTGACGAAAGTCATAATGGCTCATATAAAGCAATTGATTGATCAAAACCGCTAAACATCCTGCTTGACAAATAGTACAAATTATAAGAAGTTAGAAAAAAGAGATTATTTAGAATATTGTTTAATACTGGCGGATTAGTGGTATTAAATATAAATTGAAAGGTAATTGAACCCGTGATCGTTAGGAGGAGTACATATGACAGAGGATATGAACAATATTAATGTAACCGAGTTTAATGTAGGCCAAAGAGTGCGTGGGACTGTAACTAAAGTTGAAGAAAAACAAGTCGTAATTGAAGTTGAAAATAGTAAGCATGATGGCATTGTCCCTATCAGTGAGCTCTCCAGTCTGCACGTTGAAAAAGCTTCAGATGTGGTGAAGGAAGGGGACGAGCTTGAGTTTGAGATTATCAAAGTCGAAGATGAAGCTCTGATTCTATCGAAAAGAAAAGTAGATGCAGAAAAAGCGTGGGGAGACCTGGTTGTTTCATTTGAAAATGGTGAAATAATTGAAACTGAGGTTAAAGACGTTGTAAAAGGCGGTCTAGTTGTTGACTTGGGAGTACGTGGATTTGTACCTGCCTCGCTTGTCGAAGATTATTTCGTTGAAGATTTCTCTGACTACAAAGGGAAAGAGCTAGCGTTTAAGATTGTAGAGCTGGACCAAGAAAAAAACCGCTTAATCCTTTCACACAGAGATGTTGTGCGTGAAGAGAAAGAAAAGAAAAAAATTGGCGTTCTGGAATCTTTACAGGCTGGCCAAGTCCTTGAAGGAACGGTTCAGCGAATAACTGATTTCGGCGCATTTGTTGATATTGGAGGTATTGATGGTTTAGTTCATGTATCTCAGCTTTCTCATGAACATGTGGACAGACCTTCAGATGTTGTCTCAGAGGGAGACAACGTCCGAGTCAAGATTTTATCTATTGACCGTGATACTGAAAGAGTTTCATTATCCATAAAAGAGACCCTGCCTGGACCTTGGTCAGATATTACTGATAAAGCAAAAAAAGGCAGTGTTTTGGAAGGGACGGTTAAACGTCTTGTATCCTATGGTGCTTTTGTGGAAGTATTCCCTGGTGTAGAAGGTTTGGTGCATATTTCTCAAATTTCACATAAACATATCGGCACTCCTCATGAGGTTATGTCTGAGGGAGATGTTATTAAAGTTAAAGTGCTTGACGTGAATGAGGATGAGCACAGATTATCTCTAAGTATTAAAGAATTGCAAGAAAATCCAGCTGCTGAAATGGATAACTATGAACTCCCTGAAGAAACAAGAGGCTTCCAATTAGGTGAAATGATTGGAGAGCAGTTAAAGAATTTAAAAAAATAAAGTAATGTGTTAGATGCCCTTACAGGCTTGCATGCTTTAGGTTTAATATTAAGTAAAAAACAGCCCTTCTCAGGTATAGAGAAGGGCTGTTTCTATGTATAAACAAAAAATCGAATAAAGTTACCAATCAGCGTTATGCTTCACTCTGTATTATTTAGTTTTGTGAAATGACCCGAGGATTAGAGTGTAACTTGGTCGTGATTGCGATTAAAGGGCCAGAATTAGCGTGGCTGAAAAAATCTGTTATGTAGAATATCTGTTTATGAAAGTGAGGGTGTCTTTGGGTATCTACTGAATTTATAGAAAAGAATCGAATGCCCTGCTTACCGAAGATGTGTTAAATAAATCAATTTCCTATTACATTTGAAATGTTTAAAAAAATTGAAAGTTGGCATACTGCTAAGGGAGGTTTTTATGCATGAAGGTTATTTATTTTTCAGTTTAATGTGGCTTGGGTGTTGGTATTTTATTTTTATATCAGATGAATCGGTTAAGATAAGACGGAGAGGAATGATCAGACTATTGGCAGGGATTTGCTTTGCCGGTCTGTCCATCCATATATTCAGTATACATTTAAATCTGTTTTTTATTGCGGCCCTGCTTTGGTCTTTTTATCAATGGAGACATTGGACGAATAAAGAATTAATTAGAATGACAGTCGCTATTTTTTTTATTACTATTGCCTTTATATGTATTAGAATTTATTCAGTTCTATATCCAGTATGGTTTATTGTAAACTGGATTTATATTGCGGCCGGTATGCTGGTTGTACTGAGTATAATCTTTTTAGAATCAACTAAAAGGGTCAGTATACTTAGTGTTGCCATTATACTTGGTGAAGCAGTTTATTCAGGGATTTTATATGTTTACGGGTTTCCAGTTAAAGCGATAGGTACATTTGAATCATTGGACCTTTTGTTACTGGCGATAACCATTACTATCCTTTTAAATAAAACCAATAATCTATGGACAAAAAGAATACCGAGGCGAAGGATTTATCATCAGCAGCATGTAGGGTTAAAAGGTAAGGGCGTTAGATAAAAACCTGTTGGATAAATTCCATTAAGAAAAGTAATTTAGTTTACTTTTTACCGAGAATATTGAAAGGAAAACTCCAAGGGAGTTTAAATTTCACGTCAAAAATAGTAAGGAAATATAGCAGAAGAGTTGTTACTTTGCGAAACGTTTGCTATCATAATATAGTTAGACCCTTCTTTATGATTAAGAAGGGTTCTTTTTTCATAAAATATAAATACATTAAACATGCTAACAATTCAGTGAAAATAAACAGGAATTTAGCTAGGATAGTTGAAAGGATGAACGACCATGCCAAAACCAGTTGTAGCCATAGTAGGCAGGCCGAATGTAGGGAAATCTACAATATTCAATCGGATTGTAGGAGAAAGAATATCAATTGTAGAAGACGTAGCCGGAGTAACCAGAGACAGGATTTATAGTTCTGGAGAATGGTTAAACCATGAATTCAATATTATTGATACAGGCGGTATTGATATAGGGGATGAACCGTTTTTAGAACAGATTCGTCAACAGGCAGAGATTGCTATTGATGAAGCGGATGTTATTATTTTTATGACGAGTGGCAGAGAGGGATTGACTTCTGCTGATGAAGAAGTGGCAAAAATTCTTTATCGTTCAAAGAAACCAGTAGTCGTTGCTGTAAATAAAGTGGATAACTTTGAGATGCGCGATCAGATCTATGATTTCTATGCATTGGGCTTTGGTGAACCAATAGGAATCTCTGGCTCTCACGGAATTGGAATTGGGGATTTGCTAGATGCTGTTGTACAAAGCTTCCCTGATCACCAAGCACCTGACTATGACGAAGATGTGATTAAGTTCAGCTTGATCGGTAGACCGAATGTTGGAAAATCCTCATTAGTTAATGCGATTTTGGGTGAAGAGCGCGTTATTGTAAGTAATATCGCAGGAACAACAAGAGATGCGGTCGATTCTCCATATAAATATAATGGCGATGATTATGTCATCATTGATACCGCTGGAATGAGGAAAAAAGGTAAGGTATACGAAAGTACTGAAAAGTACAGTGTTTTACGTGCATTACGAGCTATTGAACGTTCAGATGTTGTCCTAGTGGTCCTCGACGGGGAAGAAGGCATTATTGAACAGGATAAAAAGATTGCTGGGTATGCCCATCAGGCAGGACGAGCTATCGTTATTGTAGTGAACAAATGGGATGCAGTTGAAAAAGATGATAAAACGATGAAGAAGTTTGAAGAGAAAATCAGGGCTGAATTCCAGTTCCTTGACTATGCTCCAATTGTGTTCTTGTCTGCTAAAACGAAAGCACGTATCCATACTTTGCTTCCAATGATTAATTTGGCAAGTGAAAACCATGCACAGCGTATCCAAACGAATGTCCTGAATGATGTTATAATGGATGCAGTAGCAATGAATCCAACGCCAACCCATCACGGCAAAAGGTTGAAAATATATTATGCTACACAAGTGGCCGTTAAGCCGCCATCCTTTGTTGTCTTTGTAAATGATCCAGAATTAATGCACTTCTCCTATGAACGCTTCCTGGAGAATAAAATTAGAGATGCATTTGGATTTGAAGGAACGCCTATAAAAATATTTTCTCGACTACGTAAATAATTTTTTTGAGGAGTGGAGTCTATGCAACAATCAGTCACCATTTTGGGAGCAGGTTCGTGGGGAACTGCACTTGGAATTGTCCTTGCAGATAACGGACATGCGGTAAAAATCTGGGGGCATGAGTTAGAACATGTCAATGAGATAAATCGTGAACAGGCAAATATTCGTTATTTACCTGATGTCAAGCTCCCTTCCGCTATTAAGGCATACTATGATTTGGAAGAGGCATTGTCTGGCTCAGAGGTTATTGTTTTTGCTGTACCGACTAAAGCAATTCGTGAAGTGGCCCGCAAGGTTAAAGCGATTGTCCAGGATAAAGTGACAATCGTCCATGTAAGCAAAGGGATCGAGCCAGATAGCTTGCTGCGTATATCTGAAATGATAGAAGAAGAAATTTTGGATATAGCAAAAGATATCATTGTTCTCTCCGGCCCAAGCCATGCTGAAGAGGTAAGCAGAAGGATTCCTACAACCGTTACGGTTGCTTCTAAAAATATGGAGGCAGCAGTGCGTATTCAGGATTTATTTATGAACCAAAATTTCCGCGTGTATACAAACCAAGACTTAGTTGGTGTGGAAATTGGGGGTGCCTTGAAAAACATTATTGCCTTAGCAGCTGGGATTACGGATGGACTTGGATACGGAGATAATGCCAAAGCCGCTTTGATGACTCGCGGTCTTGCAGAAATCACTCGTCTGGGTGTGAAGATGGGAGCAAACCCGTTAACATTCCTTGGATTAACAGGTATCGGTGACCTTATTGTAACATGTACAAGCGTCCATTCAAGAAACTGGCGTGCCGGTAATATGCTTGGAAAAGGAAAGAATCTTGAAGAGGTTCTTGAAAGCATGGGAATGGTTGTTGAAGGCGTGAGAACAACGAAGGCAGCTTATCAGTTGTCGGAGAAATACCAAGTGAAGATGCCAATTACGACTGCCTTGTACGATGTCCTGTTTAATGACAAGGATATTAAGACAGAAGTAGATGATCTTATGACTAGAAGCAAGAAGCATGAAATGGAAGATTTGATGGATAGCATGATTAATAATCATTAATTAATGATTTTGTCAAAAAATAGGCATTTGTTACTTGCTGAGATGGTCATTTAAACATAGTATACTTTATAAAAGACTGAGCCAGCATAAACTTAGTCTAAGTCTATATATTTAGTCCAGGACGGAAGTTTGGGTATATAAAACCCGAGCTTCCGTTTTTGTTTTCTTTTAGGTATATTTTGGGTTATAATAGCAAAGGTTGAAAAAATATTATTCTTTTTAAAAATATGGTAAAAAGAATTGATGAAAAAGGGGTGCCGAATATTGAGCATAGCAATGCAAAAAATGTGGATTTCGATTGCTGGGATGGGCTTAATGGCAATCGCAGTGCTGGCTATATATCTAAGCAGATATAAATTAAAGGGTATATTAAAATATCTTTTAGCCACGATAGCCTATGTATCTATGTTTATAGCAGCCATTATTATGGTCATTATTATTGTGAGTGGTCCTACAAATGGATAAAGTGTTGAATAAGAAACTACATAAAATATCTGGAATGACATTCTTGCTGTGTACAATTCTTTTTCTATCCGGGTGTATGTATCCGCAGGAGAATTTACAGCAAAACCAGGTACCCTATGAAGATCAGGTCGAATCCGTTCAGAAAGCTGTTTTGGAATATAGAAAAGATAATGGCGGCAACCTGTTGCCGATTGTGACAAAGGATCAAGATACACCGTATTATATGAAATACATAATTGATTTTCAGAAATTGGTTCCAAAATATATGTCTGAAATTCCGGGAAATGCCTATGAAAATGGCGGGATTTTTGAATACACACTCGTTAATGAAGAAACAAATCCGACTGTTAGGCTGATTGATTTACGTTTAGCCGAGACAATACGGGATACCAAGCTGCAAATTCAATCACAGGGCTATCCTGCGTTTGAAGAAAAAATTGGTACCAATGTCTATGCACTCAACTATAAAAATATGGGATTTGACAAGGAACCTACCGTGAAAAGTCCCTTCACAGGTAAATCGTTACACCTTGTTTTAGGCGAAGATGGCGAATTGTACATTGACTATACACCGGATTTATATGATTTACTTATTGATCGTTCGGCGGGATTTAAAAAGGGTGAAGATATAAGAGCAGAGTTAGTGAAAGACAGCCTCTTTGTTCCTGCCTATTCATTACCTTATACATGGGATCAAATAGCAAATAAACCTGTCTTTATGGCAATTGAGGAATAACCTTTCTTTTACAAAATATATTGTAAAAGAAAGGTTTTTTTTATTCCAGATTGTATTTTAAATTTTGACATCTCCTGAATAATTCGGTGCTTTATCATGATACTCCGAATAATTGGTTCATTTTTAATCAAAATAGCAGTCGGTTGTTTACATAAAAGGAGAGGAGAGAAAAAACTAGTCATAAGTTTAATGGGCTATAGCATAAATATATAGTGTCCAAGTTTATAAGACTATCAATAATTACGTATATGTACTCATATATGGAGGAATCGGGAGGGGATCTCTTGGAAAGGGTCGATATATTTAAGGATATAGCCGAGAGAACCGGCGGCGATATATATTTAGGAGTAGTTGGAGCCGTTCGGACGGGTAAATCTACATTTATTAAGAAATTTATGGAGTTGGTTGTTCTTCCTGGTATGAAAAGTGAAGCTGAAAAAGCACGTACGATTGATGAATTACCACAAAGTGCAGCAGGAAGAACGATCATGACTACGGAACCTAAATTTGTGCCGAACCAGGCAGCGCAGGTTCAGGTAGACGAAGGGTTAGAGGTCAATATTCGTATGGTTGACTGTGTAGGATATACCGTTCCTGGTGCGAAAGGATATGAGGATGAGAATGGGCCAAGGATGATTCATACGCCTTGGTATGAAGAGCCAATTCCGTTTCATGAAGCAGCTGAAATTGGCACTCGTAAGGTCATACAGGACCATTCTACAATTGGCGTTGTAGTGACGACAGATGGGTCAATAGGAGAGATACCAAGGTTAGACTATGTAGATGCTGAGGAAAGGGTCGTAGAAGAGCTAAAAGAGGTTGGAAAGCCTTTTATCATGATTATTAATACAGTCAGCCCTTATCACCCGGATACAGAGATTCTGCGTGCTAAGCTTCAGGAAAAATATGATATCCCGGTGCTTGCCATAAGTGTTGAGAGCATGCGGGAAGGGGATGTGTTAAATGTCCTGCGGGAAGCATTGTTTGAGTTCCCTGTTCTGGAAGTGAATGTGAATCTACCTAGATGGGTTATGGTGCTTAATGAAAATCATTGGCTGAGGGTCAGCTATCAGGATGCTATAAGAGAAACGGTTCAGGATATTAAAAGGCTTAGAGATGTTGATAGACTCGTCCATCTTTTTGAAGAGTATGAGTTTGTTGGTCATGCTTCATTGGCTGGGATTGAAATGGGCCAGGGAGTAGCCGAAATAGATTTATCAGCACCTGATGAATTGTATGACCTGGTTCTAAAAGAGATTGTGGGTGTTGAGATACGAGGGAAGGATCATTTGCTTGAATTAATGCAGGATTTTGCTTACGCGAAAGCGGAGTATGACCAGGTCGCGGATGCCCTTAAAATGGTTAAACAAACGGGTTATGGTGTTGCTTCTCCTTCTCTGGCGGATATGAGTCTGGATGAACCGGAAATCATTAGACAGGGATCCAGGTTTGGAGTTAGGCTGAAAGCTGTGGCGCCATCCATTCATATGATAAAAGTAGATGTTGAATCAGAATTTGCCCCTATAATCGGAACAGAGAAACAAAGTGAAGAATTGGTTCGTTATTTAATGGCGGATTTTGAAGATAATCCTCTGAGCATCTGGAATTCAGATATATTTGGCCGCAGTTTGTCTACTGTAGTTCGTGAGGGAATCCAAGCTAAATTAAGTTTGATGCCGGAGAATGCACGATATAAATTAAAGGAAACGCTTGAAAGAATCATTAATGAAGGATCTGGCGGATTAATTGCCATTATTCTTTAACAGATACAGAGGGTTTTACGGACCGTAACGGATCCGTAATCCTCTGTATTTTTTTGCAAAAATCAAGTGTTTTTATAAATGTCTTTAACTTTCAAAATACCTCAAATAAGAAGATATGGCAATAAAAATAGAAAAATAACCTACATTATTCGAATAAATGCCTGTAAATTCGCCAATTTACTTGATATGGTCTATGGATTATGATAATCTTTTATCAGAAATCAAGTTCAAAGCAAAAACCCTTATATATCAATGTTTATCAATGGTTTTTTATGTTAAAAATGATTAATGACAAATTATTTCAAGTTTTTGTTTTGACTGATGAAAATATTTCATTACAACTTAAAAAGTATTGAAGTAGAATGGAAGCATACTTTGGGAGGAGGTGAATGGCATGAACAAAACAGAATTAATCAACGCTGTTGCTGAAGCTAGCGAGCTTTCTAAAAAAGACGCAACTAAAGCAGTAGACGCAGTGTTCGAATCCATTTTAGAAGCTCTTAAAAATGGAGATAAAGTACAATTGATTGGTTTCGGTAACTTTGAAGTTCGTGAGCGTGCTGCTCGTAAAGGACGTAACCCGCAAACTGGTGAGGAAATCGAAATCAGTGCCAGCAAAGTACCTGCATTCAAACCAGGGAAAGCACTTAAAGACGCTGTTAAGTAATTTTTACATACGATTTTACTTGAATAAGCGCTATACGCGATTAGAGTCATTACCAATTTCTTTGGTAATGACTCTTTTTCTATTATGAAGTCCATAATCTATGGCTCTAAGAATAAAATGTGCTACTATGGAAATAGTTGAAATTAGGTATAGCAATGGGAGGAAGACATAAAATGAGTGAAATCAATCGCGGTAAAATAGAAGAAGCAGTGACAATGATTTTGGAGGCTCTTGGGGAAGATCCAACAAGGGAAGGGCTCCTGGACACACCTAAACGTGTAGCAAAAATGTATGAAGAGGTATTTTCCGGATTGAGACAGGATCCTAAAGAATATTTTGAAACGGTATTCGGTGAAGATCATGAAGAATTAGTCCTTGTTAAGGATATCCCTTTTTATTCTATGTGTGAGCACCATCTCGTGCCATTCTTTGGAGTGGCACATGTGGCCTACATACCAAAAGGCGGACGTGTTACAGGTTTGAGTAAATTAGCCAGAGCGGTCGAAGCAGTGAGCAGAAGGCCGCAATTACAGGAACGGATTACATCAACTGTTGCAGATTCTATTATGGACACACTGGCTCCTCATGGAGTGATGGTCGTAGTTGAAGCTGAGCATATGTGCATGACTATGAGAGGTGTTAAAAAACCAGGATCGAAGACAATTACTTCCGCAGTAAGAGGAACATTGGCGACAGACTCAATCTCCCGTCAGGAAGTATTAAGCTTAATTAATAAATAATCATGAGATAAAAGTTGAAAAGGAGTAAGAGAATGGAGAACCTTCAATCAAATGATTTTGTAGTTATAAAAGCATTGGAAGATGGAGTGAGTGTTATTGGATTAACCAGAGGTGAGGATACTAAATTCCATCATTCAGAAAAGCTTGATAAAGGTGAAGTGTTATTTGTTCAATTTACAGAACACACATCAGCTATGAAAATCAGAGGAAAAGCGGTTATGTACACGCCATACGGTGAAATAGAAAGTGAAAAGGAATAACCGATTATCTATTCTCTCCTTTTAAACCATTCGACAGCAATTTAAAAGGATAGTAAGATAAGTATGATGAATACGTAATGTGCCGATTATGGTACGGAATCAGAAGTGGAAGCATGGGTGATTACCATTGGATAGCATCAATAATGAAGTCATACAATTTAATAGTGAGATAAAGAAACTTATCTATCATTCTTTAATATTAGATCATATTGATCGGCCAGTCATAAATGATGATATGATAGCGGTTATGGTTAAAATTCTGCGTGATGCCAATGTGGATCAAAAGTTTATGCCATATTACATAGTATCTGTCATGCTTATGCAAATTGCCCTGGATACCCATGAGGGAGTTTCAAACACAGAGGAATCCGAAAGTCCGGCAAAATTAAGGAAACGGCAGTTATCGATTTTGGCTGGAGATTATTATAGCAGTATGTATTATCATATATTGGCGAAAACAAAAGATATCGAGTTTATTAACCTAATGTCCAGGGGAGTTCAGGAAGTGAATGAGGCTAAGGTACACTTATATATGGATAAGGATGCTGATATAGATACATTAGTAAAGTATCTTAAACAGATTGAAACCATACTGGTCGAAAAAACAGCTGAGTATTTTAACGTAATTGAACAAAAGGATTTGTTTATAGACTTTTTATTATGGAATAGATTAATGGCAGAATTGGACGGTTATCAAAATAAGTGTAACTCTAAATTTATTCAAGCCTTACAATCAATACATAGTGTAAATGATGAAACTGCTGATAAAATATCAGATTTACTTAAAAGGGAAATTACAAAGGTAAGTGATAGATTAAGATCAGCTATGTTGCAATACAATTTTAAGGATGAAATGGTTTTACGGATTGAGACAAGTATAAGGTAATCTTGAAAACATATAAAAAGACGATGTGGGGAAAGGGAATTCATAATGAAACAACAAACAAAAGAGGAACGTGTACACGGTGTCTTTGAAAAGATTTCTGATAATTATGATTCCATGAATTCAGTAATCAGTTTCCAGTTACATAAGCGTTGGCGTGCCGATACGATGAAAAAAATGGATGTTAAACAGGGAGATCAGGCACTGGATGTATGCTGCGGTACAGCTGACTGGACGATAGCGCTGGCGAGACAGGTTGGCGACTCTGGTAAGGTAACGGGTTTGGACTTCAGTAAAAATATGCTCAAGATTGGCGAACAAAAGGTTAAAAAGGAGCAGTTAAATAATGTGGAACTGCTTCATGGGAATGCAATGGAGATTCCCTTTGAAGATAATACATTTGACTTTGTCACAATTGGATTTGGTCTTCGGAATGTCCCTGACTACTTAACGGTATTGAAAGAAATGAACCGTGTTCTGAAACCGGGTGGCATGGCTGTTTGTTTAGATACTTCTCAACCGACGTTACCGGTTTACAGACAGCTATATTATTTTTATTTTAAGCATATTATGCCTCTCTTGGGTAAATTATTGGCTAAGAGTTACAAGGAGTATTCCTGGCTGCAGGAATCTGCATCTGATTTTCCAAGTGCACCGGCATTGAAAAGACTCTTTGAAGAAGCCGGTTTTGTGAAGGTTAAATATAAACCTTATTCCGGTGGTGCAGCTGCGTCTCATTTTGGATTCAAACAATCAAAATAAAGGGCGCATATTAGTTTAACGGGAAGTGGAACTATGAAATTACCAAAATTGTATTCAATTTTCAGACAGGATATCCAATTAATCGAAAAAGAGCTGCGTTCATCGATACAAACTGAATGCAGACCACTTCAGGAAGCATCTATGCACACTCTGAAAGCTGGAGGCAAACGGATACGCCCTGTTTTTGTACTGCTCACCGCAAAATTTGGAGAGTATGATATTAATCAAATTAAGCATGCTGCAGTTGCTCTGGAACTTATTCACTCAGCATCATTAGTACATGATGATATCATTGACGAAGCCAAACTGCGTAGGGGATCACTGACGGTTTGTTCCAAATGGGATAATAAAATGGCTACTTATACAGGAGATTACATATTTGCCAGGGCTCAGGAGCTTATGACTCATATTAAAGATCCATTGGCACATCAGGTAGTAGCTAAAACCATCATGGAAGTCAGCATTGGCGAAATAGAACAAATACGTGATAAATACAATTTTGATCAAAATCTACGTAACTATTTAAAGCGTATTAAACGAAAAACGGCTGTCTTAATTGCGGCCAGCTGCCAATTAGGTGCGATCAGTGCAGGGGTATCGGAGGATATACACAAAAAATTATTCTTGTATGGATACTATGTGGGCATGTCCTTTCAAATAATGGATGACATACTTGATTTCACGGCCTCTGAAAAAGATCTAGGGAAACCTGCGGGTAGTGATTTGTGGCAGGGGAATATTACCTTACCTGTTTTGTATGCCTTACAGCAACCGCAATTGGCCAAGCTTATCCGAACTGTTCACGAAGATATGAGGTTAGAAGAGTTGCAGCCTATACTCGAATCTATCAAGCAATCAGGAGCAATCGAGAAATCCATCGACTTAAGCAATGCTTACCTGGATAAAGCATTTGATATTCTAGAATTATTGCCAGAGTCGAAGAATACGGATTATTTATATGAAATAGCAAGATTTATCGGAAAAAGGAAATACTAAAATGCTATTTCCTTTTTCGTTTGCTTTATACATGTAAATAATGGTATTATTCTTTCTGAAAGCCCATACATACGAACAGAGGTGTAATTATGGAAAAAACATTTTTAATGGTTAAACCAGATGGTGTACAAAGAAATTTAATCGGGGAAATTGTATCACGTTTAGAAAGAAAGGGCTTTCAGCTTGTTGGAGCGAAATTGATGATGATTCCAACAGAGACGGCTGAAAAGCATTACGAGGAACATAAAGAGCGTCCTTTCTTTGGTGAATTGGTTGACTTTATTACATCAGGACCAGTTTTTGCAATGGCATGGCAAGGGGAAAATGTGATTGCGACTGCTCGTCAAATGATGGGATCTACCAATCCAAAAGATGCTGCTCCTGGTACAATTCGCGGAGATTATGGTGTAACGGTAGGCAAAAACATTATCCATGGCTCTGATTCACCTGCAAGTGCCGAGAGAGAACTTGGAATCTTCTTTAAAGAAGAAGAGCTTGCTGAATATACAAAATTAGCGAATGAGTGGATTTATTAAGTAGATAGATAAAGATTAAGGGCTGTCAACAAGGTTGGCGGCTTTTTTAATTGCATATCTTACCGGTTTATGGGGGTTTATAGAAAAGATCATGTGATCGTTATGGGCATACGTAATAAGTGTGGTTATATCATTGAATCTGCTAATTTTGTATACTTATAGTAAAAGAATTTATTGGAGTCGTAGGGGTATATGATAAAAATTAATGATGACTATCAGGGGTTTGTTAAAGGGATTAACTATTTAACAGGAATCAATTTATCTTTATATAAGGAAGCGCAAATGAAAAGAAGAATTACCTCCTTATATGAAAAACAAGGTTTTAATGGGTTTCAGGATTATTACAATCATCTTCGTAAAGACCAGTATTTATTAAATGAGCTTCTGGACCGTATGACGATTAATGTTTCGAACTTCTTTCGGAATTATAGAAGGTGGGAGGTTTTGGAGAAGGAGATTCTGCCAGAATTATTGTCTGAAAAAAAGACTTTGAAAATTTGGAGCGCCGCTTGTTCAACTGGTGATGAACCCTATTCACTTGCCATGGTGCTAACCCGCTTAAATGCCCTGAATCGTGTCTCTATCCTGGCAACCGATATAGATCAGAATGCCTTAGAAATTTGCAGGAGAGGCATTTATTCAGAAAAATCTTTGGGGGAAGTACCAGTAGAGTTAAAGAATAAGCATTTCGAATTCGTGGATGGATTTTATCATATTAATCAACAGATAAAAAATGCGGTCACGTTCAAGAAACATAATTTACTGGCTGATTCGTATGGCCAATCATACGATTTAATCATATGCCGTAATGTTTTGATTTATTTTACGGATGAAGCAAAGGGTTTATTATATAAGAAATTTTCCCAATCACTTCGTCCTGGCGGAGTTTTGTTTGTGGGCAGTACTGAACAGATCTTCAACCCAACTGTATATGATTTTATCAGTACAAATACGTTTTTTTATAAAAAGAGAAATCATCATAGGGTACATAGCTAATAGACATACTGAAATGAAAGATAATCAGGAGACGTCGGCAGAGAGTGAATGGTAGTACCTTGTTAATCTGATGTACAATATAAGCAAGAAAATTACCATAAGAATAACAGTATATGATATATTATTACATAAATGCTTTAAAGTGATGAAGGAGGAGCCTTATGAGATATATAACTGCTGGGGAATCCCACGGCCCCCAATTAACAACTTTAATAGAAGGATTACCTGCAGGAATGCCGTTGTCTGAGGAAGATATCAACAAGCATCTTGCCAGGAGACAAAAGGGATATGGACGCGGTAGAAGAATGCAAATTGAAAAAGATACAGTAGAGATTACAGCAGGAATTCGTCATGGCAGGACATTAGGATCACCTGTTGCTCTGCAAGTTAAAAACCGGGACTGGACTCATTGGACCCATGTCATGGGAATTGAGCCAATAGATGAAAAGGCAGAAGACGAAATTAAACGTAAAATCACAAGACCGCGCCCAGGGCATGCTGACCTGAATGGCGGTATGAAATATGGACATAGGGATTTGCGCAATGTTTTAGAGCGCTCGTCTGCAAGAGAAACAACTGTCCGAGTGGCAGCGGGAGCTGTTGCGGTGAAACTGCTTAGTCTGCTTGGTATAGAAATTGTTTCGCATGTTGTTGAAATCGGTGGCATTAAAGCAGCTGAAACAGAGGTTAAGGATATTAAAGAGATCCAACAGCTGGCAGAGGATTCTCCGGTTCGCTGTCTTGATGAAAAAGCTGCTGAGAAGATGATGGAAGCCATTGATTTGGCTAAAAAGAATGGCGATACATTAGGTGGTGTCGTTGAAGTAGTGGCGACTGGAATGCCTGCTGGTGTCGGGAGCTATGTTCATTATGATCGTAAACTAGATGCAAAAATTGCAGGTGCAATCCTTAGTATTAATGCATTTAAGGGTGTCGAATTCGGGATTGGCTTTGAAGTGGCCAGAATTCCAGGCAGTCAGGTGCATGATGAAATCATTTGGGAGGAAGGACAGGGATATAGCCGTAAAACGAATCGCCTAGGCGGTTTTGAAGGCGGAATGACAACTGGAATGCCTGTAGTAGTGCGTGGAGTTATGAAACCAATCCCTACCTTGTATAAGCCGCTCAAAAGTGTGGATATTGACACGAAAGAGTCGTTTACAGCCTCGATAGAACGCTCTGATGCATGTGCTGTTCCGGCAGCGGCAGTCGTTGCTGAGCATGTGGTAGCATGGGAGCTTGCCAATGCAATCATTGAACAGTTTTATTCTGATCGGATGGAGACATTGGTTGAATCCGTTAATCAGCAAAGAATGTATGCGAGGGAATTCTAATGGAAACTATTCAAATTAAAACTTCTTCAAAGGAGTATCCGATTTTTATAGGTGATGGAGTGATTGAAGAGCTCCCCATATTTTTGAAGAAAAATTTCAAAGGAAAACCAAAAGTATATATGATATCGGATGAACTGGTATCTTCTCTTTATTCAGAGCTGATTGAAACGTTGTTGGCCAAACGTGGCTATGAAGTAATCATCCATGCCGTACCAACAGGAGAAAGAGCAAAATCATTCTCTGTATACGAAGAATGTTTAACGGTAGGATTTGAAAATAAACTTGATCGTGACAGCCTCGTGTTAGCTCTGGGCGGGGGAGTGGTTGGAGATTTAGCTGGATTTGTAGCTGCGACCTATATGAGAGGCATTCCCTACATTCAACTGCCAACAACCTTGCTGGCTCATGACAGTGCAGTTGGAGGAAAAGTGGCTATTAATCATCAGCTGGGTAAAAATCTAGTAGGCTGTTTCTATCAACCGGAGGCAGTCTTCTATGATAGTTCCTTTTTATCCACTTTACCAGAGAAGGAATGGCGCTCAGGATTTGCGGAGTTAATTAAGCATGCGCTGCTATGCAGTAAATCCTTTTATGATGATTTAAGAAATCAGTATTGCAGTATTTCTGACCTGCAATCCAAATCATTGGCTTCGTATATAAAAAAAGGGATTTCTGTTAAAGCTACTATTGTATCGGAGGATGAAAAGGAGAAAGGCTCGCGTGCTTTTCTTAATTTTGGTCATACATTAGCTCATGCGATTGAAGGGGCAGCTGGATATGGAGTGGTAACCCACGGGGAAGCTGTAGCCTTTGGTATGTTATTTGACCTATATTTGAGCCAAAAGTATGCTGATTTTTCTTTTAATCTAACTGCATTTAAGGATTGGTTAACCAATTTAGGCTACCTTCAAATACCAAAAGAAATTTTATCAGCAGAATTATTGCTGCCATTTATGAAACTTGATAAGAAAAATAAACAAGGGACAATAGCGACGGTCCTTTTAAATGATTATGGCAGACCAGCCTTACATTCCTATTCTGATACGGAAATACAAGACGAATTAACCTATTTCTTAAACAATATAGTCGGAAGGGAGAAGGGTTATTCATTATGATGAGAGGCATCCGAGGAGCCATTACCATAGAAGCAAATAAAAAAGAACTCATTGAAAATAAAACAGAGATCTTACTTCGAGAAATGATTCAACAGAATCATCTTCAGGCAGAATCTATTGCATCTATATTCATATCTGTTACAGACGATATAGATGCAGGATTTCCAGCTGCTATTGTTAGAAAAATAGATGGATTTACATATGTTCCCGTTATGTGCATGCGTGAAATTCCAGTACCGGGTTCCTTATCATTGGCCATACGGATTATGATTCATGCCAATATGGATACAGCCCAAAAGGATATCAAGCATATTTATCTGGAGGGGGCTACGGTCCTTAGACCTGATTTAACAGAGAAATAAGCAATAAAAAAGGGGGAACTGGAGCTTTGAAATGGAAGAATCATTTATATACATTAGAGCCTTATAAGCCAGGCAAACCAATTGAGGACGTAAAAAGGGAGTTTGGGTTGGAGGAGATCATCAAACTGGCATCAAATGAAAACCCATATGGATATTCATCCGAGGTCGCAAAAACGCTGAAGGAAACAGAATGGTCACTTCCCTTGTATCCGGATGGCGGGGCCGTTAATTTGCGTGAAGTCTTATCTAACTATTTAGGAGTTGAAAAAAATCAGCTTATCTTTGGAAATGGTTCAGATAATATTATCCAAATGATAGCAAAGGCGATTCTTGCTCCTGGTGTAAATACGGTTATGTCTACGGGTACCTTTAGTCAGTATAGCCATAATGCCATTCTGGAGCAGTCAGAGATCAGGGAGGTGCCGCATATAAATGGCAGACATGATCTTGATGGCATGCTTCGTCAGATTGATGCTGACACGGGGATTGTGTGGATTTGTTCTCCTAATAATCCGACAGGCGAATACATAAGAGGTGAGGAGCTTCTCCCATTTTTGAGTCAGGTGCCTAACGATGTATTAGTTGTATTTGATGCAGCTTATTATGAGTACGTCACAGCTATAGATTATCCTGAAATCTTGCCGTTAATTAATCAGTTTGATAATTTAATCCTATTGCATACTTTTTCCAAGATTTACGGGATGGCGGCTTTGCGTATTGGTTATGGAGTGGCTAATTCCGATATTATCCGTATGCTTGAGCCTGCAAGAGAGCCGTTTAACGTCAATGCATTAGCTCAAAAGGCTGCGATTGCTGCTATAAGTGATCAACAATTTATTGAGGAATGCAAACAAAAAAATAGAGATGGTCTTCAGCAATATTATGAATTTTGTAAGATTCATAACTTAAGTTACTATCCATCACAAGCAAATTTTATCTTAATCGATACAGGTCATGATGGGAATGAAGTCTTTCAGTATTTAATGAGAAAAGGCTTTATCGTTCGTTCCGGCCAGGCTTTGGGTTTCCCGACATCCATTCGGATTACAGTTGGTTCTGACCAGCAGAATGAAGCTGTTTTGAAAGAGCTGAAAAATTTCCTCTTGATGAAAGAAAATAAAGAAATCAAATAGATAGTAGGTGAGGTGCCTCCATGCGTGGGAATGTATTAATGATAGGTCTTGGTTTAATTGGAGGATCCATTGCTTTATCTATTAAAAAGGAACATCCGAAGGCATTGATACTAGGGTATGATGTGGATCGAAAACAGGTGCAGCTGGCAAAAGCATTAAAAGTAATAGATGAAGAAATTACGGATTATAAAGAGGCTGCCGGAAGAGCAGATGTTATCATTATCGGAGTCCCGGTGCAAGCTACATCAACCGTTATGGAAAGCCTGTCAGCATGTACGCTGAAAAAAAACGTTATAATTACGGATGTAGGAAGTACAAAGGCAAAGATCATGAAAGAAGCAGAGCGTTTGTTTAGCATGAATTATACGTTTATAGGCGGTCACCCAATGGCTGGATCTCATAAAAGCGGAGTAGCTGCGGCAAAAGTGCATCTTTTTGAAAATGCTTTTTATATATTGACACCGGCTGCTCATGCAGGTGTTAAAGAGGTTGCTGAGCTGAAGATGTGGCTGAAGGGGACGAAAGCCAAATTCATTGAAGTGGATGCTCATGAGCACGATTTAATGACAGGTGTCATCAGTCATTTGCCGCATATTATGGCAGCCTCGATTGTTAATCAGGCTGAACAGGCTGAAGCGAAACATGATTTAGTTGCAAGACTTGCTGCCGGAGGATTCAGGGATATTACCCGAATAGCTTCATCCAGTCCCCAAATGTGGAAGGATATTCTGATTCAAAATGATCAAGTATTAATCGATCTTTTGGACTCCTGGATAGATGAAATGTCAGAGGTGAGAGAATGGATTCGTACGAAGGATGAGGCAAGATTATATTCCTTTTTCCAAAGTGCAAAAATGTTTCGTGATGAGATGCCGGCCCGTAAAAAGGGTGCAATTCCGTCCTTTTATGATTTATATGTGGATGTCCCGGATTATCCAGGGGTCATTTCGGAGATTACCGGTTATTTAGCAAAATCTAATATAAGTATTACTAATATAAGAATCATTGAGACGCGTGAAGAAGTGTACGGTGTATTGGTGATTTCCTTCCAATCAGGTGAAGATCGCAAACTAGCGGTGGAATGTTTACGTGATGCAACTAATTACGATACTTATTATGACTGAGATAAAAAAGGAGGAAAGGCATGGGAAAAATCCTATTATTCAAAAACCCCCAGTTGAAAGGCACGATTGAAGTGCCGGGAGATAAATCTATTTCGCACAGAGCGGTCATGTTTGGGGCAATAGCGGAAGGGAAAACGACGGTATATCATTTCTTAGAGGGTCAGGATTGCTTAAGTACTATTGAGTGTTTTCAAAAAATGGGTGTGGATATACAAAGAGAAGGCGATAAGGTCACCATCCAGGGTAATGGATATGGCGGTTTAAAGGAGCCGATTGGCTTGCTTGATGTCGGCAATTCAGGGACAACCATCCGACTGCTTATGGGGTTACTCGCCAACCAGCCCTTTTCTATCACTTTCACTGGTGATGAATCCATTGCAAAAAGGCCAATGAGAAGAGTGGTAGATCCGCTGAGGAAAATGGGAGCAAGAATATCCGGAAAAGAGGATGGTAACTTTATACCGCTTGAAATGAACCAAGGTGAGCTGTCAGGTATTGAATATGAGCTTCCGGTAGCAAGTGCCCAGGTGAAATCAGCTATTCTTTTGGCTGGATTACATGCGAAAGGAACCACAACGGTCATTGAAAAAGCAGCCACGAGGGATCATACTGAACGGATGATTGAATCGTTTGGGGGGAGCATCCATATCGACGGCAATATGATCAGAGTTACAGGAAATCAGGTGCTGAGCGGAAAGGATGTTCATGTTCCCGGAGATATCTCCTCTGCAGCGTTTTGGATGGTTGCCGGTACCATTGTACCAAACAGTGAGATTATATTAAAGAACGTTGGGCTGAATCAAACAAGAACGGGGATTATTGATGTTTTGAAAGAAATGGGAGCAAATATTGAAATTCAGTTAGACAAACTCGGAGAACTTGCGGAAGAATCCGGTACGGTTACAGTAAAAACTTCCTCTTTAAAGGGGATAACAATTGCCGGAGATATCATTCCAAGGTTAATTGATGAGCTGCCTGTTATTGCCCTGTTAGCTTCACAGGCTAAGGGAAAAACCGTCATTAAAGATGCTGCTGAGTTAAAGGTTAAAGAAACAAATCGAATTGATGCCATCGCTACTCAATTGGGTGCGCTTGGTGTTGATATAACTCCAACAGACGATGGTTTAATCATTGAGGGAGAACAAACCTTGCATGGAGGTACGGTGGACAGCCTGGGGGACCACCGTATCGGAATGACATTGGCGATTGCTTCACTGCTTTCCAAAGACTCTGTAGTATTAAACAATGCTGATGCCATTTCAGTATCCTATCCAGGTTTCTTTGATGATTTAATTAAGCTTGTATCCATTCAGAAATAAAAGAGAGGGGAACCTCTCTTTTTTGGTACTAAAATTTCTGATAGTTTCATAGCATGTCTAAAAGAAAGTCAATGAAACCCTTGCCTTTACACATGTAAAAATGGTTGATAGGGCGGTGAAAATGTAATCAATTAAATGGATAGATAGAATGAAATGGAAGAGTACGATTCGGTCGCTTTTTGTTAAATGATAAAGTATACTTATATAACCTTAAAATTAAGACTCCAAGCTCTATACCACAAAAAAATCATTTAATTTCCTTATCAGATAAATATTTTTTTCTGGAGTTTCCATTAGCTCTTTATACAGGTTAAAAAAAGTGAGTATAATAGGGGTAATAACAAAATTTTAGAGGCTCCGGATTGGACGAACATTATTTTGCCGAATGACCAGCAGATTTGTTATAGATTTAGGGAAACAGAAAGGAATACCAATGATGAAAATTGAATCAATTATAAAAAAACTGATGCAAGGTGAATTTGAAGAAGCTAAAAAACATATAAATCAGATTAAGCAATCCAACAATGATGACGATGTTTATACCTTGGCGGAAGAAATCGCTTCACTTGGGTTTATGGAAGAGGCAAAGGAGCTTTTTGAAGAATTGCTGAAGCGTTATCCCGATGAAGGAGAGATTTTATTTTCATTGGCTGAAGTATCAACTGAATTGGGGCAGGAAGAGGAAGCATTGTTGTATTTAGAGAAAATTGATCAGGAAGATCCGATGTACCCAGGAGCACTCCTATTATTAGGGGATTTATATCAGGGAATGGGTATGGAGGAGGTCAGTGTTCAAAAGCTGAAAGAGGCCAATCGAATTTTACCGGATGAACCTATTGTAAAATTTGCTCTTGCAGAACTTTATTATCAACAAGGACATTTCCGTTCGGCTGTAGAATTATATAGCAGTATCTTAAAGAATGAGACTGTAATAAATGGCGTTTCAATTTATAAGAGATTAGCCTTATCACTTGTATCATTGGGCGAATTTGAAGAGTCGCTCCCTTATTTCAAGAAAGCTGGCAGGGAGGATGATGACGTAAATTTATTGTTTGAATATGGATTTGCTGCGTATCATGCAGGAGAATTTCCAACGGCAATAGCTAAGTTTACAGAGCTTAAGGAAATAGACCCTGCCTATCATTCACTTTATTTGTATTTAGCCATGGCCTATGAAGAGTCCCTTGATTTGGAAAAAGCACTGGATGTTGCAGAAGAAGGGATTAAGGAAGATCCTTTCAATAAGGAAATATTCCTGTATGGTGCTGAGCTAGCAACTAAGCTTGGAAATACAGAGAAAGCTATTAAATGGCTATCGGAGGCTATTGCGATTGATCCGGGTTACCTCGAGGCAATTCTAACTTTAGGCAAGCTTTATTTACACGAAGAAATGTTTGACCATGTCATTGATTTGGTATCCTCTGTTAGAGCGATGGGGGAGGATGACCCGCAATTTAATTGGCTCCTGGCAACGGCATATTCAGAGCTTGAGGAGTATAGTGAAGCATTATCATGTTACAAAGAGGCACATGAATTTTTTGGAGATAATAGAGACTTTTTACATGAATACGGTTATTTCTTGCTGGAAGACAGTAAATTTGAAGAGGCCAGGTCGATATTTAAGACATTACTCCACGAAGACCCAAGCAATGATGAGTATATTGATATTTTAGAACGAATTTAACTAATTTGTACAGAGGAGGGCTCCACCTTGAAAACCCCTGTTTCTGTCGATGAGAAGAAGGAATTTATACGCTGGTTTCTGAACCATTACCAATTAAAGCGCAGAGAATGTGTATGGATATTAAATTACTTAATGAGTCATGATCAGCTCATGATGAATGTTCATTTCGTGGAAGGAGCTAAGTATTGTCCAAAAGGAATGGTCATGTCCACTCATTGTGTGGAAGATGTGCCATTTAGATTCTATAAGAGTAATATCATGACAACTGACGCAGAGAAGTCATTCCATGATATACGGCTTAATAAGGACGAGGATATCTACATACAATTGAATTTCAGGACAGCCTACTCATCCTATCAGTATGCAGCCGTACTTGAGGAAAATCCTTATCAGCCAAAAAACCTCCCCGGTAATGAACAGGATCAATATATTGCAGAAAATATTTTAAAAATCAGTCTATCAAGATTCGAAGAGGAACGGTTAGCACAGATGATTGATGAGGCAATTGATAACCGTGATATAGAATTATTTAATAAATTAAGCAGTCAGTTGAAAAGAATCCGATCTCAGGAATCTTTTAACTAATAGCAGCCACACATATTTCTTTGAGAGAAAGAGATTATGTGTGGTCTTTTTTATGCTTCCACGCTTGATTTGGCAGTTGCTTATCCCAGCAGGATGAGGAACAAAGATTTCTCCCTGAATTGTAAGCTTATTTGTATATATTTTACTTATTATGTTTTACAATGGAAAAAGAAGTCGAGGGGGAAAATTATGAAATATCAGTCAGTTGATACAGAATTATTTAGTAAATCCAAAGAATATATTGATACTATAGTTATCCCGTTAAATCCGGTTGATTTTGATGATACATTTAGCCAGACGGTATCATCCTATGAATTTATGACATTGCTGACGCATGAGCTCGAAAAAGAATTAAAGGGCCGTCTATTTTTAGCCCTACCTCTGCCATATATTAAAAATAGTAAGACAGAGGAGAAATTAAATCTCTTGTCTGTTTGGGTAGATTATTATAGAGGTCAGGGATTTAAATATATCCAATTTCTCACTACTGACAGTAAATGGACAAGTATAGATGAGAGCGGACATGTTTTATGGATACCGGCAATCCCCATCGAAAAAATGCCTCTTGATGCGATTAAAACAGTTATAAGTGATCAAATGAAACAGCTTGTTGATATACTAACAGAATCCTGGAATAAATGATGTTTTTGTAAGTAAATAGTATATTGGTATAAAACAGGAAAAATAAAACATGTATTTCCTTAACTGGGAGTTTATTGACCTATTAAAAATATTAGGATATTATTGTAATGTCCTAGTTTTATGGAGTTTGTGCAATTTTCTATTTTGTATGACTTTTTCGATATAAGGGGGGGAGAAATTTTATGAGCAGCCAAAAAGTATCAAGACGCCAATTTCTGAATTATACGCTTATGGGCGTTGGGGGGTTCATGGGAGCGGCAACACTTATGCCTATGCTGCGTTTTGCAGTCGATCCAGCTTTGAAAGCGAATGCATCTGGGGAGTTCATTAATACCGGATTAAAAATATCTGAGATTACTGAAACACCAACTCGTGTCGATTATAAAACTGAGGTTAAAGATGGTTGGTACGAAGCTGAAGAGACAAGAACAGCATGGGTTTACAAGGATGAGAACGGCAAGATAGTTGCCCTTTCTCCGGAATGTAAACACTTGGGGTGTACGGTGAACTGGGAAGGATCAGAAGATCATAAGAATGAATTTTACTGTCCATGTCACGGGGGGCGTTACGAAAAGAATGGTAAAAACATTCCGAAAACACCTCCAATCGGGCCGCTCGATGTTTACGACAAGCAGGAAAAAGATGGAGTATTATACTTGGGCAATGCAAAAGAAAACGAAGTGTAGGGAGGCATAATCAATGCTTAATAAAATGTACGATTGGATTGATGAGCGATTGGATATCACGCCATTATGGCGCGACATTGCTGATCATGAAGTCCCTGAGCATGTAAACCCTGCCCATCACTTTTCGGCATTTGTTTATTGTTTTGGGGGATTGACGTTTTTCATCGTAGTCATTCAAATTTTATCCGGAATGTTTTTAACCATGTATTATGTGCCGGATATTAAAAATGCTTGGGAATCTGTTTATTATTTACAAAATGAAGTTGCTTTTGGTCAAATTGTTCGGGGCATGCATCACTGGGGAGCAAGTGTCGTCATTGTCATGATGTTTTTACATACTCTTCGTGTGTTCTTCCAGGGTGCCTATAAAAAGCCCCGTGAACTAAACTGGATTGTTGGAGTTTTAATTTTCTTTATAATGCTAGCTCTAGGATTGACAGGGTATCTGCTTCCTTGGGATATGAAAGCGTTATTCGCTACAAAAGTAACGTTGACCATTATCGATTCGGTGCCATTCATCGGGCCATACTTAAAAACGTTGCTTGCTGGTGACCCTACGATTGTCGGGGCGCAAACCTTAACGCGTTTCTTTGCGATTCATGTATTCTTCCTTCCAGCGGCGCTTATTGGACTAATTGCAGCTCACTTCTTAATGATACGCAAACAGGGAATATCAGGACCGCTATAAGATATTAGTTGAAAATGGAAATGTTACGAAGGAGGGGATATCCTTATGCATCGTGGTAAAGGAATGAGATTTGTAGGGGATTCAAGGATAAGCGCAGATAGAAAACCGAATATTCCAAAAGATTATTCAGAGTATCCAGGAAAAACAGAAGCCTTTTGGCCCAATTTCTTGCTGAAAGAATGGATGGTAGGTGCTGTATTTTTAGTAGGTTTTTTATGTCTTACAGTTGCCCATCCATCACCGCTCGAAAGGATTGCTGACCCAACAGATACGGGATATGCGCCTTTACCTGACTGGTACTTTATGTTTTTGTATCAATTGCTTAAATATTCATATGCTTCCGGGCCATATAATTTAATCGGGGCTTTGGTTATTCCGGGACTAGCTTTTGGTGCATTAATGCTTGCACCGTTTCTGGATCGCGGACCGGAACGCAAACCAACTAAACGGATTTTCCCAGTAGGTTTTATGTTGCTTGCATTTGCAGCTATATTTTACCTAACATGGGAAACTGTTTCTCAACATGACTGGGCAGCAGCAAAGCTGCAAGGACAAATTGTTGAGGATGTAGCAATCGATAAAGAGTCAGAGGGATATAAATTATATCAAGGACAAGGCTGTGTAAGCTGTCATGGGGACTCCTTACAGGGTGGAAATGGTCCTAAATTACTTGGTACAAAATTAGAGGTTGATGAAATCGGTCATATCGCTGTAAATGGTACCGAAAATAAAAAAATGCCACCAGTTTTTAAAGGTTCTGATGAAGAATTAAAAACTCTGGCAGAATTTATTAAGGGAGCAAATGCAGGCGGAGATTCAAAAGGGGAATAATGTTTTTTTGAGGGGTGCTCAGATGAGTACCCCTTTTGTCTGCTAAGATGATCGTCATAGTCGTCGTAATCATGTTGACAAATGAGGTATAGTTATTTGTATTATTAATAATATGGGGCGGCCAGTGAGCTTCCACCTGAATTGAAAAGCTCATATTTAGAGAGAAATTTAGAGTAGGGATGATTTGGCTGAAAATCAAGTAATCGAGCAACTTTATTTGGAATAATTCAGATTGTGATGGAGGATATTATGAATAGCTGGCTTTATGCTGTATTAAGAAATCAGACATTTTTATGGATCTTATTCACTGTTAATCTTTTGGGAACAATATACGGATATTATTGGTATAAAGGGCAGCTTGAAATAACACCAGTAGCCTTTCTTGCTTTTGTACCAGACAGTCCAACTGCCAGTTTATTTTTTTGTATTGCTGTTATTGGCTGGCTTTTAGGGCGCAATTTTGGTTTATTTGAAGCCTTAGCAATCGTTTCTCTTTTTAAATATGGTATTTGGGCAGTTGTCATGAATATATTAACTTTCTCTGTAGAGGGTTATGTATCTTTGATCGCTGTCATGCTGATTCTATCGCATGCTGCAATGGCAATTGAAGGAATTCTTTATGCTCCATTTTATCGGGTTAAACCATGGCATTTAACCGTGGCTGGGATTGTCGTGTTACATAATGAAATCATTGATTATGTTTATGGGATGATGCCGACGTATAGTGTTTTAAATCAGTATATCCCTCAAATTGCTTATTTCACTTTTTGGCTGAGTGTACTTTCGATTGGAGTAGGGTATTGGTTTACTCTTCGTAAAAATCGGGAAATATACTCCATTCATCTCAGGCAATAAATGGTTCTAGTCTTGTCCCTTCACACATACGATTAAGTAGTATGAGGAGGGATATTTTTATGAAGTTTAAATCTTTATTTATCTCAATAGCCATTATAATATCATCAGGATTCATTACGACCTATGCTAACGGACCTGATAAACAAAATTCGTTAGAGACCCTTGCTGATCAATCCCTTCAATTTGCAAAAGTAGATAGACGTGATGAAGCAGAGCGTTTATTGGAAGCATTTTCAGATAAATTTTATGATCAGGCAATTGAGAGCTCAAACTATACAATGGATGAAATTAATATTATAACGATTGCCTATGAGGAAGCCATTCAAACTGTGAAAAATAAAGAAAAAACAGATGATGAGGTAATCAATGAAATAACGAAATTCCGATTAGTACTTGATGCTGTTCATAGTGATGGCGCACCATTATGGGCGAGTTTAAAGGATAGCATGATCTCTGCTGCAGGGGAAACAAAGGTATCGATCCAGAAACAGGATTCCATTGCTTTTCAGGAAAAATTAAATCATTTATTAACGATTTACAATATTATATATCCATCGTTGAAAATAGATGTAACACCTGAACGTTTTCAGCAAGTGGATGCCCATATTCAATTCATTGATCAATATCGTCCGCAAGTCTTTTCTGATCAATCACAAACTGATATGATTTCCTTAGAGGAGCAGCTGCGTGATATATTTGAGGAAGCAGAAAAAGATGATGCAGATCCATCCCTTTGGTGGGTAATCATTTCAACTGGAAGTATTATAATTATGACCTTATCCTATGTTGGATGGAGGAAATATAAAGCTTCAGATGATCAGCTTCATACAAAAAAGAAAAAACAGAATTTTTGATAAAATTTTGAATAATATCTATCCATTGACAGATGTAATACGACATTATTACAATTACCATAACACAACTATAAATAACAGAAATGAAATGGAGGATATAAATGAGCTTTTTAATTTATTTTATACTGCTTTTAATTATCCCAATTTATGCACAAATGAAAGTTCAAAGGGCTTACAAGAAATATTCACAGGTTCCTGCATCGAATGGTTACACGGGTGCGGAAGTTGCCCGTAAGTTGTTGGACGAAAATGGTTTGTACAATATACGAGTAGAAGAAACACATGGAGTATTAAGTGACCACTATGATCCTACAAATAAAGTGGTAAGATTATCATCAAGTAACTATCATGGTCATTCACTCGCCGGCACCGCTGTCGCAGCTCATGAGGTTGGCCATGCCATTCAGGATAAAGAAGATTATTCCTTTATGAGAATCCGTCATAAGCTAGTACCAGTTGCTAATATCGGTTCTAACTTTTCCTGGATTTTAATTTTAGCTGGGCTGTTGCTTGGCAGCTTAAATCTAGCATGGCTGGGAGTATTGTTTATGGGGGCAGCCGTGTTATTCCAATTCGTTACACTGCCGGTTGAATTCAATGCTTCTAACCGTGCTATGAAACAGGTTGTTGCTTTAGGTGTAATCAGGGCTGATGAAGAAAAAGAAACGAAAAAAGTCTTAGATGCCGCAGCCTTAACATATGTTGCAGCTGCAGCAGTTGCTGTACTTGAATTGTTACGATTTGTATTTATGCTAACCGGCATGAATGGTGAAGATTAATAAGAGAAACCCCCTTCGTATATGAAGGGGGTTTTCCTATATTGCTTATTTTTCAAGCGGATTTTTATTTTCATCCAACGTAAATCCTTCACCAAGTACATCATGTACGACAGATACGGAAACAAATGCATGTGGATCAATGGATGTAATAATGCTCTTAAGGCGTACAATTTCATTGCTGCCTACAACGCAATAAATCACATCGCGCTCCTGTTTGGTATATGAGCCAACCCCTTTGAGTAATGTAACACCGCGTTCCATTTGTTGATTAATCTTTTCAGCTATCACGGAATTGGAGTTGCTTATGATCATCACACCACGGGCTGCATATGCACCCTCTTGGATAAAGTCAATTACACGGCTGCCAATATAAACGAGGACAAGTGTATACATGGCTTGTTTATATTCCAAATACGTTACGAGTGATAAAACGATAACGCAGAAGTCAAACATAAACATGGTTTTTCCCATGCTCCAGCCTTTATATTTGAACATGAGCCGTGCGATGATGTCGACTCCGCCAGTCGTTCCGCCGTAACGGAAAATAATTCCTAAACCGACACCAATGCACACACCTGCAAATAAAGCCGCGAGCATTAGGTCATCCTTTAAAGGAATATGTATTTGATATTTTTCGAAAATCGCAATAAATACAGATACAGCGATGGTACCGATAAGTGTATACAAAAAGGTTTTTTTGCCCAACAGTTTATATCCTACAAAGAAAAGAGGTATATTTAATAAAATATTGGTAATCGAAGGGCTAATACCAGTTAAGTTATAAATTAAAAGGGTAATCCCTGTAAATCCCCCTTCACCTAATGCGTTTTGCATATTAAAATGAACAAGGCCAAAAGACATTATTGCAGCCCCTAATAATATCAGTATGACGTTTTTAAGCTTTAAGTTGAAAAACACATTCTAACCCCTTTCTTGCTAACTCAATTATTATTATAGTGTACAATTGAGGAAAAATAATGAATGATATCCTTTTGCATTCTATCATATTTATTGTTCGATAACTAAGAAATACGCTAACATTAAGAGAAAAGGGTGTAACTGTATGGAACATAAGAAAACAATCGCTGACTTACAGCAGGAAGTAGATCAATACATAGGGCAATTTAAAGAGGGATACTTCAGTCCGCTTGCCATGACAGCGAGACTTACTGAAGAGCTTGGAGAATTGGCGAGAGAGATTAACCATTATTATGGTGAAAAACCCAAAAAAGAATCTGAAACAGAAAAAGCAATTGAAGAAGAATTAGGAGATGTTTTATTTGTGCTAATTTGTATGGCCAATTCGCTGAATATTGATTTACAGGATGCACATGACAGGGTGATGGAGAAATTCAATTCCAGGGACAAAGACCGTTGGACAAGAAAGGAAGAATGATTGATGATTAATGTCATAATTGCAGGGCCGCGAGGTAAAATGGGGAAAGCAGCAGTAAATTTAGTGATGAATACAGAACATTTTCATTTAGTAGCTGTATTGGATCATAAGAATGATGGGTTGAAATTAAGTGAAATAGATGGATTTACCGGTATAGATGTTCCAATTTATACAGATCATGAAAAATGTTTCTCTGAAGTTAAAGCGGATGTACTGATTGATTTGACCACTCCGGAGTCTGGAAGAATCCATACATTATCAGCATTATCACACCATATCCGTCCGGTTGTTGGAACGACCGGCTTTTCAGATGAAGATTTAAATGAAATCAAAAGAATTTCAAAAGAAAACGGAATTGGGTGTATTATTGCACCGAATTTTGCTGTTGGTGCTGTGTTAATGATGAAATTTGCCAAGCAGGCAGCTAAATATTTTCCGGATGTCGAAATTATTGAATTGCATCACGATCAAAAACTTGATGCTCCTTCAGGAACAGCTATAAAAACAGCACAATTAATTTCTGAAGAAAGACAAATAAAAAAACAGGGACATTTAAATGAAAAAGAAACAATAAAAGGTGCACGTGGTGCAGACTATGAAGGAATGAGAATACATAGTGTACGCTTACCTGGACTTGTTGCGCATCAACAGGTCATGTTCGGCGGAGAAGGTCAGACATTTACTCTAAGACATGATTCATATGATCGAAACTCTTTTATGAGCGGAGTTAAATTGTCGGTGGAAACCGTCATGAATATAGAAGAATTAGTATATGGATTAGAAAATATTATTGATTAAGGAGCACTGTTCCATGAAAATCGCATTGATTGCACATGACAAAAAGAAAGACGACATGATTCGATTTACGCTTGCGTATAAACATATCCTAAAAGAGCATCAGCTTTTTGCTACCGGTACAACGGGAAAGCGAATACAGGATGAAGCAGGCCTGTCAGTTCATCGTTATCAGTCCGGACCACTCGGGGGAGATCAACAAATTGGGGCGATGGTTGCAGTAAATGATATTGATATTATTATTTTCTTCAGAGATCCATTGACTGCGCAGCCGCATGAACCGGATGTGTCCGCTTTAATGCGTTTGGCTGATGTTTATTCCATTCCATTGGCAACTAATATGGGAACGGCTGAAATGTTAATACATGGTTTAGAACGTGGAGACCTTAAATGGAGAAATATTGTTAGGGAAAAGGAGTAATATGCCCACAATGAAGACAGACATACTATGTTTTGGCGCCCATTCCGATGATGTGGAAATCGGAATGGGGGGTACAATAGCAAAATATACAGAATTAGGCCATTCCGTTGTCATCTGTGACTTAACCGAGGCGGAGCTTTCATCGAATGGTACTCCCACAAACAGATTGAAGGAAGCCAAACAGGCAGCTGCTATCTTAGGTGTAAAGGAACGCTTGAATTTAAATATGGGAGATCGGCAATTATATCCCACACCTGAAAACATCTCAAAGATTGTTTCTGTTATAAGAACATACAAGCCTGAAATCATCTTTGTACCCGCTGTTCCTGACCGTCATCCGGATCATGGACATTGTGCAGCTTTGGTCGAAGAGGCTGTCTTTTCAGCTGGTATTAGGAAATATGAGGATGAAAGTAAGCTGGAGGCCCATAAGCCGAAGCATGTTTTTTATTACATGATCAATAGCTTTCATCCGCCCGATTTTTGTGTGGATATCAGCAGCTATTTTCATTGTAAATTATCCAGTTTAAAAAGCTATTCCTCTCAATTTATTAAAACGGATGATGGGGTTGTGACCCCTCTTACAGAAGGATATCTCGAAGCAATCGAAGGCAGAGAGCGGGCATATGGAAGAGAGGCAGGCGTGTTATTTGCAGAAGGATTTAGAACGAAAAAACCTCTTTTACTTGATCAAGATTTGTTAGGTGGAAAGAAATGAAAAAGTTAAAAATTGGAATTGTTTGTTATCCTACTGTCGGCGGATCAGGGATTGTTGCGACCGAATTAGGAATTAAGCTGGCGGAGAAGGGACATGAGATTCATTTTATAACATCCAGTGTACCGTTCCGCTTAAAAAAGCGATACTCAAATATATATTTTCACCAGGTTGAAGTTAATCAATATGCCGTTTTTCAATATCCTCCATATACCTTGTCATTGGCCAGCAAGATAGCCGAGGTGGTCAAAATGGAAGAGCTTGATATCATTCATGCCCATTATGCGATGCCGCATGCCGTTTGCGGAATTTTGGCCAAGCAAATGACCTCCTCTGGCCTAAAGGTAGTAACGACTCTCCATGGTACGGATATTACGATACTAGGGTATGATTCTTCTCTGCAGGACATGATTAAGTTCGCTATTGAAAAATCCGATGCGGTTACGGCCGTGTCTCATGAACTTGTTAAAGAGACATATGAATTAATTCAACCGGATCAAGAAATCCAAACAATTTATAATTTTATCGATTATCCGGCGCCTGAACCGGATGCTGGTAATGTGGCTAATTTAAAAGCAGAGCTCGGAATTAAAGAAGATGAAAAAATTGTCATTCACGTCTCGAATTTTCGGAAGGTGAAGCGTGTACCTGATATCATTGACACTTTTGGAGCCGTGGCAGACAAAATACCGAGTAAACTTTTATTGGTAGGCGACGGACCGGAAATGTCTTTTGTAAGTAAAAAAATTAAAGCAATGGGCTTACAGGAGAAAATAATTCTGTTAGGAAAACAGGAAAATCTACAGGAGCTCTATTCCATTAGTGATGTATGTGTCCTTATGTCAGAAAAAGAAAGTTTTGGGTTAGTACTTCTTGAGGCGATGATCTATGGCGTTCCATGTCTTGGAACCAAAATTGGGGGAATTCCTGAGGTTATTGAAGATGGGATTAACGGATACACCATCGAGCTAGGAGATATCGAAGATGCCTCTATGCGATTGTTGGAATTGCTTGAAAATGATTCGCTGAGAATAAATATGGGTAATAACGCTATTCATAAAATTAAAGATCATTTTCAAACCGAACATATCGTGAATCAATATGAGGACTTGTATTATTCATTATTGAAAAATGGGGAGAAGGATGAATGAACCAGGAATTTATCAGAGCGCGTCCTGTTTTGGATCAGTTAACGGCGAAGGGCTATGAAGCCTATTTTGTTGGTGGAGCCGTTAGGGATACTTTAATGGGGAAGGAAATTGATGATGTGGATATTGCTACCTCCGCCACTCCCGAGCAAGTAAAGGAAATTTTCACCCATACAGTAGACGTTGGTATTGATCATGGAACTGTATTAGTGCTTTATAAAGGAGACTCGTTTGAGATCACGACATTTAGAACAGAATCTGCATATAAAGATTATCGACGGCCAGATTCAGTCATCTTTGTAACCTCTTTGCATGAGGATTTAAAGAGAAGAGATTTTACGATGAATGCAATTGCCATGGACCAGGATGGAAAATTGTATGATCCATTTGATGGAGAAAAAGCTATACATACAAAGGTAATCGAGACGGTTGGTCCGGCGGATGAACGATTTAGTGAGGATGCGCTAAGGATTCTTCGTGCTGTTCGATTTGTAAGCCAGCTAGGGTTTACATTGCATGAAAATACACGATCGGCATTACGGAAAAATGCCGATTTACTCTTACATATAGCACAGGAACGGAAAACAGCTGAGTTTCAAAAAATGGTTCTTGGGCAATATCCAGAAAAAGGGTTAAAAATTGCTGCAGACGAAGGTTTGCTAGCCTATTTTCCGGGTTTTGGTCAATTTGCGGCTCATATAGAGCAGTTTCTTGCACTGCCCTTAAACCGTTGTGAATCATTTGAAGAATGGATGGCTTTGATTGCCCTCTTTAATGGTCAGGATCAATCCCTATACAGTCACTGGAAGCTTTCTTCAAGTCAAATGAAAAAAATAGGTCTGTTGATCCGTGAAACGAAGAAAAGAGAGAGTTCCTCATTTACTCCCTATACCATTTATCAGCTTGGCCTTGAAAACACCCTGAGCGTGGAAAGGGTTTGGTCAGTATATCATCATGCGGACCCAGACTACGACGCAATCACTGATCTGCATGCTCGTATGCCAATTCATAAGGAAACTGTTATAGAGGTTTCCGGAAACGACCTGATGAAATGGGCTGATAAACCAGGTGGACCGTGGATTAAGGAGCTTATGCATGAAGTGATTAACGGAATTCTGGATCATAAGGTCCCGAATAAAAAGGAGTTAATTAAACAATGGCTCATTCAAGAGAACAAACTTTAAAGCATGAGATTGCCAAAGCATTTGCGAAAGCTGGAGAGGATTATATATCAGGACAGGCATTAGCTGATTTAGTTGGCTGTTCAAGAGTGGCGATATGGAAGCATATTGACCAGCTGCGTCAGGAAGGCTACGAAATTGAGGCTGTAAAGAAAAAGGGGTATCGGCTCTTGAAAAAATTAGATTCTCTAAGGGCCACTGATATTCTAATGGGGTTACAGACTGAATTTGTAGGACAATCTATATATTCTTATGATACAGTCTCATCCACTCAAGTTGTTGCCAGAGAACTTGCGGGAAGCGGAGCTAAAGATGGTACAGCTGTGATTAGTGATGAACAAACGGAAGGTACAGGGCGATTAAAAAGAAAGTGGCATTCTCCTTCAAATGGAGGGATCTGGTTAAGTATGATTATGAGACCTGATATTCCTCCCTACCATGCCCCTCAGCTCACGTTGTTAACAGCTGTAGCTGTTGTTCAGACACTAAACAAATTTGGTGTGAATGCAGGAATCAAATGGCCAAATGATGTGTTGGTAGAAGGAAGGAAGATTGCGGGAATACTAACAGAGCTTCATGCGGAGTCCGATCAAATTCATCATGTGATTATCGGCATTGGCATGAATATAAACCAGCCCCTTGAATCGTTTCCTGATGAGTTAAAAGAGATCGCTACTTCTGTCTTAATCGAGAAGAAACAAAGAGTAGATCGATCTGAATTTTTACAAAGCTTTTTTAAGAATTTTGAAGATATATATCTACTTTATTTAGAAAAAGGTTTTGAACCAATAAAACAGCTTTGGGAAAAGCTTACCATTACCATTGGGAAGAAGGTCACCGTCCAAAGCCTGCGAGGATCTTTAACTGGCTTGGCAACCGGAATTAATGATGATGGTGTATTGATTATCATGGATGATGAGCAAAAAAGCCATTTGGTTTATTCCGGAGATATAACTGTGCATCAATAATGGACAATATTAAGCGGTTGTTTTTAAAAAAAGAAATTAATTGAAAATGAGTTAATATATGGCATATAAAAATGACTGAATGTTATAATTCATAGAAGGGCGGGAGCGGAAACGACCTGCACCTTGTATAGTAGTCATTTTAAATAGATTTATAATTCTGCCTGTATCCAAGAAAGGACCGGGACAGAGGGATAAAAGCTATTATGCCAATCCATCCTTCTGTAATTAGAAGGATTTTTTATTTGGTAAATAGGTTTTTCTCTCCTCGGAATGAAAAGGAGGAAAGAAAAAATGAAATTTGCTGTGGATTTTTTGAAACTAAAAGAAAACAGAGAAAAAATTTCAATGCTGACTGCGTATGATTATCCATCTGCTAAACTGGCAGAACAAGCGGGGGTCGATATGATTCTTGTAGGTGACTCTCTTGGAATGGTTATTTTAGGATATGATTCTACTGTTCCTGTCACTATCGAGGATATGATTCATCATACGAAGGCTGTTAAAAGAGGCGCACCTAACACATTTATCGTGACGGATCTGCCGTTTTTGACGTATCACACAACAAATGAGGAAGCGTTAAAAAATGCTGCAAGACTTATGCAGGAGGCAGGGGCTGATGCGGTCAAAATGGAGGGTGCCGGAGATGTTATTAGCAAAATAAAAGCGATGACAGATGCAGGTATACCGGTAGTAGCGCATTTAGGCTTAACACCGCAATCAGTTGGTGTACTTGGAGGTTATAAAGTCCAGGGTAAAACAAGTGAGGCGGCAATTAAACTTTTGGAGGATGCGAAAAAGTGTGAAGAAGCCGGGGCAATGGCCGTTGTGCTCGAATGTGTACCTTATCAGGTCGCTGAACATATATCGAATGAACTAATAATCCCAACAATCGGGATTGGTGCTGGTAACGGTACGGATGGTCAGGTTCTCGTTTATCATGATGTTTTATTATATGGTGTAGGCAGAGTGGCCAAGTTTGTTAAATCCTATGCTAATTTAAATGATGTGATTGGCTATGCTTTGTCTGAGCATATAAAAGAAGTGAAATCGGGAATTTTTCCGGATCGTGATCACTCATTCACGATGAAGGAAGAAGAACTAGCCTCATTGTATGGAGGAGAAAAATGAAGATTATCAGCCAGATAAATGAACTGCGTGAAGTACTTGATTTAGAGAGGGAAAAGAAACATTCCATCGGATTTGTCCCAACTATGGGATATTTGCATGAAGGACATCTATCACTTATTCAAGAAGCAAGAGAGAAAAATCATGTGGTAGTTATCAGTATATTTGTAAATCCGCTTCAATTTGGTCCTAATGAGGATTTTGATAAATATCCACGCGATATGGAACGGGATGAAGAGCTGGCACGAAATGCAGGGGTGGATTATTTATTTTATCCAACAGTTCAGGAAATGTATGGGGATAAGCAAACCCTGACGGTAAAAGTGCATGAGCGCACCGATGTACTTTGCGGAAAATCCAGACCGGGTCATTTTGATGGAGTGGCGACTGTTTTGACAAAATTGTTCACTATTGTCCATCCGACCCGAACTTATTTTGGACTGAAGGATGCTCAACAGGTTGCTGTAGTAGAAGGGATTATCCATGACTTTAATTTCCCGATTGAACTGGTTGGTGTTGAGATTAAGCGTGAAGAGGATGGTCTTGCATTAAGCTCCAGAAACATTAATTTAACAGAGCAGGAAAGAGAAGAAGCTCCATTTATCTATAAAAGTCTTTGCAAAGTGAAAGCTCAGCTGCAAAAAGGTGCCAGTCCCGCGGAAGCGCTTGAAAAGGGGAAAGAGTATTTGCAATCCCATATCAATGGTCAAATCGATTATTTTGAAGGATTATCCTATCCGGACTTGAGTGAGATTACAGAGTATGATCAAAAGATAATCTTTGCAGTGGCGGTTCAATATACGTCTGTTCGTTTAATCGACAACATTATCATAAATTTATAGTCATACAAGGGGGTAAGATTATGTTTCGCAATATGATGAAAGCAAAGCTTCACAGAGCAACAGTTACTGAGGCAAACTTAAACTATGTAGGCAGTATTACAATTGATGAAGATTTATTAGATGCGGTAGATATGCTTCCAAATGAGAAAGTTCAGATTGTAAATAATAATAATGGTGCACGTTTTGAAACATATATCATTCCCGGTAAGAGAGGAAGTGGTGTAATCTGCCTAAATGGAGCTGCTGCCCGTCTAGTTCAGGAAGGTGATAAAATAATCATTATATCCTATGGATTAATAGAAGAAGCTTATGTAAGAAGCCATCGGCCTAAAGTGGCTGTTCTTGATGAGTATAATACAATTGTTGAAATGCTTGGAGCCGAACCAGAGGCAACGATCATTTAATGACTTTGTTAATGAACAAACGCTGATCCCCTTAAATCTTTAAGGGAACCAGCGTTTGTTTTTTATTAACCAATAGTCTTCATTCTTCTTTGATTAATAAGGCTGGTTTTGATATAACAGTAGATAATGGGTAACGATAAATGATATGAAGAGTGTATGATAGGGGACCCAAAAAATAAAATGGAAAATAAGGTGCCATTGTGAATTTTTCCATCAGCTAAACAGAAGCAAGTTAGAGAAGAAGTGAGCAGGTGTTAAATATGAAAAGTAAGTATGTAGTAATCGACTTGGAGACTACAGGTAATAACCCTAAAAATGGTGATCGCATCATTCAAATTGCGGCTAACGTCATTGAAAATGGTGAAATCACATACCAATATTCATCTTACATAAATCCAGGGAGGTCCATCCCTCTATTCATACAGGAATTAACCGGTATTACGGATGCAGACGTGGAGAATGCACCGACATTTAAAGAGTTGGCACCCTACATTATTGGTGTATTGGATGAGGCTGTTTTTGTTGCTCATAACGTATTATTCGATTTGACATTTTTACAGGCTGAATTGGAACGTGTAGGGTATGAGCGTTTTCTTGGATATACCGTAGATACGGTGGAACTAGCAAAAATCGTCAATCCTGGAATGTCGAGTTTTAAACTAGAGGAGTTAGGAAAAGCCTATGGCTTTCTTCATGAGCGGCCACATCAAGCAGACAGTGATGCTTATGTAACGGCTCTTTTGTTTATCGAGTTTTACAAACAATTAAAGAAATTGCCGAAACCTACCATTAAATCATTATACAGATTATCATTTTTATTAAAAAGCGAGCTTAAAGAATTATTGGCTGAGATATTAAATGAATATTCAACGATGAGTGAGCCATGGAGACCAGATCTAGATATTTATCGTGGTATCGCAATTGTTAGGCAGAAATCAATTGAAAGCCTAACACAACAGGAGAATGAAAAAAAACATATTTCTCTTGATGAATCAGCGTTACATAACATATTAAAGAAGAGCTTTAAGAGTCATAACGTTAGTTTAGTAGAAGATGGGACACGGGATTTTACCGGACATATAAAAGCCTTTTATGAATATGCCAATGAAAATCATGTACAGGTAACCATAGCTGCCCATACTAAACATACAGCTGAACAGTTAATGGGTATTTTTCAGAGGGATTATTCTTCTAAAATGATTCAAAATCAAGTTAGCATATTGCATTCTAAGGAGCAGTATTTAAGTTTGCCGAAGTTCGAGCAATCGATGCGGGAAAAACAACAAAATTACGAAAGTACAATCGCAAAAATGCAAATATTAGTCTGGTTAACCATGACAAATACAGGCTGTTTGGAAGAGCTTAATTTATCCTCGGGGGGAAGAGAATATTGGAAGGAAGTAGCCCACCATGCCCATTTGCATCCACGCTTGCTTAAGCCGTGGACGGAACGGGACTTCTATTCGAGACAGATGCTGGCTGCTAAGCAGGCAAAGATTATTCTTAGTACTCATGACAGTCTAATTTCGGATATTCAAACAGGGGATTTCTTAAGCGAGTGCCCTAATATAGTACTTGAGGAAGCTAATTATTTTCCATCCTCTGTTGAAAGCGGATTAACGAAAGAGCTGAGCTATGTAGAAGTGAGGAATCTCTTGAATAAAATTGGAACTTTGGATAATCGGCAATTACTGAGATCTGTCATATTACTTTTAAAGGAAAAAACAACCGGTCCATATAATGAAAATCAACTGGCTGTTTTATTGGAAGAAATCGCATGCAGTGTGGAGAGTTTTTTTGAGGCATTGTTCACATATGGAATGAAAAGCAAAAAGGATATGGACGGACCTAGAGTGCAATGTAAGCTTGATTTTTCTGAGCTGGAGAATAAAAAATACATGGATCAATTATTAAAAGAAGCCAATGATCTGTATGACTCTCTCGGTTTATTAGTAGTACAATTTCAACAGATCCTTGGTGAGTTGAACCAAGTACCAATTGAAAAATTAAAGCGAAGTCAATTTAACATTATTGATGAATTAACAAAATTATCGGGGGAAATAAATTTAATCCGAGTTACTTTAAATAGGTTTTTTAAGAGTCTGGATACAAATGATGAGGTTTGGGCGAGTTGGAATGTAAAGGGAAATAGAAATTCAGTCCAAATATATGCCCAGCCCTTATCGGTCTCAAAATGGGTTAATCGAAACTTATTAAAGCCGGATAGCCATATTTTATTTATTTCAGATGTCTTGACGGTAGGTGGATCCTTCCATTTTATTTCACAACAATTAGGTGTTCAGGAAAACAAGTTGAGTAGCCTGGTGATCCCCCCGGTAAAAGAGCAATATTTAACGATATTGACTCCATTGAAGGAAAAGTCGGGATATACGCTGATTAATTTTGTGAAAAAGCAACAAAAGCCCTTAATCCTTCTTTTTCAATCACAAGAATCATTAAAAACAATATATAATGATATGAAGGGATTAGCAGAATTTACGCACATACAGTTGCAGGCTCAGGGACTATCCTCCGGTTCTGCCATGAAAATGCTGCGAAATCATCTTGCTGTTGACCAATCAATTCTCTTAATGAATTACACTGGCTGGGATCAGGTTTGGCATACTTATAATGGCCGATCAATGATTTTAATGGTTGAGCCTCCAGTCGAAATGAACAGCACGATTCCAGATGAGGATTTAATACCTGAGTTAATCATTAATTTAAGAAGCTTGCTTAATACTTCTCCGAATTATAAAAAAGACAGCAAATGGGTCTTGATCGAGAATGATTTGATTCGGAGTGATAGAAGTATGTTTGAACATGGTCTAAATTACGTAAAGCCAATATACAGGAATATGTAAGGAATTTAATGTTTGGCTCGCTTTTTTAGTAAAGTAAAGCTATTTGCAATTTTATTTTGGTATAATGTGTACGAGAGCGCTACGTTTTGGGAGGACTTACAATGGAGAGTAAGGTAGAGCTATTATCAAGTGTTAAATTGACATACACGAATGATTTATATAAAATCGTTGATTCTTTAAATAAAACGTTGAAAAAAGAGAATTTAATGTTTGGCTTGGCATTAGATAAACAAGATCAACAAACAGCTGTTTTTTCAATATACCGTACATAACTTGAAAGGAAATAGATATGAAAAAAGTAATTTGGAGCATAGTGATTATTATCCTGATTGGCAGTGGCTTTTTTATTCAGGCTATCTATGCTGGTGACAGCACCAGGAAAGACGCTGAAAAGAGTGCAGAAGATATTGCCAGAGAAACAGCTGGAATGACAGAAGTGGATGATTTCTATTTATATAATGGAAATGAGACATGGAGTGTAATAACTGGCAAAACAGCAGATGGCAAAAAAATCGGTGTTTGGGTGCCGGATGATAAGAAAAAGAAAAGCCAGATTATTGCCCTCTCAGAAGGTATTAGTAAAAATAAAGCCATTGCAATCGTGAAAGAAAAAAAGAATGTGAAGAAGATTGTGTCTGCCCATTTGGGAATGGAAAATAATCAACCCTTATGGGAAGTAACCTATAAAAATAATAAAGACCTTTATGGGTATTATTACCTGAATTTCAAAACAGGCAATTTAATACGTAATTACGATAATCTGTAGGATGGAGATGGAACCGGATGAAATTAGCAAAAAGAGTATCAGCATTAACACCATCATCAACACTAGCAATAACAGCCAAAGCAAAAGAGCTTAAAGCCCAAGGTCTGGACATTATTGGACTTGGAGCAGGAGAACCAGATTTCAATACTCCAGCTAACATACTCGAAGCAGCGCAAAAGTCCATGCGGGATGGCCACACAAAATATACACCTTCTGCTGGATTGCAATCCCTGCGCAAGGTTGTCGCAGATAAACTGCAAAAAGATCAAGGACTAACATACAGTAACGGCCAAATTTTTATCGCTTCAGGTGCCAAGCACGCTTTATATACACTTTTTCAGGCAATTTTGGATGAAGAGGATGAAGTGCTGATTCCTACTCCATATTGGGTAAGCTATCCGGAACAAGTTAAATTGGCAGATGGAGTGCCTGTTTATATTGAAGGTAAAGAAGAAAATCAATTTAAGGTAACGCCTTTACAGATTGAAAAAGCAATTACTGAAAAAACGAGAGCGCTTATTATCAATTCACCAAGCAATCCTACCGGTATGATATACACAGCTGAAGAATTACAGGCGATTGGTGAGGTATGTTTAAAACATGATATTATTATAGTTTCAGATGAAATTTATGAGAAATTGGTCTACCACAACCATGAACATGTATCGATAGCAGAGCTTTCCGAAGAGCTTAAGCAGCAAACAATCGTCATTAACGGTGTTTCCAAATCCCATTCTATGACAGGATGGAGAATTGGTTATGCGGCAGGTGACCAAGCGTTAATTAAAGCAATGACGAACTTGGCAAGCCACAGTACGTCCAATCCGACAACGACCGCACAATATGCAACAATTGAAGCCTATACAGGACCGCAAGATCAAGTTAAAATTATGCGAAGTGCGTTTGAACAAAGATTGGATGCTATTTACGATCAATTGCTTGAGATACCGGGATTGACTTGTCTGAAACCTCAGGGGGCATTCTACCTGTTCCCAAATGTCTCAAAAACGGCAGAGATGTGTGGATTTAACAGTGTAGATGATTTTGTAGAAGATCTATTGGAAAATGCTCTGGTAGCCGTAGTTCCCGGTTCTGGCTTTGGTGCACCTGATAATATACGCTTATCGTATGCTATATCGTTAGAAGCACTTCAAGAAGCTGTTAAGCGTATAAAGGAATATGTGATAAATAAATCAGCAACAAAGGCTGAATAAATAGGATTCACAGGGAGACGGTAAACGAAACGACCCCTTAAGGAAAATTCCTGGATGATCTTAAAGGGGTTTTTTGAGTGAATGGTATTAATTTAAGCCGCTTCATTACCTTACTGACTGATGGTAAATGAGGGGGTTAAGGATTAATTTAAAAAACGAGCAAGCGAGAATGGATGTTTTCTGCAAAGGATCGATGAAATAATGGATTATTTCATGTACAGGTGAAATTTTGTATTTGCTTGTCCATTTTGGTACTTGTATAATGAATAGGGTACATAACCTGGTTTTGTTTAAGCTTTGGAGGGAAAAAATGTGAAATGTACAATTAATGAAGTATATAAATATGTTAATGAAGAAGTTAAGATAGGTGCTTGGATTGCCAATAAACGTTCTTCAGGAAAAATTGCTTTCTTGCAGCTGCGCGATGGTACAGGCTTTATTCAAGGCGTAGTTGTCAAAGCAGAGGTTGATGAAGAATTATTCAATACCGCTAAGAAGATTACTCAGGAAACGTCCGTATGGGTGAAAGGTATTGTTCAGGAGGATGAGCGTTCCCCATTTGGTTACGAACTACTTGTAACAGGACTTGAAGTAATTGCAGAAGCAGTTGACTATCCGATTACACCGAAACAGCATGGCACTGAGTTCCTTATGGATCACAGACATTTATGGCTTCGTTCAAAGCGCCAGCATGCTGTCATGAAAATTCGTAATGAGATCATTCGTGCTACGTATGAATTCTTTAATAAAGAGGGCTTTGTAAAAGTTGACCCGCCGATTCTTACAGGAAGTGCTCCAGAGGGTACTTCAGAATTGTTCGCAACGAAATACTTTGATGAAGATGCTTATCTATCTCAAAGTGGACAATTATATATGGAAGCGGCAGCAATGGCACTTGGGAAAGTATTCTCCTTCGGTCCAACATTCCGTGCTGAGAAATCCAAAACGCGACGTCATTTAATCGAATTCTGGATGATTGAACCAGAGATGGCATTTGTTGAGTTCAATGAGAACTTAGAAGTTCAAGAGCAATATGTTTCCTATATCGTTCAATCTGTACTGGAAAATTGTGTGATTGAGCTGAAAACGCTAGGAAGAGATACTTCCAAATTAGAAAATATCAAAGCACCATTCCCTAGAATTACCTATGATGATGCAATTAAATTCTTGCATGAGAAGGGATTTGATGATATCGAGTGGGGCGATGATTTCGGTGCTCCTCACGAAACAGCAATTGCAGAAAGCTATGATAAGCCTGTGTTTATCACCCATTATCCTACAGGAATTAAGCCGTTCTACATGCAGCCTGCTCCTGACCGTGATGATGTTGTCTTATGTGCAGATTTAATTGCACCGGAAGGCTATGGTGAAATCATTGGTGGATCAGAACGTATCCACGATATGGATCTATTAAAAGCAAGACTTGATGAACATAATTTAAGTATGGATGCTTACAAATGGTATTATGAATTACGTCAATATGGTTCCGTTCCTCATTCTGGCTTCGGTCTTGGGCTAGAGAGAACGGTTGCTTGGATAAGCGGTGTGGAACATGTTCGTGAAACGATTCCATTCCCTCGTCTTTTAAATCGTCTATATCCTTAATAGTCAAATAAAACCTGGCAATTTATTTTATTGTCAGGTTTTATTTTTCCGTACTTCAAAATCAGCATACATGGTATACTAAAAGGTGAGGTGTCGAATTATGACTATAAAAAATCTGTCGAATTGGATTAAGCAGGCGAATGTTGTCATACCCTCTTATTTGTTAAGCAGTTACAAAGAGATGGGATTAAATGAACAAGAGATGATGCTTTTACTACATGTTGAAAACTTTTCGATGAACGGGAATTCATTTCCCACTCCTGCTGAAATCTCTTCTGTAATGAACCTCACTGAAATGGACTGTACTAACCTGCTCAGAAAACTGGTTCAGCATGGTTTCTTAGATATTACAGAGGATGAAAAACCAGGTTATGAGAGCTATTCAATCAAGCCATTATTTGAAAAATTGGCCTATCATTATTTAAAAGAAGCTAAGCAAACCGACTTTGAAGAGAAAGTAATTAAGAGTGAATCCTTATATACCGTATTTGAAAAGGAATTTGGCCGGCCCTTATCACCCTTTGAGGGTGAAACATTAACGATGTGGCTGGATGAGGATCAGCATTCACCTGATTTGGTTAAGGCTGCTCTTAAAGAAGCCGTTATCTCCGGAAAGCTCAGTTTCAGATATATAGATCGTATTTTGTTCGATTGGAAGAAACACAGTATCAAAACGTTGGAACAAGCCAAGGCGTATAGTGAACGCTTCAGAAGCTACACGAAAAAAAGTCCTGCTAAAACTGTTCCCGTTGCTAAAGAGTTGCCATTATATAATTGGCTAGAATAGACTTTAATCGATAGACCAGGATAGATCCTTTTATCCGGTCTTTTTATTCGCGAAAAATAAAGAATAAAGGGAGGGGGATTTAGATGCTTACCAATACACAAATTCGTTATTGTCTCGACGAAATGGCAAGAATGTTTCCTGAGGCCCATTGCGAATTAAATCATTCCAATCCATTCGAATTAACCGTGGCGGTAGTATTATCGGCACAATGTACGGATGCTTTGGTGAATAAAGTAACGAAAAATCTCTTTCAAAAATATAAAAAACCAGAGGATTTCCTTTCTGTACCGCTTAGTGAATTGGAAAATGATATTCGTTCAATTGGTTTATACAGAAATAAAGCGAAAAATATTCAGAAGTTATCGCAGATTATTCTGGAAAAATACAATGGGGTAGTTCCGAATGACCGGGATTTATTAGTTGAGCTTCCCGGAGTAGGGAGAAAGACAGCGAATGTGGTTGTTTCAGTAGCGTATGGAACACCTGCAATCGCTGTGGATACACACGTGGAGAGAGTAAGTAAAAGGCTTGGTATATGCAGGTGGAAGGACTCCGTCTTAGAGGTTGAAAAAACGCTGATGAGAAGAATCCCAGAGGAAGAATGGTCGATTACCCATCACCGATTAATTTTCTTTGGTAGATACCATTGCAAAGCTCAATCGCCAAAATGTGAGGAGTGTCCTATGCTTCTACTGTGCCGTGAAGGGAAAAAAAGAATGAAAGCAGCAGGAAAAGGAAAATGAATATTCCAGAATTAAATCTTGAACCTTTTAATTTTGAGTACAATCAACTTGATAAAAATGATTTTTTGAGATGGAATAAAGATATTTTTAATCTTGGTTTTCCATATGATTATTATTATTATAAAGGCAATGATCTGTACAGGCCCTGGGAGGATTTCTCTGTTATAAGGGAGCAGCTGACGAATGAATGGGCGGAAATCGTTCGACAGTTGGAAATAATGTTCGCTAACAGAGAAAAGCAGGAAATTAAACCATATATGTTAAAAGGAATTGTACTATATGTTTCGTTTATGTATTGGTCGAATCAAGTACCTGTAAATTTATGCGGCTTCCCTGCATGTCTAAAGGAATTAAAGGGGAAACCGGTTAATGTGGAAGAGCGTTTGCCCTTTATATTGGCAAGGCCATACTTTTACCCAAGCTTTATGCAATTAAAAAGCCTAATGGAAGAGCAAATCAAGATTGCGGCCAAAATGGCAGCTTTAAATAAGTATACATGAAGGAGAATGAAAAAAGAGATCGGACTATTAAGTCCGATCTCTTTTTTTGTTTTAGGCAATTTTACGTATATGTCTAGGCATTTCTTGAATAGCAGGTGGAATCAGATAGGAAGTTTCGTCAGGCTGGGAAGTACTATTACTTCTCGCAGCAGGCTGTTCTTGCCCATCCTCATCCTGTGGTTCTGGCTGGCCTTCACCAGGGTTAGTACCTTCGCCAGGATTGGTGCCTTCACCAGGGTTAGTTCCTTCGCCAGGGTTGGTGCCTTCGCCAGGGTTGGTGCCTTCACCAGGATTAGTACCTTCTTCAGGATTGTTACCTTCATTCGGATCTTCTTCATTACCTGTGCCATTGTCTGGGTTAGGTTGGTTTGGATCCTCTGTATTGTCCTCAGTTGGCTCTTCAGGCTGTTCTTCCTCCTCTGGAGCAGCTTCAGGAATAGAAACAGATGTAGATGCTGAGTCACTCTCCTGGCCGTCTACAGTAGCTGTTACATAGAACGTATACTTTTTCCCGGCTTCTGGAGCATCGAGACTAAAGGAAGTTTCCTTTGTAGTGGTTAACGTTTGTCTGTCTCCGCCATCCACGGCAACCTGAACATTAAATTCTGCGTCATTAGAAGAATCATATTTCCAGCTCACGTTTATTCGATTAGATGCTTCATCAAAAGCAGCGTTGAGACCAGAAGGCGCATTTGGTTTTGTATATTTTTCTGATGTTTTAGTAGGTTCATGTCCCTTTACAAAGTACTCATATACAATTTGATCACTTGGTGTATATTCACTTGCTTTAGCGTTTGTTCCTTTTTCAAGGGCAACTTTGACAACCGAACTTGGCTGTTTGAAATTATCAGTTGTCACATTCTCAGACATTTTGCCCATCATTGTTTTAAAGATTTTTGCGGCTATTTTTGTTTCCTGCTTACTCATCGGATTTTTTAATTGTTGATCATAGCCCGTCCAAACAGACATGGTGTAATTCGTTGTATATCCAATAAACCACGCATCCGGTGAACTGCTCTTACTGATATTATATTTTGCCCGGTCTTCTGCAGAGTAGTTTGTTGTTCCTGTTTTTGCTGCAATGTGAAGACCTGGAATATTGGCTGCAGTTCCTGTACCTTTAGTCACAACATCCTGCAAAATGTTTGTAATCATAAAGGCTGTATAATCCTTCATGGCAACTTGTGGTTCCGGTGCCGTTTCAATAACAGTATCATTGTCTCTTAGAACTACTTTTTTTACGACATGCGGTTTATTATAGATACCCTCGTTACCAAATGCAGCATAGGCACCTGCCATTTGTAGAGGGGATGCTGCTTTGTCTACACCGCCGATTGCGGATGCTTCGTAAATTTCCCCAAAGTCAACACCTAATTTTTTTGCAAATTTACCAGCTTGATCTTCACCAACCTCTTGGAGTGTTTTAACTGCAGGGACGTTAAGTGATTTATAAAGCGCCTCACGAATCGTTACATTCCCTTTATAGGTACCCGTTGCACTACCAATTGATTGTCCGGAACTATATTTATATGGTTCATCTTTAATAATATGAGCAGTCGACCATTTCAAATATTCAATTGCTGGACCGTAATCAAGAATTGGTTTAATGGTTGAACCCGGCTGCCTTGTTTTTAAATCTGTTGCATAGTTAAAGCCACGGGCTACTTCTTGGTTTCTTCCACCGCCCATTGCGTTGATTTCTCCGGTCTTTGTATCCATAAAGACCGTACCAGCCTGGAATTTATCATTCGGGTAGTCGATATATTTATCGCTATTCAGTATTTCCTCCATTAGTTCCTGTGCATCAGGATCGATGGACGTATATACCTGAAGGCCATCTGTGTATATATTGTAGTCTCCAATTTCTTCTACTTCATCGATGACTTGATCAACAATAGCATTATATTTTGTGTTTGTTGTTTTCTCGCGTTTTTCTTCTGGTACTAAGCTATCTTCAACACTTTCGGCTTGCGCTTTTTCGTGTTCTTCCGCAGTGATGAAACCTGCTTTTTCCATTAGTTTAAGTACGATGTTTCTTCGTTTTTCCGCTTTTTCCGGATACGTAAACGGGTTGTAATTATTTGGGCTTTGCGGCATACCTGCCAGCGTGGCAGCTTCAGATAAGGTAAGCTCATTCAATTCTTTGCCAAAGTACAGCTTGGATGCTGTGGAAAACCCATGGACTCCGGATGACATATATACTTTGTTAACATACATTTCAAAAATTTGTTCTTTAGAATATTTTTGCTCAAGTTGAAAAGCAAGGTACATTTCCTGTACTTTACGTTTAATCGTTTTTTCTGATTTAAGGAAAGAGTTTTTCACTACCTGCTGGGTAATGGTGCTACCTCCCTGAGAGCCGAAGCCGCCTGTTATGTTTCCAATTAAAGCTCCGCCAACGCGAATAATATCAATTCCATGATGTTTATAAAAACGCACATCTTCAGTTGCCAGGATGGCATTTTCCATCAATTTAGGAACATCCTTATAATCGACGTAATCTCTTGTTTCTGAGCCTACTTCTGTATATATATCTCCGTTTTTATCATAGATTTTCGAAGAAATAGGATCAATCAGGGCGCTGTCATCAATCTCAGGAGCTGTGACAGCCCAGTATGCAAAAACTCCTCCAACTGAAATACCTGCAATAATAAATAGTGCAGCTAAAACAATTAAGGTTCTTTTTAATAATGATTTTGATTGTTTCTTTTGTTTTTTATTTCTTTTGGAATTTGCATATTTTCTTTTTTCTGTCCTTGTTTTATATTGATCTGACATTGTGTTACATACCTTCCTTTCAGGATAAAGGACCATTTAAAATAGTTGGGTACCATATTTTTTGTCAATTATCTTAATATAGTCAATTCTTGGTGAAAACCCAAGCGGAATCACTTCACCTGTATGTTCAATATCCTTTTTTGGTATAGATTTTCTACCGCCAGATAGCATCTCTTCCCAATAATAGATCAGTGTCTCAGCCGGTAAATAGTAAATTTCCTCTGTTACACTGAAGCGCATAATAATAAAGGCTATCCCACCATGTTTAATGATATTGCGCATATGGACAATTTGGTGTTCATGAAAATTCTTTAAAGGGAAAGAGGTTGTTTGTCTGGTTTCCTTCGCTTCAAAGTCAATGTATCTGCCTTTATATACACCATTATAATCCGTTGTGGAGGCTTGCTTAAAATAGGCTTCTTTTATGACTGCAGCGCTCCTCTTAGGATAAGACACATTAACAATCTGAACGGGTGTTGGCTTTTTGTGAACAATTGCGATGTTATTCTCTATATAATAAAGATTTGTTTCGTTTAAGTCATCCTCCAATGTCATTCCCCGATTAGAATAATTCACTTTTTTCTGTTTCAGTACTTTGCTGCCGGTTTTCGCAATCGGGTTATATTGTTTTCCATTAGGATATTTTATAGACATAGTATCCCTCCAAGCCCATCCTTATCATAACAAAAATAGCATCAAAATTGTAAAATTCATTATTACTTACATAGAAAGTTTAAATAATTAGTACAGATACTCATTTATGTAATTTTATTATAAGATAAACGTGTATTTCTCTTTCAATAAATACTAAATTGATAGAATGTAAACGAAACTAAGGCACTTCGAAGTTTATAATAAATTGGCTGGATTCGTCAAAGGTACTTTTTAGATAAAAAGGTTAGAGTATATGATTATATAGAAGAATGTTATCGAGGTCATCTTTTAAGCGACATAAGTGAAAGAGAATAATAAAAAGCCGGAGAATATAAAATCCTCCGGCTATTAAGTAAGTGGTAGCTAATGTTTTAAGTTGATGGTTTATCTGGACCATCTAGTTTTGGATTGCCTGTATGCTTGCTGGATGCGTTATTGCTTTTCTTTTTTTTCTCTTGAGCAGCTGATGTATTTTTCTTCATGACTACACCTCCTATTCATTAGGTTGTCTATGTTTAGAGAGTTTATGCAAGTTGTCGAAGGAAGCATTTACGTGCGCCGTCTCTGTTTTCTTTGCCGATACTCTTCTAGTTTTGTCGTCTATGAAGGGATTGAAATAGTTAAATCGAAACCTTAAGTGTATAAGAATGAGGAAAGGGTGAGGTGCATGAGTTCCAAAGAAAATATCATCACATTGCTAAGGGAATTGGAGCAGGAAATAATAGCCCTTGAGGAAGAAATAATTAGAAAAACAGATAATGAAGTAAATGATACAATAGCCGAGTTCACGTATACAATCAAAACTGAAGCCAGGAAGATTGATATGGATATGGCAGATATTCAAATTAAAATGAATAATTTTATTGATGATTACAAACATGATACACAACTGTCTATATTGAAATTGGCTCATTTAACGTAAAAATACAAGATAGTATCATTTTTTCGGAAATTCTGTTTAGATTAGGTAAAAAGAACAAGGGTGTAATGTAAATGAAAGATAACTTTTATCAAAAGACAATCGATTTGATAGAAATCGTTAAAGATGCTGAAAAAATCTATAGAGAAGCACGCGAAACGGAAGAGCGTGCAGATTTCCACACTGTGATTAAGCCGTTTGCCGACCATACTAAGCAGCTGGCAGATGAATGGCTTATTGAGGCTGAGCAATGGGTAGCTGATAAAAGACCTAAATATCTATCCCTCATGCAGATTAAGAATACCCATAATAATGTTTTACAAGTTTCTGTCCATTGTTACTTTCCGGAGTCAAGCAAGTCGAGATTCATTAAACATTGCAATGCAGCTTTGTTTGTACTCGAACAGATTCGGATGGAAGAAGTGAACGGGGAGTAACGGTATAGCACCCAATTCCAGATGCTGCATACTGTATAAGTATATAGTTAGAGCGGAGGGAGAGTTATGCTTAAACCACTTCTTGAGAAGAAAGCTAGAAGGCGTAATGGTGATTTTAATCCTTATTATGGAATGCCGGCTGCATCCCGCTTGCCTCCATATGAATATCGAAACATCTATCCGGCTGGAACTGGGGCTCCTCAAGTTCAACCACAGGGTAGTTGGGGGCCGGAGAGCATTCAGCAACAACAATTGAATCCTTTTGAAGGAAACCTTGCTTACCAACCCTACTATCCTAACCAAATGTATCAACAGCCATCCTTTAATCCATACTATATGGAGCAATATCCAGGAAGTATGCCAATGTCAGGCGGTATGATGGAGGATCAACATTTTTACGGCTATCCGCAGCAGGAAATGCCGAATCAATACCCAAAAGAACAGGTGAATCCATTTCAAAACCCATTATACTCTAAGGATGAAGATTTTTATCCTTTACAGCAGATGAATACAGCTTTTACTAATCCATATCCTAAACAAAGCTTTATGCAAAAAAATCAGGGCAGTAATTTTTCATCGGTTCTTAATCAATTTAAAACACAGGAAGGCAGTATCGATTTTAATAAAATGATTGATACTGCGGGAATGATGTTAAATTCAATGAATCAGGTATCCAATTTAGTAAAAGGTGTAGGTTCTATATTTAAAGTAACCACATAAAAAACTGCCGGTTATAGATCGGCAGTTTTTTATTTATCGGATAGATATGCGTTTCTTTTTTGATTTGGGGACTTTGACTGTTAATAAGCCATTTTCGTGGCTAGCCTCAATTTGTTCTTCGTCAATTGGGTAATGGAATGTAAAGCTTCTCGATTTCTTTTGTTTTTCTGTAGCATAGATTTGATCGCCTTTATTTACTTTTCGTACAGTTTCATATGATATTGTTAATTTACTACCCGATATATCAATTTCAATGTAATTTTTGTCGACACCTGCGATAGGAGCTTGAATAATATAATGGGTTTCTGTTTCTTCCCATTCAACGGGAAAGCTTGCAAACATTTTTTGGTTCTGGAAAAAATCATCCATAGACTGTAATAGTCCGCTCCTTGTGTTCTCGGTTAACAAATCATCCATTTGTGAAATGAAGTTACGGAGCGGTTCAAATGCACCATTCTTCTTGTTTTGAGCCATATATTCTCCTCCTCTGATGATTCTATCTTTAGCATATGCAGGCTATTCTTAATTGTTAAATAATTAGGGTGATAAAGGAGTACGATGTAAACGAAGATATCATAGTCATTTGGCTATATAATGGCGGTTTTGCTTTATATTTAAGCAATGTTATAACAGGAGGGATAATGGTAAAATGAATGGGTAAATATAGAGAAAGTTTTAGAAGTTGAGCTTGTCTCTTTTTAATATCGAATCATACATACATGTAAAAGACTCCACCCTGAACGTAGAAAATATGCGGGGACGGATCTTTAGATTTAATTATCATTAAATGAAAAGGTGTGGAAGTAAATGGAGAATAATCTTGTGAAATTAGCTTTTAAGGAAGAAGGCGCTGGAAAGCCTATTATCTTACTGCATGGTTTTTGCGGAAGCAAGGATTACTGGGAAAAAGTGATTCCTTATTTAAGGAAATTCTACCGAGTAATTGCTGTTGATGTAAGAGGTCATGGCGAAACAGATACTACAAAGATTGGATACGATATTCATGATATGGCAGAGGATTTGTATAATTTCTTTATTGAACATGATTTAAAGGATGCTTATCTATTTGGTCATTCAATGGGAGGATATATTACCCTTGACTTTGTGGATCACCATCCCGATCTTATCAGCGGATATGGACTCATTCATTCCACTGCATTACCAGATTCCCCTGAAGCAAAGAAAAAACGGTCAGCAGGTGTCTCTACAGTAGAAGAACAGGGAGTTTCCTTTTTCGTTAAGGATCTGATCCCTAAATTGCTGTCAAAAGAAACAAGGGAAAACGAACAAGAGATGCTGAAAACTTTGTATGATATTGGCGTTGAAACGAGACCAACAGGCATCATCGGTGCTTTAAAGGCTATGAAAAATCGTGAAGATAAGAATTATGTGCTGCAAAGGAACGATATCCCAGCTCTTCTCGTAGCCGGTGCAAGAGATGAGGTTGTACCGATAGAGAAAGTATTTACTGTGAGCGGAGAGCATATTACACAAATAGTTATTGATAAAGCCGGGCACATGGGAATATTTGAGACCCCGGAGCAAGTATCCACGGCTATTACCTCATTCATAGAAAAAGTGAATCAATAATTGGAAGGTCGTATCTTGAAAAAGATGCGACTTTTTCCTTTTCAAGGGAACGTTCATTCGGTACAATGATGACAGAAATGAGGTGTGCATCATGTTTGGGAAGAAAAATTTAGTGGAGTTCATAGATGATTTTTCACAGGATGAACAATACAAAGACAATATTGCTTTTTGGCATACCATCGATGAAAAAAAAGCTACGTATTCACCCTTTCCAACTGAATTAAATGAAAAGTTAAAGTCTGCCCTTGAAAAAAGAGGGATTGAAGCTCTATACAGCCACCAGGCCGAAGCTTATAAATATATAAGAAATAATAAGAATATTGTGGCGGTCACTCCTACAGCTTCAGGGAAAACATTGTGTTATAACTTACCGATTCTCCAATCGATTCTTGAGAATGCAGATACAAGAGCTCTTTATTTATTTCCGACAAAAGCATTGAGCTATGATCAAAAATCTGAATTAGAGGAACTGATTGATGCTGCAGATGCAGATATTAACAGCTATACGTATGATGGTGATACACCGACTAGTATCAGGCAAAAAATCCGCAAAGCAGGCCATATCGTAATGACAAATCCGGACATGTTACATTCCGGAATATTACCCCATCATACGAAATGGGTCAGTTTATTTGAAAATCTGAAGTATATTGTTATTGACGAGCTTCATACGTACAAGGGAGTATTTGGAAGTCATACGGCTAATGTGATCAGAAGGTTAAAGCGAATTTGCCGTTTTTACGGAAGTGATCCGATTTTTATTTGTACGTCTGCAACGATTGCCAATCCGAAGGAACTTGCAGAACAATTAACGGAATCTAAAATGATCTTAATTGAGCGGAATGGTGCACCAGCAGGCAAAAAGCATTTTGTGTTTTATAATCCGCCAATCGTCAATAAACCTTTAAATATCCGCAGAAGCTCCATATTAGAGGTCAGAAAGATAGCTAGCACTCTTTTAAGGAATAAAATCCAAACAATTGTTTTTGCGCGCAGCCGTGTCCGTGTTGAAATATTGGTTACGTACTTACAGGAATTAATTTCGAAACAATTGGGACCGAAGGCGATTACGGGTTATCGCGGGGGATATTTGCCGACACAAAGGAGGCAAATTGAAAAGGGATTGCGAGATGGATCAATCTATGGGGTTGTCAGCACGAATGCACTTGAACTGGGCGTGGATATAGGACAGCTCCAGGCATGCATTATGACGGGGTACCCAGGCTCGATAGCCAGTGCCTGGCAGCAAGCAGGCAGGGCAGGAAGGCGTCACGGCGAGGCGTTGATTATCATGGTTGCGAGCTCCAGTCCATTAGATCAATTTGTCATCCAACATCCTGATTACTTCTTTAATAAAAGTCCGGAAACAGCGAGAATTAATCCTGATAATCTGGTAATCCTTGTTGATCATCTAAAATGTGCAGCTTTTGAAATCCCGTTTAAAGAAGGGGAGGAATTTGGCGCTGCAGAGGTTACAGAAATTCTGGAATATTTGGCAGAGGAGCATGTATTGCACAAAAATAAAGATACATGGCATTGGATGAATGATGCTTTCCCAGCACATGAAATCAGTCTTAGATCTGCTTCGCAGGAGAATGTGGTCATTATAGACCGAACTAATCCAAAAGTGCAGGTTATCGGAGAAACGGACCGATTCTCAGCTATGACTCTTCTACATGATGAAGCCATTTACTTACATCAAGGAATCCAATATCAGGTAGAGTATTTGGATTGGGAAGAAAAGAAGGCATATGTACGCGAGGTCAATGTGGATTACTATACGGATGCAAATCTTGCAGTTCAGGTAGATGTGCTGGAAATTGACCGAACAAACGTTAATCCGAAAAGTGAAACTACATTTGGAGATGTTTCTGTTCGAGCTATGGCAACCATCTTCAAGAAAATCAGATTTGACTCACATGAAAATATTGGTTCGGGACCAATCCATTTACCAGAAGAAGAAATTCATACGAATGCATGTATGCTCTCTCTAAAGGAAGGGAGTGTCGATTGGAAGGAAGAGCGGCTCGAGGAAGGGCTAATGGGTGCTGCTCACGCTCTGCGAGGCATCATTCCAGTCTATGTGCTGTGTGATCCGGGGGATATTCATGTTTACCCTCAAGTAAAGGCAACACATAACGAGCTTCCGACCATTTTTATTTACGATCATTATCCGGGAGGAATTGGTTTAAGCAAGCATATGTACGAAAACAGTGAACAAATTATTCAGGAGACGATTCAGGCAATTAGAGTCTGTCCATGTGAAAATGGCTGCCCATCCTGTGTCGGAATGGAAGGCACTGGCTCGTCTTTAAAGGAGGATTCCATTAAAGTGTTATCCATTCTTGGAAACCGAATGGCCGGTGACAAATTACATGTCCATTAAAAATAAACTAAACCGGATGAAAAAGCATTTGAATACAAATGTTGGCGAAGGCTCAAAAAAACGTATGGAAGTATGCTCTGAACCTGAACCCGATACACCTATTAAAAATGTTGTCATCCCTTTCTTTGAGCAATGGAGCGAATTCGGGGCCTTTCCTGTTATTTACGAGAATGAATATTGCCTAATCAGGGAGGTCAGCTATCCACTTAATTATCAGCATGGAAAGTATACATTTGATATGCTTCCACAAATTGTGAAGATTTGGAATGAGAGCGACCTAAAGCACCCTCTTTCCGCCAAAGGATTTGAAGCAAATCAAATGTTTTTCTTCGATACAGAAACAACCGGGTTAGGTGGCGGAGCAGGGACTTCCATCTTTTTGCTTGGATATGCTTTTTTGGAGGATGAGCATATCAAGGTCAGACAACATTTTCTCCCTAGACCAGGGTTTGAAATTCCGTTTTATAAGACCTTTTTAGAAAAAGTGAATTATGAGACGTTGGTCACCTATAATGGAAAAGCATTTGACTGGCCGCAAGTAGTTACGCAGCATACTCTTTTGCGTCAGCACTTGCCAAAATTACCGGATTTCGGTCATTTCGATTTATATCATGCTTCTAGAAGACTGTGGAAAAATAAATTGGATCGAGTAAAACTATCAGTTGTTGAAAAAGAGGTACTTGGTTTCGAGAGAAAGGATGACGTACCGGGATACCTGGCCCCTATCATTTATTTTGATTATGTTGATAGGCAGAATCCTGAAGCTGTCTTTAAAATAATGAAACACAATGAATGGGACATTTTATCTTTAATCACATTGTACATTCATTTGTCTGCCCTTTTATTAAACGATAAAACATTGGAGCATGAGGACTCATTTGAACTGGCAAGGTGGTTTTCTTATTTAAAGGATCGGGAGCGTGCTATAGGTTCCTTTGAGAAAGGAATTACTGAATCCAAGCATGATGAAGAACGCTTGAAGGTACTCTTTCATTTGGCAAACGAATATAAAAAAAGTAAAAATGAAGAAGCGGCAGTAAAGCTTTGGGAAGAGGCGAGCAATGCACAGACGCCAGTAATTGTTTGCTGTTCCCTGATTGAGCTGGCAAAATATTTTGAACATAAGAAAAAGGATTATGCTAAAGCTCTGAAATATTCAAAAAAAGCTTTGGTGAAAATTAGAGAATATTCATTTCATAAGCATGGTATTCATGAGAAATCAACCCTTCACCGCATCTCCCGTCTGGAGCGGAAACTTGATAATGAAAAAATTGGAATAAAAGAAAACTAAATAATGGTTGTTATGTTTGTGCATCCCATGTAAATTAATGTTATACACCTTTGTTAATTTGCAGAAGGAAGTGAACATAAATCGGATGTATAAGGTTGTCTTTTATTTATTCTTTGTTGTTATTGGGTTATCGATGGTAATTTTTAATTCTATTTAATTATAATGTAGCAGTTCTGATGCTGAAACATTTTTTTATAAACGGAAAATAGGTGATTGCCTTAGTACAGTCTTATCCACCTTTTCATAGTCTATTTATGTAAGCTATATAGATAATGAAAGGAGAGACGCGTATGTTCGGTCGTCGTCATCATCAACATCATTGTGGTCCTATTCAAGTACCAGGGTGTAACAAAGTGCAGGTGTGCCCACCGGTTTGCCACCAGCCGATTCAATTTGTTAAGGAAAATTGCTATACACATATAGTACCGCATGTGCATCCAGTTCAAACTCTTGAAGTGAATAAGCATGTGTATCAACATCAACATCATTTCCCACATTCTTTCCAAAGTGCCAATAGTGTTCATAGTCAATCTAATCAATTTGGTACACCAACTCCCCCGCGACCTGGTTGCTCAGGTAGTGGCAGTGGCTATGGCTTTTAAAAGTAAGAGGCGTAAAGCCTCTTCTTTTATTATTTAATGTATAATGTAATAAATGGATGTGAACTTATATGGGAAAAGTCGTATTCGTAACAGGATATAAGGCCCACGAGCTTGGTATTTTTGATCAAAATCACGAGGGTATAAAATACATAAAAAAAGCACTGCTGAGTCGCCTGTTAACTCTTCTCGAGGAAGGAATGGAATGGGTAATCATTACAGGGCAGCCCGGAGTGGAGCTATGGGCTGCACAGGTGGTCTTTGATTTGCAGGAAGAGTATCCAGATCTTAAGCTCGGTGTTTTATTACCCTATTTAAATCAGGAAGAGAATTGGAAAGAACCGGTTAAAGAACTGTATGAAGAAATACTGCTTCAGGCAGACTATGTGGAGGCTATTTCGAAGAAGCCATATGAAGGACCATGGCAGTTAAAGCTGAAGAACCAATTTATTGTCGATAAAAGCGATGAAATGTTAATATTGTACGATGATGAAAAGGACGGAAGCCCTAAATATAGTTGGTTTGAAGGTAAAAAGAAACAGAATAAACAGGATTATCCTATCATTCAAATAACATTTTGGGACCTGCAAAGTTTAATTGATGAGGCACAATGGGAAGATTATTAAGAGGGAAATTGACAAACAGCACTTTTTTTGAAAAAATATTATATATTAGTCGTATGAATTTGAGGTGAATAAAATGCTCTCAGATAAAACAAAGTTGACCGCAAAGGATATCTTAGAGAAAGAATTTAAAACGGGTGTCAGAGGATACAAACAAGAAGATGTTGATCAATTCCTGGATTTAGTTATAAAGGATTATGAGGTTTTTCATCAGGAAATTGAATCACTTCAGCAAGAGAATATGAAGCTGAAAAAACAATTGGAAGAACAGCCGAAAAGAACTGTACAACCAGTTCAGCAAGCAACAGGTACCACCAATTTCGATATTTTAAAACGCTTATCCAACTTAGAAAAGCATGTGTTTGGAAGTAAGCTTTACGAATAAAATATCTTCCAAATGATAACAGTTGTTTTATAGTTGAAATGAGGGTATAATGAATTTTGCATGTGATAACGTCTGGGTAATCGCTGCAATGCAAATTGTAGAGGAAAGTCCATGCTCGCACAGGCTGAGATGCCTGTAGTGTTCGTGCCTAGCCCAATAAGCTAGGGCAGTCTGTTTCAGGCTGACGGCTGGGAAAGTGCCTAAGTTCTTTTAGAATATGGCACCGGTACCTATAAAAGTGCCACAGTGACGGAGCCTTTTTGGAAACAAAAAGGGTGGAACGAGGTAAACCCCGCGAGCGAGAAACCCAAATTTGGTAGGGGCGCCTTTCCCAAGGAAATGAACGAGGGGAAAGGGCAGACTCGTAGGAGTCTGAAGATAGATGATTACCACCGGAGTACGAGACATTCCAGTCGATTGCAGTACGAAGGAACAGAACATGGCTTACAGGACGTTATCTTGGAAATGTATTATCTGAATAAAACTACTTCCACTAAGGGAAGAATGAAAGGCTGCCGATTAGATCGGCAGCCTGTTTTAATGCGGTACTTTATGACAATCATTATGCTTCAGGTAAAGCTTGACTCAAATTATTACTATGTATTTGTCTGGATGTTTCTTTGATATTTTTCTTTATAAAAAAGGCTGAAATATACAAGAGAAGTTCCGACCGCAATAACCAGGCCGATATAAACGGACATCATCATCGGAGCGGCAAAAGCGCCTATTATGATGGTTGATCTTGCAATTAAGTCGGCGCCATTATAGGATATATTACTAAAAGCAGAATAAGAACCTCTTTTATCCTCAGGAATCATATTTGCCTGTTCAGTATTATAAACAGGTGAATACATCAATTCGCCAATCGTGGCAATAAACCCAAATAATAAGAGCATATACCAGCTATTGGCTGATGTAACAAATGTATACCCTACACCATAAATAAGCAGGCCAATGATTAACACACGTTTATTTGAAAAACGATTCGTAATATTGGAAACAATAAACGTTAAAAGGACGACTAATAACATATTTTCTATATTCATCAAACTTAACATTTGGACACCGCCAATTTGGTATCCGAATACGTTAACGACTTCAAAGGATTCTGATAATCGAACCCCAATATAACTATTTAGTGAGAATTCAGCGGAAAGGATAAACATGAATCCAAGTACGAGTTTTACAAAGCGAGTATCCTGAAGGGCAATTTTATAGTTATGAAGTAAATCAATCAGAAAGTTTTTATGTGATTGCTTTAACTGACGGACCGTACCTTCAATCAGCCAAATTTTATAAGCAATGGCAATGAAGGTGGATGTACACGTTAAGATGATAAATAATTCAAGTTGATGATTACTGTATAAAAGTCCTCCCATTGCTGCCCCAATGGCCATGGATAAATTAATGAGCCAATAATCAAGAGCATAAACAAATTTTCTTGTCTCTTTTGTAGTAGAATCCATAATAATTGCACTCATGCTTGGCCTTCCAAGACTACTTGAAATCATATATCCAACATAGCAAATTGCAAATAGCCAAACCCAGTCATTCTCAGGGATTAAGGTCAAAGTCATCATCAAAAACATGAAGGCACTTGTAGAGGAAGTCATTAATAAAATTTTCTTCCTTTTGAAACGGTCTGATAGATATCCTCCCAGCAGGTTAGCAACGAATGTAATAAGGACGGTAAAAATCAAGAAGACACCTGCCCAGATTTTGTTCAATTCATGAGCAAAATACAAAGCCATAAATGGCATCACAGAGCTTGATGCCATTCTGTTAAAAAAAGATGTGCCTAACCGTACTTTAATATTTTGTGGCAAATTCTTCAATTTCATATTGTTTTACCCCCTTTGTATCAATTATATTAAACTAGACTGATGCTTCTGAAAATAGACAATTAATTGATAAATGTCTACTTTTATGGTGAAAAGGGGTAGATGATGGAACCTAAACTACTGACTCTTTGGCAGCATATTCAAACGGGATATGTAAGACAGGCAGAGATAGCGGATTTACTCGAACTTAGTCCAAAGCAAACCTCCAGATATATGCAAAGATGGCATGAGGAGGGGTGGTTTAGATTGCAGCCAGGAAAAGGACGGGGACATTCAACTAAGATAGAGTGGGTCAAAAATGTGGAATCCATATATGAAAAAGAAATGGAATATATAATCAATCATGAATCAATTGAAAAAAGTGCAAAATGGCTAACTCTGCATTGGTCCTCTGAATGCAAACTACGTCTGATGAGACTCTTTCAAACTAAGCTTGGATTTAATGATGAGGGAAAGGATAAACTCATCATTCCTAGAAAGGATCCATTTTTGTCCTTTCATCCTCTTGAAGCTCTCGATATACATAGCGCTAACTTAGTTTCTAATATTTACAATCGCTTGATTTACCTGACTGAAGATAATGAAATATGGCCTGAGCTTGCTCATAGCTGGGAAAGCTCGAATCGCTTGTTAAGACTTTACATAAGAAAAGGAGTCAAATTTCATGATGGTTCCTACCTTTCAGCAGATGATGTTGTAAGGTGCTTGGAATCTTTGCGTGATCATCCAATTCACAGGGATATATGGTTTATTGTCCAAAGAATTCATTCCCTCGCACAGTATGTGGTAGAAATTAACTTGAAACAAAAGTGCAGCTATATATTGCATCTCTTAAGCACCATAAACTCAAGTATATATAAAGTAAACAATGGAAAATTAATTGGAACGGGCAGCTTTTATCTGGAAAAAAATGATGAAACAAAAACAATTCTTCGTGCGTTTGAAGACTATTACAAGGAAAGAGCTCTGCTCGATTGTATAGAATTTGTTCAGATGCCGATGGGGTTTGAGACTATTTATCGATCCTCTGTAAAAGAGGATGATATCGAAACATATAAGGTTGAGAGTGATTCAGGGTTTGGTATTGTGATTATGAATGCGTACCGCAATTCAGATATAAATAAGCAGGAAGTAAGAGATTATATCCAATATGTTATCAGTGCAAGGAGAAATGAAATTAATCAATTGGATCCAAAAATTATACCGAATCAAAGTGGTATTTTGCGCTCTCCATCTGACCCATACATAGTGGATCAAGTTCCATTTATAGAGGTATCCAAACCACTTGTTCTACAGACTACTCCATATACAGAAAAGCTTATCTTTTGGTTAAAGGGGATTTTGGAAACCGCAGGTATTCCTGTTAAATTAAAAGAGATCACGTTTGAAGAAAGTCTGCAAAATGGATATACAGATCATGGTACAGATTTTTTTATCCATGGAGAAGTATTTGAAATGAATCATAGCTTATCTTTTTTTCATTTTTTATTGTTGAGTTCCTCTCCGCTTGCCCAAGTCCTAGGAGATAAAGGAGAGCGATTCGAGATATTAAACCAGTATGCTAATACTCCTTTTGAAAAGTGGAGTGAGCTTCATGAACAAATGGAACGAAGATTAATGAAATCTGCTTTAATATTGCCGTTATACTATTCCAAACGAAGTGTACTGTTTTCAGATGATATTATGAATATTAGCATTAAGAATTTTGGCTATGCAGATTTTTCGAAGCTATGGATGAAACCAACCACAATTTAATGCGGTAATATAGACGAGAAATGCTGATTTGGTTTGCATTCAAAATGTATGAGTTGTATGATAAAAGACGCGAACGACTTAATTTAATGGAAAAGTAATATGATTAGATAGGGTGAAACAATGAAGATTACATTAATAGCTACAGCAGCAATGGGTCTTGAGGCGATTGTCGCACAGGAAGTACGTGACCTTGGGTATGAATGTACAGTCGAGAATGGACGAGTACTGTTTCAGGGAGACGAGCTTGCCATTGCCAGAGCCAATATGTGGCTTAGAACAGCAGACCGGGTGAAAATTCTTGTAGGCGAATTTAAGGCCTATACATTTGATGAATTATTTGAAGGTACAAAAAAACTTCCTTGGGAGAATTATTTGGATGTCACGGCTGAATTTCCTGTATCAGGTAAATCGGTCAAATCTAAATTATTCAGTGTTCCAGATTGCCAGGCGATTGCGAAGAAGGCCATAGTGGACCGCTTGAAAAAAGCATATAAAAAAGATGGATGGTTAGATGAAAATGGACCATTATATCGTGTAGAAGTATCGCTTTTAAAAGATAAAGCCACATTAACGATTGATACAACCGGCCCTCAGGCCCTTCATAAACGTGGATACAGAACAGGGCAGGGTGAAGCGCCATTAAAAGAAACCCTTGCAGCAGCATTAGTGAAGCTGACGAATTGGACTCCGGACCGTCCATTTGTTGATCCATTCTGCGGATCGGGTACGATTGCGATAGAAGCTGCGTTAATCGGCCAAAATATTGCGCCTGGATTTAATCGTGATTTTATTTCCGAAGACTGGCCTATTATTGATTCTTCTATTTGGGATAAAGTCAGAGAGGAAGCAGAAGAACTGGCCAATTATGATCAGGAATTAGACATTTCGGGGTTTGATATTGACCATAAGATGATTGAAATCGCAAAAGAAAATGCTATGGAAGCAGGACTTGGGGATTTAATTAACTTTAAACAAATGCAGGTCCGTGATTTTACAACGACCAAGGAATATGGCGTAATTGTTGGGAATCCTCCATATGGTGAACGCCTCAGCGACCGTCCTTCCGTTGAGAAAATGTATAAAGAGATGGGGGAAGCACTCCGTCCATTTGAAACTTGGTCTGTTTATATGCTGACTTCTGATGAAAACTTTGAGCAGTTTTATGGCAAACCGGCCACTAAAAAACGAAAGCTGTTTAATGGTTTTATCCGTACGGATTACTATCAGTATTGGGGAAAGAGACCGCCGAGAAAAGGTTGATATGACGTCATTTCCAGAGATATTAAATAACCTGATTTTACGTTTACCACATTATAGATTGACGATTCTTATAGAGTCGTCTTTTTTTTGTCTTTCTCATCTTTTTTGTGTAGGAGCTGATTATTTTATGTGGTCAAAAATATAATTGGTACATGCCTAATTGGTCTATTTTGCGGCGTCTTGCTATACAAATAATCATAGTCACTACTTCTCTTCTATTTGAAAGGAGTTGATTCTAATGCTTTGGACTATCGCTGTAGTATTAATCATCATTGCTTGTTTGATTTACATTTTTTAGTTTCGTTTACTTCTTGGAAAAAGAAAAGCCCAGATATGAGGACTTACTTCTTGCCTTGTAATACAAAGCCTTAGAGACGCAATTAGTGACTTCATAAAATAAAGGAGGCAAAGGAAATAAGTTAGTCTTGAGGGCAGAAATAAGCACCCTTTAGGGATTTATTTTGTGTATACCATATTTCTATAGCTTTATCTGTCCTAATTAATTTTTTATCCAGCCTGTTTATGGTTTTTATATGCGAAAAAGTAATCAGGTAAAAATATCTGAAATAGTACTCGTAAGTGATCAAGAAATTCATGTGTTATCAAACACGCCACGAAAAAACGAAAGGTATTCAAGGATTTTATTTGTACAGATTTATTTTCAATATTGGGGAAAGATGCCGCGGAAAAAACACAAAGGGAATTTGAAGACAATCAGCAATAAAAGTAAACGCTAACCCCAAGGGTTGGCATTTTTTATTTAGTTTGAAATGGTGGAATACTAGGTAATTAGACTTTTTCAGGACTGGTAGGAAAAGTACGCATATTCGTATATAAAACTATCTACCTAGTATACTTAATATGGTAAAATATTCAGTATACTTTAAGGAGAAGGGGGATCTATATGACAAACCTATTAGAAAAAGAGTTTTTAGACTATATACATACCATGGATGCATTCAGAGAAGCATCTGCACTGATTGGATGGGACATGCGCACTGGGGCTCCAAAGAAAACGATTGATAAGAGAAGTCAAGTGCTATCCATCTTATCGAAAGAACATTTTGAAATGGCAACCGGAACTAAAATGGAACGATACATAGAAGAGTTATCAAAGCCTGAACTGAAGGAGCAGTTGGATTCAAATACAATTGTCATTGTTGAGGAATGTAAAAAAGAATACGAGAAGATGAGTAAAATCCCCGCAAATGAGTATAAGGAGTATGTTGAACTACAGTCCAAGGCTGAAAGTATATGGGAAACGGCAAAAGAAACATCTGATTTTTCGTTGTTTATGCCATATTTGGAACAATTAATTGATGTGAATAAGAAATTTTTATCCTATTGGGGAAAAGCTGATCATCCTTATGATGGATTACTCGATTTGTATGAACCGGGTATGACAGTTGAGATATTGGATGATGTATTTGCCAGGCTAAGAGAAGAAATTGTACCGCTTGTGAAAAAGATTGGTGAATCGAATAAGAATCTAGAAACGAACTTTATATATAAGTCATTTAGTGAAGAAGCACAGAAAAAATTATGTATGGAATTGATTCAGGAATTAGGTTATGACCTGGAAGCGGGACGTCTGGATAATACAGTCCATCCGTTTGCTACAGCTTTAAACGCAAATGATGTGAGGATTACAACGAAATATGTTGAGGAAGATTTCCGTGTTGCTCTATTTGGTACCATACACGAATGCGGACATGCCGTATATGAACAAAATATTAATAAAGAATTAGAAGGAACACCTTTATGTACCGGTACATCAATGGGTATCCATGAATCTCAGTCCTTATTCTTTGAAAACTTTATCAGCCGTAATCTTAGCTACTGGAAACATAATTTTGATAAATTAAAAGCTGTCTCGCCTGAACAATTTGATAATATTGACCTCGATACGTTCTATAAGGCTATTAATGAATCAAAGCCTTCCTTAATTCGGATTGAGGCTGACGAACTCACGTATCCTTTGCATATTATGATTCGGTATGAATTAGAAAAGGGATTGTTTAATGGAGATCTAAAAGTAGCTGATTTGCCGAAGCATTGGAATGATAAGTATGAAGAGTACTTGGGAATCCGGCCTGAAAATGATGGTGAAGGAGTTTTACAGGATGTCCATTGGGCAGGTGGCATGTTTGGGTATTTCCCATCCTATGCACTCGGATATATGTATGCAGCTCAATTCAAAGCTGCAATGCTGAAGGATATTCCGAACTTCGATGAAACTATTGAAAATGGAGACTATAACAAAATTACTGGATGGTTAACGAAGCATGTCCATCAGTATGGAAAGTTGAAATTGCCTTTAGAGATTATAAAGGATGCTACGGGAGAAGGATTAAATCCACAGTATTTGATAACGTATTTAAAAGAAAAATATACTGCACTGTATGATTTATAAACAATAAAAAGGTGTTCGTTAAGTAGAAGTTTAGATGCTTGACGGCGCCTTTATTTATTGCTGAGGAAAGGTTTTGGCTTGTTCACTTGCTGTGGAGAATGGATGACAGGGGAAGAAAGAGGCTGATTATGACGGTTGGAACGGATGAATTAGTTTAGCTCAATCCTTAAATAAATCGCTCAAAGGCTATTTTTAAAGCTCAATTAGGCTCAAAACTGCTCAATTATTTTCCCGTTCGCGCAATTAATTCTGATGATGCTCATATAATTAAGAATTCGCTCATTTAAGTTGAAAATCGCACATATATGATGGAATTCGCTCATATACTTCATTTTTCGCTCAATAATGATTAGCTAATCAGGTATCTCTTAGATTAGGTAGAATAATTGATACTTTAAAGCGTACACCAATATATGAAAATACAATTTTATAAACAAATAAACTCTCAAATATCAAAATAATTAAAATAACAGATGCAGAGAACATATTTGTCATCCGCATCTGCTATAGTTTTTTGTCATAGCACCTTTACCAGAGCTTAAATCCTTTTGACCCAGGTGGTGCATTTTGGATCATGTCTACAAATGGCAGGGTATAGGCGAGAATGATTAAAACTGCTGTAATACCAATCCATAGCTTCCAATTTTCAAGGATGAAAGGTGTTTTTTCAGCCTTTTCTGATACTTCACCAATCGGAAACTCTTCATCACCTTTAGGGGCAAAGAAAGCTAGATTAACGAAGATAACTAAAATCAAAATGATACCAATGAAGAGGATGGAGCCTCCAACGGCCTGAGCGATTTGATATGGAATCCATTCAGCAGCCTGAGCGGAACCGCCATATGTGGAGTAGGATGATCTTCTTGGTGCACCCAGCAGACCTGCAAAATGCATGGCGCCAGACATAAAGGTCATTCCAACTGCCCATGTCATAGCTTGGATGATGGCTAATTTATTCATTTTTTTAGTAAGCTTACGGCCGGTTAAATGTGGAACCAACCAATACATGGCACCAAAGTAAGTTAAGACAACAGAGGTAGCAAGTGTTAGATGGAAATGTCCTGTTACCCAAATCGTATTATGTACAACCTGGTTCAATTGGTTGGAAGCATTGACAATTCCTCCTGCACCAGCAGGGATAAAAGCAACCATTCCGATAAAAGGAACCGTAAAGCGCGCATCACCCCAAGGAAGGGCTTTAAACCATCCAAAGATTCCTTTATAGCCTTTTGCACGTCCTGCACTTTCAAAAGTGGCGAACATGGAGAAAGCTGTCATTAAGGATGGAATGATGACCAGGAAAGTTAAAATAACCTGTAAAAATTTCCATGCAGGATCAATCCCAGGCTCCGTTAATTGATGGTGGAAGCCAACAGGTACAGAAAACAGTAAGAATAAAATAAACGATAATCTCGCCAATGAATCAGAGAATATTTTTCCGCCAATTACTTTCGGAATGACGACATACCAAACCATATAAGCCGGCAATAACCAGAAATATACGAGCGGATGTCCAAAATACCAGAATAACGTACGGCTAATAAGAACATTAATAGAATCAACCCATCCAAGTGACCATGGAATAATCTGTACCAACACAGTAGCCGCGACACCAAGGGTAGCTGTAAACCATAATACATTATTGATAATGACCATGAATGATAATAAAGGTCCAACTTTACCCTTATTTTGTTTTCTCCAGTTAATATAAGCTGCAACCATAGCTCCGCCGTCCAGCCAGCTTCCCACTACAACAAATACCAGCCCGAAATAAAAAATTGGATGAGCCTGTAATGGTGCGTAAAAAGTATAAAGAACGGATGCTTCATTAAGTAGAATCATTGTAGCTGACATAGCTGTACCGATGGTCATCATCCAGAAACCAATCCAACCAACCGTTCTTGCCTTTTTAGATAGTGTTCCGCTTGTTTTGCTGATTGCTGCAAATTGAAAGCCCATTATAAAAAATGTAGTCAGTATAAGTCCAAGTAAAACACCGTGAACAGTAAGAACTTGATAATATGTAATTCCGGCAGGCAGTGTGTATTTTCCTGATCGGACAAGAACCTGTAAAAGGCCAGCGAATCCTCCAAGAGCCAGTGCGATAAATGCCACATAGAAGTGGGCCATAGCGAGCTTACCATCAGCTCTGTTTACTTTAAGATCAGTTTGATTCCTATTCATTAGTCAACCACCTCGATTTTAGACGTCATCATGGTATGGCCCGTACCACAATATTCATTACATAAAATTAAATATTCACCGGTTTTATCGAATGTCTTTGTATATTCATTCACATAGCCAGGCTCAATCATCATATTGACATTCGTTCCTGCCACTTCAAATCCATGAACAACATCCGTTGAGGTAGCCATGAATTTTACAGTTGCACCTTTAGGAATTTGAACTTCACCTGGGTCAAATTTAAACGCGGAAACAACGAATACTAATTCGTAATCCCATTCTTTCCCTTCAACTTTATGTAAACCCGGTTTATCAAAAGGTTTAGTTTCTGTTACTTTTTCTGGATCAATCGTCACCAGGCAGCTTGCCGGTTGGTTTCCATCATAAAATGCACTGACCCCTAATACAGTTAAAAATACAAAAAGTGCTGTTACCCCTAATATAAGCCATATCTTTTCAAATTTATGGATATGCATGACCGATAATCTCTCCCTTCTTCTACAGACGATCTAAAAATAAAAAGTAAACGCTTGCCCATACAATTAAAATGAATGCCCCAAGTGTTAAGACAGAAATCAATGTTCCGGAAAGATTAGTTTCTTCGTTCTTCTTAACCTTGACGGGTACGTTTAATTTAGTTTTTGCCACGTTTTTCTCCCCTCTCGAAAATAATGGAAATGTGCTTTGAGTATATTCTACTAGATAATATTGGAAATGGATGATGGTTATTTCATTTTCACAAATCGTTCACCAATAAGGTTATTACTGTATTAATAGTGTAAAATTGATATAACAAGCGTTTTATGGGTAGGATGAATGAAATAAATATGGCTGAATTGTGAAAAACAGTTTCTTTATAGAAGATTCGTCTTTTATTTGGACACAAATATTGGACAATATAAAAGTAGTTTTTGACGAAAAAACACTTTGCAAACGAGTATTTTGTTGATATAATTCTCAACATACTAATTACATACGCACTCATATAATAGCAGGGATATGGCCTGCGAGTTTCTACCAGATTACCAGTGTGGTTCGCCACCGAAATAATCTGACTATGAGTGGGAAACAAGCGCCCGAGTTAATAATGCGCTGTTCATATTTGTCCGGATATAAAGGACCTATGAATTGTTGTACCCACTTTTAGGTAGGTGACAATTTGTAGGTCCTTTTTATTTGTTCATTTATTTGAAGCAAGGGATTGGAGGAGTAAAAGTTGAAATTGTTAAAAGCTAAAATTATGGAGGAAGGGCAAGTCCTTTCAAGTGAGGTCCTAAAGGTAGATACGTTTTTAAATCATCAACTGGATCCTGAATTAATGGTGGCGATAGGTAAAGAATTCGCGAAGAGGTTTAAGGATGCTGGGATTACGAAAATTTTAACCATTGAGTCATCTGGAATAGCTCCATCGGTTATGGCAGGGCTTGAGCTTCAGGTCCCAGTTATTTTTGCCCGCAAGAAAAAATCATTGACCCTGCAAGACGACTTATATACGTCCACTGTTTATTCATTTACGAAAAAAGAAGAAAATACGATCTGCATTGGCCAAAAGTTTTTAAATGAAGAAGATGTTGTATTAATCATTGATGATTTCTTGGCTAAAGGACAAGCTGCTTTTGGTTTGGTTGATATTGTGAACCAAGCGAACGCCAAAATTGCCGGACTGGGAATTGTTATTGAAAAATCCTTCCAGGATGGCGGTGAAATTTTAAGAGATAAAGGATATCGGGTGGAATCACTCGCTCGTATCCAATCCCTTGAAAAAAATAAAGTAATCTTTTTGGAGGAGGAAACAGCCAATGCAAATGAATAAATGGAAAACCGCTTCACTGGGTATCCAGCACGTATTAGCTATGTATGCCGGAGCAGTTGTAGTACCTTTGATTGTTGGTGGAAGTATTGGCTTAACCCCGGAGCAATTAACACATTTAGTTTCAATCGATATTCTGATGTGTGGAATTGCGACACTTTTGCAGGTATGGAAGAATCGATTCTTTGGTATCGGGTTGCCTGTTGTCCTAGGCTGTACATTCACGGCAGTGGGTCCAATGATTGCGATTGCAGGAGAATACGGAATACCGGCTATATACGGAGCTATTTTAGCATCAGGATTATTTGTTATTTTAGTAAGTAAGTATTTTAGTAAGCTGTTGAAATTTTTTCCTCCGGTTGTGACTGGATCAGTGGTAACGATTATTGGGATGACTTTGATTCCGGTAGCTATGAATAATATGGCTGGTGGGGAAGGCTCGAGTGATTTTGGCTCAACATCTAATATCCTGTTGGCATTTGGTACATTGCTATTTATTATTATTCTTTATAAGTTTTCAACAGGTTTTATAAGAGCCATCTCTATTTTACTTGGATTAATTGCAGGTACAGTTGCAGCAGCTTTCATGGGAAAGGTGAACATCCAAGCTGTAATCGATGCCGATGCACTCCTAACTCCTACTCCTTTTTATTTCGGGATGCCAACCTTTGAATGGGCACCAATAATTACGATGATTCTCGTGGCACTTGTAAGCTTAGTAGAATCAACAGGTGTTTATCTTGCTTTATCTGATATTTGTGAAAAGGATTTAAAAGAAGAGGATTTTGCTAAAGGGTATCGGGCAGAAGGATTAGCGATTGTGTTCGGTGGTATCTTTAATTCTCTTCCCTACACAACATTTTCTCAAAACGTCGGATTAATCCAAATGTCCGGTGTACGTTCTAACAATGTGATTTATACGGCAGGTGTATTCTTAGTCCTGATTGGCTTCAGCCCTAAAATTGGAGCAATCACAACGATTATTCCTTCATCTGTACTGGGCGGAGCAATGGTTGCTATGTTTGGTATGGTGGTAGCGGCGGGAATTAAAATGCTAAGCCAAGTAGACCTGCAATCTCAGGAAAACTTGCTGATTATTGCATGTTCCTGCGGAATCGGTCTTGGGGTTTCGGTTGTCCCGGAAATGTTTGCTAATCTGCCAGATACATTGAAAATTCTGACTGAAAACGGAATTGTGGCTGGAGGGGTAACTGCGATAGGATTAAATCTATTGTTTAATGTAATCTTCAAAAAGCCCCAAAAAGATAGTCCACTGATTCAAAATAAGGAAGAAATAGTTTATTAATTCGATTTATTTTAAGGTAAGTTTATCTATTTTAATACCTAAAAACTGTTAGATTATCCATATATCCTATCAAATTACTGAAAAGGTAGTATTCATTTTGGTTAACAACGTACAGAATAATTAAAGAGATGTGAAGAATCAGTGATATTTGTTTGATAGAGCATAACTCTACAAGAAGGCAGGGGCATGGCGAAAATGTAAGTGATCGGCTTATTAGTAAATTTCCAAGAGTTCATTTCAAAATAGTGATTAAAAAGTAAAAAGACATGAGCTAGTCATGTCTTTTTACTATATTATACAGGTTATCCATCTTTAGTATCTTGAGCATCATCTTTATCCAATATCTAGTCTAGCAACAATAGCCACAAGAATTTGGATTAATACTTGTATATTTAAAGCTATTTGAGTATCCGTACTTTCGACCCTTACACACTTTGAACCAGTAATAATTGTTTTTTGGGTATTTCGTTGTTTAGATTTGAAAAATTGTTTTAAATCTTGAACTACCCCTTTACCGGCTTCATTATCCCCAACTGATATACTAATAACAATTGCGATTGCTACTTGAATAGCTGCTTGTAAAGATAATGCCACTTGAGTATCTGTTGTATGCACTTCTACATCCTCTGAATCTTTGACGACGATCCATTCATAGGATTGCTGTGTGATTGATGTGATTTGATCAGCCTCTTGGGTGACTTCCGCATCATCATTTTTACATTTGAAATTGTCTAATGCTCTCCAATTCTTTTCACTCATTTTTCTTCTCACCTCTTATTTTATTTTTTGAATTTACGCGATATCTAATCTGGCTACAATAGCTAGAAGTGCTTCTAGCATTACTTGAAGGTTTGCAGAGATATCTGTGTCAGTAGTTGTAACCCTAACGTCCCTTGAATTTTCGATATGAATTTTTTGTACACTCTTTTGCTCAGAATTAAAGTGCTGAAGAAGGTCTTGAACAACACCATCGCTATCATCTGAATCTGCAATTGAAATTTCAATTACCAATGCGATTGCGAGCTGCAAAGCTAATTGGAGGGACACTGCTGCTTGAGTTTCTGTAGTTTGAACAAACACGTTACCTGAATCCTTGATAATGATTAATTCATCTGATTCTTGGATTTCAGAAGTGAACTGATCAGCGTCCTGGGCTATCTCTGCCGTGTGCCGCTTTTCCTCATCCCTTTCCCTTTCACAATTGTCACCAAAATAATTTGACATTTTTCTACCACTCCTTTGTGATTTGGTCTTTATAAAATATGAGGATGTCCTTTGTTTTGATTGGACAAAAAGCTCAAATGTGTTTGTCCATCGAAAAAAAAACGCCTGCTAATCAGGCGTTTTAAAATGATCATTTTTCATTGCTTTTGTTATCCTCGGTTGATGAGGATTTTACAAATGTTTCCACCTGGTTAGTCAAATCACTAACTAACTCTTTTATCATTTGCTTTTGTTCATCGGATAACTTTTCTTTAGCCTTCTCAGCGTTAATTCCATTTTTCCGAAAAAGATCACTTACTAGTAAATTAATTAGCTGCTGAGGGATCAACTGTGGGGATTGATTCTGGTCATCACTCACAAATTTCACTCCTTTTATTAAAATATAATCAGAATCATCATATGTACGTCATCAATATTATTCCTGTACAATCTACATAAAATTAGAACAGATAAAAGTAAATAGGCATATGCAATTGATATAATGCTTCTTTTTGGAGTGGTTTACAGTTTTAATAAAGAACAAAGAGAAATGAATTAATATACTCTAAATGAGGAACCAGCAACCATCATATTACATATACTGTATGTAAAAAAGGTGGATACACCATATGAAAAAGTATTATTGTATTCATTGCCATTCATTACATGAGATGCTGAAAGTCTGCCATGTCTGTGGACAGGACCGATTGAAGGAAATTTTTATAACGATTCAGCATAACGAAAAGAAGAGCGGCAATTAACCGGAAAAATCATGAACAATCTGTCTTGGTATTCAGGGGAGATTGTTTACCTGTTGTTTAGAACTTACATAAAGCACAGGCGTGTATAGGTAATATCTGTTTTGAACAGAATTTTGATTGAAAATGATTATCATTGATGATACACTGGAACTATAATGAGAGACGTTATCAATTAACTACATGACAGGGAAGGTGCATGATGATGATTTGGGTATTTGTAGGTGCAACGGTAACAGCCTTTAGCGGAGTCATGGTTCATGTTTTAAATAATGTAGCAAATCCTAAAGTTATAGCAGCTCAATCACAAGCTAATCAAAGTATGTAAGTTCAGACAAAAGTCTGAACTTATTTTTTTACCAAAATAGATATTTATGGGCAACTATTCCAATTTTCGATAAAATAGATAGATAAATGATTATTAATAAGGGGATAAGTATGAGACTGCATACAAGGGAAGTAACACTTAACCAGCTTTACGCTATTTATAAGTACTTTGAACAAGATGGGGATCAAGTACGGGCACAAAAAACGATCGATATTATGAATAAGGTTAATGATAATGAGTATAGCTTGGCATTTTGCGGACATTTTTCGGCCGGAAAATCTACGCTTATTAATTATATTTTGAAACAGCCGATATTGCCTTCCAGTCCCATTCCGACAAGTGCTAATATCGTGAAAATAAGGAGCGGCAATGGAGAAGCCAGGGTCACTTTAAATGATCAAAAATGTCTAATCTTTCAGCCGCCAATTGATTTTAACAAAATTAAAGAATTTGCGAAAAACGGAGGTTCCATCCAAAAAATCGATTTGATGATTCAGAATTTTCCGTATGCAGACAACTTAGTTTTATTGGATACACCAGGGATTGACTCAACTGATGAAGCCCATGAATTGTCGACTGCCTCCTCATTTCATCTGGCTGATGCGGTTTTTTATGTGACCGATTACAATCATATTCAGTCAGAAATAAATTTTCAGTTTACAAGAGATCTGGCACGTATGGGGAAAAGAATATATGTCATCATTAATCAAATCGATAAACATCAGGAGGATGAGCTTTCTTTTACATCTCTTAAACAAAGTGTAAAGCAAGCTTTTAAGGATTGGGATATACCAGTAGAAGAGTTTTACTTTACTACTATGAAAGCGGAGGATCATCCCTTTAACCAAGCTCACCGTGTAACTGAAAAAATAGCTGAATTAGCTGGTATTGCGCCAGCTTATGATGTGAATTCACTTCTTAACCATTTAATAACGGAGCATCTAAATTGGAAAGAAGCGGATTCCAATCAAGCCAGAAATCATCTGGAGCAGCAGCTGCATGACAAACAGAATCATCACTTGTTAGAAATTATTGATTCTGCTGAAAAATTTAGTAAAAGCATTATTAATTTCCGTGAGCATGAGGAAGATAAATTTGATGAACAAATTGGGCATATTATCGAAAATAGCAATATCACTCCATATGAATCCAGGGAACTGGCGAAATCATATTTGGAATCAATGGTTACATCTTTTAAAGTCGGGAGAATATTTGGAAAAAGTAAAACAGAACAAGAAAAAGAAACTCGTAAAGCTAATCTGATTCAAAATATTAAACAGCAGACTGAATCGACAATTTTGTGGAATTTAAATGAATATTTTCAAAGAATGATGAACGATTATCCAGGACACAAACAGGAGAGTCAGAATATCATCCAGTCATTCGACTATGATATTCCCTATGAAACGATCATTGAGGTAGATCAGTTAGCTTCTGTTACCAGTGACTTGGTGTTGAATTTTTCCAAGGATTTGGCATCTTCCATTAAAAAAGCTGCGGGCAAGCAAGCGTTAACTCTTTTCAATACCTTGGTGAGTCAGTGGGAAGAGGAAAGAGAGCGGCGTCTCACCCGGGTGAAGGAGGAATTAAAATCGGACCATTCTATTCTTCACATTTGGCAGGATTGGCAAGTACAGCTGACTAATCAGCGGAGCTATAAAGATAAAATTATGAATGAGTTGACTAAAAGATCCAGATATAACCTTACAGAAGTCATGGAATTCCTGCAAAGCCAGCAAAAAGAGGGTTCAATTGTGGAGATGGATATTAAAGAAGTTAAAGATATTGAACCTGAGCCAAAGCCTGAACGGATTATAAAAAAAGTGGAGACGGCACAGCCGATTTATACATCTGAGCAAGTGGCTTTAAAGCTGCAAAAAGCTTCCCAGGCTTTGAACCACTTACCTGGTCTTGAGAAATTAGCGCAGGAGCTGAAAAATAGGGCAGATTCACTGATGAATCAAACTTACACTTTAGCTCTCTTTGGTGCTTTCAGTGCAGGGAAATCCTCATTTGCCAATGCACTTTTAGGAGCAAACGTTTTACCCGTTTCACCGAATCCTACTACCGCTGTCATTAATCGTATTTTGCCGCCAACGAGCCTACATAAACATGGTACTGCTACCATTCATGCTAAGACGGAGACCATGCTGCTCGATGATTTAAATGAACTGTGGTTTGAGGATGGTTTAAAAGTACAGGATCTAGCGATGGCAAGGAAACAGGCGCAAACCATGCTCAAGAAACAAAGCTATGCGCTAGGATTAAAGGTTTCTTTCCTGGAGGCATTTTTAAAGGGGATTGACTCCTTTGAAGAAAATCTTGGTAAAAGTTTTGCCGTTTCATTGGATGAGTTTTCTGTGTATGCAATAGATGAAACAAAATCATGCTTTATCGAACGCATTGATTTATATTATGACTGTGATTTAACGCGAAAAGGCGTTATTTTAGTTGACACTCCCGGAGCGGATTCTGTTAATGCGAGACATACAGGTACCTCCTTCAATTATATAAAGCATTCAGATGCGATTTGCTTTATTACGTATTATAATCACCCATTCGCACGGGCTGACCGAAATTTCCTTGATCAACTGGGACGGGTTAAGGATTCATTCAGTATGGATAAGATGTTTTTCCTTTTGAATGCGGCTGATTTGGCTGAAAATCTGGAGGAGAGAAAGGTGGTTGAGGATTATTTACGCAGTGAATTGCAAACTTCAGGAATCCATCATCCACGGATTTATCCAATTTCAAGTCGTGCAGCGCTACAACAAAGGACTGAAGAACTCAATTCAGGAAATGAGGCATATATCGAGCTGTTTTCCCATTTTGAATCAGCTTTCTATTCATTTATTCAGGAGGAGCTTAAAGGTATATTAGTTAATGCAGCTATGCTGGATTTGGATAAGGCACTTCAGCTTACCAGTCGACTTGTCGAGCTGTCCAATGAAACCGAGGAGCAGAAGACGAAAAGACGTGTCCAATTGCATGAAAACTGGGAGCGAGTGTTAGCGATATTAAATGAAAAAAGATTTACTCATGAAAAGGCCAGGATGAAGCAGGAAACAGAAGAATTGATTCATTATAGTAAGCAAAGGATTAACCTGAACTTCCCGAATTATTTTAAAGAATTTTTTAATCCCGGTACATTAAAGGACCATCGGCAGTCCCTTTTAGCCTGTACGAATCGTTTACTTGATCAAGTCAGAATTGAATTGGCCAATGAAATACAGGCTACATCCTTGCGTTTAGAGGTTATGGTCAAAAAGACCATGCATGATACCTATGTCCAGTTAGTTCAAGAGATTCAAACCATCCATAAAGATTGGTCATTCAGTGAGCCTAAGTCAGATTTACAAAACGAATATAATACCGACCGAGCGCTATTAAATTTAACGGCAGATGATTTCAAAGAAGAACTGAGACTTTTCAAGGGTACCCAGCATTTCTTTGAAAAGAATGGTAGAAAACCAATGGCTGATGCCTTTTTGGAGAAGTTAAACGACTATCTAGATGTTTATTATACAGATCAACAGAACAAATTGTTTGAGCATTTTGAATCAGCCATTCAGTATATAAGTCTTTCATTAATTGAGGAGATGAAAACCGAAGGCAATGAACGATTGAAAAGTATGGAATTGACATTAAACAAGAAATCTAATCCTCAAATTTACCTGGAGGCTGAAAAGCAAATCAAGTTAATTTTAGAATCGGAGGAGGAGAATGCAGTTGCAGCTGGTAAAAGAGTCTGAATGGTTATTTGAACATTTGAGTGATCCTGATTTACGTATCATCGATTGCCAATTCCATTTATCCAATAAAACAGCGGGACGAGAACAATATAGAGAATGCCATATACCGGGAGCTGCTTTTATGGATGTTGCTCAGGATTTGTCCGGTCCAATTAAGGAACATGGAGGAAGACACCCGCATCCTGCGAGAGAAGACTTTATTGAACTAATGAAAGCCATCGGTATACATGAACAGACAACCGTTATTGCTTATGATGGCGGCGAGGGAGCTTTTGCCGGTCGCTTTCTATGGACAGCCCAATTATTTGGATATGAGCGTGTATATGTACTTAATGGAGGATTAAAGGCTTGGCTGGAGAAAGGATATCCAGTAACCGAGGATATTCCTGTGCTGACACCAACAGATTATGCCCCTGTCATGAATAAGAATCTATTAGTCACTTACCCTGAAGTGAAAGACTGGGCAGAGAATGATAGACCAGGTTATTTAATAGATTCCAGAGAATCAGACCGCTATAAAGGAATTCATGAGCCGATTGATCATAAAGCTGGGCATATACCCGGTGCAATAAATATGGATTGGACTGAAAATTTCAGGAACGGTAAATATTTGCCTGTACCAGAGTTGGAAAACCGTTTTAATCACTTGAACAAAGATGAGCCAATCATTGTTTATTGCGGTTCCGGTATTACAGCAACTCCTAATTATATTGCACTCAAGGAAGCAGGTTTTACGAATGTGAAAATCTATGCCGGCAGCTTTAGCGATTGGATATCCTATCCGGAAAACAGAATAGAAACGGACCAGTAAATTGATTTGATGGGAAATTTTTAAGAAGAGAATAAGGCCCGGATATGGTACAATCTGATAACAGAGAATCAGAACATCAGGGGGATTAGGATGAATCAAAATACTAATACATTATTATTAATAGATGGTTTTAACTTACTTAGCAGAGGTTATTTTGCAACTGCTTATGGGAAAACAGAAGATCAATTATATCGAAATAAAAATGGGATTTATACCAATGCACTGCGCGTGTTTTTTCAAAAAATGTTCAGCCTTATTAAAACTCACCAAGTAACGCATTTAGCTGTTGCTTGGGATGTAAAGCGCGAAGAATCGTCCCGCAGACAAAAATTTGATTTTTATAAAGCGACACGCGGAGAATTGCCGGCACCGCTCATTATGCAATATGAAACATTGCGTTCAAGTCTAGAACGGATTGGCGTTAAGCAGCTGTCTGTGCCTTCCTATGAAGCAGATGATGTAATCGGTGCGATTTCTACTATGTGGAGTACGAATAACATGGGGAAATGCTTAATTTACAGTAATGACCGTGACCTGTTTCAATTGCTGAATGAACATACGAGTCAAATTATTGCCAGTAAAACAGGAGATCGTGTTTATACCATTGAAGATTTTCGTGAGGATTATGGAATAGAATCAGCGCAATGGGTCGATGTAAAAGCACTGCTGGGCGATGCAAGTGATAATATTCCGGGCTGTCCTGGTATTGGTGAAAAGACAGCTTTACCACTTATCCAGCATTACCAAACGCTGGAGGGGCTATATGAACAGCTGGAATTATTAGATCCAAAATTCAATCGATGCAAGAAAAAGCTGGCGGCAGGACAGGAATCAGCCTTTATAAGCAAAGAATTGGCCCAAATTATATGTCAAATAGATGTATTTGAGGATTGGACTCATGAACATCTCATGTATGAGATTAATCATGATATTTTGGCTGATGAACTGGAAGAATTAGAATTAAGAATTCGTGTCAGCTAAAAATATATTGAGTAGTCATGATCGAGCTTTATGCCTGAAGGTTTAGGGCTCGATTTTTTTTTTTTTGATTGATTCATATAAACATGCAAAATCTTCGCTGTTACATTGATTAGTATTACAGAGCGGTAAATAAAAGGAGAGATGAGATTGGGCTATATTGAAGATTTAAGAGCTATTGTGGGTCATCGTCCCTTAATATTAGTTGGATCAGTCGTCGTTATTTCTGACAAGGAAGGCAGGCTGTTGTTGCAGCAAAGAAAATTTCCGAAGGAGTCATGGGGGCTCTCAGGCGGCTTAATGGAGCTGGGAGAAACGACCGAAGAAGTAGCCAGACGTGAAGTGACAGAAGAAACCGGCCTTACGCTGGGCAAACTGCATTTTATTAATGTATATTCCGGACCGGAGTATTTTGTAAAGGCTGCTAATGGAGATGAATTCTATTGTGTCACGATTGCGTATTATACAAATGAATACGAAGGTGAATTAGTTGTAGATGAAAGTGAATCTATAAAGTTTGAATTCTTTTATCCACATGAATTACCGGGAAGAATCGTTAAAAGCCATAAAAAAATCATTGATGAATATTTATTAAAATTGGATACCGGGAAATAAGGGAAGGGTTAATTCAGTTGTAAAAGTCACCTGGGTGATCAACCTTTTTCAGACAATTCGACAAAAACCTGTATTCAACTTTTTAAAAATGTTTTACAATAAAAGAGTAATTTTGTGAAGGAGTGTGTTTGGGGGATACATGGAAAAATTAGAAGACTATATTTGTAGATTATCTTCGAAAGGATTTCGTCTTGGAGAAGAGGCAATAGGATTTATCTATTTTGGAAAACAGTTGACTTCAGCACCAGACTGGATCGTAAACATTGCACTGGAAAATACATTGAAAGCTCAAAAGAGATTTGATGGAGGTTTTTATATATCACTGCTGGAAACCTTGGTGAATGGTAAAGTTTCCAACAGAAAAGAAGCAAATCAATTAATGAAGGAACATGGCTTACAGGTATCTTGATTTCAATAAATCAAGGTATTTTTTTGTGGCTATTAATCCATATATAAACTAGTATTGCCAGCTTTATTGCTAAAAGATAGCTTTTTAGGCAGGATTTTTCCTGAATATTGTCTAATAAATGGATGATTAGGAGGGATATCATGTCGAAAAAGCCAAAAGTAATGATTCTCGGAACTTTTCATTTGCGATATACACCGGATTTTCATCGCGGAGATTTCGATGAGTCTATCATAACGGATCAGCAAAGGGAAATTGAAGCAGTCGTTAAATGTCTGAAAGAATTTAAACCGACTAAAATAGCCCTTGAAGTCGTAAAAGAAGAACATACTTCTCTAAATGACGAGTATGATAAATATCTGAATGGTGAGTTGAGAAATGAGGTCAACGAAATCCACCAATTTGGATTCAGGACTGCTGCTGAATTAGGTCATAAGGAAGTTTATGCGGTCGATTGGATGGAATCGGTTGGGAATAGGGGACTTGGTCAGGTATATGATTGGGCAAAAGAAGAACAGCCAGATAAATATGAATTTATTAAGGACCATTACTGGTCAAAGTTAAATAAAAGCTTTGATCACATTGATATTTATGAGTTAGTTAAAGCGTGCAATACAGACTCAAGAATTAAACTAGAGCATGAATTGAATATGATGATTGCACAAATAGGAAAAGGAACAGACTATATCGGGATTGATTGGCTAAGATGGTGGTATCAGCGAAATTTAATTATTTATGCGAATCTTGTTGAAATGACTGTTTCACCCGAGGACAGAACACTTTTAATAATAGGTTCAGCCCATATTCACCTACTGACTCAGTTCATCAAAGAAAGTGGAACAATGGATGTTATTCCTGCTATAAACTATTTTAATTAGTCGTATCCTAAAGGGTTTTCTGAGTTTTTTATACTGAACTGACAATGTATTTTGGTTATACTAAAATTCTCACTTAAATAGTTGGCAAGATGTTCTAGGGTTACAATTTCAACTACTATACATTAGAACAACTAACCTAAGGGAGGTTAGGGTGCTACTAATTCAACTTTAATTCTGTCAGGATCTTCGAAAAAAACGGCATAATGATTTTTCCCACCTGCAAATGGATGTTGATCCTGATAAAGAATTAATATATCCTTTTCTTTTAATTTCTTTGTTAGATCGTCTACCTGTTGCCTGGATTCGGCATGAAACGCCAAATGGTTTAATCCCGTTCCACATCTGTGATAAGGGATATCCATATATTTATCCTCCGTCTGAACGAAGACTATATAGGTATCCCCTATTCTAAAACTTTGTCCACTATCCCACTCCTGGTAAAGTTCATATCCCAATTCAGCTAGAAGCCAGCCCCAAAAGTCAATGGATTTATTTAAATCTGATACATTGATTTCAATATGATGGATAAGCCCTTGCGACAATGATTTTTCCTCTTTTCTATTTTTATTCCATACCGTTTCAACCGAATGATTATTTCTGCTCGTTCATTTGCACAGCTTGCCGGGATAACAGATCAGCTGATTTGTTTTGCGATTCTGGAATCCATTTGATGAAAAATAAGGAGAATTCAGACGAAAGCTCCAGTGCCTGATTGAGTAATTGTCTAAAGGATTCTTTTTTTACATACTCTTTTTCCATTGCATCCGCCACGTGTTTTGAATCGGTTCGAACAGAGATGACATCGTAATTTTTATCCAGGCATATCTTCAAAGCATGGATCAAGGCTAAGTATTCAGCTTCATGATTATTATGGATGCCAAGGGGTATGGAATATCGGTGGACTTCACCATCTGCTTTTATAAAAATACCGGCACCGCTTGGACCTGGATTTCCTTTAGCTGCGCCATCTACATATACTTCTATCATAAGAAAACATCCTTTCAAGTTAAAAAGTACATGAATTTTTATTAAATGTCTACTGTCATAGTTTTAGTGGTATCAGGATAATTTATATATAATGAATTAATTGTATAAAGGATTGGGAAGGGAGAAAGAAATGAACGTAACAGTAAAGGGTATCTACAATAAATCCAAAATACCTCCTATAACCTTCACATCAGAAGAAATGGAAAGTCAATTTGCTTTAAGGCTTGTCAATGATCTCGAAAGCACGGGAAGATGGCGAGATTTCATTTTTATTGATGAACTGGGACAGGAATGGACAAAGAAACAGTTTCAAAAGCTGACAGAGGAAATAGAAGAAACCCCACAGAATGTAACGATTTATTTTGATGGAAGTCACAGACCGGGTGAAACCTTTGCAGGAGCTGGCATTGCGATTTATTACACACAAAACAATAAAAGGTTTCGCATACGGAGCAATGAAGTCTTTGATTATATAGAGGACAATAACGAAGCAGAATATTGTGCATTATTAGCAGCTGTCAAAAGGCTTGATGAACTGGGAGTTAAACATCAAAAAATTATGATAAAAGGGGATTCTCAGGTCGTATTGAAACAATTAACAGGAGAATGGCCTTGTTATGAAGAAAATTTAAATAAGTGGCTGGATCGGATCGAAGAACAGCTTAAGAATCTTGGCTTGCACTTTGAGACAATGGCAGTTCCAAGAAAAGATAATGAGGAAGCACATCGGCTGGCAACACAGGCACTAGAGGGAATTGAGATAGACGGTCAACTTGAATTACCAAAAATGGGGTGATGTTATCGATGAATAAAAAAAAGGGAAAAAAAGATGCTCTTAAACAGGTTGATTTTTTGTTAAGTACGTATTGTGATGGCTGCTTTCTACACAAACAGCTTGTTCGGGATAACGGCCGTACTCATGCACACCGTTTTTGTATCAATCAGTGTACAGTTGGTGAATCCTTGAAACATATAGGCGGAAATTTAAATAAGAAAACAGAAAAGCCGCCTATCCAATAGGCGGCTGTTAATTTTGGTTCATTATTAGGCTTTTTGTACGTTAGTAGCTTGAGGTCCTCTTTCTCCATCTACGATTTCGAAAGTAACTTCTTGGCCTTCTTCTAAAGATTTGTATCCTTCACCTTGAATTGCTGTGAAATGTACGAATACATCATCTCCGCCTTCAACTTCGATAAAACCAAAACCTTTTTCGTTGTTAAACCATTTTACTTTACCGTTTTGCATAGATTTATTCCTCCTAAAACTGTGGCTCAAAAGCCAATTACTATTTATCATAAACTTTAGATAAGTCATGATAATTTCAATATACAACATTCAAATATTAGTGTCAAAATGGATTTTAAAAAATATTGAAAATTTTTAAGAGGTGACTGGATAATTGGGTAAATATGGTATAATTGTTAAAATGAAATGAAAACATATGTCGGGGTGTCTGATGGATACACATCATAATGGTTTTTCTAATTATTTGCTGGAAAGAGTTTATATGAATCAATTACAAAAAGAAATAAGAGATAAGGTGGAACAAAAAACACCTTCTATCAAAGATAATGGGGAATTCCGAATGATGACGACAGAAGAGGTTTCTTTATGCATGGATCAGGCATGTACGGATATTCGGCATATATTTAAGGATATAAAGAGACGTGGAGAAATTTCCGTCAATCGGGTTAAACAGGAGATTATCCCTGTTATCAAGAGTGCATCATCGAGTCCGCGAATTTTTGAATTGCTTCATCAAACTAAACGTAAAGAGGAGTATACATACTGGCACTCCATTTGCGTAGGAATTCTATCCGGTCTAATCGGGAGATGGCTGAGATTGCCTATAGATGAGCTGGAAGACCTTATGATTTCTGCTGTTTTGCATGATATCGGCATGACCATGGTTCCGGAGAACATCTTAGATAAATCAGGTAAACTTACCTCTCAGGAATATAATATAATGAAACAACATACCGTCTATGGGCATGAACTATTAAGTAGTCTCGACCATATCCCTGATTCGGCTGCCATTGTTGCCTTGCAGCACCATGAGAGAGAAGATGGAATGGGGTATCCTCATGGATTAAAGGGTAAGCAAATTCATTACTTTGCTAAGATTGTCGCCATAGCAGATATATATCATGCGATGTCCTCAGAAAGAGTTTATCACGAAGCAACACCATTTTATTTAATCATCAAACAAATGCAGAATGATGTATATGGAACATTAGATGCTCATATTTTATTGGTTTTCATGGATAGATTGCTTCAGGCGCTGGTGGGCAAAAAAGTAAAGCTGAATAATGGCGAATATGGTTCGATTCTTCTCATAAATCGATATAATCCACTTAAGTCTTTAATAAAGACTGAAAGGGGAATCATAGATTTAATGGCATTTAGGGATATTGAAATCGTTAAGATTATTAATGAAGTATAAGAGGATATTGGATATTAGAAGAAAAAGACAGCTGATAGGCTGTCTTTTATATTTTATATAAGAATTTCTATTGTAAGAATACTTATCATTATTTCCACTGGTAAGGTGTCGTCTGATAGACATAATAATTCAGCCAATTAGAAAATAGAAGACTTGCGTGGCTTTTCCATGTATGAAATGGGAGCTGCAGCGGGTCGTCCTCAGGAAAATAATTTTGAGGAATAGGGGCACCTGAGCTCTTTGATAAGTCACGCTTATATTCATGGGACAAGGTAGCCAAATCGTATTCTGGATGACCGGTTACCATAATTAATCGTTTATCCTTAGAAGCGACCAGGAACAAACCTGCTTCCTCCGATTCTGCTAAGACGATTAACTCCTCATGATTGCGGATCTCTTCTGCTTCAATATCTGTATATCTTGAATGCGGAGCGTAAAAAACATCATCAAATCCTCTTACAAGGCTTTCGAATGGTTTCAATACTTTATGCTTATAGATGCCTGTACATTTTTTATTTAATAATTGCTTTGATATTCCAAAATGATGGTATAGGGCTGCTTGGGCTCCCCAGCATATATGAAGGGATGAGGTTACATGCTCCCTTGACCAATCCATTATGTTGATTAGCTCATTCCAATAGTGAACTTCCTCGAAGTCTAGCTTTTCAACCGGCGCTCCAGTAATAATTAAGCCGTCGAAGCGCTTCGTTGATACTTCGGGGAAGGTTGAGTAGAATTGTTCCAAATGTGTATGGGGTGTGTTTTTACTTTCATGTGTTTCCATTCGTAAAAAGGTTATTTTGACTTGCAGAGGAGTATTGCTTAGTAATCGAAGCAGCTGTGCTTCGGTTTTCTCTTTTTCAGGCATTAAGTTTAAAATGAGAATGTTTAAAGGTCGGATATCCTGACTAAGAGCTCTGTTATCATCCATTACGAAAATATTTTCTTCTTCTAAAATTTGTTTGACGGGTAGTTTATTTGGAATCGTAATCGGCAAGATATGGACCTCCTTGTTTGTTTAAATTTTCAAAATATTAAATAATATTACCATTGTATTCATATTTTTGAGAGGTTGTAAATAATAATGTGTGTTTGATATATATTTTTTGTTAAACTAATTATGACTATTGATTTTTAGGGGGCTCAGCATGAATTTGGACACAATTGTAAAAAGTGATATCGAGATTGCTTTAAATGCAAAAATGAAACCCATAAAACAAATTGCTGAAACGATTGGATTAAAGGAAGAAGATTGGGAAGCTTACGGGAAATACAAGGCGAAAATCTCTCTTGATGTGTTAAAATCCCGCAGCACCAAAAAGGATGGGAAATTAATTCTCGTTACTTCCATCAATCCTACTAAAGCAGGGGAAGGGAAATCAACGGTAACCGTTGGTCTAGGAGATGCGTTTTCTCTTCTTGGAAAGAAAGCAATGATAGCGATGAGAGAACCTTCTCTTGGACCAGTCATGGGTGTAAAGGGAGGTGCAACTGGCGGCGGTTATTCACAGGTACTCCCAATGGACGAAATTAACCTGCACTTTACTGGTGATTTACATGCCATCACAACAGCAAATAATGCACTGGCAGCTCTGATTGATAATCATATACAGCAGGGAAATGAACTGCAGATTGACCCGCGGAAAATTATTTGGAAAAGGGTCCTTGATATGAATGACCGTGCTCTTCGGCATATTGTAATCGGGCTTGGCGGGGATAAGCACGGAATTCCCCGTGAAGATGGCTTTGATATAACCGTAGCATCTGAAATCATGGCAATTCTTTGTCTCGCGATAGATTTAGATGACTTAAAAGATAAATTAGGGAAGATTGTGATTGGATACACCTATCAGGATACACCTGTTTCTGTTTCAGACTTGGGTGTAGAGGGTGCACTAACTTTATTGTTGAAGGATGCTTTAAAGCCTAATTTGGTTCAAACTATTGAACATACGCCTACGCTAATTCATTGTGGTCCGTTTGCAAATATTGCACATGGATGCAACAGTGTACTTGCTACAAAAACAGCCCTTAAGCTAGCTGATTATTGTGTTACAGAAGCAGGATTTGGTGCGGACCTTGGCGGAGAAAAATTCTTGAATATTAAGACAAGCGCTGCTGATCTTACTCCGGATGCTGTCGTTATCGTGGCAACATTAAGAGCCTTAAAGATGCATGGTGGCGTACAATCGGATAAATTAAAAGAGGAAAATCTAAATGCGATTGAATTAGGGTTCCAGAATTTAGTGAAGCATTGTGAAACGATTCAAGCTTTTGGATTGCCTTTTATCGTCGCTTTAAATAAATTTTCTGCAGATACTGATGCAGAGGTGGAACGATTCAATACTTTATGTCAGAAACATGGATTACCTTTCTCTTTAACAGAAGTGTGGGAAAAAGGTGGGCAGGGCGGATTGGACCTTGCAGCAAAACTTGAAGACCTTATGAAGGAGAATACCAATACATTTAAACGTCTATACGAATCAACGGATTCCATTCAAGAGAAAATTGAAAAAGTCGCAAAAATTGTATATGGGGCACAAAAGATTGAATATTCTCCTGAAGCTCTGCAACAAATACATAAATATGAATCAGAAGGATGGGGGCAGCTCCCTGTTTGTATGGCTAAAACCCAGTATTCATTATCGGACAATCCAAGTTTGTTGGGCAGGCCTGAAGGATTTACATTGTATATCAAAAAGCTAAAGCCTTCTGTAGGAGCAGGTTTTATTGTGGTACTTACTGGAGATATTATGACAATGCCTGGATTACCTAAAAGACCAGCTGCTTTAAAGATGGATGTCGACGAGAATGGCAATGCGGTCGGATTGTTTTAATAAGGATAGGGAGATTATGTAAAATGGAGGTGATCTCATGTTTGATCCATCAGTTTTTGAAAACCTGAAAGTAGTAGTTGAAGGTGCCTTTTATGATTTAGACTTAGAAGGCGAGTTAGCCATCATAGACAGGCATGATTATGTTGACTTAGCCTATATGTCAAGAATTTTTGAGATTAGTACAAGGCTTGATGCTTCGATGGAAAAAGCGGTTGAATGTACACTTTCTTTAAGTGCAGGTTTACAAGCTTTCTCATCAGAAAAGCTATCATCCATAACGAAACGCGAGCCGGGATGTGATCTTAAAATTAAATTTAGGTATATCGATCCTGAGCATCCTCTCCGCAATATTCATATATTGAAGCAGATCTGGGATAAAGGGTATCATTACCGGGTTTTTAAACATACTCCGATTGGATTTAAACATGAAGATCCATTCGTAACGATTGAAATTAAGCAGGATAAGCCAATTTATGAGGATGAAATTGATCAATTACATACCTATGTCAGCCAAATCCATCATATACTGAAAGCAGAAGGTTAGATTTTTTTGAACGAAAGTAAAACTTGATCAGTCATGTATTTTTAGCGGGAGTGAAGATGATGAACATTTATGATTTTAAGGCTAACTTAATCACTGGAGATGAAGTTTCCTTTGAAAGATATATGGGGAAGGTCCTGCTTATTGTGAATACTGCCAGTAAATGTGGGTTTACTCCACAGTATAAAGAGTTAGAATCCTTTTACCAAAAATATAAGGAGCAGGGCTTGGTTATTCTTGGATTTCCGTGCAATCAATTTATGAATCAAGAACCCGGAGATGAAATGGAAATCCATTCATTCTGCCGAACTAATTATGGAATTACCTTTCCTATGTTCGCAAAAGTGGATGTAAGAGGAGACCAAGCTCATCCATTATTTAATTATTTAACAGAACAGGCCCCTGGTGTGATGGGTTCCAAGGCGATTAAATGGAACTTTACAAAGTTTCTCATTGATCGAAATGGAAAGATTGTAAAACGTTTTGCACCCTCTACAAAACTTTCTGAAGTAGAGAAAAGTATCGTTGATTTATTATAGGACAGACCTCTCCTAGCAAAGGAGAGGTCTTATATTTGTATCTTTTTAAAAACGCTTTTGGTTATAATAGGAGTAACGCCATTTATCGGTTATGTATTCCATGAGGTATGGGGGTTGGTTGCATGATGAAAAAAGTAGCGTGGGTAACAGACAGCTCTGCTGTATTAGATGATGAATTTAGAGCCAATAAAGATGTTTACGTTTTACCGGTCCACATGATGATTGATGGAAAGTCTTATTTGGATGGTGTAGATCTAACAACCGATGAATTAGTTGAACACATAGAAAAGGGATCCACTCTTACCTCATCGCAGCCATCGATTGGCGATTTCAAAAAGCTTTACGACAAGTTGGCTGTTACCTATGACTCTATCTTCTCCTTTCATATCTCTGATAAATTAAGCGGTACATATTCTACAAGTGTTCAAGCTGCCGAGCTGGTGGATATCCCGGTTTTTAATGTGGATACTCATTATCTTGCTTATCCATTGACGTTATTGATAAAGAAAGCTATTAAAATATGGGAAACTTCAAATGAACCTACAGAAGTTGTGGAAGCAATCCATGCGCTTAAATCTAAGTTAAGAGTGTATGTTTGGATAGGATCTCTTCAGCAGCTTCATAATAGCGGCAGGCTTAACACCTCAAGCTATTACCTGGGAAGTCTTTTGAATATAAAGCCAATCGTAACCTTTCAGGAAGGAAGTCTACAGATTAAAACCAAGGTTCGTACATGGAAAAAGGCAACAGAAAAAATCCAATCCTATTTAAAACAATCCCTCGGGTCCTCCCAGATTGAAGAAGTTTTTATGCTGTATGGAAAACAGATCAGTCAAACAAGCGATTGGGTCCGGATGGTTGAAAGAATCAGTGAGGAATTATCAATTACGATACATCCGCTCGGGACTGCCCTTTGCCTTCACGCAGGCGTTGAAACAGTAGGAATCGGATGGATAGAAAAGTAAAGGAGTTTATTATGCGCGAAGCTATTAAAGCAGCGGAAGAATTCGTGAAAAAACGTTTTATTAACGATACAACGGGCCATGACTGGCAGCATATGGATCGTGTCAGAAGGCTATCCTTATTAATCTATCAAACCGAGCAAACAGGCGATCCTGAGCTAATTGAACTGATCGCCCTACTGCATGATCTATCCGATTCCAAATTAAATGGGACAAAAAAAGCGGGAGAAGCGGTACTTAGCGAATGGCTCGAATCTAATGTGAAAAATGAAGAAATTAGGGAAAAGATTAAAAGGGATGTCTCCAGTATCTCATTTAGTGAGGGTTTAAGAGAGGGCTTATCCCCTGAAGCAGCCATTGTGCAGGATGCGGACCGTCTGGATGCATTGGGAGCCATTGGTATAGCCCGTGCTTTCGCATATGGCAGTCATAAGGGGCATCCTATTTATTTACCGAAGGATGATTCTGCCCCTAGTACATTCACGCATTTTTATGATAAATTACTACTATTAAAAACCTTGATGAATACACGTACAGGTAAAAGGTTGGCAGAAGAACGTCATCAATTTATCTTGTTGTTTTTAGAACAGTTTAAAAAGGATATGATGGAATGAAAGTATTAAAAGGAATCGACATTAAAAAGGAATACGGAGAGAAGACTCTCTTTAAGGATATTAACTTTAGCATAAGTGAAAACGAAAAAATTGGTTTAATCGGCTTAAACGGAACAGGGAAATCTTCACTGTTAAAAATCATTGCCGGCATTGAAGAAATGGACGGGGGATTGATTGATAAGCCAAAGGATTACCGGATTTCATATCTAGGACAGAATGTTGAAGTAAACGAAGATGAAAAGGTATCAGCCTTTATTTATAGAAATGACTCACCTGTATTTCAAACTGTACGAAAGTACGAAGAGCTATTGGAACATATGAAGGAGTCCCCAAATGATTCAGCTCTTCTTGATAAAATGTTTCATTTGCAGGCTGAAATGGATGCAAACGGTGGCTGGGAGATCCATTCAAATGCACAAATTATGTTAAATAAGCTAGGAATCAAAGACCTTAATGTTAGAATGGGTTCTTTATCCGGAGGGCAAAAAAAGCGTTGTGCTTTAGCTAAAGCATTAATGGAAAAAGCAGATTTGCTTATTTTAGACGAGCCGACAAACCATTTGGATTATGACAGTATCGAGTGGCTGCAGGAGTATATCCAAGGATATCAAGGCTCGGTTTTATTTGTAACTCATGATCGATATTTCTTAGATGCCGTGACTAAAAAGATTTGGGAGCTTGATAAGGGGCAATTGCATTCTTATGACGGAAACTACGAGAAATTTTTAGAAATCAAAGCGATCAGAGACGAGATGGAAGCGAAATCAGCTCATAAAGTTTCAAGGCTGTTCCAACAGGAATTGGCCTGGATGCGGAAAGGGGCAAAAGCGAGAACGACGAAACAAAAAGCGAGAATTCAGCGCTTTGAATCCTTGCAGGAGGAAGCGAATGCTGGTAATGCAAGTGACGATTTAAGTTTGGATGTTGCTTCAACCAGACTTGGGAAAAAGGTGTTGGAGCTGGTTAATCTTTCAAAATCCTATGAAAATAAACTCTTAATCGATCAGTTTTCTGTCATTTTACAAAAGGGAGATCGAATTGGTATCCTCGGAGCCAATGGCAGTGGAAAAACAACCATATTAAGAATGCTTGCCGGTTCTGAGTCTTTAACTAGTGGCTCAATTGATCGGGGTTCTACGGTATTGATTGGCTATTATACTCAGGAAAATGAAGATTTACCACTCAATAAGCGAATGATTGAATATATCCGGGAAACAAGTGAAGCGGTCACGCTTGCAGATGGTGAGCGAATTTCGGCCGCACAAATGCTGGAACGTTTCCTTTTTGAGCCACATACGCATGGGACGGTCATCGGGAAGCTTTCAGGCGGAGAAAAAAGAAGGCTTTATTTATTGAAGATATTGATGGAGTCTCCAAATGTACTTTTATTGGACGAACCGACAAATGATTTGGATATTCAGACATTAACTGTTTTGGAAGAGTATCTTCAGCATTTTCCGGGTGTTGTTATAACCGTATCACATGATCGATACTTCTTGGATAAAACATGTCATAAATTATGGGTATTTACAGGGAATGGACAGATTCAGCAATACTATGGGCAGGCAAGTGATTACTTGGAATGGAAACAGGAGCAGGAAAGACTTGCAACTGCCGTTGAGAAAGAGTCAACTCCTAAAATAAAACGTGCAGAAGAGACAAAAACGAAAAAACGTCTATCCTATCATGAGATGAGAGAATGGGAAGGCATCGATGAAAAAATAGAAGCGGTTGAAAAACGACTGGAGGAAGTAGCTGCCGAACTAAATAAAGCAGGCAGTGATTTTGAACTGGCGAATAAATTAGCTGAGGAAGAAATTCAATTAAATGAAGAACTGGAACATTTGATTGAACGATGGTCCTATCTTTCAGAAATACAAGAAGGCTAAATCGTAAGTATGTAAATATTTAGATAGATATGCTACAATCCCCCTAGATAAATAGATCAGGGGGATTTTATGATGAGGATTGTCTCGATTGAGCCGACACCGAGCCCGAATACGATGAAGGTTATCTTAAATGAAGAATTGCCGGCTGGGAAAAGTACGAATTATAAAAAGGATACAATTGATACCGCACCTTCATTTATAAAAGAAATTTTACATATTGAAGGTGTTAAAGGTGTATACCATGTAGCAGACTTCCTGGCAGTTGAAAGAAATGCTAAATATGACTGGCCTGGTATATTGGCACAGGTTCGAACCGTTTTTGGTGAGTCAGTTGAAGACACTGGAACTAATCCAATTAATTCTGACAAAGGATTTGGAGAAGTGAAGGTCCAAATTCAAGTTTTTAAAGGAATCCCTATCCAGATTAAAGCAAATAGTGACCTGGAAGAAAAACGATGGGCTATGCCGAAAGCATTTATGGATGCTTTCCAAAAATCTCAGCTTGAGGATGATAATGCTGTGTTAATCCGTAAATGGAGTGATTTTGGAAATCGTTACGGGGAGCTTGAGCAGATTGGGAAAGAGGTGATGGATGAAATCATCGCCTTATATCCAGAAGAACGGTTAGCGCTGCTTGTTGCAGACGCTCAGGACACCACCACCAAGAAGGCAGAACCCGTTAAGGTGAAAAGAAGAAAGCTAACGGAAGCTGATTTGGATCAGGAAGACTGGAAGGCCAGATTTCAAGCTTTGGATCAGATGGAGGATCCGGATGTTTTGGATCTGCCGCTGCTCAATAAAGCTTTGGAGGATGAAAAAGCATCTATCAGAAGGCTTGCTGTGGTCTATTTAGGAATGATTGAAGACACGATCGTTTTGCCATACTTATATAAGGGACTAAAAGATAAGAGTGTCACGGTCAGAAGAACAGCAGGGGACTGCTTGTCCGATTTAGGCTTCCCAGAAGCTGAGCAGGCTATGATTGAAGCTTTAGCTGATAAAAGTAAGCTAGTACGCTGGAGAGCGGCCATGTACTTGTATGAGGTTGGTGGGGAAAATGCTTTGCCAGCGCTTCGAAAAGCGGAAAATGATGAAGAATTTGAAGTGGCTCTGCAGGCGAAGATGGCCAGTGAGCGTATTAAAAATGGTGATGAAGCCCTTGGGTCTGTATGGAAACAAATGACTGAAGCCAGAAAAAATAACAAGGTTCAAGAATAATAGAGCATATCAGGAAGGCAGTGTCGAATCACTTGGCAGCTGCTTTAGTTGAGCATAGGAAAGAGTATATGCCTCTGTTTAAACGGGGAGTTTACATCTATATTAGGTAATGTTACATACAATATTAGGGAATACATGGATTGCACATGTAAGCTATCTAATGTATCCTACAAATGTAAGACTTTGAATGGGGGAATTATGAATGTCTATGGCATATGAAGAATATATGAGACAAATGGTTAAACCAATGAGAGCAGAGTTGACTGAAGCAGGCTTTGAAGAATTAACGACTTCGGAACAAGTAGATGAATTTATGGAAAAGGCAGAAGGTACTACATTGGTTGTAGTCAACTCCGTATGCGGATGTGCGGGCGGCTTGGCAAGACCGGCTGCAGCAGAAGCAGTAAATGCTGAAATTAAACCGAATCATTTTGTAACAGTCTTTGCCGGTCAGGATAAAGAAGCAACAGCCAGAATGAGAGAATATCTTGGGGAAGTTCCATCTTCACCTTCAATGGCTTTATTAAAAGGAAATGAAGTGGTTCATTTTATTCCAAGACATGAGATTGAAGGACATACTTTAGAAGACGTTAAAGAGAATTTATTAAATGCTTTTTCTGAGTATTGTAAATAAACGTAAGGGAATGCTCACATGAGTATTCCTTTTTTTAATATGAGCCTGAGGGTAAATAAGTTTCTATCGCTTTAGATTTAAAGAAGCCTGCTCAACAAGAAATCTTGCAGATTTTAAAGGAGTTTTTTATGTGTTTGTCACTACGATTGAAAAAACGAATAATGTGCTGAATCAAAAAGCATTAAGAACAGCTGAACAATTAGGGATCCCGTATATTGAACGCAATAAAAGAACGATTAAACAGTTGCAATCTTACTATAACCAACCATGTCTGGTAGTGGGGAAGATCAAAACAGAATTATATGACCTGCATGGAATAGATCCATTATTTTTCCATCCAAATATGGCCGCAGTCCGTATGAAGAGAATTGAGAAAGGGGAAGTGGATCCATTTGTCAGGGCAGCCGGATTAAATCAAGGGATGTCTATTCTTGATTGTACACTTGGTATGGGAGCGGATGCCTTGATTGCCTCTTATATCATAGGGAGTAGCGGGAAAATAACTGCTTTAGAGTTAAATCCGTTTGTTTACTTTGTTATTAAGGAGGGACTGCAAAATTATCCTTTTAAGAATGAGAAATTTGGCGAAGCTGCCGGGAGAATTGAAGCTGTGAACATAGACTATTTAACCTTTCTTAAAAAAGCTGAGGATCGCTCCTATGATGTCGTTTATTTTGATCCAATGTTTACAGAAAGAGTCATTGAAAGTGCTGGAATTCAGTCTTTGAGTTCATTTGCTTCCTACAAGGAGTTAACAGATGAAGCAGTAGTGGAAGCCAAGAGAGTTGCCAAAAAGAGGATTATTCTTAAGGACCATTTCAGGAGTGATCGATTTTCCCGGTTTGGATTTAGCGTTGAAAAAAGAAAAACTGCAAAATTTCATTTTGGTGTGATAGAATTAGAATAGTTAAAAAAATCAAAATTCGCTCTTCCAATATTAATAAAACGGGGTGAAGAAATAGCCCGTTTTGCTGAATAGGCAGGTGATTTTAATTTGAAAAATTGGTCAAGTATTCTTAAGAAATCCTTGGTAGTTGGGCTTTCTGTTTTAAGCTTTGGAATTATATCTCCATCTCAGTATCAGGAATGGTATGAAGGAAGTACTGTCAAAGAAACCAAAAACAATCCTGTTATTGGCCAAACTGATTATGTAAGCAGTGAATCTCCTGTAACGGTATTTAGTCAAAGTGATTTTTTATCGTATGCCATGCTTCGCGCTGAGGAGCAATCCTTTGAAAAGTTTGGGAGTAGAATTGGTCCCCATATAAAAGATGAATTTTATACGAGTGTATTACCGAACATTGAATCCGCCTTGCAGGAATTTTCATCTGATGTACCGGAAGAAAAGCTGCTGAATATGGCGATATCAGAAAAGCCAAGCGGCGGTTTAAGTGAAAAAATATTTCATGTTTATGATCGGGAAACCAATGAAGACCTCATCAGATTTCATGTCAGGAGAGAGAACCCGCCTGGAGAAGGCCATTGGTTTGAATTTCATTACCATACATACAAAGATAATTTTGACGCCCATCACTCGATGGCAAGGATTTATTGGAGTCAAAACACTCCTCCTAAGTGGATTAGCTAAGCAGATCATTAATTGATAGATTACTATTTTCAGGTTAATACGTTGTAATCAACGTATTTTCTTTTTTGTGTTAAAGAAAATAATCAGGAGATGAAGACAACCATGAATGAATTCTTTTCACAGTTAATAGAAACATACGCTATGTTTTTTGATGGGCAGATGTGGATAGAGGTATTGTCTGACCCAGTCAGTTGGGGATTAATTGGTACACTGGTTCTGATGGAGGGCTTGCTATCATCCGATAATGCTCTCGTCCTTGCTGTAATGGTAAAGGATCTTCCGGAAAAACAACGAAAAAGAGCTTTGTTTTATGGGTTGATTGGAGCTTATTTATTCCGTTTCCTAGCTATAGGAGTAGGTGTCTATTTAATTGAAATTTTGTGGGTGAAACTGATTGGAGGAGGTTATCTTGCATGGCTTTCCATTCAGTATTTTTACAAAAAGTATAAACATTTTGAAACGACTCCTGATGTTCCGGACGTAAAAAAATCTGGCTTGCTCAAACGATTGTTCGGTAACTTTTGGGGGACAGTTGCATCCGTAGAGTTGATGGATATCGCATTCTCTGTAGACAGTATACTGGCTGCCTTTGGTGTAAGTAATCAAGTCTGGGTTTTGTTCGTTGGAGGCATATTAGGTGTTTTAATGATGAGGGGTGTGGCAGGTGTATTCTTAAAGTTAATCGATAGAATACCAGAGCTTGAAAGTGCTGCTTATATTTTGATTGCCTTTATCGCTGTTAAAATGGTTGGTTCCAATTTTGGTCTACATATCGATCATACTATGTTCTTTTTCATTATCATTGTGATTTTTGGCGCAACCATTCTGTTGCACTTTTATAAGAGTAGAAAGAATCAGTCGGCATAGAATATGTTAAAAGAATTCCTGATCAGGATATGATCAGGAATTCTTTTAAGAGAGATGAATGAAAATAAAGCCTATGCAAAATCCAAGAGTAATTAGACTATCGAATACCACTAATCTCCAATCTGTCATAGCAGAATACAAATCTTCCATTAATTCGTCATCAAGATTATATTTATCAGGATGGAACCGTATCTTAACCACCTCTCCCTGGATACTTTATTGTAAAAGGGGATTGCTGGAATGCTGTGATGGTGCTGTTTAGCTGCAAACGGTCAGATGAACTTCCATAATTTTTATGACCACTCGTTCACTTCGAAACTCTCATCATATGGTATAATTTTTAATGATTTGTCGAAATGGATATATGCCATTGTTGATAAATGGTTAAACCATACATATACGCCTATCTAGATTTCTTCACGAAGTTTTATACATAACCCTATATATTCTCATTGACTGGTAATAGGGTTTTTATGATATAAAAATTAATCTTCGGAGTGAATTGTGATGAAGGCCAGAAATTTACTTGTATTCATTTTTATATTCATTATGGTAGCCACTCTTATATTATTTCCATTAGGGCAAAATTATGCAGAGTCAGTTTATTTAAAGAATTTATCTGGCTTTGAGAATAAATCATTGGTATCAACTATAATTGTTTTACCTGATGATCAAGATCAATGGGATGAGGCTGAGGTTATTATAGAAAGAATAAGTGGGTTACCTGAAGGCTTACTTCAAGTATTAAAAAAGAATAGAATTAAGATTAAGTTATTTACGGGAGCATTGACGGATCAACGGGAGGCTGCCCATTTAAAAGGAGTTCAGCCAAGAGGGTATTCCTCGAAAAATTGGGATGAAGTACCCGGAATGGGTGGCAGTAAAACAGTCTTAGTAAAAATCGGGCACAGTGAAAAAGGAGCGGGCCATGGTTCAACTAATCTAGAACTACATGAGCTTGGACATTCAGTCGATCAAATTATATTGAATAATATTAGTGAAACGGGCTACTTTCAAAATGCTTGGTTAAAAGAAGTGCAACAACTATTCCCGAATCAAGCATACTTTATTGATTATCCAGAGGAGTACTTTGCTGAGGTTTTTGCGATGTATTACTTCAATCAAGAAACTAAAGCAGAATGTTTGGAAAAGGCCCCTCTCACATACGAAATCATAAAAAATATTGAAAAGAATGGGTACACAGTAAAAGAACAATAAAATAGGAGGATCAACAAATGGTGAAAAATGAACAGGCCTATTTAAATCTTTGCCAGCATGTTCTAAATAACGGGACAAAAAAAGAAGACCGTACAGGGACAGGTACAATCTCTGTATTCGGCCACCAAATGAGATTTAATCTGAAGGATGGTTTTCCATTATTAACAACCAAAAGAGTACCATTTCGCTTGATTGCAAGTGAATTACTGTGGTTTATTAACGGAGATACGAATATCAAGTTTTTGCTTCAGCATAATAATAATATTTGGAATGAATGGGCATTTAAAAAATGGGTTGAAAGCTCAGAGTATAAAGGTCCTGATATGACTGATTTTGGTATTCGTTCTTTACAGGATGAAAATTTTAATCAATTATATTTGGAACAAATGGATTTATTTAAAGAGAAAATCTTAAATGATGATGCCTTTGCGGCGAAGTATGGAGAGCTTGGCAATGTATACGGGAAACAATGGAGAGAATGGAAGACGTCAACAGGTGAAACGATTGACCAGCTTAAAGATGTGATTGAACAAATTAAAAGAAACCCATCTTCCAGAAGATTGATTGTATCTGCATGGAATCCGGAGGATGTACCAACTATGGCTTTGCCGCCATGTCACAGTTTATTCCAGTTTCATGTGGCAGACGGCAAGCTGTCCTGCCAGCTGTATCAAAGAAGTGCAGACATCTTCCTCGGTGTACCATTTAATATTGCCAGCTATGCATTGCTGACTCATTTAATTGCAGCTGAATGTGGTCTGGAGGTTGGTGAATTTGTCCATACTCTTGGTGATGCACATATCTATTTAAACCATGTAGAACAAGTGAAGACTCAATTGGAAAGAGAACCAAGATCGCTTCCTGAGCTGGTGATTGACTCTTCATTTACAAGTATTTTTGATATGAATCTGGATCAAATAAAAATTGAAGGATATGACCCGCATCCAACGATCAAAGCACCGATTGCTGTTTAATTTAGAGTGCTTACGGACAGCCTCATAACTGATAGCAAAAAGGCGTACAGAATAGTGATATTCTGTACGCCTTTTTATATAAAACTGCAGGGATATGAGTTTGTTTCATAATTTCAAAAAGTAATGAGTACTCGAATCTTATCTATTCATTTATCGGGTGGAAATAATAGAGTTATTGTGATGCAATTGGATTAGACTAAAGGGTTACTCAGTTACTAAGTCACTTAATTAAGTGGATATGGTGAAACGAACTTTGTATTTCATTCCAATATTCCGGATAGGTATCCGTAAATTTTTGGAAAGCTTCGTGAAGATTTATTACTAAATAATCATAAGTAACCTTACGATCTTTTCTGGTTTTTTTTAAATCAAAATATAAGGCAAACGGGCGTGTATAATAGCTGGTAAGCTGATGGGGATTTAAGGTTGCAATTTCTATATTTTTTTGACAGATAAAATCATTGACAGATTTTAATGGGCAATGTTTCACAAAATTTGGGACTTGGATAATAGGACATTTCTCATCCAATAATATAATACCTCTATACATAAATTTCTCCTTGAAAAATCAAACAAAGTTAAGCATAGTATGGCCAAATTTTTTAAAAATATACGGTTTGCTAGTGTTTAAAAAGCCCATAACATAAACAAATACATGGCAACTAATGAATATAAAATATGAATCTAAGCAGGTACTTTTAATCTAGAATGTCAGTATTTTTTTAGGGCATGAAAGGATGTGAAGAATTTATTGAGCATTCTGATTGACCAATTACCCATAGGGGTATACGATGGGCATATCGATATAATACAACTGAGAGGGGGAATGATGAATGAATTATGATGATAAAACGAAAGTGAGATTAAGAAGAATGGAAGGTCAGCTTCGTGGCATACAACGTATGATGGATGAAGGACAGGATTGTAAGGATGTGATCACCCAGCTTTCAGCGGTACGTTCCGGAATAGAGCGAACAATTGGTATCGTCGTCAGTGAAAACTTAATTGAATGTGTACGTGCGATTGATGGAGATGAGGAACAGATGAATGAATTAATTGGACAGGCGGTAAACTTGCTCGTTAAAAGCAGATAACAGGAAAAGATTATATTTTTTTACAATAATAAATACCTATAGGGGTATATGTATTCTAAGGAGGAGCAATGGAACAGAAATCAACTAATATCATTTTATTCAGCGGGGATTATGATAAGGCGATGGCCGCCTATATTATTGCAAACGGAGCGGCTGCCTATGACCATGAAGTGACAATCTTCCATACATTTTGGGGAATCAATGCATTACGTAAACAGGAGCCAATGAAAGTAAAGAAAAGCCTCCTTGAGAAAATGTTTGGCTTTATGATGCCAAGAGGTGCTGAAAAACTAGCGCTTTCTAAAATGAATATGATGGGCATGGGACCAAAAATGATTAAGCATGTCATGAAGAAACATAATGCACTCACCTTAACAGATTTGATTGACATGGCACAGGAACAAGAGATCAAGCTAGTTTCGTGCACAATGACAATGGATTTATTGGGTCTAAAAAAAGAAGAGTTGCTGGATGACGTTCATTATGCCGGAGTTGCCGCCTATCTTGCAGACGCAGAAAATGGAGCAGTCAACTTGTTTATTTAAATTCAAGTAAGATCTGTTAGTAAGATCTGTTAGTTTTCTAAGGTTTAATTTAATACTTGTAAGGATTTGAGGAAGGGTGAGCTAAATGAAGGAAATTACAGCAAGAGAAGTTCAAGAACGCTTAGAAGCAGGGAAGCTACTAAATTTAATTGACGTACGAGAGCAAGAAGAGGTGGCTGAGGCTCATATTGAAGGCATTATCCATATTCCGCTTAGTGAGCTTCAGGACCGTATTGGTGTACTGGATAAAAATAAGGAATACATTCTCGTGTGCCGTTCAAGCGCTCGAAGTGGCAATGCTGCCTCTTATCTGGAATCGATTGGATTTCAGGCAACTAATATGGTTGGAGGTATGCTTGTTTGGAAAGGGAAGACGGTCAAAAATTTTTAAACAATAATATACCCTATGGAGTATAGGAGGTCTCATAATGTCAATCAAAGCAGATGTTCACTTGGACGCAAAAGGACTCGCGTGCCCAATGCCTATCGTGAAAACGAAGAAAGCGATGAAAGAATTAGCTGTGGGCAAGGTATTGAAAATTACGGCAACAGATAAGGGATCAAAGGCCGATCTTGCTGCCTGGGCGGGATCAGCTGGCCATGAATATATTGGTACAAATGAAGATGGCGAAATCCTTATTCATTATATCCGTAAGGGTGGTGCAGATAGCGAGGTTGATAAACCATTTGAACGAACAATAACAAATGAAGATCTTGCAACAAGTGAGGGTATCATTTTAGATGTTCGTGAGGAAGCCGAGTATGCCTTTGGGCATGTGCCTCAGGCAAAGTCAATTCCTCTTGGGGAATTGGAGGAAAGAATGAGTGAACTAGATTCCAATCAAAATATTTACGTCATTTGCCGTACAGGCAGACGTAGTGAACTAGCTGCTCACAAACTTGTCGAAAGCGGATTTCAAAAAGTATTCAATGTATTCCCTGGCATGAAAGATTGGAAAGGCGAATTAATAAAAGAAACGAATAAAATCACGTCAGGAGGTAACTGAAAATGAAAGTTTTGAAATGGACAGCTACCGATGTGGCTAAATATGTGATTGAACATAAGGACTTATTTATTTTGGATGTTCGTAATCAAGATGCATTTAAGGATTGGAAGATTGAGGCTAAGAGCTTTGAATATATGAATATACCTTATTTTGAATTACTAGATGGTGTAGAGGAAATTCTTTCTGAAATCCCGGTGAATAAAGAAGTTCTTGTAGTATGTGCAAAAGAAGGATCATCTGTCATGGTTGCTGAAATGCTGGCAGAGGCTGGCCGACCTGTTGCCTATTTGGAAGGTGGTATGAAGGCATGGAGTATGCACCTTGAGCCTGTAAAGGTAGATGATTTGAAAGGTGGAGGAGAGATCTATCAATTTGTACGCCTTGGCAAAGGCTGTCTCTCCTATATGGTCATCTCTGGTGAGGAAGCGGCAATCATCGATGCAGTCCGATTCACGGATGTATTTATCGACTTTGCCAGAGAAAAGGGAGTGAAAATCAAGCATGTATTTGACACACACTTGCATGCTGATCATATCTCTGGTGGGCGCCAAATTGCTGAACAGACAGGTGCACAGTATTATCTTCCACAGCAGGATGCTGAGGAAGTTGTATATAATTATACGCCATTAACAGACGGGTTAACGGTGAAGCTTGGCGAATCAGAGATTGAAGTCAATGCTATATACTCACCGGGGCATACAATCGGCTCCACTTCTTTTGTCATTGGCGGAAGTTACTTACTTACGGGGGATATTCTTTTCATCGATTCAATTGGGCGCCCGGATTTAGCTGGTCTTGCCGAGGATTGGATGGACGATTTACGTGAAACATTGTATGAACGATACCGTGTGCTTGCGGATGAATTAATTGTCCTTCCTGCTCATTTCATGATTATGGATGAAGTAAACGAAGACGGTACTGTTGCCAAACGGCTTAGAACTTTGCTGACTGAAAATCATGGTTTAAATATTGATAATGAAAATGAATTCCGTAAGATAGTCACAGAAAATCTGCCACCGCAGCCAAATGCATATGAGCAAATCCGTCAAGTGAATATGGGTAAAATTATACCCGAACTAGATGAACAAACTGAAATGGAAATTGGTCCAAACCGCTGTGCAGTTCGCTAATTTAACAAAGGGAGAGATTGATATGAAAATCACTAAAACATTAGATGCAAAAGGGCTGGCTTGCCCAATGCCAATTGTTAGAACAAAGAAGGCAATAGCAGCAATTCAATCCGGAGAGGTACTGGAGGTACTTGCCACAGATAAGGGTGCGTTGAACGACTTTACCGCATGGTCTAAATCTGGCGGGCACACCATCGTAGAGCAAACAGAAGAAGCCGGAGTACTGAAATTCTATATTCAGAAGGCATAAGAATATAGCGGACATCCGTAACTTTGGAAGTCCGCTTTTTTTATTGGAAAGGAGTGTAATGCATATGGATATTTTATTTTTAGTAGTTATTTTTATGATAGGTTTCGTAGGTTCTTTTATCTCAGGGATGCTGGGAGTTGGCGGTTCAATCATCAAATACCCGATGCTCTTATATATTCCGCCATTATTTGGTCTTATCGCATTTAGTCCGCATGAAGTTTCGGGTATTAGTGCAGTCCAAGTATTATTTGCCTCCATTTCGGGTGTCTGGGCTTATCGGAAGGGCGGTTACTTAAACAAGCAGCTCATTCTTTATATGGGGGGATCCATCCTGGCGGGAAGTTTTATAGGAAGCTATGGTTCTCTATTTTTATCAGAAAGTGCTGTCAATATTGTATATGCTCTGTTGGCTGTTATCGCGGCAATTATGATGTTTATTCCTAAAAAACAAATTGATGGGCAACCACTTAAAGAAGTTACGTTTAACAAGCCACTCGCCACCATTCTTGCCTTTATTGTAGGGATTTCTTCAGGAATTGTTGGTGCAGCAGGAGGATTTATGCTTGTACCAATCATGCTTGTTGTTCTAAAAATACCAACAAGAATGACAATCGCGACAAGCCTTGCGGTTACATTCATTTCCTCTGTCGGTGGAAGCACTGGTAAGATTCTGACAGGACAAGTTGATTATGGACCAGCTTTGATCATGATAATCGCAAGTATCATTGCTGCACCACTTGGAGCAAGGGTGAGCAAATCAATGAATACAAAAGTTTTGCAGTGGATTCTTGCAGTCATCATTGCAGCTACAGCGGTTAAGCTTTGGATGGATATCCTTATGTAAGTAAAGTGCTCAATCAGTAAATGTGTATTATGTTAAAAGCAAATTAATTATGAAGCAAGAAAGCTCATATAGGTTTCTTGCTTTTATTATGCGAGCACGTTTTATTTTATGAAGAAGTTTTTATAAATGAAAAACCAAGCAAGCTATTAAAAATGAAAGCGTATTAGTTTATTAATAAATAGTTTATTGTTAAAATATAGTTTAATAAGAAAATAAAGGGGAAATTGTTATGGGGAAACTTCAAGAAAAAGTTGTCATTATTACAGGTGGTGCGGGAGGTATTGGGCTTGGTATGGCGAAAGCAATGGCCAAGGAAGGTGCTATCCTCGCGATTGTCGATGTAAATGAAGAAACAGGCAAAGCGGCGGAAAAAATTCTGCAGGACATCTCTCCAAACTCCATGTTTGTGAAAGCTAATTTAATGGATCGTGAAAACTTACCAAATATTATTCAAACAGTTGTGGATAAGTATGGCAAACTGGATGTGTTAGTCAATAATGCACATGCATGTAAACAAAAATTATTTGAAGAGATTACACATGAGGACTTAGAGCTGTCACTTGGAACAGGATTCTTTCCTACATTCTACTTGATGCAGGCAGCCCTTCCTTATTTGAAGGAAACAAAAGGAAACATTATTAACTTTGCCTCTGGAGCGGGTATTAATGGTGACCAAACACAAGCTGCCTATGCAGCTGCGAAAGAAGCTATCCGCGGAATCACTCGTGTTGCCGCTAATGAATGGGGACGCTATGGTATTAATGTTAACCTGATCAGTCCGATTGCTGATTCTGAAGGCGTACGTACATGGGCAAAAGCGCAGCCGGAATACTACCAGGCTGTTGTGAATAAAATTCCGCTTGGCCGCTTCGGCGATGTAGAGGAAGATATCGGCCGTGTGGCAGTCTTCCTAGCGAGCGCAGACTCTCAATATATTACTGGGCAAACCATCATGGTCGATGGTGGAGCAACTATGCTTCGTTAAGAAGTGATGATGATGGAACAAGATAATCTATTTGACTTAATTCATTCCATTGAACAAGTCTCCAATGAGCACATCGTGGATTTCACGTCGCGTTACTCTTATCCAATCGGTGTATCGGCAGTACTCGTTCTGGCTGAACTTAGTGATAGCAAGACATTAAGGCAAAGTGAACTCGCTGATATGCTTGGCTACACCAAAGGAGCAGTCACGCATATTGCCTCAAAACTCGTTCATTTTGAGCTGGCTGAGCGGCTATATGATGAAGGAGATCGACGCACTGTTTATTTAAAGATTACCGAGCAGGGATGTATAGCTTTAAACGAGGCCCAAAAGATTGGTGAATCGATTTTTTTAGAACTATTCGAGGTACTTTCCAAAGATGAACTGCTTGAATATTTGCGCCTTCAACAGAAATTGCTAGAGGGGATGAAGAACAGGCGGTTATCTGGGAAGAAGTGAGAAAATAAAGAGAACAAGGCCGATTGCTTTAACTTGCAATCGGCTTTTCTGTGTCGATAGGGTGAGTTTCTATCCTTAAAGCATAAGAAGATAAGGTTACCACTGTTATAACAAAAACAAGACGTAAACCAATTCACACCTCACTTCTTGTCTCAGAAAATGTGTCTTTTAGGCTAAATGATAAGGCTTGTTTGTTACAACTAATTTGTCAAAGGACAAAGGCCATATGCATACATATAAAAATGACCCATTAAGGAAAGGAAGAAAAACAATGAATGATAATGAAATGGAAAATAATAAAAAAGAACCGATATTTTATATTATCCAACCAGTGAATAAAGGTAAATTGATTGCTCAGAATATGCAGGAAGTTTATCACAGTAAGGGAAGTATCAAAGAAAAAGAGGATAATAAATTACAAGAAGAATATAGTCTACAAGAGGACGAAGCAGCTGTAAAAAATGAACTTACAGAGAAGTTGCATGAAGAAGCATTAAAAAAAGATACTGATAATATCACAGAAAATTTGTTTATAGGAAAAACAAGCCAAGGTGAAGAAGATTTCAAGTCGGATGAAAATATTGAGGTTCAAGTCGAAAGTGATCCTCTAAAAGATGATCTTCGTATGAAATTAATAAGGTTAGCAAGGTATCCATCAGTAGTGGAGAAGCCTTTCTGTGAAATAAAAATTGAGGGAGAAACCCTTGTTGGGCAAATAGAGAGTAAACGTGGAGAATTTTTAAAGGTAAAAGTAGATGAAAAAATTAGATTAATTGCCATAGATGATGTTGATGAACTTTCTATTATATAGATTAAACATAACAATGACCTTATTTTTCTTGAAATTGAAAAATAGGTCATCTTTTTATGAATATGTTGGCTATCGCCTAATCAAAAAAAGGTAAATTTCATAAGATGTATCAGAAGGAAAGGATAAGCCTAAAGAGGATAAGCCTAAAGATAATAAATCGAATCAAAAGTGAAGGTAATAAAAATCAAACACAAAAAGAAAACCTGAGGAGATACCCCCAGGCTGTAAATATATGAAAGTAAATTATAACCTGCCAGTTTATTTACAATCATGATGGATAGCTACAGGACAAAGGCAAGTAACTGCACCAAACATCTTCAAATCAACAGTAATATAAGCATCGGTTCCTTCGAGTTCCTCAAAATAATGATCTTCTTTATGATTATCTTTATAATCATCTTTATGATTTTCATAATGATGGTCATCTGAGTCTATACCTTTTGGAAAATGATCTTTTTTCTTTAATAATTCTAAGGTTGCACAACAAGAATCAGAATCAACATTGTCGATGCGGAAAATTTTGGATTCAACAAAATAACATTTTCCCTTCTTTTTAGTTGTTCCATGCCCCTCAAATAGTTTTCCGGTGTTAAATACAGTAAGCATAATTGGAATCGTGTTATATTTGTATCCTCCAAAAAGTTTACCATTATTTAATTCGTTAATTGCTCTTTCGCAGCCTTTTCCAAGAGTTTCTTCATCGGGTTTTACTAAATCTTGAGCTTCCACAATAGCTAGTAAAGTATCACAAATACAACTGGATGTTTCAAATTCAGAACCGCAGCTCATATCTTCTCCTCCTTGATGAAATCATTTCTCTAACAGGTTATGAAAATAAGAGTATAGTTGTTTGAGTATATAGCCTATTTTTAAATGTATTTATAAAAATTGAAGAAAAAGGGGATTAATAATGGAGCTAGATATTGTAAAAATATTCATAATAGGATTAGCAGCTTTTCGATTAACACGCCTATTTGTGTTTGATAAAATCACTGAATTTATCAGAAAGCCATTTTTTGAGGAAATCAGTGAAGTCGATAAAGAAGGCAATGAAATCATTTTTTATATAGTTAAAGAAAAGGGGATTAAACATTTTTTCGGAGAATTACTAAGTTGTCATTGGTGTACTGGAATATGGGTTAGTATAGGCTTAGTAATGGTCGATTATTATATTCCAGTAGTTAGCTATTTTTTATTGATGGTTTTGTCTGTAGCTGGGATTGGTTCGGTAATTGAAACAATTATTGGAAAGTTAAATTCAGAAGAATAAATATTACTTCAGTTAAGAAGTTGCGTAAAGCTTCGATAAAAGTTTAATTTTCTAATGATTCATAAGGTGACCTCTAAAAGTTAGATTTCAACTCTAACTTTTAGGGTGAAGTACATCATCAATAAAAATGGTCATTTTACATAATAAATTCTTTAAAAGTTATAGGACAAGCAAACAAGCTATCATAGAAAATCTCCATATAATTAAATTACGGCTAATTATAGCTGAAACATATGTGAGGTGAACAAAAATGGCAGAGTGGAACCCTGAATCTAAGCAGACTCCATCTGGAGCTATTACAAGTGCTTCCTTAAAACAACTGTTAACAGAGTATATAACAGCGACTCAAGAAATGGCCAGGAATAATTCTGAATCGACCCTATCAAGGTCTATTGCAAGAGTATCCTTTAGACAGCTACTACGACATTATTTAAGAACGGGTCAAGAAATTGCAGAAGTTCATGTCAATAGATCTCAATTTAATGGAGAACCTGATTTAACTAATGTACAAGTTGTTAATGTAGGCAATGATTATGCTGAATTTAGACAAGTTGATTCTTCATTTGGAGGAAGGACATTTATCGTAAGATTTAATCAAATCACTTCTCTTGAACTTCCTTAAGTTATTTAAAGATAATGTGGCTTCATGTGGTTTTTATAAACACATGAAGCCGCTTTAAGGAGGATATGCGTTTGATTAAACAATTAACCATTTTATTTATTACAAAAAGGTTCCATAATCGGGTTAATAAAAGTACAGAATACTTTGTCTCAGAACTTCAAAAACAATGTAACTTATATATATGGGAAAATGATGGTGATTTAAGCGGAATACTTAGTAGACTGCCGCAGTCACCTTCATTTATTCTTTTAAATGATTTTAAGTCGGATTATACACCTACAATACGTGGTATAAGGGATACCTCTATACCTGTAGGGGCTATAATACATGAGATTAAATATAAACCTTACCGTCGCAGACTGTTTTATGAGCGGGAGTACATTCAGCATATTTTTACACATTATAGGGATGCAAGCAACCGTATCCTCCCCGAATTAAAGGAACGGTACATTTGGATGCCCCATTTTGTTCCACTTGATATTTTCAGAGACTATGGGCAAGAGCGGGATATTGACTGTTTAATGATGGGGATTCTAATCAAAAGGGTATATCCAAAACGATTTGCTATGTATGAGCAGTTGTTAAATTATCCAGGCTTTAAGTATTTCGATCATCCAGGTTATGGAGAATTACCAGCAAATTCGAATCGTTTAACAGGAATAACATATGCCAAAGAATTATCAAGAGCAAAAATATTTGTAACATGTGATTCTGTTGAAAAGCTGCCTCTTATGAAATATTTCGAATGCCTGGCCTGCAAAACATTATTGATGGGAACGGGATCAAATGAGTTAAAAGAATTGGGGTTTATTGATGGGGAAACATTTGTTGAAGTAGATGAATATAATGTACTTGAAAAAGTGAATTATTATTTAGAGCATGAAGAGGAAAGAAAACAAATAATTGATAAAGGCTATAAATTAGTTGCAGAAAGACACTCTGTGGAAAAGAGAGTAGAGGAATTTCTGTTTACGGTAAATGAAATTATTTCGAATAGAAGAGATAGATAAGGATATGAACACCTTATCTATATCTGTGGCTGTCGACAAAATCGGCAGCTGTTTTTTTGCCGGAAATAATTTAAAAAAATTAGTTTAGCAGTTCTAAATACACGATTTGGGTATTTATAGTTACCTTTTGCGAAGTTATTCATAGTATGAAAAGACAAGTTGTAATTTCTAATATTTTTAAGGAGGGAAACAAGTGCGAAAAATAAACCTTCTTGTGACGACTGGTGATTTCAGCAAATATATATCCCCAGAGTTTCACTATTTATTGATGGAGGTAGCCAAGCTAACAAATTTAACTGTTTGGCATGAGTCAGGCGATATTAAGGATATTCTGAAAAAAGTAGAAGTTCAACCGGATTTTATTTTCATAAATGAATTCGGAGAAAGTAACTCTCCAAAAATTACAGGCCTCAGCACTTTGGAAATCCCTTTTGCAGTTAATTTATATGATATTCATTATCATATTAAGGATAGGAAAGAAGCTCTCCATGCTGATAATGTAAAGCATATATTTGTGTATTATCGCGATAAGTTTCTCGAGTGGTATCCGGAGTTTGCGCATATGATGAAATGGCTGCCCAAACATATTAATCCAGCTATTTTTAAAGATTATAAGTTAGAAAAAGAAATAGATTATTTGTTAATGGGGGCGGTACACCATCGGGTCTATCCGATTAGACATAAAGTTGTACAAGCTATGAAAGATAAGCCTGGATTTGTTTATCATGAGCATCCTGGTTATCGAAATATAGATGATGACGAAGAGAATGTATTTGCTGGTGAAAAATATGCAAAAGAAATAAACCGCTCCAAAATGTTTTTTACATGTAATTCAAGATATGAGTATGTTCTTACAAAATATTTAGAAGTACCGGCCTCCAGGACTTTGTTGCTAGCTCCCTCATCGAACGAGTTAGAAGACATGGGATTTGTACCAGGAGTGCATTTTGTGGAGATCAATGAAGATAATTTTCAGGAAAAGGCGCAGTATTATCTGGAGAATGAATCAGAAAGGTATAAGATTTCTAAACAAGGCTATTTGATGGTTCATGAACACCATACGACGAAAAAGCGTGCAAAACAATTTGTCGAGTTGATTCAGGAAATAATAACAAATGAACAGAAGTAAGGAAGATAGATTAATCATAAATGCTTGTGCTTATTATGAGAGGAAGGAATTGAATGTCTGAACTTAATTCTGATGAGATTGCAAAGATTCTGAGCTTGGATTCGTTTGAGATTTTGGAAAGAGAGTTGATACTTGACGCCTCAAAGAGAATAGAGCGTATCAAATGGCGGGAAAATAAAAATGCTATACCCGAACAAATATTAATTAAATATGGAAGAGATTCAGCGATACTGGTTGAGGTGCTTTTTTATAGTAAATTATCTAACTCTGTAAAAGAACAAATCCCAAAAATCATAGCCTATGATGCCCATAATAATGTAAAGGTCCTGATTCTAGAGTGGATAGAAGGAGTAAACCCAGATTTTAGTGATCAAGCAATCGTTAAAAGGGTTTATAAAGATTATGGGAAGTTTGCAGCTAAGTGGGGAAATCAAATAAATGAGTTTGATAATGATAAGATTGATAAATTGATAAATACGAACGAAGATTATAGAGGGAAGTTAGATCACTTTATTGACAAAATATCTATTCGTAACCATATTGATGAAATCTATGAGGGTATTAAATTCCGTGAAAGCAGAGAAGATCTTTTGAAAATGATTGGCGGATCTGAATTTTTAGATTTAATTAAAAGAATGGATCAAAAATGGATATTGCAAATAATCCATAAATTATACGGAGTACCATGTACATTGCATCCTGGTGATGTTTCGAAGTTTAATACGTTAATTAGCTATTCTAATGACCAGGTTTTAATTATTGATTTTGAGAATATGAAAATTGGACCGATGACTTTATTGATGGAATATATTGGTGAGGAAGATATTCATGTTCCTACAAGTCAGTTAAATGAAACAGCTTTGAGGTCCTATGTTGACGGATGGAATAAATACAGTTCACAGCCAGTTAAATGGGAACCATTTTATGGTAGTTATCTCGCAGCACGAATCCTTTATAAATGTTATTTAATTCAATGGTATTTAAATAAATTTGAGAATAATAGTCGGAGAACTCCTGAGCAATCATGGGTTACAAAGCATGTAAATGATTTACTAAGCTACTGTAAATGGATAGAAAAATAATCTAATATATGTGATTTTTTTAGCGAAGGGAGAGAGAAATTTGTCAAACCAATTATCAAGCGGTGAAATAATGGACCGTATTTTAAGAAGTTTGAAAAAACAAAGGCCTCTATCGATTGTATCAGTCGGTCAAACCGAAGCCGTTGTGATGGGACAAGATCAATTCGATAAGGATCCTATTTTAAATAAATTTCAAGGCCATTATAGAAAGGAAAAAAAGATAGCCAATAAAGATGTGAAAGAAGGCTTTTATCATCGTGGAATAAGGTTTCCAAACCCCATTGCTCAAATGGAAGGGATTGCCGCGGTGAATAGTGCTGATATTGTGGGTTATAACACAATTGAAGAAAATTCCAAGGAAATCACGGAGCGTGTTTTTTCAATTTATAATATCCAACCAAAAGAGTATTTTGAAGCTAATATTAGAAGAGTTTTTATGAAGTCGCAAAAAGATAAGTTTGAAGAAATATTACGTAACAGAAAAGTATTATTAATTGGATCACTGGCTGAAAAAGCTAAAAAGGGTATGGAAGATAAGTATGGAAAAACATTAGGTGTAAAAGTAGTGGGAGCACTACCTATCTATTCCTATGATGATATACCAACTGTAAAAAAACAGCTTAAAACAATCGATTTTGATATATGTTTTTTAGGAGCAGGGATAAATGCACTTATCCTTACCCCATATATAGCATCCAGGTATGGAAAAGTAGCATTCGATATAGGTTCAGGAATGCAGACATTTATTACGGATGAAATTGTTACTGATTCTTGGATCAATGAAATAATCGGGTTAGATAGATTAATGAAAATGTAGATGTGCTGTTTCTGGCTTATATTGATGGGCTTGAAGAATGAAAATTGGATTGATATCGGAAAATATGATTAGGTAAGTGAGTTGAAAAATCGTGAAAGTATCAATTGTCATTCCGAGTCACAATCGGTATGAACAGCTTAAAAATACAATTGAAGCATTACGGAAACAAAGTCATGATAATTATGAAGTGATGATTGTGGATGATGCATCAGATGATCGCACCAGTACAATTGATCTTCCGAATCATTTTCGTATGGTTCGAAATAATAAAAAAATGGGACTTGCAGAAACAAGGAATATAGGGATTGCCAATACAGATGGGGATTTAATCATTTTTCTTGATGCGGAGATGTTGGTTTATCCTGACTATATTGAAAATCATGTTAAAAGGCATGAGAAATGTGAAAACTTGGTTTTAACTGGCGCCATGTATTATTATTATATAACTCAAAGAGCCCAAAAAAAAATCGTGGACCAGAATATAAACTTCCTAAGTGAAGAATTTCAAAACTTAATCCGTTTTAAAGATTATTATTATTCTAATATCATTGTCCCTTATGGGGATGAATTGGACAAATTTCTGATTCCTTGGGTTGCCTGCATGGGTGGTAATCTTTCAGTGAAGCGTACTTTATTAGACCAGGCGGGAAGGTTTGATCCAAAGTTTATTGGCTATGGATGGGAGGACTGGGAATTAGGGTACAGGCTCCACCAGTGTGGTGCTACATTTAAAGTGGATCGTGCTGTGGGGACAATTCATCAAGAACATGAAGTTAACAAGAAAAGATTACAGGAATCTTTACTAAATTATCGCTATTTCATGGATAAACATCCTTCAATTGAAGTGTATGCTATGAGTTTAGAGCTGATTAGCGAGCAAGTAACAATAAGAGATATTAATCAATTACTCCATAAATATGACCAACTTTACAACAAGGACCTGAGGTTAGCATTTTACGAAATTATAAAATATAATGCCCGTTATGTAACAACGGAATTCCAAAAACCTTTTATTTCTAAAAACACAATAAATCTAAATCATCTACCGGAGGGGATTTTGAAAGAAGTTTATATCATGTTACTGAATAAACATGTATAGATTGTTAGAAATTTGACCTTGCAAATCCGTTATTTAAATGGTTAAATAGGTCCATTGACGATTAAGAAGTCAGTAATATTTAATTGTTTCGTATATCAAGTAGTAAATGACTTTTAGTAGTCTGTTAGTCGTAAATATCCAAGTCAATATAACCGTTCCCGACTGTGGTTCGGTTTTTCTCTTATATGTTACTCGATATATGAGATAAAATGATATTAGCAATGATTTTTCGAAGATGGATATTTAAAATTTAACAAGAGAAGATTAAACAAAAGGAGGATTAAAATGTTTTCAATTGTTGTAGCACATGATCGAAATCGCGTTATCGGTATCAATAATAATCTTCCATGGCGTATTCCTGCCGACATGGCCCATGTGAAACAAACCACGATGGGTAAAATTTTAATTATGGGTCGAAAAACGTTTGAGTCTATAGGAAAGCCTCTTCCTGGCAGAACGAATGTCGTTTTAACGAAAGATCCATCGTGGGTCGTTGATGGAGTAAAAGTCGTACACTCAGTGGATGAAATTCTTCAAATAGAAAAAGATACCGATACTGAATGTGTCATATTCGGGGGACAAGTATTATTTGAACAGCTTCTTCCGTATGTATCAAAAATCTATTTGACATATATTGATCATCATTTTGAAGGAGATACATTCTTCCTAGTTCAAAATTATGATGAAGAATGGGAATTGCTTTCATCTGAAAAAGGACCAAAAGACGAAAGAAATCCATACGATTATTATTTTAAAGAATACATACGCAAGTAGGGTTCGATACAGGAGGTTTATTACATTGCTACGGTTAGTTTATATGGTTATTTATTTATGTGGCTTTTTATTGTACAGCTTACCAGGACTATCTAAAATGAAGAAGGTTTATGAGAAAAATAATGCTCATGACGATGTGGAAATTCAACAAATTCCGAAAAAATGGGCAAAAGGATTTTTAAAGAATTCAGGCTGTGAGCTGGAAGTCGTAGGGTCCGAAAATATTCCGGATGGGCCAGTATTATTTGTAGGAAATCATGAAGGGGATTTTGATATACCCGTATTAATGGCTGGTATCTCCAAGCCGTTTGGCTTTATTTCAAAAATTGAAGTAAAAAAAATTCCGATTGTTGCTGGCTGGATGGAAGTAATGGGCTGCGTGTTTATGGATCGTAAGGATCGACGTGCTTCTATACAGGCTATTAGAGAAGGGGTACAGAAATTAAAGGATGGCCACTCAATTCTCATTTTTCCAGAGGGTACTCGCAACAGAGGTAAGGAGATTGGTGAATTTAAAGCGGGCTCATTGCGTCTTGCTAAAGATACTAGGGTGCCGATTGTACCTTTTATGATTACAGGTACTGCGGACTTGTTTGAGAATAACAATAATAAGATAAAGCCTGGGAAGGTTAAACTTGTTATATTGCCTGCGATTACCTCTGAACAATACGAAGAAGAGGGAATGACAGCAGTGGCTGAACATATTCATACTAGAATCAAAGAGGAAAGAAGCAATCTGTTAAAGGGTGCATAAATCAAATCAAAGGCATACGTATCATTAGAGCTAGAACGACAAAACAGGTGGAGAAAATTCTACCTGTTTTGTCGTTTTTTGAAGCTTTTAAAAAGTGGTCAGCATTCCATCAAGTGATCAATGTAGCCAAATTAATCACACGGAATTAATTTGTAAATTATTAAAAGTATATCAGTTAAATTTTATTAAATTGATTTTTCTAAAAATTCTGTTGATTTATTATTCGTACCTGCTATAATTTATAAATTAATAAAAAAGTAATGGAGGAGAGCATATGAGGCATCTGGTGAAAACAAATGAAGGGGTATCGCCTGAACAAATTTTAATCGCGTATCAGCAATTAAAAGACAAGGTTGCTCACACTCCTTTGCAAAGAAATAAGAGGTTGTCAGAAAAGTATCATTGTAATGTTTATTTGAAAAGAGAAGACCTTCAATATGTACGTTCTTTTAAATTGCGTGGGGCATTTTATGCGATGCTAAATCTATCGAAAGAGGAATTGCAAAATGGCATAGTATGCGCCAGTGCCGGCAATCATGCTCAGGGAGTAGCTTACGCATGTAATGAATTAAAGGTGATGGGTAAAATCTACATGCCTACAACCACTCCAAGACAAAAAGTTAATCAAGTGGAGTTATTTGGAAAAGAATATGTGGAAATTATCCTGATTGGTGATACGTTTGATGATTCATTTATAGAAGCAAGGAAGTGCGAGGAAGCAGAAAATAGAGCATTCATTCATCCGTTTAATGATCAAAATGTCATTTCTGGACAAGGTACGGTAGCTGTAGAGATATTTCATGATATAGACGTACCCGTTGACTATATTTTTGGTAGTGTTGGCGGCGGCGGATTGATGTCAGGTATAGCTGCGTACAGTGCGAGTATATCTCCCGTTACTGCCTGTATTGGCGTAGAGCCGGTTGGGGCACCATCTATGCAAACAGCAATCAAAGAGGGGCAGGTGGTTAAACTTCCGCAAATTGATTCCTTTGTTGATGGAGCTGCCGTAAAAGAGGTTGGAGAGAAAACATTTGCTATTTGCCGTGATTTGCTTAAGGATGTGGTTACTGTGCCGGAAGGAAAGGTATGTACCACGATTCTGGAATTATATAATGAGCACGCGATTGTGGCTGAACCGGCTGGAGCTATGTCCGTTGCAGCACTGGATTTGTATCAAGAGCAATTGGTGGGAAAAACGGTCGTGTGCATCATTAGCGGTGGCAATAATGATATTGGGAGAATGCAGGATATTAAAGACCGCTCTCTTCAATATGAAGGTCTCCTGCATCATTTCATTGTTCATTTCCCACAGCGGGCGGGTGCTCTGCGAGAATTTCTCGATGAGGTGCTTGGACCGAATGATGACATAACCAGGTTTGAATATACGAAGAAGAATAATAAAGACAATGGTCCTGCACTTGTTGGCATCGAATTGCAAAAAAGAGAGGATTATAATGGACTGATGCAGCGAATGGAGACTAAAGGATTCCAGTTTGTTGAAGTAAAGAAAGGAAGCAGCCTTCATCAATTTTTAATATAAGTTAGAATGGTAGATTTATTTAACAAAACGAATTCCTAAATAAGTAAAAGTTAGTATATTCTGTTTGTATATGAAATTATTACTTTTCTTTACCTTTAAAACAATTATAATAGAATTAGATTCATTTCAGCTTGGGAGGGAGAAAAGAATGTTTTCAAATATTGGTGTACCAGGATTGCTGTTAATCCTTTTGCTTGTCCTGATTATCTTTGGACCTAAAAAGCTACCTGAAATCGGCAGAGCTTTCGGTCAAACATTACGTGAATTTAAAAATTCTACAAAAGATTTAACCAGTGATGTAGTGGATGATATAAAGGATGTTAAAAAAGAGATCAATAAATAATTTAATAGTTTATTTAAAAGAGGTGTGAGAATTTATTCTTGCACCTCTTTAAAGGGATTCAGAAAGGCGTGACTCTAGTTTGGAAGAGAAAGAATTAAATATGATAGAGCACCTTGATGAATTGAGAACAAGGTTAATCATCACAGTAACTGCTTTTATACTGTTTTTATGTGTATCTTTTTTCTTCGTTAAAGACATATATAAATTTTTTACTCGTAATGTAGATGAGAAGCTTATTGTACTTGGCCCTAGTGATGTTATGTGGATTTACTTTACAATAGCCTCCATAGTGGCTATTGCCTGTACAATACCTGTTCTAGCAATTCAACTCTGGCTGTTTATTAAACCTGCACTTTTGAAACACGAACAAAAAATTGCATTATCCTATATACCTGCATTATTTCTTCTGTTTATAGCAGGATTATCCTTTGGCTATTTTGTCATCTTTCCAATCGTTATGAGTTTCTTGACAGATTTGGGTAATGATGTGATGACGACATCCTATACGGCAGATAAATATTTGAAATTTATTATTCATATGTCATTGCCGTTTGCATTTCTCTTTGAATTGCCAGTCGTCATGATGTTTTTGACGTCCTTGGGTATCTTGAATCCGTATATTATGGCGAAGTATCGGAAATACGCATATTTTGTGTTAATCGTGGTTGCGATTATTATTACACCGCCTGAATTTTTATCTGATTTTGTAGTTTCAGTTCCGTTATTGCTGTTATATGAAATCAGCATTTCACTATCAAAATTTGTATATAAACGAAAGCTAATAAAAGCAGAACAGTACGAACTGGAACAGGATTTAAATTAAGTACGAAATTTGAATGCAGCAGAGTGTGAATCTACAGTGATTCACACTCTTTTTATTTTTAATAATAGAATAGCTTGGAGTTTATATACATGATGAGGGGAAATAATAAATAGTTAAATTTAGGAAATATATATTTAGTACAGCTGCATGCCAGTTATGCTTTCGTTTAACGTAAATCGATTAACAAATTTACATGGTAGGATTTGCTGGAATTGAGTATTTGAATTATAAGAATTTTTCATAAACTTATATTAAGGAAAATGAAATTCATTTAAATTTAATTTTCTACCATGTATAATATGATTAGTCATACATATAGGAAGTGAAACTATGCCAAATATTAAAATTGTTACTGATTCCACGCTTGATCTGCCAAAGGAGATCATCGCAGAAAATGACATAACAGTTGTACCACTCTCAATTACAATAAATGGCGAAACATACATTGATGGAGTAGATATTACATCTAAAGAATTTATTACCAAAATGCAGCAATCAGAAGAATTGCCAAAAAGTTCCCAGCCCCCAGCAGGTGAATTTCTGGAAGTATATAATAAACTTACAGAAGATGGAAGTGAAGTGTTGTCTATTCATATGACTGCTCAAATGAGCGGTACTGTGCAATCGGCTCAAACTGCTGCCAGAATGGCTGATGGGAAAGTTGCAGTAGTTAATTCCAAATATATATCCAATGCACTGGGATTCCAGGTACTAGCGGCATCTGAAATGGCAAGAGAAGGTAAAACGATGGATGAGATTGTTGAAAAATTGGATCATATTAGGGAAAATACTCGACTTTTTGTGGTGGTGGATACCCTTGAGAATCTAGTTAAGGGCGGCCGAATTGGAAAAGGAAAAGCTATGTTAAGTTCTCTCTTAAATATCAAACCGATTGCTTCACTTGATACAGGAGAGTATACTCCTGTAGCGAAAGTGAGAAGTCAAGGCCAAATCGTGAAATTCTTAGTAAAGCAGCTTATGCAGGATATTGAGGGGAAAGTTCTAAAGGGGATTGGCATAACCCACGCAGATGCAATCGAACTTGCAACAAAATTGAAAGAAATGATCATCCGTGAACTTGGTATAGATGATGTACCAATTTATGAAACAACACCGATTATTAGTACACATACGGGAATTGGGGCAATCGGCTTTATGTATTACGCCGACTAATGTAACAGTAAGAGAAATGCACTATCCAAGATCGAGATAGTGTATTTTTTTTTGATTTTGCGATTATTTTATATTTATTACAGGAAAACTGCCTAATTTTGTCTAATTATAGATAGATACTATGAAACTGTGTGAGGGATCTATGAAGAATATAAAAAAGTCGATGTCAATCAAACGCAAAATTTTGACGCTATTAGTCTTGTTAATGCTCATTACTATCATTCTTATCTCGATTATTGGGTATAAATTAATGAATGCTTATACAGAAGATATATTGTATGAAAGAGGTAAGGGGATGGTTATGTTTGGCTCATCAATGATTCCCTCCCGATTAATAAATGAAGCTTCAGTTAATACTGATTCCTCAATAGGTGCAAGGTCTAAACTGAAAACCTATCTGAACGAAATGGATAAACAGAGTAATCACTTATTTTCCGGACATATTATTTTATATAACGAAAATAAAAAGCATTATGAAATCATCAGTGCATCAGATGGTACTCAACCTAATGGTATAAAGGAAGGGTCTCCCTTTATACCAAGCAAACGAACCCTACCTTATATTCAAAAGGTCATACATGGTGAAAATCCGCAAATAACAGAAATATATAAGGAATCTTCGAATAAATGGGTCAATGCCTATGCTGGAATTGATGGATTAGAAGGGTCTAATAAAGCTATATTAGCGGTGACAATCAATGCAGATGAAGTGTTCACGAAAAACTTGTATTGGTTACTCCTATTCATTGGAAGTATATTAATTATTTTTTGTATGGCATATGGTGTCCTTTGTCATTATTTAAATAAATTAATGGGCCCTGTTCATAAGTTGATTATAGGGATAACGAAGGTAAGTCAGGGTGAATTTAATATTAAGTTAACCGAAGATTCCTCAACAGAATTTGAGGAGCTTTTTGAACAATTCAACTATATGGTTCATCAGCTTCATATTTTATTTGAAAAGCTTTCAATTACTTCAGTACAAATTGGTTCTAAATCTAATAATGAAATGCTGATTAATAATTTTGATGAAGCCATAAAGGAAATTGATAATATTGTATATAGGACGAGTATCCAAAAAGAGCTGCAACAAGCTGAAAAAATGAACGCCATTGGACAATTAGCAGCATCTGTTGCTCATGAGATTCGAAATCCTATGACCGTTGTGAAAGGATTTCTGCAAATCTTCCAAAATAAAAGCAAGTTATCTGAAGAGGAATTATCATATATAAAATTAATGGTGGACGAAATCAATCGGGCTGAAGGAATTATTAACGATTATCTATCTCTTGCCAAGCCGGACTTAGGATCGAAGGAATATGTGATGTTATCAGAGTTCTCAGCTCATATTGTTGATTTAATGAACGGATATGCCTTAATGGTCAGCAATATTCATTTACACTTCGAATTGGATTTTGACTTGGAAATATACATAAATACAAACGAAGTGAAGCAGGTATTAATCAATATTATGAAAAATGGGATTGAGGCAATGAAGGATGGCGGCGAACTGACTTTATCCATTCAGAAAGAAGGAGAGTGTATAGTCTTTTCGGTATCAGATACAGGTAATGGTATGAGTGAGGAACAAATAAAACGTTTAGGCACAGCCTTCTACTCATTAAAAGATAAAGGAACCGGCATTGGATTGATGGTTTGTTATCAAGTTATCGAGAGAATGAAAGGGAAAATTGAAGTCGAAAGTGAGAAAAACAAAGGAACAACTTTTAAAGTGTATGTCCCTTTTAGTTGATATGGAATAAAATAAAAATCAAATAAATTAACAATCAAGAATAGGTAAGTCATAATAAAGTAGGATGTTACCTTATTAAACTAAAATGATAAAAGTCATGTGAAAAGGAGTCTTATGGAATACATATGTTCATTCTTATTCTGATTATTGCACTGCTGCTTTATGGTGGCCTCGTCTACTATATAGGCTGGCGGGGATATCGTTGGCTACGACCGGAATCTTCAAGCCGACGATTTAAAATCCTATACAGCCTCATCATTATACTTGCAGCAAGCTCATTTATAATTGGCCGCTTTTCTGGGCTGACATTTTTAAATATTGCTGGAGCTTATTGGATGGCATGCTTTTACTTACTGTTAATGCTAGTTCCTCTTGCTCATATTACAGTTATTCTTCTACGCCTGACACGGCTGCATCGGCCGAAAACGCAGTTATGGGCAGGGATCATCACTTTAGGGCTGTTAATAACATTTATGATATACGGTACATATAATGCCTATAGCCCAGTCGTACGTAACTATGAAATTAAGATGGATAAAGGTTCCTCGTCTCTCGAAAACCTACATATCGTGATGGCTGCAGATACACATTTTGGGTTGCTATCGGGTAAAGACCATGCGGAGCGTTTTGTAAAGAAAGTTAACGAACTGAATCCTGATTTAATCCTTTTGCCTGGAGATTTATTTGATGATGATGTTCAACCATTCCTTGATCAGAAGATCGATCGGATATTATCCAAGCTTCAGGCACCATATGGGGTGTATGCATCCCTTGGAAATCATGATAAGCACGATGGTACGATGCAGGAACTGATTGAAGCGGTAGAGCGCAGCGGAATTCAAGTGCTGTACGATGAAACCGTAGAGGTTAAAGAAGAATTCACTCTCATTGGGCGCAAGGATCGAACTGAGGAAGATAGGTTGCCTTTAGAAAAATTAATGAGCGGTGTAAATCTCGAAAAGCCCGCCATTTTGTTGGAACATCAGCCCTATGAACTTGATATTGCGCAGCAAGAAGGCGTTGACTTAATGGTTTCCGGTCATACCCATCGCGGCCAGATTTTTCCGGGAAATCTAATTACTGAAGCGATATATGAAAATGATTGGGGCTATTTAAAAAAGGGTCAGATGGACTCGATCGTAACATCCGGTTTTGGTTTTTGGGGACCGCCTATTCGGATTGGTACACGCTCTGAAATTGTGACGATTCAAATTCAGTTCGAGTAGGGTTTTATAACGAGTCAAAGAAACTCAAACGAAACTACCAATGTTTAAATCTCAAAAGGATAAAACAATCTGTCAATCAAAGGCAAAATACTTTTGTGAAAATACAGATTTTGATAAAATTAACAGTATTAGAGATTAAACACAGGGTGGTTAATTCATGAACTATTTTGGCAAAATAGCAATGGTATTTTTTCTGGTTTTCATTATTAATGGTTGCTCTCAACAAGAAATACCTAATGCGGTAAATTGGAAGGTAGAAGATTTTACTTTTACAGACCAAAATGAACAAAAAGTATCAAAAGGTGATTTAGAAGGAAAAGTATGGATCGCTGATTTTATCTTTACAAATTGCAATACAGTATGTTTGCCGATGACTTCCAATATGAAAAAGCTTCAAAATATGATTACTGAAGAAGGTCTTGAGGATGTACATTTTGTTTCCTTTAGTATCGATCCGGAAGTAGACAATCCTTCTATTTTGAAAAAATACGGGGAAAGCTTTCAGGCGAATTTCGATAATTGGAGCTTCTTAACAGGGTATGACCAAGAAACGATTGAAAGCCTGGCGAAGGATAGCTTTAAAGTATTGGTGCAGAAGCCTGCTGAAGGGGACCAGGTAATTCATGGAACGAGCTTTTCATTGGTCGATCAAGAGGGCACAGTTGTTCAGCAATATTCTGGTGTTGAAGGTATTCCATTCGAGGATATTATTAAACATATAAAAATACTACAGTCAAATTAGGGGCAGGGGAAACCTGTCTTTTTTTATATGATAAGGATATTTATTGTAACTATAATGAATATAATAAAGAGTAATCTTTAGGCAGGTGACAGCTATGTTTTGGAAAACCTTGATAACTGTGATTATGATATTTATGCTTTCAGGATGCAGTCCTTATCAATATTTTTTTGGAAAGCAAGTGGAAGAACATTCAGCCTCATCTATAACAAAAGCATTAAAGCGGGAAATTCCGAATGATTTCTTTCCAACCGATGTGAAGGTAGTTTCACTGGGGGATTCATTGACCCAGGGTGTTGGGGATAGCAGTGATCAAGGGGGATATATTCCTTATTTAGTCTCCTATTTAGAACAAAATAAGGGGATAAGAGAAGCGGAATTTACCAACCACGGTATCCGCGGCAATCGATCTTCAGATCTTTTAAGACGGCTGAATACGCCACAGTTAATAGCCGATATACAAACTTCTGATGCCATTATCATTACGATTGGCGGAAACGATATCATGAGAGTTGTAAAAGAACAATTTACAAATTTAACCATACAGGATTTTAATCTGGAGGCTATTCAATATGAAGAGCGACTGAAAGAAATCTTTAGTATAATTAGACAATATAATAAAGAAGCAGAAATTTATTTTGTTGGCTTGTATAACCCTTTCGGGAAATGGATATCAGCATTTCAGGAACTGGATATTATCATGGATGATTGGAATAGCGTCAGTGAGGGAATAGTTTCTGAGGATCCAAATGCTTTTTTTATCCGAATTGATGATGCATTCTCAAAATCAAATGAAAATCTTTTATACAAAGAGGATTATTTTCATCCGAATGACAAGGGCTATGAGATTATTGCTTCACGTATATATGAGAAAATGAAAGAGAGTACTGTTAAAAACATAAATACGATGAGGATGGTACAAGAGGGGGAGAAGAATGAGGAGAATCTTCAAAATAGATAACAAGTGGAAAGGACTTTTTTTGGGGCTATTGGCAATCAACCTAATTGCAGCCTGTATCCTGATTTATTGGACGACTCGTCCGATAAAGGATGAAGAATCATTAAATAAACTAGCCACTAACGATGAAAAAGTGGAGATACCGTTTACATCCAATAAGGAAGACCTTAATCGGATTATTAATTATTATATTGAGGAAGAAAGCTCAGATAGTCCAATTAAATATGAGGTGCTTTTAAAGGAAAGTCTTGAATTGTACGGAACATTATCCGCGTTTGGCAGAAATGTCGAAATCAAGGTGTTATTTGAACCAGTTACACTCGAAAATGGGGATTTACTTTTAAAGCATGAAGCTATTCAAATTGGCGGTATGAGCTTGCCGGCAACATTTGTATTGAATTACATTAACGAAAAATATGATACACCTGAATGGGTTATGATACGACCTAAAGAAAAAAACATATATTTGGCATTAAGCCAAATGGATCTTAAGAGTGGAATCACAGTTAAAGCAAAGTCTTTTGATCTCAAAAATGATGAAATTAAGTTAAGTTTGTTAGTTCCGGTAGAATAATTGTAAAAAGAGGAATTGTACCATGAGTCCATGGATGCAATTCCTCTCATTTTTTAAATGGCTCTGTTAAATTTTAATGTTGATTTTTTCAATAAAGTTAGGGAAACTCACTCGAATAAAAGTTTCCCTATGTTTTCAAATGTTTAAAATCTATTCTTTTATTGCATTGGCTCCAATTTTCCATTTCATAAAAAGATTTATGTCGTGTATAGCGTCAATTATTCTCCAATTGTATTCTTGATTATCTCGGAGTTCTTTCAACACTATTGGTTTAACTATATGTTTTTCCAACATACCTTTTGTTCTTGCGATGTAGGCAAAACCTAAAATCGCATTCGCCCTTATTAGAGGATTCTCGTGTTCAGATAACTTGGCACATAAATCCTGTGCATACTTCCAATTTATATGATACTCTCCGACAGAAAGAGGAAGAGGAATAAGTTCATAGATTCTGTTCCTATCTAAAATTTCATTTAATTGTTGGTTTGATAAATCCTCAAGCGGTTTGTAAACCTTTTTTTCAGTCAAAGAATCGTCACCTGATTTCGTAAGTTATATGGTTATTTCACGCTAAATTTGGCTAACCGTAAACTGTCATATGTGTCCGTCATTTCAAATACAAATGAAGTTAATAAAAATTCTTTAATATGCTGTTTAGTGCTTTCGTTGCTACGACTATCGACAAACAAAAACCAGGAAAGGTAATTATCCAGATACTTTGTAGCCACACCTTTAAAGCGGCCTATCCACTGTTTTAGACGAGAATGAAGACCGTTGACATTTTGGATGTGATACAAACCCTTGATAACGTGTTTGCCACCGTCTGATTTAATACGGTAATGCTCTAAACCTTTTTCTTTCGCATAGGTTTTGTAAGCCCTCCAAGCATCGGTTACAATCACGTTGTCTTTGGAAAGTTTAGAACCAATTAAGGCATCGACTTTCAGTTTTATAATACGCCCCATACAAGCAACTTTGGAGACCGTTGCTTTTGTTCGGTCTCTGGCAACGAGGACACAAACCTGTTCGTGGCTGATTCCTCTCTGCTTGGATTTCCCGCCACGTTTGCGTGGTTTGCGTTCAATAATGCTACGTTGTCCTTTTTGAGAGTATAGGAAATAGGTCTCGTCCATTTCAACGATTCCCTCAAAGTGGTCAAAATCCATTTGTTTTAAGGCGTTTAATAGTTTGTGTCTCCAATAAAAAAGAGTAACCCAAGTGACCCCTACGATTTCAGCAGATTTTCGCAGAGAATAGCCTTTGAACATACAATCAACAAATGTAATCCATTCGTTAGCCTTTCGAGTGCGGTACAAGACGGTGTTGGTTGTGTCAGTAAAGGTTTTGCTACAACATTTACATTGATACCGTTGCCGTCCCTTATATTTTCCGAACCGAACAACGTGTTCCGATGAACAATGAGGACACTCGAATCCTTCCTTGAAGCGAGTTTCCCTCATTTCATCAATTAATCGACCACCAGCAGAGGAAGAAGGGTCAACATAGCGTTTAACCCATTGATAGACTTGTTCTTTTTGGGTGTGTGGTAATTTGTCAATATACTTTAACAAGTTGCTAAACGCTTTGCCCACCTTGACAACCTCCCCGAATATTCGTTCTTATATTGATTATATCAAGGATTCGGACAGGTATCAAAAATCAACATTTACATTTAACAGAGCCTTTTAAATAAACACAATTTCCGGGTCTTTATGTTCGTTTCCCGAGCTTAAAATAAGCATTGTGTATATTTGGTCGGGATGGAGGGTGACGGAAAAAGGATCAAGAATCATTTCTTTCGATTTTGAACATTTCACTAAAAATTCTACTGTCATCGGAGTCAATCCAAGATAAGAGCTGGGCTTTTTATAGGCTAAATTAGAAAATATGGTATCTCCACCTGTTACAGCGATATCGATACCAGCCGAATCAGGATTTAGATTTAAACAGTTTAACTTTGTCTCCCTGGTCGGAAGAGTAAGATTATCCTCGATTGAAAAGAGAGAATATCCATTTTGATTCGCTGCAGCAATAATGGTATAAGGGGTTCCTTCTTTAATGTCTACTTTTCTGCTTAACAAAGCGGAATGTGATTGGCCGCTCGGATAAAGGTCAAATTCATATTTCCCCTCAGGCAGTGATAAATAATGACTAACAGATTTAGATGGGACGTTCTTGAAAATCCGTGTTCCATTTATATATAAATCTATGCTTTTTACAGATGGAAGGGCATGGAAAAACTTTATCTTACCAAGCGTAGTCCGCTCATTTCCTGCCCCTTGATGAAGTAACTGTTCCATATAATGCAGATGTCTGTAGTAATACTTAATATACAAATCAGGATTTGTATATTTGTAATACTGGGAGAGTAAATCGTATTCCTTTGCCTTCTGATAATAGCTTTGTCCATTCATAGAGGACATTGGTCTCACTCCTTGCACTTCCAAATTATATTCTAGCTATATGCAAGAGAGCTTAGGCATGTGTCTTTATATGAGAAAAGTCTTAAGCAAACCATTTTCTTAATTAACAATAAAAGGGTAGAATATCAATACGTTTATAAATATAAACTCAAAAGGGGGTAGGATGATGGAAAAAGCAATATTTGCCGGTGGGTGTTTTTGGTGCATGGTAAAACCCTTTGACACATTTCCAGGAGTAAAAAGTGTTATTTCAGGCTATACAGGCGGACATAAAGAAAATCCTACTTACGAGGAAGTTTGTTCAGGTAGTACTGGACATGTAGAAGCAGTAGAAATTACATTTGATCCCGCTATTATAAAATATAAATCAATTGTGGAGTTATTCTGGCAGCAAATTGACCCAACAGATGCAGGCGGACAATTTTGTGATCGAGGAGACTCCTATAAGACAGCCATTTTCTATACAACCGAGGAACAAAAGGAAATTGCGGAGCAATCCAAAAAAGAGTTGGGTAACAGCGGTAGATTTACAAAGGAAATTGTAACACCGATTCTTCCTGCCAAAACCTTTTATCCAGCTGAGGAGTACCATCAGCATTTCTATAAGAAGAATAAAGATCATTATGAATCCTATCAAGTAGGTTCAGGGCGTTCAGGGTTTATTAAAGAGCATTGGGGTGAAAATAATTGACCAATTATTCTGATCGTCTAAAAGAACTAACACCTATGCAATATGACGTAACCCAGCGAAGTGGTACAGAACCGCCTTTTCGAAATGAATACTGGGACAACCAACAAGAAGGGATCTATGTGGATATCGTTTCGGGAAAGCCACTCTTCAGTTCAAAGGATAAATATGACGCGGGGTGTGGTTGGCCAAGTTTCACAAAACCTATTGATGAGTCTGAAGTAATCGAAAAGGACGACTATTCACACGGCATGCGTCGCGTAGAAGTCCGGAGTAATGAAGCGGATTCTCATTTAGGTCATGTATTCCCCGACGGTCCGGGTCCTGCAGGGATAAGATACTGCATTAATTCTGCTGCACTAAAGTTTATACCAAAAGAAGAATTGGAAAAAGAAGGATACGGGCGATATGTAAAGTTGTTCAGCTGATATTAAATTGTAAAGGATAATCTCTCTAAGTGAGGACACCGTTGCCTGCTTGGGTGATTATCCTTTTTGTTATGTAATCCGTATTCGTAATAGAGCAAATGGGTTTTGGAAAATGTGAATCTGTTATTTTTTCTTTATGATATATTTTTACATCATATACCTAACGGGTTCTCGTTTCATTTTAAGAGCTTTTATAGCCTTAAATTCCCTTGCAAAACACGAGATGTTAAAAAGAAAACTCCTGCAATTTGGAATTTCAATATGAAATTTAATGTAAATGATATACTTTACTTACGGAGAATGGAGGAGGGGCAGGGTGGTTAAACAAATAAATTTTCAGTGGTGTGTCACAAAGTTTAATCCTGATTTTAGGGATGAAAATGGGTACTATACCATAGCGGAGGAATGGACTTGTCCTTCTGAAATAGGGGAATTTATTAATGGGAAGGAATTCACTTTTCATGAATATCTTCAGGTTGAGACAGCTTATATAAATTCCATGATTAAATTCATGGAGGAAAGTAATATTGATTCACTAAGAATTTTGCAATTGGATAAGAAGATTTCTGAAGAAGACCTTACATCACCTTTATACGAACAGGAATTTGAAAAGCTGGTTCTCAAAGAAGACCTGTTGGTAAACAAAAATGAATTGCGTTTGATTTGCAAAATGATTTTGCGAAATTTTATATGGTGTAAGCTCTATAGTAAAGATCAATTCTTCATACACTTTGGCTATGATTACTATATGTATATTGGGTCTAATGTAAATTGTCAATCCGCTATTCAATTTGCTGAAAGTAATGGACTGTTTGTTGAACAATGTACGTCGCCATATTTTTTCTCTGAGGAAGAAACAACTAGGATGATTCAATGGAACGAAATTAGTGATGAAGATAAGATCGTTATTGGTGAAGAGGAACTAGTATCTATTCCATTAGATGACTATCGCAGGATTTTCAACCTATCAGCAGAGCATCCAGTTACAGGCTACTTTAAAATAGAAAAAGAACAAATGGGATTTTTTCAAACATTTTTGAAGCACAGGATGAATTTTTGTAAATATGAGTATTGCTTTTGCGGTGAAAAGTAATTGAAAAGAGGAAGCATATTCGCTTCCTCTTTTGCTGTTACGTGTTATTTTTTCTAGTGGAAAATGAATTGAGATTCTAAATTCAAAAAGAGAAACCGTAACAAACAGTAGTTCCTTATTAATCTTTATCCTTTTCAAGTATCCCAGAAATCCTAATATAAGATTCGTTCGTTGAATTGTATTTACTTTGAAGTCCGGTAGGAACAATCTTTAGTTCATGTGTACCTTCCCCGAGGTTATTGGCCAGATAAATATATCTTTCTTTTTGAAAGGGCCACCAAGTACTGATGGTACTATGAAATTGATCATCTATATAAATATTCGCCGTACCACCATCTGGACCGCGAAATAAAACGGCGCCAACAATTGGTCCATTAAATTGATAGATTAATTGACTCTTTTCTTTATTTGAATGGAGAAATCCATTATGTTTCGTAAACCCGTTATTATAATTGTATCGACCATTCATTTTTAATTGATACTCGTTTTGAATATATTTGGCTTTAGGCAGAGTCACTGATTTTTGTGCGTGATCCAATGTACTAAGGGTGTTAAAGATTTCATTCGCATATAAAGAGTACCCTTTTCCATTTGGATGAACGGAGTCCTTTGTTAATTCAGAAATCGATAATGGCGACTGTTTAAAGACTGGTCGCATATCTACTGGGACAGCTCCATAATGCTGGCTGATATCCTTGATTGTTTGGGCAAACCCCTCATCCGGCAAGCTGCTCTCAATCACAGTTATTACGTTTGCTTGTGGTGCACTGATTTTAGCGTGCCTGATTAGATTCTCATACAATTCGGCAAAATCGTCTTTCAGCATGTATTTCCTGTCATTTTCACCAAAAACAATGAAGATTAAATCTGTGTATGGGGAAACCTTTGTTTCTTGCAATTTATAGATGCCTTCAAATGAAGTGGCACCGCTTTGAACAATATATTGTCCGTTCATTTTGCTTCCATATTTCTCATGAATCATGTTTTCTAATTGGGAGAACCAAGTAAGTTCAGGCTTTTCTGCTCCCGATCCGCGACCAATACTGTCACCTAATACTAAATAGCGAATTGTTTGTCCATTCTCTAATTTATCCATTAAGCCTTGTGTTTGGCTTTTGCTGTAAAATACATTAAAACTGAAAAAAAACAATAAACCTGTGGCAACCATCACAACAAGTAATAACCCTTGCTTGCGTTTGAAAATACGATTAACCCCCATTTTTCTTTCTATAATCTAGTCTGATGTTACAATAATGTTACAATATTTACATAAAAAAGGCAATCAAATTAGGCGAATGCACATACCTAAAGGGCGAATAACACATATAGTAAAAATGTAATGATGAACTTCTAAAGGAGTGAAACAAATGTATTACGGTGGTCAAGATGGATGTTTCAGCGGTTGCGGTGGATATGGTTACGGTGGAGGTTACGGACACGGAGGCGGTTTTGGTTCCGGATTCGCATTGATTGTTGTGTTATTTATCCTCCTTATTATTATCGGTGCTTCTTTCTGCAGCCCTTGCTGATTAAAGGGAAAAAGGACGGTTATCCGTCCTTTTTTAATGGATTGGTAAAAAAACATCTTATGTTTGGATAAAAACTACATATAAACACTTTAAAGACGAACAAAAATATAATTTACAAAAATAATGTTCGTATTTTCTGTTGACGGTTCATGTTCGCTTTGGTATGATTTTTAGTGCGGAGCAGACCTATAAATGGAGGAGATCCTCATATGAAAACGAATTATGATGTAATTATCGTGGGTGCCGGTCCTGCCGGAATATTTGCTGCCTACGAATTTACTCTAAAATTACCGGAAGCGAAGGTTCTTTTAATTGATAAAGGTCATGATATATATAGACGGAACTGCCCAATATTACAGAAGAGAATAGTTAAATGTCCGCCACCTACTAATCGAAAGAGCTTTGCGGGTTGTTTGCCTGCTTGTTCCATTACGAACGGATTTGGTGGAGCTGGTGCGTATTCTGACGGGAAATTTAATATTACAAGCGAATTTGGCGGGTGGATGACAGATTATTTATCAAAAAATCAAGTTGTGGAACTGATAAAATATGTAGATGCAATTAACATAAAGCATGGTGCTACTGATACGCTTACGAATCCAATGAGTGAAGAAGTGCGCCGAATTGAGAAGTCAGGCTATGCAGCAGGGTTAAAGCTATTGCGAGCTTATGTACGTCATTTAGGAACGGAACAGAATCTTGAAATTTTAAAAAGTATTTATGAATATTTAAAAGACAGAATAGATATGGTTTTTAAGGCAGAAGTAGAAGATGTATTAACTGAAAAGCAGGATAACCAATATGTAGCCAAAGGAATTGTTCTTAAAGATGGAGAAAAGCTATATTCTGATTATGTCGTGGTCGCACCGGGGAGAGACGGTTCCAAATGGTTAACAGAGATTCTTAAAAAACGTAAATTTAAAATGACGAGTAACCAGGTTGACATTGGTGTGAGGGTTGAAACATCCAATGTGGTAATGGAAGAAATCAATAAACATTTATATGAAGGTAAATTTATCTACAATACCTCTGTTGGTACGCAGGTTCGCACATTCTGCTCCAATCCTTCCGGGCATGTTGTAGTTGAAAATCATTCTGGAATTATGCTGGCGAATGGTCATGCTTATAAAGATCCTGAACTTGGCAGTGATAATACAAACTTTGCATTACTGGTATCCCATAAATTTTCTGAGCCGTTTGATAAGCCTACAGAATATGCCCATGAGATATCAAAACTGGCAAATGCCCTTTCAAATGGCGGTTTAATTATTCAAAAGTACGGCGATATTTTAAAAGGAAGACGATCTACTGTTAAGAGAATAAAAGAAGGTTTTATCGAGCCTACTTTGAAAGAAGCAGTTCCAGGAGATTTAGGCTTGGTTTTACCCTACAATACAATGAAAAGTTTAATAGAAATGACCGAAGCATTAAATAAAGTAACGCCAGGATTAGCATCTGAGCACACATTGTTTTATGGAGTAGAGGCAAAATTCTACTCAGCAAGACCAAATTTAGATGAGCACTTTCAGTCAGACATATTAAATTTATATGTAGGTGGAGACGGAGGCGGTATTACAAGGGGATTAGCGCAGGCAAGTGCCTGTGGGGTCTGGGTAGCGCGTGATATTATCCGTAAAGTTCAGGAAGTAAAAGTAGAACCGGTTTTAGTATAATGAAAACCTCGGATTATTCCGAGGTTTTTTTGTGAATTAATGTTATTCTGCAACATTTAATTGTTTTATAATATATGGAAATGTATTGTATTCATGTATACTTGTTACAGAATAGAAAGAAGAATTATCCGCAATATACATAGTACCAAAAAGATTTGGTGTCATTGTTGATTAACAAAATTATTATATAAATGAAGGTAATTCGTATCATTATTCGCGTGAAGTACCCCAAATCAACAAGGTAAATAATAGCATTATGTAGTTTTTTTAGGTAATATGTATAATGCATAATTAATGTTAAATGAGTGGAGCGAAAGCAAGTGAAATCTTTTTATCGATTTTTAAACACATATAGGCATGCCCTGGAGAAAAGTGAGATGTCCATGTTTGCTGAAAATGTTTTTCATGATCCCGGTTTTCCTAAGAATTCGTCTGATTATCATGAAATAAGTCTGTATCTAGAAATGAATGTTGACTATATATTGGACATGAGCCTATTTGACGATGCCTGGAATCTTTACCTTCAGCATATTGGTGAGTTATAGTTTGTAGAAAATCAGATTAACCATATCAAAGCTTTATTAAATTTTTAGTAGGATTCTTAGCTTTTTAGCAATTGAATTTAACAGAAAGAAACAGGTGTTCCTATGCCAGTTCGATTACAAACCCGTTTGTTAAGTTATTCTCTTATTATTTCAACGGTTCCTTTACTATGCCTTGGGATTATTTCGTATTCGACCCAGCGATCGTTAATTGAAAATCAAGTTAGAATGACATTGCGAACGGCCGCTTACCATGCGGCAGATACAACAGATCGTTTTATAGATGAGAGAATCAGTGATCTAGTTTATTTAAGTCGGCATTCCGATATAGAAAGTGACAATAAAACGCATTCATTGAATTTTTTGAAGGAATATGTTGAATCAAAGCCGATTTACTCTGGATATATCTATGTTAATAAGGACGGGGATGTAATTCCCTCGGAGGAGTATAATGATATCACTCCTTATTTTATAAATAGTAAATCCTTCGAAAAATCAAGTGCAGGCATTCAGTATTTGTCTAAAGTGTATAAATTAGATCGTGAAAAGCCATTTTTTTTGATTAGCACACCAATTTATACGAATGATAATGAAATAAATGGAGTATTTGCTCCAACAGTTAATTTATTTTATCTGTGGAAAACGATAGAGTCTAATTTAACACTTGAGCGTGAAAAATTTCCTTATACAGCGTTTATGATTAATCACGAGGGCTGGATTGTATCAGAGCAAAATGAAGATAATATTATGAAAACAAACTTTCTGGAGGAAAATAATCTTTCACTAGATGATTTGATTGCCTCTGATAAGCAAAATGAATTAATTCAATCCAAAGATGGCAAGCAGTTATTTGCTGTGAAACCAATCAAGGAAAGAACTGATGCCCAGGAGCAGTGGTATGTGGTTACCGAAGCTAGTAAAAAAGTTGTATATGCTCCATTGCTGCAATTAATTGATCGTTATCTAATGATAGGGTTAATACTGCTGATTGGTATTTTACTATTTGTCTATTATATATCTAAAACAGTAGTTAAGCCTGTTGTCAGGATGGCAGAAGGTGTGGAGAGATATACGAACGGAAAAAAATATAACCAAATTGAAAGTACATATCATGAGCTAAATGTACTTAATAGGGCCTTTATTTCCATGATAGAAACCTTGGAACAACGGGAAAAGGAGATTCTCAGAACGGAGAAGCTTAAATATGTTGGCCAATTAGCGGCCGGAGTAGCCCATGAAATCAGAAATCCTATTACGACGATTCGGGGGCTTTTCCAACTATTAAGAGATCATCCCTATGATGAAAAAATATTTAAAAATTATATTGATATCATTATAGAAGAATTAAACCGTATGAATAGAATAGTCGGCGAATTATTGAATCTATCAAAACCATATCAATTAATCTTGAAAAAATATTCAGTTACTGAGTTGATTGAAGAAATTATTTTACTGCAAAGAGCGGAGTTAAATAAAAATAATATAACAATATTAAAAGATATTCATCATGAAGGAATCATTTATACAGATCGAAATCGTCTTTATCAAGTAATTTTAAATATAATCCAAAATTCTCGAGATGCTATGAAAGATGGCGGAACGATCAGCATTTTAACAGATTGTTTTGAGAATAAAATGAAATTAATCATTAAGGATAATGGACCGGGTATTCCAGCAGAAACGTTATCCAAGCTTGGTACCCCATTCTTTACGACTAAAGAAAATGGTACCGGATTAGGACTGGCAACGAGCATGAAAATCATGGAAGAGTTAAAAGGTACATTTGAAGTAACAAGCGTAGAAGGAGAAGGAACGAGCGTTATTCTAACCATTCCTTCCGATGAAGATATTTCTACTTAACTATCGCATGAAAATTTCTTGGCAATCTGCTTATTCATATTTACTTGAATAAGTGGATTGCTTTTCTTTTTTACGAAAAAGATTGTATTAGTTGAAATTAAAAACTATGTCTTTTTCCGACAGTCATAGAATGGGTAACAATTGATTTACTGTAAATACAGTAGGGGACAGGAAGAAAGCAGCCAACTCTGTCACAAATCCAGTCTAAATCGGTGAATTAAGCCAAAGTCAAAAATATAAATCTTTCCCCAATTTAATCCTTTTACTGAATCAAGTCTTGTTTTTTCGGGAAGATGGCTAAAAGAGTTTAAATAATAGGCTTCCCCTCAATTAAAGAGCTGCATATACTGATAAAAATTCTACCCGAACTGCGAGGGGTGGCAGCAATGGGCAAGCGTAATAAACCGAAGTTTGCAATTGGTAATTCAGTAGTCATACTTGTGAACGGAATCGTGGGTAAAGTGAAGTCTGTTCAGGAATTTAATCAAACCTATGTATATGAGGTCCAAGGTGCTGATGGAGTATTTACGGAATCATCCTTAATGCTTGTTGAGGATTTTGAAGGGCTTTTATTTGAAGCAGAACATGTAAATATTGATTACAAGTATTTTTTTGGAGATTTAGTGCAAGTGAAAGGGTATGGAAAGGAAATCTTTAAAGTCATTGGGTTTCGAACTGAAATTTGGAGATATAAAGAAGAATCGTGGGAAGATATTATTTATGAATTATCTAGAATTACAGACAATGAATGGCTAGAATGCAATGAGGATGATTTGATTTTTCTTGCAGATGCGAAAGATGCAGAACAATTTTTGAAGAAACATGCTCTTAATCAAAAATTGAAATCAAATCAGTATAAGAAACTAACAGAGCCCTCACCGCTCGCACATTTAAATAAAAATGGTAACCAGGAGTCTGATCATCAAGAGAAAATTAATCATCTTCTCGATATTTATAATGATTATCGAATTTTACGTGACATGTTTGGTGATGAAACCTATGGGAAAGTGATGAAAACTGCTATAAAAAAACTAGAAAAATTAGTGGCCGATCAAACAACAAGAGAGAAAAAAGAGCCTCACTAAACAAAAAACAGACTTCTCCTGGTCTGTTTTTTGATTCAACAAATATATGCAGATTGTAAATTGTTCTCTAACCACAGGGGTGTAAGCATTTAACAGCATACTTTATAAGAAAAGACTAGGCCAAAACTCATAAATTTAGGATTCGACAAAACTAGAAGTTTTTCATTGCAGGAATTTGTTATAGGAAGGGTAAATTTAAATAACAAACGTATTAGGAGGGAAATTATGCTTAAACAAAGAATTTTAAAGTGGTCGGCTTTGCGAAGAAGAGAATATGAAATCGCCATTTTTCAAACAGAACACCCTCGGGATAAGAAAGGATATAAACAGGTATATCAAGGCTACATAGATGGAGAAAGTCATACGGAAGTCATTAATAAATTGTTTAGAAAGTTTAATATAAGAGATTTAATACCTGAGAATTATAAGGGAAGAACCATATCAAGTGGTGATATCATTATGATCGGGGATAAGTACGAGAAAAAGAGTTATTACCAGCTTCAATCTGGCGGTTGGGCTGTAGTGAACCGAATTCACGTTTGTTAAAATCTGAATTATCGGTAACTTTATCTTTTTAAAAAGCCTATGGTATAGTTATAGTTGAATATAGACATTTTTGTCTTTACATAAAGGAGGAAATATTCAAACATGAGTATACATATAGGCGCTAAAGAAAACGAAATCGCAGAAGCTGTGCTATTGCCGGGAGATCCATTGAGAGCAAAATATATAGCTGAAACATTTTTGGAAAATCCTGTTTGTTATAATGAAGTTAGAAACATGTTTGGTTATACTGGTACTTATAAAGGGAAAAAAGTGTCTGTTCAAGGGACAGGTATGGGAGTTCCGTCCATCTCTATTTATGTAAATGAATTAATGCAAAGCTATGGTGTACAAAAATTAATTCGTGTTGGTACATGCGGTGCGATTCAAAAAGATGTAAAAGTGAGAGATGTTATTTTAGCCATGACATCATCAACGGATTCCAATATGAATAAATTACTTTTTGATGGAATCGACTTTGCACCTACAGCTGATTTTGGTTTATTAAAAAAAGCATATGACACAGGTGTGGAAAAAGGACTTCAATTAAAAGTTGGTAATGTATTTACTGCAGATCAATTTTATAATGATAAAGCAGACCATGAAAAATGGGCACAATATGGTATCCTAGCCATTGAGATGGAAACCACTGCGTTATACACTTTAGCTGCTAAATATGGCAGACAAGCATTATCCATTCTTACTGTCAGTGACCATATCCTTACAGGTGAAGAAACGACAGCTGAAGAGAGACAAACGACATTTAATGACATGATCGAAGTTGCTTTAAATACTGCTATTGAATCTTAATATTATAAAAACAAGAAAGCTCTGGTGAAAACCAGAGCTTTTTTTTATAATTGTACTATTGATGTATTATTTGAATTTTGATATTGAATTATCAACTTAGATTTTTTGAAAAAATCAAGCAGATCGGGAACATTTCAGCTATACTTGAAAAGGATTAGTGGAAACATCAATATATCACTATTTAAAGCAAATGTGTTCGAGTGACCAAATAGTACACTCCTTGATGATTAACAGTTTGTTTGAATTTTTCAGAAACTTAGTATAATACAAACAAAACTTAAAAACATATCAATTTAAAAAGTTACTAAAATAATAAATAGCATAGGCTGATTTAATGGTTTTTTGAAACAATAAACAGCTAGAGAGAGAATTGTGAGGGAAGAGAAATGAGAAAGATACTTCTTGGGATGATGATGGCAACGGCTTTATTACTCACAGCATGTAATGATTTATCCATTGACACAGATCAATCGAAAAAAGAAGAGAACGAGAACCATACGCAGGAAACGATTGGAAATGGACAAGGAAATCAAGGGTCGGAAGAGGATGATAATAGTGTGAATCTGGCTGCTGAATTCTTAAATGATATTAAGGTTGAGGATGGAGTGAACTATATCCAAAATCCTGATAATATTCTTGTGTTGGTAAATAAAGAAAATAGTCTGCCGATTGGTTACCGAGCAGATGATTTGGTGAAACCGAATGTTACTTTTTCATTCGTAGGAGAGCATGAAAAACAGCTGATGAGAAAGGAAGCTGCAGAGGCGCTTGAGAAGATGTTTACTGCAGCCAATGAAGAGGGAGTACAATTAGCAGCCGTGTCAGGTTTTCGTTCCTATGAAAGACAGGTACAGCTATATAATGCGGAAATTGAAGCATCCGGTATAGAGTATGCCCAACAATCGGTAGCGGAGCCTGGTAAGAGTGAGCATCAAACAGGTCTAACAATGGATGTATCGAGTGCAGAGAATAATTATCAGCTTAATGAAGATTTTGGCTCTACAACAGCCGGACAATGGCTTGCCCAAAATTCTGCAGAATATGGATTCATCATCCGCTATCCAAAGGGTGACGAGAAAACAACAGGGTATATGTATGAGCCCTGGCATATTAGATATGTGGGAAAAGCCTATGCCACTGATATGAAAAAACGTGGCTTGACCTTGGAGGAATACATCCAGCTGGCAACAGAGTAGGATATCATTTGGAGTTCTGATATAATATAGTTAATTTTAAGGCAGTATAGTTCAGTGAAAGTGGTGAACCAGTTGGATTCAGAACAAGATCAAGAACAAGCAAACAAGCCGAAGGGCTATATTAAAGTTAGATGGATTTATCTTATTTTAGGATCAGCTTTACTCATTATCCTTAGTGTTTTTGCAACAAGGTACATAATGGATAACACGCAACAATCAACATCAGGAATCAAGATTCCGCTTAGCGGATCTAAAAACGATATGGAGAAAATCAAAAGTGCTATGGATACCTTGGAAAATAGTTATTTCCAAGAAGTGGACCGCGATAAATTAATTGATGGTGCCATTAATGGAATGGTAGAATCACTTGATGATCCATATTCGGACTTTATGACACAAGAAGAAGCCGCCAGCTTTCATGAAAGCATTTCCTCTTCTTTTGAGGGAATTGGGGCAGAAATAATGTCAGAAAATGAACAAATTGTAATTGTTTCACCGATAAAAGGTGCACCTGCTGAGAAAGCCGGATTAAAAGCGGGTGATATTATTTTAAAAGTAAATGATAAAAGCCTGCAAGGGATGTCGTCCAGCGATGCCGTGCTCTTAATCCGTGGAAAAAAAGGGACGGAGGTTAATTTAGTAATCCAGCGTCCGGGTGCAAGTAAGACAATGAACGTTAAAATAATACGTGATACAATTCCTGTAAATACAGTTTATAAAGAGAACTTAACGGATGATATTGCAAACATACAGATAACCAGCTTTTCTGAGAATACAGCTGAAGAGCTTGAAAAAGTATTACGTGAAGTGGAAGAGCAAGGTATGAAGGGAATTGTGCTTGATTTAAGACAAAACCCGGGCGGATTGCTTGACCAAGCTGAAAAAATAGCGAATATGTTTGTTCCAGCCGGTGAAAATCTCGTACAGATTGAAGACCGCAGCGGGAATAAACAAGTAGCAAAAGCGACAGATACCGGTTATAAATTTAAATTGTCAACGGCTGTACTAATTGACGAAGGCAGTGCTAGTGCATCTGAAATAGTGGCTGCAGCGTTAAATGAATCTGCTGATATTCCGATTATTGGTGTGAAGTCATATGGGAAGGGAACTGCTCAATCAGCAATGGACTTCACAGATGGATCCAATTTGAAGTTTACGTATGCAAAATGGCTGACACCGGATGGCAACTGGATTCATAAAAAAGGCATCAAGCCGGACATTACTGTCAAAATGCCTGATTATGCAAATTTATCGTTTATTGATCCTGAGGAAAAGCTAGAGCTTTCAAAAATGTCGCCAGAAGTTGAGAATGCTGAAAAAATGCTTAAAGCACTTGGATATAATCCAGGTAAAGCCGATGGATATTTTGATGAGAACACTGTAACAGCGGTTAAAAAGTTCCAAAAGGATCATGATTTAAAAGAAACAGGTGTGATCCAGGGAGACACAACAAATAAATTAATGAATGAATTAAGAAATAAAATTACTGAAGAAGATCCACAGCTAGAAGCAGCTAAGAAAAAATTGGCTGAGGATATAAAATAAAAAAATCGCTTCTCCATTCCAGGAGAGGCGATTTTTTGGTTAATGTTTCAGGAAAGAGTATGAATGCGCTTTGAATCAACATTATTTAAACGAGCGTTCACCAAATGCAATAAATGTTTTTTCATCTTCAATTAAACCGCAGGCAGCGCACTGGATTCTTCTGACAGGTCCATTATAGGGTAAATGAAAGGCGTCTAATTCATCGTCTGCGTACATTTGAATAACAGTGCCTGATTGGGGATCAAGTTTCACGTAAATGGGAGTTTGTTCAATCACATTAAAACGTGACCGGTTTGTTTTACAGTTTGGACAACAATATGGATGGCTCACATGTCTAACCTCCTTTTAGTATAGGTTTTGTAACCTCATCCAGAAATATACAAGTAGGGAATAAAGAAAAAAATGAGAAAGAGAAAACCTGAATATTTGGTGAATTTTCCAACTAATTACTGGTCTCTAATTCCAGTTTTGGAGTATTATTAGAATTAGTGGATTGTGAATGATAAGGGGTTGGAATTAAGTTGTTTAAAAAGAATGTATTATTTTTGAGTCTATGTATGATCACAGTAATAATCCTGTTCGGATGTCAGGACAAAGCAGCAGATGAAGAAATGCCAGCTATCATTGATGTCCAGGTAAAACTTTCACCTGAGGCGGCCATAGTGAATGAAAATGTACTTTTTGAGGTGACCGTAACACAGGGGAATGATAAGGTGACGGATGCTGAATCTGTCGAATTTGAATTTGGCAAAAAGGATGGTTCGGATAAAGAGAAAATTGCCGTTAAGCATAAAAAGGATGGTATATACAGTCTTGAAAAGTCATTCTCTCAGGAAGGGGACTATTATATGATCCCTCATGTGACAGCAAGAGGAATGCATGCAATGCCAAAGAAAGAATTTACTGTTGTTAATTAACGATTAATGGATAATCTCAGGATGATTACTCTTTCGTAACCATGATTGCTAATAGTTTGAAATAGAGGAGCAGCTTCTTTGCTGTCTCCTTTTTCTGTTTACGTACCATAATCTTCTTTTATTACTGATTATTGATGCTGACTCTATTATTAGGAGGTGTTTTTAAATGTTTAACTTCCCAAAACTAACAATGATTAGATTCACTAAACTGTTAATTCATTCCGTTATTCTTATTATCACCCTTACTTTTTTAGCTTTATTAAGTGCAGACATAATTGCGTGGGTTATCGGAAGACCTATTGAAAATAGCACAGGTTACGTAACTTTAATTACGATAATTTGGGTTTTCTTTGCTTTACAAAGCGAAAAATATAAGAAACAGTCTGTGTGAATCATTTTAATTATTAAAAATAGAATCGTATAAATAGAAGAAATCTGCGAATATCTTAGGGTAGAAATTTTCAAATGTATGTTTGTGTGATTGTTCCTTTATCTTGCCTTATTCGGCTAAACGGACAGTCATCGGAGCATTAATATCAGAAATAGAAATATGGTTAACGAGACATTTACTCCAAGTAGGATCAATGCCCCATTATATGTTGTACTCCTTATAATACAAACTGGTCAGGTAAGCACAATAAGCATGTTTAGAACAGTTACAGTCTAAATGAAGATGTTCTCCGCCAGGAGAGTGATAATATTGTATAAAAAATGAGTAACATAAATTTTAAATATTCTATTGGTCAAAAAGTTATAGAAGTAGACACTGATAAGAATTCATTTATGCCTTCTTTTCCGAAAGATTGATGCATACACATATAGTTAATTACGTTATGCATCGATAGAAAGGAAGGGTCTATCTTGACAATTCAGGAGAATGATAAAAAGGTAATTGAACCATCGCAGGTGTACAAATTACATAGGGAAGAAAAACAATATACCGCTGAAACGCATAATCAAACAGAATTCAGGATAAAAGAGATTGCAGGATTGGATGTTGGAGAGTTTAATAATAATGCGCATATAAAAAGGGAAAATCATGAATTTGTTAATATAAAAAAAGAGTTGTTTTTTAAATCAAACGGCAATGCACATATCATTTTTGATGTCCACAAATTCAGGTATTTTACGGTTGCAACTGCAAATCCAAATGATAAAGGAATCCATGTTTCCTTATCAGTAAGCCCTGATAACACGATTTATGCCTCTTTGATTGAAAAGCGATTGGTTAACCAGGGTAAATTAGAAATATTGGATTGCCCTAACAGGCTTAAATATATGAAGGTGGAATTCAATGGGAAACCGGGAGATAAAGTTCTTGTATTTTTACAGGGAGAAAAATAAAGGATAGTAAAAAACTGGCCCTGTCATCCAAGCCAGTTTTTTTACCATTCAGGAATAGAAATTTCTGAATAGTTTGATTCATTTACCTTAAAGAGAATGATTTCCAGGATTTCATCCCGATATGAAGATTTCGCTCCCTTTTTTTTTACCGGAGCAGGTAGATGAAAAGAGTGTTTCTCCTCTGGATCCGGGGGTAATCCGGATAGGAGAAGCTTTGTAGAAGTATGGTATACCTTAACGTTAGGTAAATGATCCTCTTTTATTGGGATTCTAATGAAAAGATAATCATGTGTTTCCAGAATATCTACGGAATGTTTTGAATGGACCACCGTTTGCTCATCTGGTTCTGGACTTGATTTAAATTGTTGGTTGATCATTCCTCCTAATTGATCAGGTGATAGCATGGAGAATAATTGTTCCATCTGCTTTTCCATACCTGGCTGATTAAGGAACTTCATCCAATCTGGCATTTGGTTTTGATTTTTGGGAAAAAGGTTCCACGGAAACAATTGATCACCTCGACTTTCAAGAGACATATTAGGTTAACTTACTATATGCGATAAGGGTAATTGTCGTTAATGCAGAAGTCAGCTTTTGATTAACGGAAATGTCATCTTTCAATGTATAATACAGATAGTAAATACTGCCTGTAGGGGGAGAAGAAGTTGACTCGGAAAACGGCTTTAATTACTGGTTCAGCAAGAGGACTGGGCAGAGCTACAGCAAGGCAATTAGCTATGGATGGGATAAATGTCATTACGACCTATCGTACTAATCAAAACAGTGCCATCCAAGATATGCAGGAATTAGCTCAAAACTACAACGTGCAAGCTTATGCTTTGCCATATGATGTAACAGTTCAAGATCATCATCGCAAACTAATTCATCAATGCTATGAATTATGTGGTGGAATTGATATTCTGATACATAATGCTGGTCCATATATACAGGAACGTAAACCAATGATGGAATATATGGAAGAAGAATGGGAATATCTTATTAATGGGAATTTATCGAGTATGTTTTACTTAGCCAGATTGGTTATTCCCTATATGCGAGTGAATAAATGGGGAAGAATTATTACCATGGGGTTTGATCAGTCAGACCACGCTCCGGGCTGGAAATACCGTTCTGCTTTTGCTGCTTCCAAAACGGGATTAACCTCCTTGACAAAAACGCTGGCTTTGGAAGAGGCGGAGTATGGAATCACAGCCAATATGGTTTGTCCAGGGGATATTGTGGATCCTTGGAAGGAAAGCTTTCGTGTAGAAGAAGGTATAGTATCAGAAAATGTTCCAGTTGGAAGGCCTGGAACTGGCGGTGATATCGCACGTGTCATTTCGTTTCTATGTGCGGAAGAAGCTGACTTTATTACAGGAACGGTTATTCCAGTAACAGGTGGGCAGGATGTTTTATCAAAAACCAGATAAGCAGCTTGGCCTTGAAAATTTAGTATGTGTAACTTTGTCTGAAAAATCATCGTAATAGATAGTAAATAAAAAAGTTCGCTTGGTTTATTCAAGCGAACTTTTTGTATGGTTAGCTATTTGAAGTGTGCACAAATTTTCTTTTTTGAACGTATAACAATCTCAATGTTAAACCAGTTGCCCCAACAGCTAGGCCGGAGATTAATCCAATCCAATAACCAAATGCTCCAAGGTCGGTATAATTAGCAAGGAATATGCCAAGTGGAAGCCCTATAATCCAATAGGATAACAGGGACATAAAGAACGTGATATTCACATCCTTATAGCCTCTCAAAGCACCCTGGATTGGTGCCTGAAGAGCATCGGAAAGCTGGAAGAAGATGGCGTAAATTAAGAACTGAGCTGTTAATGAAGCTACCACAGGATCTTTAGTGTATAGAAGAGCAATATAATCTCTGAAAATAAATAAGAAGATAGCACTAATGCCTGCAAAACCAATCGCACAAAAAACACCAAGTATTGAATATTCTTTAGCTGCTTTATAGTTCTTGGCACCTGCCTCATGGCCGACAATGATGGTCAATGCCATCGCAAAGCTAAGTGGTACCATATACAAGAAGGATGAGAAGTTCATGGCAGCCTGATGTGATGCAATCGTAATCGTATCATATGAGCTCATAGCCAGCGTAACTGCTGCAAAGATACTGGTTTCAAAAAAGATGGACATACCTATTGGGAATCCAATTTTCATTAATTCAACCCATTCCTTAAAAACGGGCAATGGCCATGATTTTAAAATGCCAAAACCGGAGAAAGGCTGTAATCTAATGATAATCACTGCTGCAACCAGAGTGATAACCCAATAAGTAATTGATGCAGCGATTCCTGCACCAATACCGCCAAATGCCGGAACACCTAACTTTCCATAGATAAACATATAGTTAAGTACCACATTGACTGGGATCGCAATAAGGGTGATTAGCATGGAGACGGTAGTTTTCCCTAGTGCGTCAATAAATGAACGAAGTACATTGTAAATCATAATTGGTAAGATTCCGAATGCCAAAGCAACTAAATAACCATAGGCTATTTGATAAACATCCGGCTCAAGATTCATGCCTGTTAATATCGGTTTAAGCACTAAAGCACCAGCGCCAATTAGAATGATGGACATTGCGACAGCTACATAAATCGCCTGCATAACAGAAAAGCGAATTTTATCCGCTTTTTCTTTAGCCCCAATTAAGTGGGCGACGATTGGTGTTACTCCCAGTAAAATGCCGGCAAGTCCATTATAGAAAGGACTCCATATAGACGTGCCTATGGCTACTCCAGCTAGGTCTTCAGGACTTGCTTGCCCGGACATAAACGTATCAAAAAAGCTGATAGCGAACAGTCCCAGCTGTGTAATTAATATCGGGAGGAATACCGAAATTATTCTTGAAAAGTTACTCTTTGTAAAAATAGATAAATTCATATCCATGCCCCCCGTATAAAGTAAGTATGACAATAAAAAATTATACCACAAAATAATTCTGCTTTTTAAACTTTAATTTTTACTTAAATTGGCTGGATTATGTTTATTCAGTTATGTGTCATATTAGTTAAAATCACTCATATATTGTATAACGAATAAAACAGAGTGGAGTGAGGAGAGAATGGCATACATAGGTTCGAAGGGTTGGTATGTGGCCAAGCTAAAAGAAAATGGTATAAGAAGGCATCCTGTTGAACGGAGAAAGCTGGAGTTGTACAAAACATATATCTTGAGAAAATTATACGAACAGCAAAAGATAACAAAAGAATAAGGCCGCTATTACGAAAAAAGGTGTATGCACAGTCTATTAGGCAGACTATGCATAACACCTTTTTTAAGCTTCTTTTATATCAAATACAGACACCTCTGCTGGTTGTCGCATTTGTGATAAAGTGAAGTGGTCCTTTGTTATCTCGAATAAATCAAATGAATACTCCCCTGAGTTGATTTCTTCATATAAGGTTTTTCGACTTTCGTTTGCAAGCATAGTATAGGGCATCTTTTGAGCTGCTTTAAAAGAACGAATATTTTCTTTCTTTATTCTCAGAAAGACCGTTTCAATCTCAAGCTCAAAAAACAATTCTTCAAAGAAATGCTGTTTAGCCAATTGGTTATATCCTTTTCCATGATAGGGTTTCCCTAACCAAGTACCTAAAAAGCCAGCCTGATTGGATACATCATAAAGCGTTATCGTGCCAATTGGATTTCCCCACTCATCGAGAATGGTACGTGAAATCAGTTCGCCACGCTCCTCAGCTTCAATCATTTGTTTAGTAAGAAAGAGATATTCTTCATATTGATGCGTTTTATGGCGCACAAAAGGGAAGACATCGGGGTGAATCATTAAATCAAACAATACAGGACAATCAGATAATTCACGTTTTTTCAACATACAGATCCCTCCGTATGAGGGCAGCCGCTAACTGCGATTTCCCCTCGAAATTTTTTAATGTAATATCAAAAAATTTCGGGGTGGGAATCGAACCCACTAGGACCATTACTGGTGGCGCACCATTTGCCTTCCCTAATTTTCGCTTATACAATTTTCAAAAATAAACTATTTCTGAAAGTATCATACAAGATTTTTTAGTAAAATGAAATAGTTTTTTTTCGTCATTTTTTGTACATTTTTTTAACGGAATTTAATGCCTATTTATCGTAAAAATAAAGTTAGAATATATTTAGGTGCTGAAGTATTAATATGACAGCTCCCAATAGAATGACATAGATAGCAAAAGGCTTTAAGGAATGATTTTTAATATATTTAATCATCCAGGAAACAGCAAGATAACCAAATATAGCAGAAAAAATTGTACCGAGAAATAAACCTTGGAATGAAATTGCTTCGACGGGTCCTGTCAATAAATCTCTACTCTTAAATAATATTCCTCCGAATATTACCGGTATGGAGAGAAGGAAGGAAAAGTAAGCAGCGGTTTCACGGTTAAGCCCGCTGAAGAGTCCAGCTGCCATCGTAAAACCGGATCGAGAGATGGCTGGGAAAATGGCGGCCGCCTGGAAAGTTCCAATAAATAACGCTTGTTTATAAGTAATGCTCTCTAAATTTTTATTTTGTTTGGGCATAATATCTGCATACCATAAAACAATTCCAGTTATAAGGAATTCCCAACCAATTGTAACCCCGGATTTAGAAATGCCTTCAAAATAATCATTGAATAGTACACCTGCTAATACTGCAGGGATTGTCCCGATTATCAAAAGGAATGTCATTTTTGATAATGGTTTTTTAAGAAGTTTTATAATTTCATGCCCATAAAAGATCAGCAATGCAATAAGTGTCCCTGTATGAAGCAGGGTATCCAGTAATAATCCTGCTTCATCAAGACCGAATAAATGTCTCCCTAAATATAAATGACCCGTACTGGAGATAGGGAGAAATTCAGTAAGACCCTGGATGATCCCCAGTACTATTGCTTTCCATTCTTCAAACAAATTAGCCAGCCTCCTCATGCAGGTTACAAAACCAAATTTTTATACTTGTCTATAGTTTCTGTATAGAGTGTATGAAGAACTAAAAGAAATCATGAAAGCTTTGAAACCTAAATGTTGAATGAATCGCATAAATTTATATAAAGATACGGGAGGTTTTAATGATGCAAAATACAAATGATAAATTATGGGCAGTAGCCATCTATGTCAGCAGTTTTTTCTTAGTGCTGGTTGGGCCACTCGTTATATGGTTAATTAAAAAGAATGATTCAGATTTTATCGATTACCATGGTAAGGAATATTTAAACTTTTTAATCAGCTATACGATTTACACCTTTATAGCATTTATATTGGCGTTCATCGGTATTGGTTTTATCCTTGCTTGGCTGATTGGAATATATGTGTTGATATTTACAATAGTGGCTGCTGTAAAGGCATATTCTGGAGAATATTATCAAATCCCATTAACACTTCGAATATTGAAATAGCAATAGCTAAAGACCTTGGCATTATTTCTGCCGGGTCTTTTTTAAATCCGTTACTATTTTGGACATGTCCAGCATAGAATGTATGGATGGTTATCAGGTTTAAAAAATTGGCGGTGAAAAATCCTTGACTACTAAGCATTATTACCAAAAAATTCATAGCATATATACAGCAGAATTAGTTGCATACTTTGTAGTCGGTCTTCTCTGTTTTTTGTTTGCCTGGTTGAATGGATTCGATATCATATTAGCTGCGTGTGTTACCTGTCCTTTTATAGTGCTGGTTCTTTTTTCTATCAATCGTAATTTCAGACTGAAAAGCAGAATGAAGAAACTTCCGGAAGCGAAAGTGGCTGATGAGGAAGGCTCACCGCTGACGAACAGCCAATATTTTCTTGGATTTTTACCAGCCCCGACCCTTCATATGGCTATTTTCTCACCAGAAGGTAATCTGGTTGGATCTCTTAAAGATAAACGGGAAAATATTTGGATGTGGATTATTCCAGCTTCATTGCTTATTTTTTTACCGAGAAGATATATCTTATCTGACAGCAACGGCCATGTATTATGTGAGTATCGAAGCCATTTTGGGTTAAATGGGGATATTGAAATTTTAACGTCTGAGCAAGAACAATTAGGCAGGTATAAGCAATCTAAACAACTGGGAAAAAAAAGTACAAGCAATGTGGCAAACCCATATGGAATCCGGCAATATGGCGGTGAAATCCTTCATGGATCTGAATTCATTGTTGAACAAACATATGATAAGCGGAAAATTGTACATTATTCTTGCGGATGGATGCCGGCATACTACAGTAAACATTTTCTTGATCCCAATACACCTCTCCTGACATTTACGGAAGGAGCAACAGAGGATGAAAAGAGAATAGGCTATTGCTTTTGCCTTGATTACCTTCAGCAGCAAAACCACTGACCACTCCTATAAACGTCGCTAAACTTTAGCTTGTTGCACAATATGTTTTATAATGGTGAAATAGTGAAGAGAATGTTGTTTGAAGGGAGCAGGAGAATGGATATAAAGATAATTAAAGTACATGGTTCTAACAATGATTTTTATTTAATCGATGAAATGGAAACCAAGCTGTCATTAACAGATGAAGAACGAAGCCAATTGGCTATAAATATGTGCAAGCGGACGGGCACAGAGGGAGCAGATGGAATTCTCTTTGTGTTAAACAGTGAGGCCTCAGATGCCAGAATGAGAGTCTTTAATGCAGATGGTTCAGAAGCATCCATGTGTGGGAATGGACTCCGTTGTGTAGGTCGGTATGTTCAAGAAAAATTGAAGAAAAATAACCTGCTGATAGAAACGATGAAAGCCACCCTGCAGGTTAAGAAAGAGCCGGACATGTATAAGGATATCCCTACATACCGCGTCGAAATATCTCCGGTTATCAAGGCAACGAGTGCATTGCCCATGAATACTGAAATGGACGAAATCATCAATCAAAAACTGCCGTTTATTGACGAGAATCTTACGTTCACAACCCTGTCAGTACCAAATCCACATCTGATCAGTCTTGTTGATAAAGAGGTAATCCATTCGGATAAACAAGAGAAAATAGCAACTATGCTGAATGGTGAGAATGACTGGTTTACAGATGGTGTGAATGTCAGCTTCGTGTCCCGTCTGGAGGAAGGATCCATTTTTGTTCGCACATTTGAACGAGGTGTTGGCTTTACGGATGCTTGCGGAACGGCAATGTCAGCTTCAAGCCTTGTTACGAAATGGATTGATGAGTTGGCTGATGAAGCAGTTCTGCACGTCTATAATCCAGGCGGAATGGTACTATGCCAGGTCCATGATTTGCCAGATGAAACGTGGATTGATTTGATTGGCAATGCAACGTATGAGTATGAAACGGTTGTTCAGTTAAATTTGGATACACTACATGTTAGCTTTGGAGAAAGGAAAGTCTATAAAGAAGAGGCAGATGCTTATTCAGCATTCCAACAACATGCTAAAGCATTTGTAGAATCTAAAATAGGCTGAGCTGATACATATTAGAATAGGAGGGCAGAAATGAAGAAGCAGACGAATACCTTTTTAAATGTTCATGTAATCACCTTTTTCGTATTAATCGCCCTCTTTATTGTGTGTACCATCCTATTCGTAGATATTGCAGAGAACATAAATGAGAATGAGCTTTATCATTTTGATATGACAATCATCCAGGCTGTGCAGGGGAGTATTAATGAATTAAGCACAAAAGTACTTACCTTTATAACTAATCTTGGATCAGTTGATGGCAATATTCTATTGGTTATCCTATCCTCTGTGTTTTTATTATTTAAAAAACGTGTATTAAGTGTCATATTCTTAATCATCACGACATTATCGGGCGGTTATGTTAACCATTACTTAAAATGGATTTTCCAGCGGGAGAGACCAACATTGAATCCATTGATCGAGGTAAATGGCTTCAGCTTTCCGAGCGGTCATGCTATGTCATCTTTTATCCTATACGGCGCACTTATGATCATAACTACCAGAATCACGAAGAATTGGCCCATTAGATTGGCTGTCTATGCGATTTGTATTTTTATGATTTTAACGATGGGCTACAGCCGAATCTACTTGGGTGTCCATTATCCGAGTGATGTAATTGCAGGGTATATTGCAGGATGTGCATGGCTTGCTATCATTGCTACTGTATTTACGTTTGGGGAATATCGGAAAACAAAAGGTTCGAAATCGTAATAGGCTGTCCATAAGCCATAATGGCTTATGGACGGCTATTTTTTATGGAAATCTTGGCTGTCTGAAAATAACAAAAGGTTTCTAAGGAAATATTTGTTATAATAATTTATAAAGAAAAATTCTGGAATAAGTAAACAAGGGGATTTTAGTATGATTGATTTGATTATTGGGTTGTTAATCAATGGTTTAGTAATAGTTGCGTTTTTAAACAACAACAAATTTAATGCCCAAAAACTAAAATTATCAATAGTAAGTCTTATATCAACTATTATTGTTGTAGTTGTTCCTACCTTAGGTTATCGATTTGATAAGAGTATTGGTGATTATTATTTCGGTTTTCCTGCTGATATTTTAGTTTATCATGGTGGAATGCTGTTTTCTTTAGTCTCGTTTGGCTTTTTGTTTAACTTCTTTTTCTTTTATTGGGTGTTTAAACTAATAGTTAAATTAGGAGTGCTTATTAGGCCTGTGAACAAGGGAAATTATTGATGTTATTTAAAAGGGGTTGCTTAGGCTGCTCCTTTTCTTATAGGGTTCCCATTTCGCTTAATGCAGCAGCCAAAGTTAGTTACTTCAGTGTGAAATAGACGTAGCGGTAAAACCGCAATATCGGTTAACGATGTTATGTTGGGATAGCTGAAGAAGAGAAAGTATAATTTTTAATTAAGGTAATATTAAGTGATAATCGTTGAATGCCTTTTTGTGTTGAACTTCTTATGGCAGTAAAGGTTCAGGATAACGAAAAAGAGTTTTACATAAGAATAAGGAATTGATAAAAATCAATTTAATAGGGAGAAAAACATGGGGCATTAGTTGAATAATTGCGACAATAAAAAAGCTGTCTCTCTTTAAGTCATCAGCAACAATACTTGTGAACAGAGAGCAAATAAAAGAGATCCATTAGCAAGGATTAAAGATATTTAATTACCTTAAAAAGACAACCAGAGCAATTATGTTATCAATAACATATATGGTATAATTTTCATACAACTACTTGGTGCGGGTGGTATGCGCCTTCTTTTCCTTATATAAAGGAGAAGGGAGGTGATATACTTATGGATTTTCTAATAGCTCTGGCAAAAGATGTAGCAATGATCTTTTTCACGACCCTTGCTGCCGGCATCGCCACGCGATTCGCCAATCTTCAGCTAAAGGGCAAACGAAAAACCACCCCGCGCCGACCAAAGCATAAGGGTGGTTCCTCTAAGAACTAAACTATTTGCATACCACTCGCTAGTAGTTGTACCAGGGAGTATCCAGCTCTCTGGTTTTTTAATATATGTGTATATGTTTATAATATACCCTAAATAATAGAAATTCAATCAAAACTGATGGAGGAGCTTATGGTTTTTATAGGTTGAAAAGGGTCAGATAGAAAGAGTGTCTAAGCTTGAGTGGAATTTCTAATATTCATAAAAAGGGCTATTTGATGGCTGTGACATTTATAGATAAGCACGGTTTGAGTGGTTTCGTTTGAACCTTAATAGACTTAAAGCCTGTATTAGTTAGCACCTCTCTAATCTCTTCGGCAAAGGCATGAGCCTGTTCTTCGGTTGCTTCTTCCTGCCTTGGCTGCACGGTTATAGTCAGTTTTCCATTTTCTTTTAATAAAGAATGTATTTTTTGAATACAAGCCTCTTGATCTTCCCATAATGGATAGCTATTTACACTAAATATTTTATCGTACACCATTGGATTGGGAATCCCGAGAACAGTTCCATTAAACAAACGAAGCTGATTGCGGTTGAGTTGTTCTTGATTTCGTTTGCTCGCATTTTTCACCATTTCTTCTGATGGATCGACACCATCTATTTGGATGGTAGGGTACTTCTCAAAAAGCATGTGCATTCCTTCACCTGGGCCAAAACCAACTTCTAGCAGTGTGTCATTTGGGGTAATAGTCAATTGATCAAATGTCCATTCGTATAATTCCTCATTTTCATAGGCCATTATTTTACCTGCAATCTTTCCGAGGACACCAGTTGGATTTTTAAACTGATTCGTTATTATTTCCTTCATCTAACATCACTCCTACCCCATACATACCCAAAATACTAAATCGTTAACTCTTTTGGATTAATTATCAAAATAGATTGAAATAACTGAAAATTTATAGTAAATTAAGTAAATATATAATTTCATATTCTTATCTAGAGAGATGGAGGGACTGGCCCGTTGAAATCTCAGCAACCTGGATGGTAATCCAAGGTGCTAAATCCAGCAAGCAATGCTTGAGAGATGAGAGACCTTAGGAAAGAGGGCTTTCATGATGAAAGCTCTTTTCTATTAGTCTGTTTTCCTCATCAGAGACATTAACCAACTAATTAGGGGGAAAGACAGTGAAACTACTGGAAACGTTAAATGAAAAAATTCTAGTCGCAGATGGGGCGAGTGGAACACTTTTATATTCATTTGGAATTGATAGTTGCTTTGAAGAGCTTAATTTGACAAACCCCAATCAGATCAAAAAGATGCATAGAAGTTATATTGAGGCTGGTGCTGATGTGATTCAATCGAATACATTCGGCGCAAATTTTCATAAATTAAAGCGCTATGGTCTCGAAAGGGAAGTTTCTCAAATTAATAGAGCCGGAATGAAAATAGCGAAAGATGCGGCTGATCCAAACACATTCATCATCGGCACGATTGGCGGCTTGCGGAGCTTTAGGAAATCAGAATTAACACTAACGGAAATTAAGGGATATTTCGATGAACAGCTGACCGCTTTATTGGAAGAAAAGCCGGATGGCATTTTACTTGAAACCTATTATGATTTAGACGAATTATTAACGGTAATAGAGTCGGCTAGAAAAATGAGTGATCTTCCTCTTATCGCGAATATTTCTCTGCATGAAACAGGCCTTTTGCAAAATGGTATGCATGTCAGTGAGGCGTTTTCTCTTATGAAAAAAACAGGCGCTGATGTGTTAGGCATCAATTGTCGGATGGGTCCCTATCATATGATTCGCTCATACGAAGAAGTACCTTTATTGGAAGATACCTATTATGCGGCTTATCCAAACGCCAGCTTACCTGATTTATCAGATGGAAGATATGTCTATTCGACAGAAGCGGATTATTTCATTAATAGTTCAAGGCAGCTTGTGAAGCAGGGGGTCCGGCTGCTAGGTGGATGCTGTGGTACAACTCCTGCCCATATTCAGGCCATTCGTAAAGGAATCGAAGATCTTCATCCTGTAAAGGTGAAAGATTTTGTAGCCAAGCCGAAGCATCAGCCTATATCATATGAAATCATTCAATATAAACGAAAAGGTCCAGATACAATTTCAGGTAAGGCAAAAAAACAAACGACGGTTATCGTGGAGTTGGACCCGCCAAAGACGTTCGGCCTGGAGGATTTTTTAATAGGAAGTCGCTACCTATTAGATTCGGGTGCCGATGCGATTACACTTGCGGATAATTCATTGGCGTCACCGAGAATATCCAATCTTGCGGTAGCGTCGATTTTACAATCAAAGTTAAATACGGTGCCTCTTGTTCACTTAACTTGTCGAGATCATAATCTGATTGGCTTGCAATCTCATTTAATGGGCATGCATTCCCTTGGATTATCAGAGGTGTTGGTGGTGACTGGGGATCCTTCAAAAATTGGTGATTTTCCGGGCGCGACTTCTGTATATGATCTTTCTTCAATGGACCTGATTTCATTGGTTAAGCAATTGAATGAGGGGCGCTCCTATTCAGGAAAATCGCTGGGTAGCCGGGCGAATTTCGATATCGCAGCTGCCTTTAATCCAAATGTAAAGTACATAGATAAAGCCGTACAGCGAATGGAAAAGAAAATTCAGGCTGGAGCTGATTATTTCTTAACCCAGCCCGTGTTTAGTATTGAAAAATTAGAGGAAGTATACGCGGCAACCAGGCATATAACAAAGCCGATTTTTATTGGCATTATGCCTTTAACGAGTCACCGGAATGCAGAGTTTTTACATAATGAAGTGCCAGGTATTTCATTGCCGGTTCATGTTAGAGAGGCGATGGAAAGAGCCGGAACGGATAAGGAAGCCTGTGCTCGCGAAAGCTTTGCCATTTCAAAAGAATTAGTGGACGCGGCAAGTGAACTATTTAACGGTATCTATATTATTACACCTTTTATGAAATATGAATTAAGCGGGCATTTGGTTCGGTACATCAAAGAACAGAAATCAGTTGTAAATAAGGAAGTGCATCTATCATGAGAACAGAAAAATTGAAAGAGTTATTGGCTGAAAGAATAGTTATTCTAGATGGAGCAATGGGAACCATGATTCAGGCGCATCAATTAATAGAGGATGATTTTGGCGGGGAACAATACGATGGGTGTAATGAGTATTTAACGCTAACCCGCCCGGATGTAATCCAATCGATTCATGAAGAGTACTTGGCAGCAGGTGCGGAAATTATTGAAACAAACACATTCGGGGCAACTCCAATTGTACTGGATGAATATAATCTTGGTCACCTGGCATATCAGCTGAATAAAGAATCAGCTCAATTGGCTCGAAAAGCAACAGAACAGTTTGACAGTCCTGACAGCCCTCGCTTTGTTGCAGGTTCGATGGGACCTACGACCAAAACCTTATCCGTAACAGGCGGAGCCACTTTTGAACAATTGGCAGATTCATATGAAGAGCAAACGAAGGGCCTGCTTGATGGGGGAGTTGATTTGCTTCTCTTGGAAACATCGCAGGATTTATTAAATGTGAAAGCAGCTTATATTGGAATGAAAAGAGCATTCTCATCTTTAGGCAGGGAAGTTCCATTAATTATCTCAGGAACGATTGAACCAATGGGGACTACTCTAGCCGGTCAAACCATTGAAGCTTTTTATATATCGTGTGAGCATATGAATCCTCTTGCAATCGGGCTTAATTGTGCAACTGGTCCAGAGTTCATGGCTGACCATATCAGGTCTTTATCTGAATTAAGCACTGCTGCAGTAAGCTGTTACCCGAATGCGGGATTACCAGATGAAAATGGCCAATATAATGAATCGCCTTCCTCCCTAAGCAAGAAGATCAAGCAATTTGCCGAAAAAGGTTGGATTAATCTTGTTGGCGGCTGCTGCGGAACGACTCCTGATCATATTCGAGCTATTAAAGAAGCGGTTACCGGAATTGAAGCGAGGCAAATTAATGGCAAACAGGGTAATCATGCTGTCTCTGGTATTGATGCCTTAATCTATGATGATTCAATGAGACCTTTATTTGTAGGTGAACGGACAAATGTGATTGGATCCAGAAAGTTTAAGAATCTGATTAAGGACAGGAAATTTGAAGAAGCGTCAGAAATTGCTAGACAGCAAGTCAAAAAAGGAGCCCATGTAATAGATGTGTGCCTAGCTGATCCAGATAGCGATGAAGTGTCTGATATGGAAGAATTCATGAAAGAAGCGGCTAAAAAAATAAAGGTGCCTTTTGTTATCGATTCAACCGATGAAATGGTCATCGAAAAAGCACTCCGCCATTCTCAGGGTAAAGCAATCATTAATTCGATAAATTTAGAGGATGGGGAAGAACGCTTTGAGAAAATTGTTCCATTGGCAAAAAAGTATGGTGCAGCCTTGGTTGTTGGAACAATTGATGAAAAAGGGATGGCCGTAACAGAAGAACGAAAACTGGAGGTTGCCCAGAGATCGTATCAACTGTTAACAGAAAAGTATGGAATCGTACCGGAGGATATTATTTTTGACCCGCTTGTTTTTCCGGTTGGTACTGGTGATGAACAATACCGGGAAGGAGCTGCGGAAACGGTAAAGGGACTGGCGGCCATTAAAAAAGAGCTTCCGAGAACATTAACGATTTTAGGCATCAGTAATGTATCGTTTGGACTGCCGAATGAGGGAAGAGAGGTCCTGAATGCCGTTTATTTATACCACTGTACAAAGGCTGGCTTGGACTATGCGATTGTCAATACAGAAAAATTAACTCGATTTGCGTTAATCCCTGAGGAGGAAGTTAAATTATCAGAGAATCTTTTGTTTCATAACTCAGAAGAATCTCTTGCTGAGTTTGTTGCTTTTTATAGGACAAAAAAGCCTGTTCAAAAGGAAACGAAAGAAAAACTTCCATTAATGGAGCGCCTACCTGAATACATTATCGAAGGGACAAAGGACGGGTTGAAGGAGGATATTGATGAAGCTCTTGAAAAAGGGATGGAGCCGCTTGATATCATCAACGGTCCATTAATGGCCGGTATGTCGAAGGTTGGAGAACTATTTAATGATAACCAGTTAATCGTAGCTGAAGTATTGCAAAGCGCGGAAGCCATGAAAGCAGCCGTTTCGCAGCTTGAACCATTGATGACTAAATCAGGTACAACGTCTACAAAAGGAAAAATGGTGCTGGCAACCGTGAAAGGGGACGTACATGATATCGGGAAGAATCTCGTTGATATCATCATGAGTAATAATGGCTATGAAGTGGTTGACTTAGGCATTAAAGTAGCTCCGCAAACCTTGATTGAATCCGTCCGAAATGAGAACCCAACTATTATTGGCTTGTCAGGCTTGTTGGTAAAATCAGCCCAACAGATGGTTATTACCGCTCAGGATTTAAGAGAAGCGGAAATTGATGTTCCGATTGTAGTAGGTGGAGCAGCTCTTACCAGGAAATTTACTAGAGGGCGAATTGCTCCTGAATATAATGGACCGGTCTTTTATGCAAAGGATGCCATGAATGGACTCGATTTAATCAATCAGCTCCATGACGATGAGAAAAGGCTATCCTTTCTCGCTCAGCTAGAGGCAGAAACGAATGAGCAAGCAGCAGTGATTTCGATTGAAACGAAAAGGGATATTCAAGTTACAGAAAACCGTGATAAAACAGTGAAGGATCAAGAGAATATACCAGTCCCCGAGGACTTAAACCGGCATATTCTGCAGGATTACCCACTATCTCTGGTGTACCCATATGTGAATAAACAAATGTTATTTGGCCATCACCTTGGGATGAAGGGGAAAGTGGATCGGTTGTTTGAGGAAGAGAATCCAAAATTATTAGAACTTGCAGCCATAGTTGATGAGATTCTCGAAAACAATCAGATTAAATTATCAGCGATGTATCAATATTTTCCTGCAAAAAGTGATGGAGAAATTCTAAAAATATGTTCCCCAGCTAATCCGGATGAAGTCCTCGAAACATTTGATTTTCCGCGACAGTCCAAAAAGCCTTATCTGTGTTTATCTGATTATGTGAAGGACCAAGAGTCAGGTGTACAGGATTATGTGGGATTGATGATTGTCACAGCAGGTAAAGGTATAAAAGAAATAGCAGAAGGATGGAAAAAAGAAGGACAGTATTTAAAGAGCCATGTCATCCAATCACTCGCACTCGAATGTGCTGAAGGCTTAGCTGAACGAGTCCACCATCTTATGAGGGATGCTTGGGGAATCCATGACTCTATCGATATGACCATGAAAGAACGATTGAGTGCTAAGTATACCGGTCAGCGTTATTCATTCGGGTATCCAGCCTGCCCGAATCTCGAGGATCAAGAAAAGCTATTCAGGTTGCTGAAACCAGAGGATATCGGAATTCAGTTGACAGAGGGATTTATGATGAATCCTGAAGCATCTGTTTCCGCGATGGTCTTTTCGCATCCGGAGGCTAGGTATTTTAATGTGGGGCGGGAGGAGTAACGAGATAACGTAAAGGCATAGATAAACGGCCTTCTAAGCCGTCGGTCGGGAGTTCGAATCTCTCTTCGGATGTAATAGATAGCATGAATAAGTCCATATGAATAGTAAATTTCAATATAATGGGGTACAAACGGAGATTAGCACCAAGCGTTTGTGCCCCTTTTTAGTTATCTTGAAGTCTACTATTGTGAAGTTTATATGCAGGGATCAAAAAATCAAGCAATATTTCTACTATTTGTGGATAATAAATGGTCAAATAATCTTTCTTTAGAAAGTATTTAAATAAGAAAAAGGGAGAGAAGTTAGTATGTTTGAAATCAAAGGTAAAGTAGCTATTGTAACTGGAGGGGCAAACGGAATTGGTAAAGAAGCGGTAAAAGCTATTCTCAACAAAGGTGGAATCCCTGTTATTGCAGACTTCAACGAGGAGTTGGGAAATCAAACTGCCAAAGAGTTAAACGTTGAATTTTTGAAAGTAGATGTATCAGACGAAAATCAAGTAAAGGATATGGTGTCACACGTGGTTGAAAAATATGGACACCTTGACATTATGATTGCCAATGCAGGTATAGGAGGAGGAGGTTCTACACTAGATCTTCCAACTGATGAATACGAAAAATACATAGGGGTTAATCAAAATGGTGTATTTTATTGCAGCCGTGAAGCGATTCGACAGATGGTTGCACAAGGCATGGGTGGGGCGGTTATTAACGTTTCTTCAATTCTTGGCTTAGTAGGTTCAGCCGGTGCTTGTTTCTACAACGCTAGTAAAGGTGCAGTAAGATTAATGACAAAATCAATGGCCTTAGAATTTGCTCCTTTTAACATTCGAGTAAATAGTGTCCATCCTGGCTATGTTATTACAGGTATGGTAAATGAGGATGTTGCAGGAGCAGAAGGAATCGAAATGTTAAAATCACTTCATCCGCTATCAAAAGGACTTGAACGTTTGGGTAAACCTGAGGAGATTGCACATGCAATCATATTCGCTATTGAAAACACTTTTATGACAGGAGCGGAAATTGTCGTAGACGGAGGATACACTGCTCAATAATAAAGCATACATAAAGAGATACTATGAACACCCACTATTGAATGTGGGTGTTTTGTTTTATGTATATTAAGTATCAATCTGATATATAAAAATAATTTAATTTAAATGTGTATATATTTAAGTAAATTCAAACTGGGTATTATTAATATATCAATATAAAATTAATATTCCGGAAGGTGGAGATTAAAATGAAGAAAGGCTTGGCATTATTATTTATTTTAATTACTTTCATAGGAATATCGGGTTGCAGTTCAAAGGAAAAAATTGATTTAACCGAATATGTAACAATTGAAGTAAGTGGTTATGATGGTGAAGCAACAGCAAATGCTAATTTCGATTCATCTCGTTTTGAAGAAAAATTACTCAGTATTGATGGAAAACTTTTATTTTCTTCACTTGAAGAGAATATAGAAATAAAGTTAAATAAGGAACAAAATATTAGTAATGGAGATAAACTTGTAGCAGATGTATCTTATACGGCTGATCAAGGGGAATTAGAGGTTAACTTAAAAGACGGAAAAGTAAATAAAGAAGTGAGCGGTTTAGAAAAAATTGCACTCCATGAGGCAGATAAAGAAATTCTAAATGCTGATTTAGGTACTAAAGCCATCCAAATTTTTGACTTCATATGGACGGAAGATACAATTGTTCAGGATTTTATTGATGCTGGATTTAATGTTGTCTATATGGAAAGTAAGACACAGGAAAGTGATAAATCAATTGAAGAGGTTTGGATTGACGATAGTTTTGGGTTCTCACCACTAATCAAGGTTTCCAAAAATGAATTTGAATTATTTCTTGAGCCTGTTAATCCTACTTATGAGGAAACAAGTGAATCAATTCCGTTAGTTGAATGTCATGTTACTGCTGACGGTGCTATGAGTGACAATCCTGGGGTGCATTTAAGCGTAAAAGATGAGGATGTCATTACTAAAATTAAAGGTGCAGAAGTAGAATCACAAGTGTTTTTTGTGAAAGGTTTAACTGTAGGAATGACAGAAGATGATTTGTTGGATAAATTACCGGAGAGTTCTAGTAAGAGGGATTCAGGGAAAAGAACTTTATATTCCTACTTTAAATTTGGAGAAGGCGGTTATGACTACATTTTTTATGTAGATAAGGAAACTAAATTAATTGTTGGAATTACCGGACCATTGGGCGGATTCCTACTTTTTAATGATTAATTCCACCTAGCTTAGGATATGGATTATTCTTAATAGTAGTTCGTAAACTATGAATTCCAGTTGTATTGCTGTAACTGTGAAAGTAGGGAGTAAAATTTGCAAGGAAACTGTACAGTTACACTAAAAGCTTAAAACTGATAAGGGTATAAAGGAAATGATTTACCAAACACAACCATTATAGTTGTTTATTTTTAAATGTATAGTAAATTTATAGACCTTAAACTCTGACTAAAAGAGCAGATAAATTTCCTGTTTTTGGATTTTACCTGCTCTTTTTTGAATTGAATATAACTATTATTATAAATAAAACAATAATAAGAAAACTGCATCTTTATCGATAAGATCTCTATCAATAAAGATGCAGTGGATATAAGGATTATAAAAATAGAATAGAATACTAGAGTTTATGACTATGCAGCGCTTTCTTTTCTTTTTTCTTGTTCGTTGATCATGACAGCACAAGCTGCATCACCTGTAATATTGACAGATGTTCGTGCCATGTCAAGAATACGGTCGATTCCAAGGATTAGCCCAATACCTTCTACAGGTAAATTAACTGAGCTTAGAACCATTGCAAGCATAATTAGACCTACACCAGGTACGCCTGCTGTGCCGATACTGGCAAGAACTGCCGTTATCACGACTGTAACTAAGGCAGTGAAGGATAAATCTACACCATAGACTTGAGCGATAAAGATGGTGGCAACACCCTGCATAATGGCTGTTCCGTCCATATTGATTGTCGCGCCCAGAGGTTGAACAAAGCTAGATATTTCTTTTTTAACACCTAAATTGTCCTGTGCCGCTTCCATGGATAGAGGTAAAGTTGCATTACTGCTGGAAGTACTGAATCCAACCGTCATGGCAGGTGCAAAGCCTTTAAAGAACCATATTGGACTTTTACGTGCCAAAAAGAGAATCGTTCCACCATAAATAAGGATAGTATGAATGATTAGTCCAATTACAACGACAATCATATATAATGCCATCGCTTTCATTGCACTGTAGCCTTGTTCTCCAATTGCTGATGCTATAAGACCAAACGTTCCATAAGGAGCTAATTTCATAACCCAGGTTACAAGAAACATAACCAATTCATTACCTTGTTCAACCAATTTTACAATTCCTTCTGTCTTTTTTCCTAAAACAGTTAATGCAAATCCAATTAAAGCAGCCATGAAAATGATTTGGAGCATATCTCCTTCGGCCATAGCCATGATTGGATTATCAGGAATAATGTTAAGGAACGTTTCTCCGATTGAAGGGGCTTCTTCAGCCTCAAAAGTTGCATTTTCTGTATCAAATTCACCTTTGGTTCCCGGTGAAATTACCATAGCAAGAACGATAGCCAATATAATGGCTATGGCTGTAGTACATAGGAAGTAGAAAACGGTTTTAAAACCGATGGATCCTAATTTTTTAGGATCTCCCAGGCCAGCTACACCTAAAATAATAGAAAACAATACTATTGGGACTACTAACAATTTAATCAGATTGATAAAGATGGTACCTAAAGGATCGAAAAGAAATTTGTTGAATGTTTCAAATAAAGATGGGGAGAAAATATTTAGGGAAAGACCTACAAGGGCACCAAGTATCAGTGCATAGATTATCTTCTTCGTTAAGTTCATATGATTCCTCCTAGCTCTCAGCCATAAATTCTGACACTAAACTATTATATTTATCCTTATATTCCAAATTCCGAGAATTAATAGATATTTTACCACGGAATTTGAAATTACTCATCTAATATAACTTTTAGGGCATATTAATCTTCTTTATAGTGAAATAAGGAGTATTAAGTCCTAGAATAATGTGAGGATATTTCTATCGATTTTTATTACTAAAGCAATCAAGGCAAGGTGAAGGGATCATCAAGAGATTTGGGAGATACAAAGTGAAAAAAAGGAAGAGGAGCGTTTAGGCTTCTCTTCCTTTATCTTTAACATCTATTTTTTTCGGAATCTGCATTTGTTGATTAATTGCTTCATCAACGCCCTGATAATAGATTTTACTATAAAAGCTGGCTACAGCTTTAGTCCATGTCCCAGTCTGTGTACCCTGGGAACGCTCTGACAGGTAATCTGAAAATGTTTGATTATATGATTCAATGTCTTCTTTTATATCATGCTGATAGGTTTCGCTATGATAGACCGCTTTAACTGGCAGGCGTGGTTTTAAGCCGGGATCCTCTGCAGGATAGCCGATACATAAACCTGAAATGGGTAAAACAAATGGAGGAAGGTTGAGTTCCTTTATGACTTTATCTAAATTTCTGCGTATACCGCCAATGCAGACTGTACCAAGGCCTAATGATTCGGCTGCAGTAATGGCTGCTTCAAGAGCAATCCCAACATCTGTAGCACCGACCAATAATGTATCAATATTTTCTGAGACAGCAAACGGTGTTTTTTCGATTTCGCTGGATATATATGCTCTATAAAAATCTGAGCAGAATACGAGGAATACAGGGGCCTCTTCAATATGCTTCTGCCCGCCGCATAGCTCTGCGAACTTCTTCTTCCTTACAGGATCTTTAACAGCAATAATGGAAACCTGTTGTCCATTTATCCAACTCGGGGCAGATTGGACAGCTTTAATGATTTGTTCCAGCTGTACATCCTCGACTGGTTTGTTTTTATAAGATCGGATGGAGCGGTGAGATAATAAGGTTTGCATTATTTCGTTTATGTTGAGGTCCTCCTTCGCTATATGGTTTCGTTATTAGTATAGTACAAACGGGTTTATTGTTTATAACAGAACCATTACAGTCGGACTGTTATCTAAGTGTTATATTGGGGTGTAGAGCTTCAATGAAAGGATGAAGTTACTTCTATTAGGAGATCAAGCAACCTAGATAGACTTCGAGATGTAAATTTTTCTGTAGGATGACAACCTATATGACTTTTTGAAGTGTGGAAAAAAGTGGATGAAAAATAAGCTGGGAAGTCTGCGAGATATCTAGTCTTTCCTCGGACTCTCCAGCTTAATTGACATGCACTTTATTATACCGGTACTGCTTTTTTGCTTCGTGATACCATTTGAAGGTAACGATAAACACTGGACTCGGACATTCCCATTATATCTGCCACTTCACTTATTGTGCCTTTCATATCAAATATCCCATACTCTTTTAATTTTGAAATAGCAAGCTTCTTTTGGTCAGGTGATAATTGGGCTCCAGATTCGAGGATATCTCTATCTATTACTGTATAAATGATATTACTTACATTATCTTGAAGCTTTTCTACAGGTTTCTCTTGTTCAGTTTTCATTTCAATATGTTTAATATCAAAGCTTAGATTGGCTAAACTTAGTATATCCTTGGCGACTTTTCGATAAACGTCTGCATCAAAATTTATACATAAAAGTCCCTGTAATTGACCTTCATGATCTTTTATAAACAAAGTGGATGAACGAAATTTTTTACCCCGCGGTCCTTCCCCAACATATCCAACAACATAATCATTGTCTAAATAAACCTTATCGTTGATTAACTTTTTTGCATAGTTAGTCAATGGGCTATTTAAGGACCTTTCGCTCAAGTCAGCATTGACAATATGACCGATATGAGAACCTCCATTAGGATTTAAAACATGTAATACAAATTCATAATTAGGTCCTAGAATTTCTCCAAAATAATTCATTATAGTTTGATAATGTCGAAATAGATCTTTATCCAATTAGGTTTTCCTCCTTTTAGGAAACTCTTTTTAATGGAACATCGAGATCAAATAATATTTATCAATTATTCTACGAGCATAGTAAGTTAGACCCTACATGCAAGTTTTCAGTTTTGCACTTATATTTGTGCGCTTGCTCAGTGGTTAGGGAAGTGATGATTATCAATTGCATCAAGTAAGTCCTTGATAATAAAACCAATTTAGACATAATCTACTAATAATTATAGCAGATTGTAAAGGCTTTCTAATAATAAATTTTTACAAAAATAAGTTTTTACTAAATCATATTGACATATTAAACCAATTATGTGATACTTTGAGCGAGTAGTAAATAATAACTACTGTAAGAAATTATTGTAAATAGATTAATAGATTTCCATGGTCAGCTTGAAACACTTTATATGGATTTTTTAGGGCAGTTGCGGTACCGTTTTTACCTTATGCTTTTCTAAAATATGCTAAAGGTGTGTATCTGGAATCGGATTTATTGAACAACTAGGAATTGCTACAAATTATGTTTTGATGGCATTAAGTTGCTAAGAAATGTTTGCAATGCTAGTTAGTATTCAATATAAATACGATTCGATTTTATTGGTTAGTAATGAAAACCTTTTCAAATAGAGCGTAGTTAGGAATAACTCTAGTAAGCTCACTAGTACAAGCCATGTTCATCCATTGAAGTTTACAGTGCAAAATCAATTTTAAAGATCAAGTAATTTAATGGGGTGGGGGAATTTTATATGAGTATTAATGTAGCACCCGTTAAAGAAAAAAAGATTATTAATTATAAAAGTTGTTTTGATGTAATTGGTCCGGTAATGATAGGGCCCTCGAGTTCGCACACAGCAGGTGCCTTAGCTATTGGAGCTGTTGCCAATAAATTATTTCAAGGTCTTCCTAAAAAAGTTTTAGTCAGATACTATGAATCATTTGCTGAAACTCATAAGGGTCACGGAACTGATTTTGCCATTGTTGCTGGTATATTAGGATTTGCTGCTGATGATAGCAGAGTGCCGGAAGCTATTAAAATAGCAGAATCTAAGGGTATCCAGATTGTTTTTATTGAAGAAGTGATTGATAGTCCTGCCGGTCATCCCAATACTGCAGATGTTTATCTGGAGGATGAAAATAGAAGTATTAGAACGATGGGAATTTCGGTCGGCGGCGGTATGGTTGAAGTCAAACAGATTGAAATGGACGGGTTTAAATTGAATCTCGAAGGACCATTGCCAGTTATACTAGCGATTTCTGAAAAAGATGACCTTGAATTTGGGTTACGCAGGATTCTTAAAGAAAATGATGTCGATATTAACAGCTTTATCAGTTTAGAAAAAGACGGAAAACACCTCTTTGAATTTACATTAGATTCTCAATTACGTAACAATGTTCAGCAGAAATTGAAGGACCTTAGTAATACAGCTACTATTATTATTCTTTAAAATCTTAGGGAGGTGAAAAGTTTATGTACATGACCATAAAAGAAATCGTGGATGCAGCTAATAAAAGGCAAAAACCCATTTATGAATTAGCCATTGAGCAGGAAATCCAACAAACTAGATCCACCTATGATGAAGTTTGGATCAAAATGGAAAAAAATCTACTCACCATGGAAAATGCCATAAATAAAAGTATTGAGGGAGACGGGGTATTTTCTCCGACCGGTTTAACTGGTGGCGATGCTGTTAAAATCAAAAAATATCGCGAACGTGGAAAAACTCTTTCTGGAGATATGATGGTATTTGGGGTTCAACATGCAATTGGTGTTAATGAAGTAAATGCTTCGTTAGGGGCAATTTGTGCAACTCCAACAGCAGGCGCGAGCGGAACAGTTCCTGGGGTCCTATTCGGTATTAAAGATACGTTGCAGTTAAGTCACGAAGATATGGTTCATTTTCTATTCACTTCTGCTTTATTTGGAATGATAGTAGCAAATAATGCTTGTATTGCTGGAGCATTTGGAGGATGTCAAGCTGAAGTAGGCAGTGCCTCGGCAATGGCGGCAGCTGCCGCAGTAGAAGTTGCCGGCGGAACACCGCAGCAATCATCGGAAGCGTTCTCAACCGCCCTTCAAAATTTGCTTGGTTTAGTATGTGATCCAGTCGCTGGATTGGTAGAGGTTCCTTGTGTAAAGAGAAACGCTATAGGAACTGCCAATGCATTAGTTGCAGCGGACATGGCATTGGCCGGCGTAGATAATATCATAAGTGCCGACGAAGTTGTTGAAGCCATGTATAAAATAGGCAGACAAATGCCACGCGAGTTAAGAGAGACAGGTTTAGGAGGAGTGGCAGCCACACCAACTGGAATTGCCATTAAAAATAAAATTTTTGGAGAAAAGTAAGAAGAAAAGACAAATATAGAAATAAAGGAATTTAATACTATACAAATACAATATTTTGCAAACGCCAACAAATAAACTAGAATGGTAGATAAACCAATTTCTCAGTGCTAGCATTCTCATTTAATAATTTCTATTGTCCGAATCTTATAAGTAATTTAATTTTAAAAAAATATCCATATTTATAAGCCTTAGCAGAAAGCTAGGGTATATATAAGGAGGAACCTTATTATGCATGGAAATACAGCAAAAAAACTCGAATTACCAGTTGAAGATCATTCAGTAATACAAGAGAATTTTCCAGATGCGAAGAAATGGCATAAACAAGATACAACCTGGGCTTTGAGCCTTTTTGGAACAGCAATTGGAGCGGGTGTACTCTTTTTACCTATTAATGCAGGATCAGGCGGATTAATATCATTATTGTTAATTACTATACTAGCCTTTCCGGTAATGTACTACTCGCATAGGGCACTTGCTAAAATGATAGCTGCTTCAGATTCTGCTGATGAGGGAATTACCGGTACGATAAGGGAGTATTTTGGAAATAAGGCAAGTATAGCCTTTAACATAGTTTATTTCTTCTCTATTTATACGATCGTGCTGATGTATTCAGTTGCACTTACAAATACAGCAAGTAGTTTTATGGTAAATCAATTGCATATGAACGAGCCGCCAAGAGCCATTTTATCACTTGTATTAATTCTCGGTCTTATCGTCATACTAAATTTTGGACAAGATATAACTGTAAAAGTGATGAGCATGCTAGTTTATCCATTTATAGCTTCTCTGTTATTTATCGCAGTATCTTTAATTCCACAGTGGAATACATCGATTTTTAGTTCTGCAAGTGTTTCTACTGCTTCATCAGGATCCGGATATTTTGGAATTATACTGTTGATATTACCAATTATAGTATTCTCGTTTAACCATTCTCCTATTGTATCGTCATTTGTAATGAAACAGCGGGCAACTTATGGAAAAGATGCGACTGACGCGAAATGTGCCCAAATACAAAAAGTATGTTATATTATGACATTCTCTGTTGTCATGTTCTTCGTTTGGAGCAGTGTCTTGAGCTTAACTCCAAGTGATCTTGCCATGGCAAAGCAACAGAATTTATCAATCCTATCTTATCTTGCGAATGAACTTGGTTCACCAATAATTGCTATTGCAGCGCCTATTATTGCATTCGTGGCCATCACAAAGTCCTTCCTTGGTCATTATGTAGGAGCTTACGAAGTAATGCGTGACATGATTGTGGCATCAGGAAAAGCACGCGGAAAAAGTATTAAAGAAAAAACAATTAAAACTGCAATTCTAGTATTTGTGGTATTAACATGTTGGTTTGTTGCTTATACAAATCCAAGTATTCTAGGATTAATTGATACACTCAGCGGACCTCTAGTTGCTGCTATCTTATGTGTATTACCAATGTATGCAATCCGCAAAGTACCAGTACTAGCTAAATACAGAGGGAAATTGAGCAACGTATTCGTCATTGTTGTAGGTTTGCTTACGATCCTAGCAAGTATTAAAGTATTCTTCTAAATCACTTTAATGAATGAAGGTTTTAGAAGAGGATTATAAGTTTTAAGCAGTAAAAAGTTAAGAAGTGTTTGATGCTTGAACCATAGATATGGCTGTATTCCGGGATTTTACGGTATGCAGCTTTTTTATATTCAATGATTCTTATTACTCGAAATTTGTCCCCGGTTGGTTAGGGCTCAGGACTGCTATCAACAATATTTGATGTTAGCAGGGAAATTTGATAGATTAAAGAATTTATATTATTGATGGCTAATAACATTCTTGTTGGGGCTGATATCTCACTAGAGTTCCAGGTATTTGAACATCTGAAATGAAGTTACTTTATCTCCCAAACAAAAAGCTCAACGACATGTGGTATCAACATACGCTTTTGATTGTTTTATAAAGTAGTATTAATGATTTATTTAAACTATTTAGATTATTTAAATATATTTTTAATAGTTTTTTCCTATAGTCATTCTGAAATATTATCTGCTATAATTTTCTTAGGTAAATATTCTCAACTAAGGCGGAAAATTACATGAAAATAGTAGTTAGTGGCTACGGGACAATAGCCCCGAATACAAGGAATATCGATGAATTTCTATTTAATTTACAGCATGGTGTGAACACACTGGAACTAATAGATGGAGAAGGATATAAAGGTGAGTCCAATATAGTTGGTTTAATAGATAATGGATTAGAAGAGTTAGAGAAAGATAGGAGAATTAATCGATTGCCTAAAGTGTCTAAATTAGGAATCGTGGCAGGGAAAGAGGCGTTGAAATCAGCAGGGGTAGATTTGGCAGGAAAAAAAGTAGGGGTTTTTTTTGGAACTTCACTTGGTTCCATTACAGAAAGACCCTTCCAGGACTCTGTTATACATATCAATAATGATGAATATAGAAAAGTACCCATTACATTCCCTCACTATGTTAATTATCATAGCATTACCTCATCGATTGCTTACTTTTTAGGTGCAAAAGGTATAACTAGAACCATTACTACCGGCTGTACATCTAGTCTGGAAGCAATTGAATCAGCATTGCTATATTTGAGGTCCGGTAAAATTGATATAGCTATAGTAGGCGGAACGGAAAGCTCCATTGACAGAACGGTCACATATGCATTTTCTAGAACACGAGTGTTGCCATTGGACCAAGAAATGAAAGATGGAGCTGTACCTTTCCAAGAAGATAGTAAAGGGTTTGCAATAGCGGAAGCTGCCGGTGCCATTGTATTAGAAAGAGAAGAAGATGCACTTCTTCGCGGAGCCTCTATTAAAGGAGAATTCGTAGACGCTATCTCGAATAATGATGGAATTTACATTTATAGCACAGATGAAACTGGGGAAGAAATGGTCAATGTGTTAAAAGAAATCACAAATGGACGTTCCCCAGATTATATCAACAGTCAGGCGCTAGGGATTCAAATAAATGATCGTATAGAGGAAAGGTGCTCAAGGGAATTATTCAATCATCAAACGCCTTACACCTCAATAAAGAGTATGTTCGGAAATCCTCTTGCGGCCAGTGGAATCTTACAAGTTATATCTTCACTATTGAGTGTGGAACATAATTTTATCCCACCAACCATAAGAACAACCAAAAAAGGTTATGAAGATATGAATATTGTAACCGAAACAAAATATCAGGAAATTAACGAAGTAGCTGTTACTAATCATGGACACGGTGGAAATAACGCTTGTGCTTATATCCAAAAATATAGACCAAATCATTCAGCAATGGAGCGCGAAAATACATGATTATCGGATTGTTAGTATGTAGCATTGGTTTAAGTCCTTTACTTGTTTCTTTTGTTATTAAAAGTATGTATAACAATTCAAGTTTGTCATCAGGTCTTTTTTTATACTTGTCCTTTATTACCATTTGGCAACTTGATATTGGAAGTCTATATTTTTTAGATACTTTCTCTGAAAGTACCATTCTATGGCTTTTTAAGGTTCTGCGCATAGGGCCAACTTTTGGAGTGCCCATTGTTCTCTATTTAGCATACAAAATCATAAAGGATCAGCCAACCATGTTAAAAGAGACTGATTGGTTGTTGAGAGTTTCTCGGGTGCTGCTTACTAAAAAGTCTCTCATTTTCTTTACTATTTGGAGTGGAGTTTTATATGTTATCAACCTAACAAATTTAGGGATTAGTGGGTTAACTGTAGAGAAGGCTGCTTCTTCCAGTTTTTATTATCCGGTATATGGGCCTTTAGGTTGGATATTCATTGCCCATATGTTTGGTTTTATTATCTTCGTATTCCTAGTCTTTTTGATTTCGAGGAAAATCTCTAACCCGAGCTTTAGAAACCTTTTAACAGCCATATCGTTAGCTTCCATTTGGCTAATCATACTCGGTTTATTTAATTTTTCTCCAGCTATGGGTGCCATAACGAGTAGTATTGGAGTCATTATATTCTCCATTTCGATTTTTCATTTTTATGTTAAGTTGAACACCAGTCTAAAAGAGAGTTACTATGATTTGATGGAACGACAAAAGAAGCTGGACTATACTGGGAATCTGGCAGGGAGTTTAATCCATGAAGTGAAAAACACCAACCAAATCATCAAGAGTTTTTCTAATCTTCTTAGTCTTAGTGGTGACTTAAATGACACAGATAAGAGAACGTTGGATATGATTCAAAAGTCTTCAGATCATTTAGGTAAACTGACCAATAATTATAAGGATTACATGAAGTCATCCAATCTAGTTCTGAAAAAGGAAAACTTAATGGAAGTTATTGAAGAATCCATTAACCTATCTTCTGAAATGTTGCGTACAAAACAGGTAGACATTGAATTTCAGAACAAATATCAACCATTAATTACCTATGTAAATAGAACGAATTTGGAGCAAGTTTTCATTAACTTAATCAAGAATAGTGTAGAGGCTATGCCAGAAGATCGAGCGAATAAGAAAATAATGATAACAACAGAATTAAAAAATGAACTAATTCTAATTCATTTCATTGATACCGGAAAAGGAATTCCACCAGCTAATTGGGAAAGTGTATTTGATCCCTTTATATCAATAGATAAGCGGGGAATGGGTTTGGGATTACCTTTTGTTAAGAAAACGATAATAGAGCATTTGGGTACCATTTCGATTACCGAAAGCTGTCCTGAAGGAACTCACTTTATCATCGAATTACCACAGAACGGTATATTGGATATGATGGGCAAAGGCAATGCATAAATAGGCAATGTTTTAACAGCAATCCTTACTAGGGTTGCTGTTTTTGATACACGACAACAAAATACAAAAAGGTTAATTATAAAAATATTATGTAAACTCCAAACATTTAAATTAAATTGTTTGAAATATATAGATGTAGGAGGATAATGGAAAAAAGGAGGATGAGAAAATGAATATCGTATTCTATGACACGATTAAACCTTTTAAGGACAAAGTCGAACCTATTCTTTTAAAGGAAGAAGTGAAGCATAATGTCATCCTGGGATTGGTGAATAAATTGATCCAAAATCCATCAGATACTATAAAACTTTTCATGTGTACAGTGGAGGTAAAGGATCAGACTGTCCTGATTTTTTTACGAACTCATCCACATAATCTGCTTATTGCAGGCGATCCAAACCAAAAAGAAGCTATTTCCTTTGCTGTAAATAAATTTGTTGAAGAAGGGTTCATGTTTCCAGGGATAACAGGCGAAAAGCAATTAGCGCATTTATTTGCTGATGAATGGAAGTGTGTAACGGGAATTGAGGGCTCTATTGGCGTGGAACAGGGAATCTATAAACTGACAAAACTGAATTCTGTTCAAATCACAAAAGGGTATTTACGTATGGCAGGCCATGAAGATGCTCCCTTAGTAGCTGATTGGATTAAAAAGTTCACTAAATATACGGTTGATAATCTCACTTACGAAGATTGTCAGGCAAGGGCAAATGATTATATCAAGGAGAAGTCCTTACATTTATGGATTGATCAGAACAGACCGGTATCGATGGTGAAGTGGGCTCGGCCAACGCAAAATGGAATTGTAGTCTCGCTGGTTTATACTCCCGATGAAGAGAGAGGGAAGGGGTATGCGAGCTCGGCCGTTCACACTTTTTCGAAACAACTTCTTGAAAACTATTTATTTTGCAGTTTATATACGGATTTATCAAATCCAACTTTAAATTCAATTTATCAAAAAATTGGCTATGAATGGGTATGTGAATCCAGCATGATTCAATTTGGAATTAATCAGAAAGGAGAGTTGGTTATATAATCAATTCTCTTTTTTTGCTATTTCATAATAGCTGATTTTTTAGAAAGTTTTGATTTTCTCGTAAATTAAGTGCAAACCTTTGGGTATATTCACCAAAACATGGTAGAATAATGTCGGAAATGTTTTATCCTTCCGACTCTTTCGATAACATTATTATTATATATTATTCAGTCGCAGGATTAAGGCAAAACAATGTTTAACAGGGGGATTTCATAATGAAACTTGATACACCTGTAACAAACCCTTGGCTAGAGTTTCAGGGGCCAAACTTGGGTTACGTCCAGGAAATGTACGAAGTTTTTTTACAGGACCCAGAGCAAGTGGATCCGGATTTGGTGAGATTATTTGAAGAATGGGGACCTCCAAGATTAGAGGAAACCGAACAAACAAGGGGTAATCAAAGTAAGGAAGTTTCAGACGGTCAGTTCACAGCAAAAATGATGTATAAAGTATCGCAGGCTATCAAATTGGCTGAGGATATTCGAATAAACGGACATTTGGCCGCTGATATTTATCCATTGTACAGTAAGGTAAAGAAAGATATTAATTTAGGATTGGGTAAATATGATTTAACGACTGATGATTTGAAAGCGATGCCAGCTTCCTTAATCAGTGATGTTTTGCCTGCAAACATTCAAAATGGCCATGAAGCCATCGAATATTTAAAAGTTTTATATACGAGAACGATTGCTTTTGAATTCGATCATATCCATGACATGGAAGAGAAAAAGTGGCTTACACAAATGGTTGAACAAACAGCCTCCGGTTTTGCAATCTCGGCAGCTAAAAAGAAAAATTTGTTGAAGCGCTTAACTGAAGTGGATGGATTTGAGCGATTCTTACATAAAACCTTTGTTGGACAGAAGAGATTTTCAATTGAAGGTGTAGATTCTTTAGTTCCACTTCTTGATGAATTAGTTTCAAGATCCGTTCGCGGCGGAACTAATTCTATTAATATCGGAATGGCACATAGAGGCAGATTGAATGTACTGGCTCATGTGCTGGGTAAACCGTACAAAAAAATATTCTCTGAGTTTCAGCATGCTCCAGATAAAAAGTTGGTGCCATCTGAAGGATCCATTGGTGTTACATTTGGATGGACTGGCGATGTGAAATACCACTTAGGCGCAGATCGTAAAATTAAAGAAGAGAATACAAGAGAAGCGGTTATAACGTTAGCAAATAATCCGAGTCACTTGGAATTTGTTAATCCCATCGTAAATGGATATACAAGGGCTGTACAGGATGACAGAAGCCAAAAAGGATTTCCTGTACAGGATTCGAATTCCAGTATGTCAATTATTATTCATGGAGATGCAGCATTCCCAGGTCAGGGAATTGTGGCGGAAACCTTGAATTTAAGTCGCCTTAATGGGTATCAAACAGGAGGCACCGTTCATATTATCGCGAACAATATGATTGGATTTACAACAGAAAGCCGGGATTCCCGATCCACTCGATACTCAAGTGATCTGGCGAAGGGATATGAAATCCCGATTATCCATGTCAATGCGGATGATCCAGAGGCTGTATTAGCAGCAGCTTATGTAGCTATTTTATATCGTCAAAATTTCAAAAAAGACTTTTTAATAGATTTAATTGGATACAGACGTTATGGCCATAACGAAATGGACGAGCCAATGACAACCAATCCGGCCATGTACAAGATGGTGCATGAGCATCCAACACCTAGAGAGGTGTATGCAAAGAGACTAGTCGATGAAGGACTTGTAACGGAAGAAGAGGTCGCTCGTCTGGATCAGGAACATTTTGATATGTTGAAAGAGTATTATAATCAAGTGGGTGAAAAGGAAGATTCTCCGCTTGAAGCAGCTGATGTTCCAAAAATTATTGAATCCGGGATTCCGAATGTAGATACAAAAGTAGAGCTTGACGTATTAAAGCAAATAAATGCGGAGCTTTTAAAACGACCTGAGAACTTCAAGGTATTTAATAAACTGGATAAAATCCTTATGAGAAGACAGAATGCTTTGGAAGAAGGAAATAAGGTAGACTGGGCTTTGGCTGAAACGTTAGCATTTGCAACTATCTTACAGGATGGTACACCGGTTCGCCTTACTGGACAGGATTCCGAGCGCGGTACATTTGCTCATAGAAACATTGTTTTACATGACAGTGAAACCGGAGAAACCTATTCACCGTTACATGGACTTGAAGGGGCAAAAGCTTCCTTTGCGGTTCATAACAGTCCGTTGTCCGAAGCAGCTGTGATTGGATTTGAATATGGATACAATGTTCAATCCCCGGATACGCTCGTTTTATGGGAAGCCCAATATGGTGATTTTGCCAACACTGCGCAAGTATTATTTGATCAATTTATTGCTGCTGGGAGAGCGAAATGGGGCCAAAAATCTGGCTTAGTCATGCTATTGCCTCATGGTTATGAAGGCCAGGGACCGGAACACTCCAGTGCACGTTTAGAGCGCTATTTATCATTGGCAGCGGAGAATAACTGGACTGTAGCTAATTTAAGTTCAGCAGCTCAATACTTCCATATTTTAAGAAGACAAGCAGCTATTTTAGGAAAAGAAGAAGTACGCCCACTGGTATTAATGACGCCAAAGAGCTTGCTGAGAAATCCGACTGTTGCGAGTACTGCTGAAGAACTGAGTGACGGTGAATTCAAGTCCTTTATTGAACAGCCAGGCTTAGGAACAAAAAAAGACAGTGTGGAAAGAATCGTTTGTTGTACAGGTAAAATGGCAATTGATTTATCTCAGGCTATTGAAGCTCAAGAAAATCTTGATTGGCTTCATATTGTGAGAATTGAAGAAATCTATCCATTCCCACTTAAAGGGGTTCAAGAATTATTTGCATCCTACCCGAATCTAAAAGAGATTGCATGGGTACAGGAAGAGCCTAAAAATATGGGCGCGTGGAATTTCGTTGAGCCACGTTTAAGAATAGCAGCACCAGAAGGGGTTAAAGTTGAGTACATCGGCAGAAGAAGACGATCCAGTCCTGCAGAGGGAGATCCAACCATTCATAAACAAGGACAAAATCGTATTATTAACAGCGCATTAACTCGCGAATAGAGGAGGAAATATAGAGATGGCAGAGGTAAAAGTACCAGAATTAGCGGAATCAATTACAGAGGGAACAATTGCACAATGGCTTAAACAACCGGGTGAAAAGGTTGAAAAAGGTGAATATATCGTTGAGCTTGAAACAGATAAAGTAAATGTTGAAATCATCTCCGACTATGAAGGAGTTTTGACAGAGCAATTAAAAGAAGAGGGAGATACGGTTCTTGTTGGGGAAGCAATTGCGATGGTAGATGCTGATGGAGCGCCTGCACAGAGTGAAAAACAAGAACCTGTTGCAAAAGAACAAGTAAAAGAAGAGCCAAAAGCAGCACCTGCTCCTGAACCAAAAGAAGAAGAGAAAAAAGGAAATAAAACAGTTGCTTCTCCGGCTGCACGTAAATTAGCAAGAGAAAAAGGAATCGATTTGGATGAAATCCCTACAGTAGATCCACTTGGAAGAGTGCGCAAGCAGGATGTAGAATCCTACAATGGTCATGCACAAGCCAGCGCGCCTGCATCTAAGCCTTCAAAACCGGAAGCTAAAAAAGCAGCATCAGCACCGGCTCAGGTATCTGGTAAACCGGAAGAACGTGTGAAAATGTCACGCAGACGCCAAACAATCGCGAAACGTTTGGTTGAGGTTCAACACAATACAGCGATGCTGACTACATTTAACGAAGTAGATATGACGAATATCATGAACCTTCGTAATAAACGTAAGGATGCATTCCAAAAAGAAAATGATGTGAAATTAGGGTTTATGTCCTTCTTTACAAAAGCCGTGGTTGGTTCACTTAAGAAGTATCCACTGTTAAATGCAGAAATCCAAGGTGATGAGCTGCTTATCAAAAAATACTATGATATCGGTGTAGCAGTATCTGCTCCAGAAGGCTTAGTAGTCCCTGTTGTCAGAGATGCGGATCGTATGAACTTTGCTGAAATTGAAAAAGAAATAGGTAGCTTGGCTAAAAAAGCACGTGATAATAAATTGGCCCTATCAGATTTACAGGGTGGAACCTTTACTATCACAAATGGCGGTGTTTTCGGTTCCTTAATGTCAACACCTATTTTAAATGGAACACAAGTAGGTATTCTTGGAATGCACGGTATTAAAAAGCGTCCGATTGCTGTTGAGGATGACAAAATTGAAGTTCGCCCAATGATGTATATCGCATTATCTTACGATCACCGTATTGTCGACGGAGCAGAAGCAGTTAGCTTCCTAGCGAATGTGAAAAAATTAATCGAAGACCCTGAATCTTTATTGCTTGAGGGATGATTGTTTAACTAACAAAATAAATTAATAATTAATGTTGTATCATACAAATGATATTTACTTAAAGAGTGCCAGTTCTTACTGAATTGGCACTCTTTTTTTGAAAATCGTATAAACTACACCCTTCTATCAAGCCTTTGTATTGTAATTAGAGGATAGGAAAACGCAATAATACTTAAAGTTGCTTGTTTCTAATAGATAAATTAATACAAAATCTATGAGAGATATGATCCCTTTCATTAACATATAGTCATTTTTCACTTTGTCTGACTAAAAATGCATCATTTTACCTATATTTAACTGAATAGATTGACAATTCAAAAGAGTTAATTTAATATTAACAACAACTTAAACATAATAATGCGTTGATGAAGAGTAGTAGCATTTGAAGGAGTTTTAGAGAGCCGATGGGTGGTGGGAATCGGTACGATTTCATTTGTGAATGGACTTCGGAGTTGCCGAGCAGAACGTGAGTTATTCAGTATGCTTTGGTCGATTTAGCCAATCGTTAAAATAGGCTGACAGTTATTTCCATAGTCTGTCATAAAGTGGATTGCTGAATTCAGCAATCAATTAAGGTGGTACCGCGGGTCTCTCGTCCTTTTTTCAAGGATGTGAGGCCCTTTTTGTATGGGATAAAATTGAATAAATAAAACGTTAAGAAAGAGGAGTAGCATAAAAACATTGCACTACAGAGAGCCGGAGTGGGTGAGAACCGGTATGCAGGCTTTATGTGAATGGGCTTTCGAGTGATTCCCTGAAAGATTAGTAGGGGAATACGGGATTCCGCCGTTAAAAGGATAGGATATTAAATGATGGATTCCTTCCTCATCGTATCTGAAAGAGATCCAACGGGGGTGGCACCACGATTATACGTCCTCCATAAGCAATTTATTTGCTTATGGGGGATTTTTTTATTTTCAGGGGGGATTAGATTGAGGAAACCTAACATAATTAGGCAACGACTGAAAGCCGAGGAAAAGAACAAACTTAGAAATATAGAAGACATTGCTAAGTCTTATAAAGCTGTGCTTGAATTTCCATCTCCGAGCGGTGGCAGGACAAAAATTGTTGCCTTTAACCTATATGCAGAAATCATGACGAGTATAGATGGTACGTTCTTTAAAAAAGGTCAAATGAAAAAGAAAGTGAATAATCCGCATGAGTTTATAAAAGCGTCCCTTGCAATCGATGATGCCCTTTATCCTGATCTGCCATTTATAGGAGGTTCCATTGGATTTGCCGGTTATTCGTACAGTTTTCTCTTTGAAGAAATAGATTCGCCGGAAATGAATCCGGTTGGTATTCCGGATTTTCATTTTCTCTATCACACAGATTATTTTATTTACAGCGGTGATGATTTCTCCGAATGCAGCCACCTCCATTTAGACTATGAAGGTGAACGATCAGAGGAAGAATTGGCTAAAAACATGAAGTACTTTCGGGAAAAACTATCCACATATAGCCAGGCTTCTGGAAATGAAATGTATTTGATTCACGGAATTAAAAGCAATACGAATCAGGAGAAATTTATTGATACGGTTAATGAATTAAAATCCAGAATACGGAACGGCGATATATTCCAGGCTGTCTTGTCGCAGCGATGGACCGGTTCATTTAGGGGAGACCCGGAAGATTATTATGGGAAGTTAAAGCAAGAGCATCCTGATACATTCCAGTTTCATATTAATTTTGGCTCCTATCACATTGTGGGTTGCTCTCCTGAACGATTGATTGCGATCGATCAGGGCGTTATTCACTCTAATCCGATAGCTGGTACAAGACGAAGAGGCTCTACTCTTCAAGAAGACGAAGAACAGATTGCCAGTTTAATAGCGGATGAAAAAGAGAAGGCAGAACATGTCATGCTGGTGGATCTTGCTAGAAATGATTTGGGGAAGATTTGTAAGCCGGAAAGCTTAAATATTAAACGGTTTATGGAGATTGAATCATTTAAAAATGTAATCCATCTTGTTTCAGAAATTACAGGCCAATTAAACGAAGCGATTCATCCAATGGACGCAATTAAAGCCTGTTTGCCGGCTGGAACCGTATCGGGCGCGCCAAAGATAAGAGCGATGCAGTTAATCTCAGAGGCTGAACAGGAAAGAAGAGGGGCTTACGGCGGCGGTGTTGGTTTTATCTCCTATGGTGGTGAATTGGACCTGGCCTTAGCAATCCGAATGATGGTAATTAAAGATCAACAAATTCATTTCCAGGCTGGCGCTGGTATTGTCTATGATTCCATTCCGGAAAATGAATGGTATGAAACACTTCATAAAGTTGGATTTAAGGAGGATGGGATAAATGATTTTACTTATCGATAATTTTGATTCCTTTACGTATAACCTCTATCAGCTTTTATTAGAACTGGGGGAAGAGGTACTGATTAAACGAAATAACGCCCTTACGATTCAAGAAATAAAAGATTTATCACCAACATCAATTGTCTTATCACCCGGACCTGGTCGGCCTGAAGAGAGTGGGATATGTAAAGAAATGATTAAAGCTTTTTATAGCCATATTCCTATTTTAGGCGTTTGTCTAGGGCATCAGGCCATTGGCCAGGTGTTTGGTGCTACGGTAAGTCGAGCTGGAAAGATCAAACATGGTAAATCATCAAAGATCATCCATACAGGAGATGAAATTTTTAAGGGTACACCTCAAGGGTTTCAGGCAATGAGATACCATTCTCTAATTATAAAAGAAGAGACATTGCCAAATGAGTTTAAGATTATAGCAACTTCAGAGGATGATGACGAGATTATGGCCATTCGTCATAAGCAGTATCCCTTATACGGCGTTCAATTCCATCCTGAATCAATAGGAACGCCCTATGGAAAAACAATAATTACTAATTTTCTTAATAGTACTGTGAAGGAGGCAGTCTTGCATGAATGAGTATCTTTTCAAATTAAGTAAAGGAAAGAGTTTATCAGAGGGAGAAATGACAGATGCTGCAAAACAAATGTTAAGTCCAACTGTTTCTGAAGCGGAATTGGCTGCATTTTTGATGGCTATTGGATTGAAGGGATACGGGAGTAAGGAACTGTATATTATCGCAGAAATGATTCGAAAGGAATCGACACATCAGCTAGGAACTATCCCGGAAGCCATGGATAATTGTGGTACCGGAGGCGATCGCAGCAATAGCTTTAATATCAGTACGGCATCAGCATTTGTTTTGGCAAGTGCCGGAATCAAAATGGTGAAGCACGGAAACAAAAATATGACGAGTCAATCCGGCAGCATGGATGTGCTGAACGCATTGGGCATTAATACGATTAATCAAAAGGAAGAAGCCAGGAAAGCTATTCATCAAGCTAACTTAGTATTTTTGAATGCTGGACATATCCACCCAAAATTAAAAAGAATCGCTGCAGTTCGGAAGCAATTGGGTATTCCTACGATTTTCAATGCAATCGGACCCTTAACAAACCCAGTCCATTTAACCTATCAAATGGTTGGTGTGTATGATGTAAAACTATTAAAGCTGTATGGAGAAGTATTGTTGAAGGCTGGGAGAAAAAAGGCTGCCATTATCCATGGAGCGGGTAATATGGATGAAGCTTCATTGTCTGGCGAAAACAAGCTATATTTTGTTCAGAGTGGTCTAATAACAGAAGAAGCCATCCATCCCAATGACGTTGGATTGAAAGTATCGGACAATAGCCGTTTGACCGGTGGTGAGCCGTCTGAAAATGCAAAAAAAATGATTGGTATCTTCTGTGGGGAAAAGAATCCATGTCGTGATGCCGTCCTTCTAAATGCAGGAATTGGTTTATTTGTATCAGGGAAAGTTTCTACGATCCAGGAAGGAGTCATGTATGCGGCTGAATTAATTGATTCAGGTGCTGTCTATCGGAAATTACTTGAAGTTAGGGGACCGGTTCAAACGAAAGGGGCCAATGATATATGCCAACCTATTTAATGAATATCGTGGAGCACAAGAGGAGAGAGTTAAGCAAATCAACCGCAATTGAATTGTCAAATGACATCAAACGAATGCAGGTAAGAGATACTTTTGCTGAACGAATCAGAAGTCAGTCTACCCTTGGTGTGATTGCAGAATTTAAACGGTCATCTCCATCAAAAGGAATCATTCAATCTTTGGCCGACCCAATAGAGGTAGCTAATCAATATAAGGAAGGCGGCGCTGACGGCATATCTGTTTTAACGGATAAAGAATATTTTAATGGAAGCTTTGAAGATTTACAGGTTGTAAGCAGTCATATAGATCTGTCAGTCTTATGCAAGGATTTTATATTGGAAGAATCTCAGATTAATCAAGCCTTTTTATCGGGGGCAAGTATAGTCCTGTTGATTGTAAGAATTTTATCACCTGGAAAATTAAAAGCATTGTATGAGTATGCTCTCCATCTACATTTGGAAGTTTTACTGGAAGTGCATGATGAGGAGGATTTAATGGCAGCTCTGTCCCTTAAACCGCAATTGATTGGCATAAATAATCGAAATCTTCAAACATTTAACACAGATTTAGCTGTTACTGAAAATTTAATCAAATTGATTGACGATCCGTCGACTATTGTCATTAGTGAAAGTGGAATCAAGAATGTTAATGATTGTTTACGTGTTGCCAATGCAGGCGTGGATGCAATCCTAATTGGGGAGGCATTGATGAAGCATCAAGATCCCGCTCAATTTGTAAAAGAAATCAAGAAAATTGAAAGAAGGTACAGTCGGTGAAGGTGAAAATCTGTGGAATACAAACCGTCGAGCATGCATTAGCAGCTGAAAAAGCAGGTGCGGATGCCCTTGGATTTATGTTCGCCGAAAGCAAGCGAAGAATTATTCCTGAGAAGGCCAAACCAATCATCTCCAAACTGGAAGGTGAAATCTGGAAGGTCGGTGTCTTTGTTAATGAAGAGGTAGAAACGGTGAAACAAGTGGCACGATATTGTGGATTGACAGCCATTCAGCTTCATGGAGAAGAAAAGCCGGCAGACTATTTGGAGGTTGGATTGCCGATCATTAAATCGCTAGGAATTAAGCCTGCTCAGGCAGACTTAGATGTTGGTGATGTTAAGCATGCTGATTATATTTTATTGGATGCTGAAGCACGGGAATATAGAGGTGGAAACGGAGTGGCATTTGATTGGGAAAAGGTTAGAGGACTAGGAGCTAAATATCCTACTATCATTTTAGCGGGAGGCTTGAATTCTGAAAATGTAAGAGTTGCGATTGAGGTTGTAAATCCGTTTATGGTTGATGTGAGCAGTGGTGTTGAGGTAAATGGGAGAAAAAATACGAGAAAAATCTTTGAATTTATAAAAATGGCAAAAGAGGGGGAAATCAAGTGAATCAAATAAAAGAATATCCAGATAAAACTGGCCGATATGGGGAATATGGAGGAAGATTTGTACCGGAAACATTAATGCCGGCTTTGTTCGAATTGGAGGAAGCCTATAAAACGATTGCGCAGGAAGAGTCATTTATTACTGAATATCAATTACTTTTGAAGGATTATGTAGGAAGAGAGACTCCGTTATACTATGCGGAAAATTTGACCGAACATTTAGGTGGTGCGCGGATTTACCTTAAAAGGGAGGATTTAAATCATACCGGGGCTCACAAAATTAATAATACACTTGGTCAGGCCCTGCTTGCCAAAGTAATGGGCAAAACAAGAATTGTTGCGGAAACAGGTGCCGGCCAGCATGGAGTCGCGACTGCTTCAGCCTGTGCCTTGCTTGGTTTGGAAGCAGTAATCTTTATGGGTGAAAAAGATGTGAAGAGGCAAAAACCGAATGTATTGAAAATGGAATTGTTGGGTGCAAAGGTAGTGCCTGTACAACAAGGAAGCTGTTCACTGAAGGATGCCGTAAATGAAGCTTTACGTTACTGGGTCGGTCATATTGAGGATACACATTATTTATTGGGATCTGTGATGGGACCCCATCCTTTCCCGCAAATTGTACGAGATTTCCAGAGTGTAATAGGTCGGGAAACCAGGGAGCAATTCTTAGCTTTACACAATCGATTGCCAGATGAAATTATTGCCTGTATCGGCGGTGGCAGTAACGCGATGGGGATGTTTTACGAATTTTTAGAGGATGAACAGGTTACTTTAGTAGGCGTGGAAGCGGCTGGCCATGGGTTAGATACAAATGAGCATGCAGCATCCCTTTCAAAAGGAGAAAAGGGGATTCTGCATGGCGCACTCATGTATCTCCTGCAGGATAAAGCTGGACAGATAGAGGAAGCTCATTCTATATCGGCTGGACTAGATTATCCGGGAGTCGGACCGGAGCACTGCTTTCTGAAGGACGAGGGAAGAGTTGAATATATATCTATTCGAGATGATGAGGCATTAGAGGCATTTAAGCTGTTAACAAGAAAGGAAGGAATTATACCTGCGCTCGAAAGCTCGCATGCGATAGCGGAAGCAGTCAAAAGGGCACCTAATATGGGGAAAGATCAGTCTATTGTGATTTGTTTATCTGGGAGAGGAGATAAAGATATGGATACCGTCATGAATGTAGTTGGAGGTGCGGAGCATGCCTAATAAGCTAGTAGATTGTTTTTCAGAGGCTAAAAAGAGTGAAAAAAAAGGGTTTATCCCCTATATTATGGGCGGTGATGGAGGGCTTGATCAGCTTGTTCCGACTATAAAGTACTTTGAAAGATTAGAGGCTTCCGCCATAGAAATTGGAATTCCATTTTCTGACCCAGTAGCTGACGGACCTAGCATTCAGGAAGCAGGTTTACGTGCCCTGGAACAGGATATTACTTTGGAGGATATATTAAATGAATTAAAGAATACTGAGGAAATTATTGAAATTCCGTTAATAATGATGACGTATGCAAATCCTGTTTTACGCCTTGGGATTTCAAAATTTGCTGCCAAGTGCAGAGAAGCCTCCATTAGTGCCTGTATCATTCCAGATGTTCCCCTGGAGGAAGAGCAGATGTTTAAGAAAGAGCTCAGTAATGAAGGGATTGTGTTAATTAGACTCATACCTTTAACGGCAAATCCAACTCGAATGGCAAAGCTTTGTGATGGAGCGGAAGGTTTTATTTATGCAGTAACGGTAAATGGGACAACAGGAGAACAGGCACAGTTGAATGATGAAGCCTTTAAAGAACAAATCCTACAACTTAAGCAGAATACGGATTGTCCAATCTATGCGGGATTTGGAATATCCAATGCAAAGACGGCCAATCAATTGTATGACTATTGTGATGGAATTATTGTAGGGAGTAAGGTTGTAAGTTTACTGCATCAAAAGGGCCATAAGGAATTGGAGTCCTTTGTTAAAGAATTGATTAGAAATAAGGCAAAACAAACAACCAGCTAACAATTTGTATGTTATCAGTCCAATAAGCCGTTTCACTTCTGTTTTTTTTCAGGAAAGATAGGGTATAAAGGATAGCAACCCATATCTTGTGAAGGGCAAAAAGAATTAGTGGAGGGGATTATATGGAAACGACTGGTATGCAAAAACAATTTGAGTTGACCAGAAGTAAGCTACAGGAAATTTTAGAGGATTTATCTGAAGCGGAGGCTGATCTTCAACCAGAAGGTTTTAATAATACGATTCGCTGGCAATTAGGGCATGTACTGGTAAGTGCGGAATCCTTCTTGTTTGATTATCCTGGCAGCGGTTCACCGCTTTCAGAGTTATATGGAGAATTTTTCAGAAGCGGAACTTCGCCAAAATATTGGCAAAGAAGTGCACCTTCTTTGAATGATATCAAGTCCAATTATCAATCTCAGGAAAAGAGAATTAAAGATTTACCGGAGGAATTCTGGAGAGAAGAGGTAACAGGTCCTCTTGCAAAGTTTGGTATTAAAACAAAAAGCGAATTGTTTCACTTTTTACTGAGCCATGAAGCGATGCATCTAGGTCAGATTCAATCATTAAAAAAATTAGTTGAACGACATAAGACTACTAATCAATATTAATAAAGAGAGCGGGGAAGTTGTCATACCCTAAAAGTTAGAGTAAAACTAACTTTTAAGGGGCGGTATCGCATTCCCCGCTTTTTTTATGTTTCTGTTTATTTATTAAGCAAAAGATCTGAGAAATTCTTTGCACCCGTATCTATAAATAGAACAAGAATGATACCGATCATCAACAAAATAAATGGTTTTTTAAACAAGAATATCACCCCTATATTTATGAATATTAGTTCTTATGAATTCTAAGATATGTATACCAATGGAGATAAATAGTTTTACAATTCGGCTCCTCATAATAAAGACCCTGATTAAAGATTAAAAAATTTCTGGAAAATATGTTTATTCTGCAAATTCCGACTGATAAAATGTTCTGTTTTGCGGTTTCTTTGAGGATGTTTAGTAGTATTTTAATAAGAAAAAGAAAATTCTAAATCAATCAGTAAAGATCTCAAATGAGGTCTTTTTTTCGTATCCAATACCTACTTTATTTAAGCAGATTCGCTATTCCAATATAAATTTTTCATGAAATGAAAAGTCTTTGGAAAAACTGTTCGAGAGGTGATTGGAATGAAAAAGAATGGCATCAGAAAAGGAAGTATACTTATTACTGTATTTAGTGTTTGGATAAGCTTACCTATGAACTGGATAGAAGCTAGTCCGTATAAGAATCAACAAGAAGAAAATATAATGCACGTCCTTAGGTACCAACAATCTACGACTGATGCGTCATTTAGTAAAGGTTATAAAGTGGCTAAACATAGACTCGATCGAGCTCTGCAACAAAAGACGGATGAGGATAAAGCCATTATTTTAGATTTAGATGAAACCGTATTGAATAACCGCCCTTTTTTAGCTAAGTTGGCTCAAAAGAAAAGCTCCTTTAATGATAAAGAATGGGATGCATGGGTCTACCAAGCAAATGCCAAACCTCTGCCTGGTGCATCAGAGTTCCTTCAATATGCGGATATGAAAGGAATCCAAATCTTTTATGTGTCAAACAGGAAAAAACATTTATATGAGGCTACTGAAAAGAATCTGAAGAGGGCTGGATTACCGCAAACGGATCAAGGACATCTTATTTTACTGACAGATGAAGTGAATACAGAATCAAGAAGGAAAGCAATCGAAAAGAATCATAGCGTCATTCTGAACCTCGGTGATAATTTGATTAATTTTTCCAAGTAAATTGATACTTATGATCATCAAGAACGAATGCAGCAAGTTGGATAAAAGAACAGGCAGGAAATAAGTATAAGTGTTATCAACTTCATACAGGGGAACTGGAAAAAGGAGATACGTTATTTACTGGAAGTTGATGGTTAAACAAATGTCAGTTCCGATTGTGGAGCTGACTATTTTATTTTAAATCGAAAACTTATACCGGAGCTTTACCCCACCTATATCACACCTATCCCCGGTCAAAGGTGGCGTAAAGGTATGGGAAAGGTGGGAGAAAGGAGGAATCCCCTGGCTATGGACCATCTATGCTACCTCTCTCCTAAACCTATATCTGATCAATAGATATCAGATCCCTTACCTTACTATATCGTTTAAATGTCCTATTCCTATTGTTGTATACTAAAAATATAAGAAGAGAGGTGGTCGATGATGAATATTTATTTTGCGAATGATATCAGAGAAGTCGACAGTAAAGCTGACGCGGATGGGCTATCCATCTTTACTTTAATGGAAAACTCTGGACAGGCTTTGTTCAGAGAAGTATCCAGTTTAATTCAGAGGGAAGATGAAGTTGGAATCATCGCTGGGCAAGGAAATAATGGAGGCGATGCGATTGTCCTTGCGAGATTATTGCTGAATCACGGTTATAAGGCGACGCTTATTTTGCCGTTTGGATTGCCAAAGTCTGAAGTTGCGCAACAGCATTTTTCTTATTTTACTACTTGTGGATACCCATACACCCAAACGATTGAAAATGAATATGATGTTCTGGTAGATGGGCTCTTTGGAATTGGGTTTAAACCGCCGTTTTCCAGTCATGCGGATCGAGTGCTTGCCTACTGGAACCAATCATTGGCTCTGAAAATTGCGATTGATATTCCTTCAGGTGTTGAAGCTGATAGAGGTAATGTAGTGACTGCCTTTAAAGCAGATTACACATTATGCTTACATGGGGTTAAGCCTTCAGCTTTTTTAGTGCCTTCGGCTGAATACTATGGGACAGTCAAATCGTTGGATATTGGATTGGTACAGCAATCAGGCTGGAGAGTATGGACAGAGGAAGATGTTAAACAAACATGGCCTGCTTTACCAAATAATCCGCACAAAGGATCATTTGGAACCGGATTATTAATTGCTGGCAGTGAGGAAATGCCAGGTTGTGCACTTCTGTCTGGTCTTGGTGCTATGCGTTCCGGAATTGGCAAACTGACAATCGCAACCGATAAAAGTGTAGCACAAATTGTTTGTCAGAGACTTCCTGAAGCAACCTATTGGTATCACACGCTTCAACAATTAAAAGAAAATAAACAGCTATCCAGTATGAAAGCAGCAGCAATCGGTCCTGGTTTGGATTTGGATGAACAATTGGAGGATAAAGTTCAATTTTTATTGAATCAACCTGATTTGCCTCTTATTTTAGATGCCGCTGCCCTGCAAAAAAGAGAGTATCCAAAAGGGCGTCCGGCACCGGTCATTTTGACACCTCATCCCGGAGAGATGGCTCGAATTACAGGATTATCTTCTAGGTGGATCAATGAAAACCGCATTTCGGTTGCTCGTGATTTTGCTATTGAACATGAGGTAACAGTTATTTTAAAAGGAGTAAATACGGTTATCGCTTTTCCAGATGGAACTGGCTATATCAATCAAACGGGAAATCGCGGTCTTTCAAAAGGCGGTTCTGGAGACACATTGCTTGGAATTATTTTAGGATTACTGTGTCTATCTGAACCTTTCTCACACTATACAACAGCCGTGTCGAATGCGGTTTATCTTCATGGGAAATCGTCAGAATATTGGGCGATTGAACGTGAACCTAGCGCAATGCTAGCAACAGATATTATGGAGGTCTGGCCATATCTTTTAAAACAATTAAATCTTAAAAAATAGGTAGAAAGGTATTAATTTAGCAAAAAAACGGGAATAGACAAATAAAAACATGGAAAGGAGTCTCTTGATGAATCGAGTCTATACTTACACCAAGAAAGAAGAAGTCGTCAATGCGATTACGCATGGGATAGGAGCAGCTTTATCCTTTGCGGCCCTAATCTTAATGATTGTTTTTTCTATAACGAATGGAGCTGGCGATAGGCTATCAGTTGTTTTGGTCTATGGAATATCGATGTTGATGCTTTTTACATTCTCGACTCTGACTCATGCATTTCCTGAGGGCAAAGTCAAAGTGATTATGGAATTCTTTGATCATACCTCCATCTATTTATTTATTGCAGGAACGTATACACCGTATGCAATCATTGCAATTGGAGGGAAAACAGGATATGCATTATTGGCGATTATCTGGACGTTGGCAATAGCCGGAATTGTTTTTAAAGCCATTTTCCTAAGGAAATTTGTCATTCTCTCTACAATAATCTATATCATCATGGGCTGGTTAATTGTTGTAGCATGGGAGCCGTTAAAAATGGCAGTTCCTCCAACTGGATTAATGATGCTTGTGTATGGCGGATTATTATACACGGTAGGAAGCATCTTTTATGTATGGAGAGGGTTTCCATATCACCATGCGATTTGGCATCTGATGGTCTTGGTTGCTTCTATTCTGCACTTTTTATCTATCTTTTTGTATGTATTACCTATGTAAATTAAAAAAATGTCGATTCAATACTCCAACAAAGGTTTGGAGTTTGAATCGACATTTTTTAATATCTTTTTTGATTTTGTAAGAAATGTAACGTTTTCTCACCAACTGCTCGCGCGCTTTGTGGATTTTGTCCTGTAATCACTCGCTCATTTTCCACCACATGTGATGTGAAAGGAACGGTTGATTTTGTGAATTTTCCAGCTTTAGCGGTTAACTCATTTTGAAGCTTGAATGGTATTTTATGTGATGCAAACATGATCGTTTCTTCCATATTTGTATAACCGGTTACTGTTTTTCCTTCCAAGAGATGAGTCCCATCTGATAATACAACATTTAATAAAGCAGCAGGTCCGTGGCAAACAGCCGAAACGACACCGCCTTTTTCATATATTTCAGCGGTTAACTTTTGAATGCTGGACTGGTTAGGGAAGTCCCACATCGTTCCATGTCCGCCGGCAAAATAGATGCAGCCATACTCGTCAGATGTTATTTCATCGATAGAAGTGGTTTTATCCAATCTACTAATAAAATACGGATCCAGATAGTATTCCTTTGTCCTGTTATCCAGCAAGACAGGGAGAAGGCTTTTCGGATCAAGTGGTACTTTTCCTCCTTTTGTGGAAACTATATCAACCTCATATCCTGCCAATTTTAAACAATCATAAAAATGTACAAGTTCGCTTAACCATAAACCCGTTTTGTCTTTTTTATTTTTCATATATTCATGGCTCGTCACAACAGCCAATACTTTCTTTTTCGCCATTAAAAATCCTCCTATCTGTAAAGTGTAATTTTAACATAAATTGACTCTATTGACCTATTATTATGGTGTTGTGAAATAAAGGAAGGGGACGATGAAGTTTTTTACCACTTTTATTTGAGAGGATAGATTAGATATTTCAATCTATTATTTTTATTGAAAATTGGAGTTAGTGGATATGGATTTAAGGAGAGTTTAAGTTTAATTGTGTAAACCATACCATTGGTAAATGTGTTTTTATTATGAAAATCAAGATGCAGATAAAAATATATTTATGAACTTTTATAGACTTAATTATAATAGAATCCTTATTTATTATGCTTATTGATATTTGTTGATATTATTCGCAGTTTGTTTCTTTTTGTATTTTTAATTTATACACTGTAAACAAATGTACTATTGAGATTATCTTTTATATATGAATTAATATAATCCACTAAAAGGTGGTAAAATATACTAATGGTTAGTATGCTTAGTATATCAGTATATAAAGAATAAAGGGTGAGTTACGATTAAAAATGAGCCTCTGTATCAACAAATAAAAAATAAAATTAAAGCTCAAATACAAACAGGTAAGCTCCGGGTAGGTGATCGTGTTTCCTCTGAAAAAGAGTTGACGAAAGAATATCATGTTAGCCAGATTACAACTAAAAATGCGCTTGTTGGACTTGCTGAAGAAGGAATAGTAGAAAGAATCAAAGGAAAAGGTACGTTTGTTTGTGAAAGTTATTTAACCTCTTCTATTAATCAACTGAATAAACAAAAGGGATTAATCGCACTTATTCTACCAAATATGAAAACGAAGATTGAACAAGAGTTTGTTAATTTTATTGAGAGGTATGTTACAGAAAATGGTTATAAACTTATTATAAAAATTACAAGAGAGTCCCAATATGTTGAAGCGGATGCTATTGAAATGTTTAGAGAGATGGAAGTAAGCGGGATGATTATCTTTCCTACAGAAAAAGAAACATATAATGAGGCTGTCCTTAAACTGTCATTGGATAAATATCCTTTTGTATTAATTGATAGATATATGGAAAATATTTTAACTTATAGTGTAACCTCCGAAAATGAAGTCGGTACGTTCGAAGCTATTTCCTACTTATTAAATGAAGGGCACAAGAATATTGGGCTCATATCTCCGTTCATTACCAATACTGTAACTAATGAGAGATCAAAGGGATTTGAAAACGCTTTTCTAATTAAAGGGATTAAAATTGATAAGAACCAATGGCTTTTATTAGGATTCAATGATATTCAACCGAACATAACCCCAAACTTAATTAAGATTTTTTTATTAAGTAAGCCAGAAATTTCAGCTGTTTTTACAATGAATGCAGAATTAGCTCTTTATACTCATTTAGCAATCTGTTCTTTGAAGAAGGAATTAGGTCGAGAAATTGTATTGTTGACCTTTGATCCATCTGGTATAGCTGGAGTTCCATTTATAAAGCAAGATATTGATAAATGTAGTAAAAAAGCAGTTGACCTTCTTTTAGAACAAGTTAAGGGTACTTACAATCCAAAAAGGATTTATGTTCCTGTGCAATTTAATTCATGTGAAAATGTAGCACTGTTAGATACTCTATTAAAATAAACAAGTATTGGTTGATTAATAATGATATGTTGTTTAATTAATAGAAAGCAAACTATGTAATCTTTATAGACGTAGGTTGGTTCTTTTCTGCTTTAGTCTACTTATCTTAAGAAAAGTATATTTTATACTAAATTTAGTATATTAATGTTATTGAGCTTAATTTAAAATATAAATGTAAGCACTTACATTTTTTGAAATATTTAGATAAAATATAAAGGAGTTATTCAAATGACAGAAATATACATACCAAGAACTGAATATCCGCGTCCTCAGTTTGAAAGAGCGGATTGGATGAATTTAAATGGAGAATGGAATTTCAAATTTGATAGAGAGAATATCGGAGAAAAGGAAGAATGGTACAAAGAATCAAAGTTTGATAAAAAAATAATCGTCCCTTTTACATATGAAACAAAAGCCAGTGGTATTGGAGAGGAAAAATTTTGTCCGAATGTTTGGTATCAAAAAACAATCATAATACCTAAAGAATATGAAAATAAAAACATAATCCTTCATTTCCAAGCAGCAGATTATGTAACAAAGCTATGGGTTAATGAAATATTTGTTGGTGAAAATAAGGGTGGACAAATTGCATTTTCATTTAATGTTTCTGATTATTTAAGTGAGGAAAATGAATTAAACATTGTGGTTAAAAATGAAGACAGTCAAAGCTGCTTTCAACCAAGAGGAAAACAAAGGTGGTTAGATAATAATTTTGATTGTTGGTATGTCCAAACAACTGGAATTTGGCAAACGGTATGGCTTGAGTTTTTAAATGAAGCGCATCTCCAGTCAGTCAAAATAACTCCTGATATAGATACAGAATCAGTTGAATTCGGGTTTGAAGTTTCAGGTGACCTTGATCAGTCCTTAGTATTAAGAACATCCATTTATTTTGAAGGTCAGCTAATAAAGCGTTTTGAAGAAAGCGTATATCGACCACATTTTATGACTACCATGAATATTGCTTGTGAGTCTCATAAATGGAGAATAATGCATTGGAGTCCACAATCTCCTAATTTATATGATGTTGAATTTACATTGCTTGAGAACGAGAAAGTAATAGATTATGTAAAATCATATTTTGGGATGAGAAAAGTGTCTATAGAGAATGGGAATGTATTGTTAAATAATACACCAATTTATCAAAAACTTATATTAGATCAAGGTTATTGGGAAGAGTCATATTTAACACCACCTTCAGATGAAGCAATCATTGAAGATATTGACCGAACATTAGAAATGGGCTTTAACGGAGTTAGAAAGCATATGAAAGTCGAAGATCAGCGATTCCTATACTGGGCTGATAAAAAAGGACTGCTAGTCTGGTCTGAAATGGCTGCAACCTATGAGTTTTCTGATGGGGCAATTCAGAATTTTACAGATGAATGGATTGAAGTTGTTAAGCAGCACTATAATCACCCGTCCATTATTACTTGGACTCCGTTTAATGAATCATGGGGTATAAAGAATGTTTTTACAGATGCAAAACAGCAAAATTTTACAGAAGGTATCTATCATCTTACAAAAGCGATTGATAGCATGAGACCTGTTATTGTAAATGATGGTTGGGAGCATACAGTTTCAGATATTCTGACTCTTCATGATTATGTGGAATATGGTGAGGAATTTATTGGACGATATAAAGACAAAGAAAAAGTTGTGAATAACAAGATAGCATTTAATAATTCTAAGTTTGCAATGGCAAAAGGATATGAATATAAGGGGCAGCCAATCATTATTAGTGAATATGGTGGTATTGCCTTTGATTCTGAAAAAGGCTGGGGCTATGGTAAGCAAGTGAATAGTGAAGAAGAATTACTACATCGTTATGAATCTATTACTCAAGCTATTAAAAACACTCCATATATTAGTGGTTTTTGCTATACGCAAATTACCGATGTGCAACAAGAGGTGAACGGTTTACTAAAGGAAAATCGGGAACCAAAAGTAGATTTAAACAAAATCAAGACAATAAACAATAAATAAGACTCAAATTGATAACTGTATGTACAACGCCCTTGATGAAAACTTATAGGAAGTCAGTTAAAGGGATAAAAATAGTGAAATTTAAAATGTGTACTAACTATTCATTAAACATTATTTAATTGATGGGAGGTATTGATTCGCTTTTAAGTATTAGGAGCATGTTTTATCTTCTGAAAAAATTAGGGGGGGAAACTAATGAGAAAAATATCGCTATTAACATTGTCTATTCTTTTTCTAGTTATGACGGCATTGACAGGTTGTAGTTCATCTAGTTCAGGTTCAGAAGGTTCATCTAAAAATGAAATTGTCTTTTGGAATCCATTCACAGGGCCAGATGGTGAGAATATGAAGCAAATTGTGAATGATTATAATAAGACAAACCCTAAGTTCAAAATTAAGAATGTATCAATGGTAGAAAATGATATGTATACCAAGATTCCAACGGTAGTAAACTCTGGAAAAGGTATTCCTGATTTAACCGTAGTTCATGCTGAGAGAATTAAACAATTTGTAGATAATGATATGTTAACAAAGTTTGATGATGTATTGACTGATCATCCTGAAATTAAAGCAGAAAACTATGTAACAGCAGGTTGGGACATTGGTAACCTTAATAATAGTAGATATAGTGTGCCATTAGATGTGCATAGTTTTGTAATGTATTATAATAAAGATTTGCTGGAAAAATATGCACCTAATGCACTTGATGATAATGTTATAACTTTTGATGAAGTGAAAAAAGCAGGAGAATTGTCTAAAAAAGACAAAATTACTGGCATTGGAATCACTTGGACACGTCCGATCTTTTTATCCATTTACAATCAATTCGGGGGAGACATAACTAGTGATGGTGAAGCTCCTACTATTGATACTCCAGAAGCTAAAGAAGCATTACAATTATTAAAAAGTCTTGTAGACGATAAAATTGCTAACAAGGATGGAGAAGATCCAGGCCAGTTATTCAAATCTGGTAAAGCTATTTTTTATCCAGAAGGTATCTGGATGCAAAATAGTATAAAAGATGCTAAGAAATTAAACTGGGGTTTAACAAACTTCCCTCAGCTTTCATCTGATAAAATTGTAAACTGGACGTCTTCTCACCAATTCGTCATGTTTAACAGCAAAGAACGTTCAGACGAAAAGGCAAAGGGGATAGTTGATTTCCTAGATTTTGTGAGAGAAAATTCACTTCCATGGGCTAAAGCAGGACAAAATCCTGCAGCTTTAGAAACCTTAGAAAATCCTGAATATAAAGAATTGCCTCAGGCTTTCTTAATTGAGAACCAAGAAATGCAGCAATCTCTTAAAATCTTTGATTATAAGTACAATGGTTTTGTAGTCGAAGAAGTCGATAAATTGGTTGGCGATGCGATTTATGGGAAATTAGATATCGATAAAGGGTTGAAAAATGCTCAAAAAGCAGTTGAGGATAAAATTTCAACTAATAAAAAATAATAATAATGGAATTAATTGACAATAAAAATCGATCTTTCACAATTAGAGAGAAATCCTTATCCATATATAAGGATTTCTCTCTCTATTCGATATCTAAAGAATAGGGGTTAAATATATGAACAATCCTGGAGTGAATAAAGAATTAAAAATGTCAGCAGGTATAGAAAAACATTCGAAACAAAAACATTTTAATTTTTCTCCGTTTCTATACATTGGGCCACATCTAATAATATTTGCGATATTTTTTCTTATTCCCACTTTATATGGTATTTATATTTCATTTACGAGCTGGGATCTAATCGGAAAGCCGGAATTTGTTGGATTTGCTAATTATCAAGAAATATTATTTAATCAAGATTCAACATTTTACGATCAACTACGTACTGGATTAGGAAACACATTCAAGTTTGTGCTTTTTACAGTTCCTGCTTGTATTATTGTTCCTTTGCTTTTAGCTGCAGGTCTTAACACAAAACCAAAGGGGATGAAATTTTTTCAGGCATTGTTTTACATGCCGACTTTGTTTTCTGTTTCTGCCGTAATGATTATTTTTTCAATGCTTTTCAGTGTTTCTTTTGGCCCAGTTAATCATTTTCTAAATGTTGAAACAAACTGGTTAGCGACCCAGCCATATGCCTGGATTGCATTAGTTACTGTAACGGTCTGGTGGACAATCGGTGCAAATATGATTATTTATCAGGCTGCTTTAAACGGTATTTCAAAAGATTTATATGAGGCAGCCTCAATAGATGGAGCAAATAAGTTTCAAAGCTTTTTTAGAATCACTCTACCAAGTATAAGATCTCAAATATTATATACAGTTGTTATTACAACAATCGCACAATTTAATGTATATGGACAACCACTTATGTTAACGAAAGGTGGGCCAACTAGCTCAACTTCCGTATTATTAATGTACATACAAGAAAATGCATTTGGTTCTGGAATTTCTATTGCTGGTATCGGAGCGGCAATGGCTGTAATTCTCGGTTTATGTATTATGGTTGTTTCTGCCATTCAATTCTTCTTTTTAAGACAACGTGATTAGGAGGTCCTTGTTTTGGGTAAAAAAGGTATTTCAAAAATTGTTGGTTTAATCTTTTTACTGATAATGGCTTTTATATGGATTGTCCCTGTCTTGTACACATTCATTACGTCTTTCAAAAGTGAGGCAGATATTCAAACAAATGCTTTTACAATCCTACCGATTAATTGGGTTATTGGTAATTACCAGGATGTACTTTTTAATAACACGAGTGCACCAGTTGCAAAATGGTTTATGAACTCAATGATAATATCGCTATCACAAACAGTATTAGTACTTGTAATTGTTTCATTAGCTGCATATGGATACTCAAGAATGAAATTCAAGGGAAGAGATACCATTTTTATCTTTTTAATGGCAACGATGATGTTTCCAGCTGTTGTAAACCTTATTCCGCTTTATAAAATTATGGACACACTAGGTTGGGTAAATAATTATTTAGCTGCGATTGTACCGGGGGCAGCAGGAGTATTTAATATCTTCCTTGTAAGACAGTTTATGCAAGGAATTCCTATTGATTTTGATGAATCTGCGAGAGTAGATGGAGCTTCCGATTTCCAAATATTTTTTAAGCTGATTTTACCACTAATAAAACCGGTATTAACAGTTGTAGCGTTATTTACATTTACTGCCTCCTGGAATGACTTTTTATGGCCATCCATTGTGTTTAATGATGTTGAAATGATGCCAATCACCCCGGGATTACAATTACTACAAGGGATGTATCAACTCGATGTGGCGCATGCTCTAACGGGAGCACTTGTTGCCATTATTCCAACATTTATCCTTTATTTATTTACACAAAAATACTTTATGGAATCAATGTCCTTGTCATCTGGAGTTAAAGGATAATAGAAGGAGGTTTAATGGTGAATCGAAAGCTAGAGAGAAGATTAGTCATGGTCGGTTCTATATGGCAGATCGTTTCAGGTCTCCTTACTATTTTTGTTTATGCTTCATATATAAAAAATGAAGGATTAAATTCTGATTATAATACTCTAGCAAAACTTGAAGCGGCACAATCTATTTTTGGTAGTTTATATATGTTCTCGGTTAGCTTCGGAATGCTATTTGTTATATTAGGGATTGTAAATTTTGTTATGGCAAAATTATTAAAGGACAATCAACTAGAAGTTAAAAAGCCTATCTGGTTTATCTTAATAGGGGTTACCTCCTATCTAGTAATGGATCTGTTAGGGTCCTTAATGTTTTTATCGGCAGGAATTTTAGCATTAGCCAAAAACAAATCGATATCAAAGATCGTAAACAATCAATTTCAAAAACAATAATTTATCTAATAAGTTGATTCTCTCAGTTAGGATGGTTAGGGTCCTAGTTCTTTAGAATGGGTATAACTTCTAAATTGTAATTTCTAAAGGTGATCAAATCCCATTTAGTTAATTGATTGGTAACCGTATTAAAAAGTATCTAATCTGATAGCATAAAAATTTTAATGATAAGACTGTCATCTAGATATTAATTCTTTAATGGCTTGCCCGTGCGGTAAGTCGTTTTTTTTTTTTTTTGTGAAATAACCTGTTTACATCTATGTTATTTTTGAGGCATACAATTAGATGTAAGGGTGATTGTGTTTCAGTTTATGAATACCCAGAATGGGAAGAACAGGTACCTATATAGAGAAATGTTAAGACCACTCCCTAAAGGGTCTTTGGTAAGTTATTTAATAGAATTAATTACGAAAGCGATTTCCAAAATATTGGGCGATATTCCCAATAAATGGTTGATTTTTCAGAAAAATCGATTTATAATCACTAATGAAAGCGGTTTCTGTTCTCTGATAATGACATGATTTTAATCTTTTTGGAAACCGGTTTCTAAACGGTGGTGCTATTATCATTTTTTTAAAGATTAATATGGTAAAGGGGGCTGGGTAGCACAGAATCAAAATTTACCTTTATGCATCATCCATGGATGATGGTCTGACCAAATTATTATAGGGGGTTTTACAATTGAAAAGCTTAAAAAAATTGGCTGCAATCGGATTATCAACGGTCCTGGCGCTGTCGTTGGCAGCATGTAAGGATGATGAAAAGACTTCTTCAAACGGTGGTAAAAGTGGGGAAAAAGTTACTCTGGATTTCTGGACTTTCGGAGCTACGAATTATGAGGATCTTGCGAAGGAATATGAGAAGGAAAATCCAAACGTCACGATTAAAGTAAGAGCAGCTGAAACAGCAGATCATCATGATGCTTTATTTACTGCTTTATCTGCTGGAAGTGGAGCACCTGATATCACGATGTTGGAAATTGACCAACTGGACCGTTTTAAAGGAGCGCAGGATCGCTTTGAAAACTTATATGATCTTGGTGCAAAAGATATTCAGGATCAGTACTTAGATTGGAAATGGAAAACAGGGGAGAATGATAGTGGGGATTTCCTGATTGGTCTGCCAACAGATATTGGACCGAAAGCCTTATACTATCGTGCAGATTTATTTGAAGCTGCAGGTCTTCCAACAGATCCTGAGGAAGTAGCCACACTGATTAATTCACCAAAAGCTTTTGAAGAAGCTGGTGTGAAGGTGAAGGAAAAAACAGGCAAGGTATTTATAGATAGTATCGAAATGGCATTCAGAGCTTACTTGGATGGTGCAGAAACAACATTCCTTAATTCTAAAGGGGAGTTATTGATCGAAGAGGATGGTAACGCTGTTAAAGAAGCTTATGATTATGCTGTGAAATTGAATGAAATGGGTATTGTTGGTAAATTTGAAATGTGGTCTCCGGAGTGGGCAAATGCTGTAAATAAAGGTGAATTTGCTGCTGAATTAGGGGCTGGATGGTTAAAAGGCTGGATGGAAGGGAATGCGCAAGAAGCTTCCGGTAAATGGAGAGTTGCGACATTGCCATCTGAATTTGCGGCAAACTGGGGTGGCTCATTCATCTCCATACCAAGCGAAACGAAAAATGCGAAAGAAGCATATAAATTTACTTCATGGTTAGTTTCTCCAGACAATCAACTAAAATCCTTCCAAGACAAGGGACTTTTCCCTTCCGCACAAGCTGTATATGAAATGGATGCTTTCAAAACAAACGAAGATGCTTTCTTTGGCGGTCAAGCAACAGCACCTGTATTTGCAAAAGCAGCACAGGATATCAGTGGGGCTGTTTATAAAGGAGAAAAATACTTCCCAATCTATTCAGAAGTATTGAATGGCTTAAAGAACGTTCAAAATAAAGGAACGGATCCTGAAAAAGAATGGAAAGCCGCTGTTAAACGCTCCAAGGGCTTACTAAACCGGTAATTTCAATAGATTACTAATAAGGTGGGAATCGGCGTGACTTTCATGGATACGTCGCTCCCATCTTTGATAAGAAAAGAGGTGTGAAAATGGATCCAGTGAAAGCGAATCCTAGTATGAACGAAATCAAAGTTAAAAAGAAGCGAGCTAGATCTGAGGCAAAAAAAGATATGTATTCCGCTTATTTATACATTGCTCCTTTCTTTATCATTTTTGCGATTATTGGTTTATATCCTATGATTTTCAGTATTTATTTAGCATTTCAAAAGTGGAACGGTCTCAGTCCCATGGTCTCAGTGGGGTTGGATAATTTTAAGGTTGTTTTAACAGACCCTCTATTTTGGAAGGCTGTTTATAATACGATTGTTATGGGCATTATGGGCACGGCTCCGCAAATTGTGTTTGGAATCATTTTTGCTTATCTGTTAAATCTAGCCTTCCTAAGATTTAAAAACTTCTTCAGAGTCACTATTTTTATGCCTTATATTACATCAATGGTTGCGGTAGCCTTGATTTTCAGTGTGCTGTTTAGTAATCATGAATCCTCCTTAGCCAATTATGTTCTTAGTTTAGCAGGTCTTGATCCAGTAAGCTGGGCAAGTTCAGAATGGGGAACGAAAATTGCGATATCCATTATGGTCTTTTGGCGATGGGTTGGCTATAATACAATCATTTACCTAGCAGGGATTCAGAGTATTCCCAATGATTTGTATGAAGCTGCCACGATTGATGGGGCAAATAAAACCCAACAATTTCGTTACATAACCATTCCTATGTTAAAACCATTTATTATACTGACTGTCTTTACTTCTACCGTTGGAGCTTTGCAGCTGTTTTCCGAGCCTACTATATTTATGGGAACAGGCGCCTTTACAAGAGATGAGGCTATGACGATCGTTATGTACCTGTATCGTGATGCTTTCAGATTGCAATCCTTTGGTACTGCTTCTGCAACAGCTATTATTTTGCTGGTATTAATCTCAGTGATTGCAGCAATCAATGTATACTTAACTTCTGGAGTTGGAAGAAAAAGGAGGGGTGGGAAATGAATAAAAATAAAAAAGTGAGGAAATTTTCCATAAGCAAACTATTAGTTTATACCTTATTGGGCATCTCCTCCTTATTATCCTTGTTCCCGTTTTATTGGATGTTTGTAATGGCGACTAGTCCAAGCTCGGCCTTTAACTCGATTCCTCCCACCCTTACACCGGGGAATATGTTAGTTGAAAATTTTAAAAAGGTATTAAATCAAATTGATTTCTTCGGTTCGATGTGGAACTCATTTGTCATTTGTGCCATTGTAACAATCGTTGTTCTATTCATTAGTTCATTGGCCGGTTTTGCCTTTGCTAAGTTTACATTCCGGGGAAAAAATGTACTATTTATCGCGATTTTGCTAACGATGATTATTCCGCCGCAATTGGGTTTAATCCCTCAATATTTCCTTATATCAAAGGCGGGCATGCTTGATACATTACCAGGGGTAATGGTGCTGTTCTTTTTAAATCCTTTGGGTATCTTTCTCATGAGGCAATATATTAGTAAATCGGTTCCTGATGAACTTATCGAAGCAGCAAAGTTAGATGGCTGTTCGAACTTTAGAATTTATCGCAGTATCATCGTGCCGATTACTCTCCCTGCATTTGCAACGTTGGGTATTATTGTCTTTACGGCAGTATGGGGTGAGTTCCTATGGCAGTTTACCGTGTTAAGAGATCCGGAAAATTATACGATTCAGGTAGCATTGGCTCAATTAAGCAATACACATAATGTGGATTTTGGAATGATTATGTCAGGTGTATTTTGGGCAACAGTACCGTTATTACTAGTATTTTTATTTTTCAACAGGTTGTTTATTTCGAGTATTACTGAAGGCTCAGTTAAATAAACATTCCTTCCAAATTTTATGCTTAACTATTGAAACTCCTATTAACCTAAAAATGGGTAACCAAACTACTCGCATTTAGAAGGGATTAACATGAATTTAACGATTAAAGATATTGCACAAATGGCCAATGTATCTCAAGGTACAGTTTCAAAAGTAATCAATAATTATGAGGGAATAAGTGAAAAAACGAAAAAAAAAGTGATGGATATTATTAACCAAAGTGGTTACGAGCCAAACTTTTCTGCCAGATCATTGGCTACGAAAAAGTCAAATCTAATTGGGTTAATTTATGCCGGAAGAATTAATGTTGATATGACCCATCCTTATTTTAATGAGGTTATCTCTTCATTTAAAAAGAATATAGGTTTACTGGGTTACGATATTTTAATGTTTTCAAACGAACATTTTCAGTCGGATAATGGAAGTTATTTAGCAAGATGCCGGCATTTTAATGTGGATGGCTGTTTAATTATTGCTGGTGAAGAGGTGGAGGAATCTACCTACGCTTTAGCTTTAGCCGGCCTGCCCTGTATCGGAATCGATATTGAATTAAAAGGGCCAAAGGCTAGCTATATTATGACTGATAATTTGGGCTTGTCGAGAAAAGTGGTGGAATATCTGTATCTTCATGCTATTAAAAAGATTGGTTTTATTGGCGGTATATTTGATTCTCCTGTTTCGATCTTTCGCAAAAAAGGTTTCCTGGAAGCACTGAATCAATTTGGACTCGAAATTTGTGAGGACTGGATTCAATACGGTGATTTTCATGAGGAAAGCGGGTATGCGGCAATGAAGAAAATCCTGTGCTCTAAAACGCTGCCAGAAGCAATTTTTGCGACATCAGATATGATGGCCCTCGGAGCTTTGCAAGCTATTAAAGAAGCAGGCTTAAGCTGTCCAGATGATATCCGGTTAATTGGCTGTGATGATATTGCAGCCTGCCGTTATAGTTCTCCAAAATTAACAACGGTGAAACAGGATAAGGAAAAGTTCGGTAAATTATCCGCCTATATGCTCGACGATTTAATTAATGATAGATCCCAATTAAAACCGGTATTTATTGATTCCGAATTAATTATCCGAGAATCCTGTTAATCAAAGTTTCATAGACTTCGAGGTTCACAGAAGCTGATAAATTCTGATGTTTTCGATGTATGAAGCTATTTTATAACCCATAAGAAACACAGATATATTGGATATGATAATTGTATGAAAAATTGGGTTGCTGGAGGTTATATAGTGAATTACTATGCGGTACTTGATGTTGGTGGCTCTGCCATTAAATATGCACTTATGGATGAAACGGGATGTTTTATTGAAAAATCCTCACTTCCAACTCCTAAAGAGAGTCTTACCGAATTTATAAATACAATTGATATGATCGTGAAGGATTTTAAAAATAAATATGTGATAAAAGGTCTGGCGGTGAGTATGCCTGGTGCGGTAAATATTGAAACCGGGATCATAGAGGGGATCACAGCACTCCCTTATATCCATGGCCCTAATATAAAAGAACTCCTTCAGGAACGGACAAATTTACCGGTAGAATTGGAGAATGACGCTAATTGTGCTGGTTTGGCGGAGGGCTGGATTGGTGCAGCAAAGGATGTACAGGATTATCTTTGTATAGTGATTGGCACCGGTATAGGCGGTGCCGTCGTACTCGATAAAAAAGTTCGGCATGGGAGAAATGGGTTTGCTGGAGAATTCGGATATATGAAGATGGAGGGCTATTTGGGAACACAACCAGCAGAAACCTATAGCACGTTGGCAGCCGTAGGAGGCTTGATCAAGCAGGTTGCTAAACGAAAAGAGAGAGACCCCGATACTTTTACCGGTAAGATGATCTTTGAGCTTGCTGAACAGGGTGACACAGAGGTACAGGAAGAGATTGATAAGTTTATGCGTCGGCTTGCTGTTGGCATATATAATCTACAATTTATTCTGGATCCGGATAAGATTTTGATTGGCGGTGCAATCAGTAATCGCGAAGCATTTATCGACAAGATTAATGAAACATTAAACGAAATGAAATATGAAACAGATGGATTAACGGTCAAAGTTGAAAAATGTCAGTTTGGAAATGATTCGAATCTAATTGGTGCTTTGTATCATTTTTTACAGCGGCAGAAGGACTCCATTTTGGTTTAAAGCTAGATTGGGAGAATGTCTAAGTGACTATGTTATAAAAGGAAAAGACAACATTCAGACGGAAGGGAGACTAAAGCGATATGTATAAAACATTAAAACCGTTTCCGACAGACTTTTTATGGGGAGCTGCTTCTGCTGCCTATCAAATTGAAGGTGCATGGGATATAGACGGAAAAGGGGTTAGTAATTGGGACCAATTTGTACGTATCCCGGGTAAGACATATAAAGGGACGACGGGAGATGTCGCAGTAGACCATTATCATCGTTATAAGGAAGATGTCCGTTTAATGGCAGAAATGGGTTTAAAGGCGTACCGTTTTTCTGTATCATGGCCGCGTATTTTTCCAAATGGAAGAGGTGAAATCAACGAGCAGGGACTCGCCTTTTATGATGATTTGATTAATGAGCTGCGAAAATATCAAATTGAGCCTATCTTAACCTTGTACCATTGGGATTTACCACAAGCACTTCAGGACGAATATGGCGGATGGGAGTCCAGAAGAATCATTGAGGATTTTACGAATTATAGTGTGGAATGTTTTAAACGCTTTGGAGATCGTGTGAAGTACTGGGTCAGCTTAAATGAACAAAATATTTTTACTCGCCATGGATATGATCAAGGTTCACATCCACCGGGTGTAAAGGATACAAAGTTATTCTACCAAGTGAATCATCACGCAAACCTGGCCAATGCCAGTGTCATCAAAGCATTCCGTCAATATGTCCCGGATGGACAGATTGGTCCGAGCTTTGCCTATGGTCCAGCTTACCCGGCATCTTCAAAGCCGGAAGATATTTTGGCTGCTGAGAATGCAGAGGAGTTGAATAGCCATTGGTGGATGGATATATATACTTGGGGAAAATACCCGAAGGCAGCATGGAACTACTTGGTTGAAGAAGGTCTTGCTCCTGAAGTGGAAGAGGAGGACTTTGTTTTATTAAGAGAAGGTAAGCCAGACTTTATGGGCTTAAACTATTACCAAAGCTCGACCTTTGAAGTCAATCCTTTAGAAGGCGGAGTGGGTGCCGGTGAAATGAATACAACCGGGATCAAAGGGACATCAAAGGATTCTGGAATTCCAGGACTATACAAAACTACGAAGAATCCAAACCTTGAACGGACGAATTGGGATTGGAATATTGATCCGCAAGGGCTGAGAACTGCGCTGCGCCGAATCACAAACCGATATGATTTGCCGATATTGATAAGTGAAAATGGACTCGGTGCATTTGATAAGGTAGAGGAACATGACCAAATCCATGATGATTACCGGATCGAGTACCTTCAGGCTCATGTGAAAGCAATTCAAGACGCCATTTCTGATGGTTCCGAAGTGATTGGCTATTGTGTCTGGTCTTTCACAGATTTACTAAGTTGGTTGAATGGTTTCCAAAAACGCTACGGGTTCGTCTATGTTAATCAGCACGAAGAAGGCACGCATGACTTACGCCGTATCAAAAAGGATAGCTTCTATTGGTACAAGCAAGTCATTGAATCGAATGGAATTTAGAGAAAGCGGAGGAATACTTCGCTTTCTTTTTTATGCAATCAATTAAGAGTTTTGTTTCTATTGCGATTAAAAAACTTCTGTATACATTTCTTTGAAAAAGTAAGTATATGAATTGAAGGTAAATAGGGTCGACGAAAGGCACAAAGTATATTTTTAAGGGCAAAAAAGCATTTATAATAGCTTTCATCGAAAATGATGGATTTAACTCAGTCTACTTGACCATGCAAATAATGCTTGTCTACATACAATATTTTATACCAACAAGAAAGGAGGAAATATCAATGAGTTCAATAAGAATTGAGGATTTACTTGCATTTATACAAGCTCAACTACAACTACAACAGCAAAAACAACAACAGCAACAAAAAAACGAA